>JANQFL010000047.1 GCA_028277845.1 Sneathiellales bacterium
GCTTGCGCGATGCACCGCATCGCGCTGCCCCGTCTTCCTGGTGGATGGGCAGGCCGCTCGAGAAACAGAATGGATTCCATCTAAAGAGGAACTGCTCTAGCCGTAGATTTGTCTCGGCAGCCAAAGAATGACTTGCGGGAAGATGATACACACTGCCACGCCGATGGCCTGCAGGATCAGGAACGGGATGGCCGAGCGGAAAATGATGCCCATGGTGATGTTGGGTGGTGCCACGCTTTTCAGATAAAACAAGGCGTAGCCGAACGGTGGACTGAGGAACGACATCTGCATGTTGACCATGTAGACCACACCGAACCACAGCGACACGTCGGCCGCGTCGACGCCCGGGAAGCCGAACAGGCCGTCCCAGGACAGGCTTTTCATGATCGGCGCAAAGATCGGCACGGCGAGCAGCAGAATGCCGACCCAGTCCAGGAACATGCCGAGAATGACCAGGATGATCATCATCACCAACAGAATGCCGTATGGGCCGAGGCCGAATCCCGTCAGCATTTCGCTGACGAATTGCTGGCCGCCGTTGACGATGTAGAAACCGACGAACACACTGGCGCCGAAGATGATCCACAACACCATGGCCGACGCCTTGAGCGTGGTGATCGCGGCTTCGCGCACCGCCGTCAGCGACAGTTTGCGGTACAGGCCGGCGACGACCAGGGCGCCGAACGTACCGATGCCCGCGGCCTCCACCGGTGTGGCGACACCCGTGAAAATGACACCCAGCACGAGCACGACCAGCACGATCGGCGGGATCATGCCTTTCAGCAAGCGTAGCTTTTCTTCGAAACTGACCCGCTCCTCCTTCGGCAAGGCCGGTCCCTGTTTCGGATTGAGGTAGCTGCGCGCCGTGACGTACAGGATGTACATTCCCGACAGCATCAGGCCGGGAATGACCGCACCGATAAACAGCTCTCCCACCGACATCTGCGCCACGACGGCAAACAGGATGGCCAGGATGGACGGCGGGATCAGAATGCCCAGAGTGCCGCCCGCCAGGATGGCCCCGCAGGCCAGTTGCGGATCATATTTCCGTTTCAGCATCGCCGGCAGGGCGATGATGCCCATGGCCACTTCGGCCGCACCGATCACGCCGACCATGGCGGCCAGGATGGTCGCGGCGATGATCGTCGCCGACGCCAGGCCACCACGCAGCCCGCCGAGTATCTTGTAGATGACATCGAACATCTGCTCGATCAGTCCGGCCCGTTCGAGCATGGACGCCATGAAAATGAACAAAGGAATAGCCGACAACTGGTAGTCGGTCATGAACGGGAAGATGCGCGACGGCAGAATGTTGAGCATCTGCGCATCGCCGAACACGAACAGGAATATGCAGGCCAGTCCACCGGTGACGAAGGCCAGCGGCAGGCCGGCCATCAACAGGATGGCCAGGGAGCCGAACATGAGGATGGTGAGCCACCCGATACTGATTTCGAGTCCCATGGCTCAGCTCCCCGTTTTCGCCAACAGGGCGAAATCCTTGAACAGTTTCGAAATACCCTGCAGCAACAGGATCAGGGCGCCCAACGCGATGGTCACCTTGACCGGCCAGTACTGGATCGCCCATTCGGTGAACGAGACTTCCCAGACGTTGATGGAATCCACCATGAAGATCCAACCGGTGACCAACAACGTCGTGGTGAACACGAAAAAGAACACCGACGTAATGACGTCGGTAATGACCTTGGTGCGGTCGGGCAGGTGCATGTAAATGACATCGACCCGGACATGGGAATCTTCCCGCAAGGCATAGGCGCCCGACAGCAGGTATTGCATGCCGAACATCAGGAACATGCTTTCGTGGGCCCAATTGGTCGGCGAATTGAAGACGTACCGGGCCACCACTTCGTAGTAGTAGACGAAGACCGCGATGATCGACCAATAGCTGACGAATTCGCCCGCAAAACCGCTGACCCGGTCGATAAGCCGGGTGAGTGGCGTCCGCATGGTCATGGCCGGATCTTCGTGGGTGCCGGCCATTTCGACTTCCCGGCGGAATTCATCGCCGGCGTCTTCCGGCTCCCCTTCCCTGTCGGCGACCTTGCGGACCAGACCGACAAGCAGAAACGCATCGATGACCAGCAGGATGGCGATGGCAAGGGCGACGCCGCCACTGACACGGTTCCAAAACGCGGCGTTGTCGGTTGCGTCGGTCAGCGTCCGCTTGGCCAACGGCACGGCTTCCTTGGCCTTGGCCAGTTTCTCGGCCGCGCCCTCGGCTTCGTCCTGGACCGCCTTTTCGAACCGCTCGACGTCGAATTCGACATCGATCACCGCGTTCCGCGCCCGGGACAAGTCGTCGCGGGCATCCCGTCCCTCCACATTGGCGAACAGGACGGCAATGAACAGCGGTATGTAAATCACGCCCCACAGATTGCGTGCATAGAAGCGGTGCAGTCCGACGAACCCGCCGCACAGCCAGAACATGTAACCGACAGCCAAATTGGGTTTACGGCTGTCAGCCAGCATTTTGTGCCGCCTGACCACATACATGGCGATCAGCGGAAAGACGATCAGGCCCGACCAATAGAGCCAGTGGGGGAGTACGAACGTCAGGCTAGGCATAGGGAAACAACGTTTCGGCTAATCGATCAAACGAATGGGATTATGCAGGCCGATGGGGACGCCGGAACGGCGCCCCCTCGGTCATCATGGCGCGACGCGTCACTGAATGCGCAATGGAATACGTCCCTACAGTTTGAGCGTATGCCCCTTGATCATGCCCGGTGTGACATAACCCAGGCTGCCGGACATCATGTAATCCAGCTGCATCTTGAAGATCCGCGCGGCGTCCTTGTCCTTGTTGGCCCACGCGAACCAGCGCGGCACGGCAAGCTGCGTGAATTTCTCGACGTCCGATTCGCCGAGCCGCGTGACGACGCTGCCGGCCTCCTCGAACTTCGTCCACGCTTCCTGGTCGGCCTTCTGGATCGCCGCGTGGTGCATATCGGAATAGACGTGCACTTCCATTTCGACGAACTGCTTCATCTGCGGCGACAGGGCGTTCCAGGCCTTCTGACCGACCGTCAGATCCATCAGATCGACCGGTTGATAGAGCGACATGAATCCGGGCGGTCCCATGGAGATGTACTTCGTCACCTGATGGAAACCGAGCGAGTAGTTGATCGCCGGACCGACGTAATCGGCCACGTCGATGGTGCCCTTGTCGAGCGCCGGGAAGATTTCCGAACCCGGCAGCAGCGTCGTCTTGGCGCCGGCCGCCTGGAATACTTCGGCGACCATGCCGCCCGGCAGACGCATCTTGCGGCCGCGGAAGTCTTCGATCGAACGGATCGGCACCTTCGAGTGAATGATGTTCGGGCCGTGGTGAATGGGTCCGACGTAATGCATGCCGAACTTGGAAAACAGTCCGCGGGCGGCTTCCAGACCGCCAAGGCCGTAATAGAACACATCCCACTCGTGCGGATTGCGCGGCCCCAGCGGATACGAGCTCAGGAACACCGCCGCCGGCATACGCCCGGCCCAATACAATGTGAACGGGTTCATGGCGTCCAGCACGCCGTTCTTCACGGCATCGAACAGCTGAAAATCACCGACCACGTCCTTGGCGCCGAACGGTTGGAACGCCAACTCGCCGCCGGTCTTGTCGGCGATGCCGTTGCACCAGGCCTTGAAGGTATCCAGCCCGATGCCGCCCGGCCAGGATGTCTGGATTTTCCACGTGGTGCCGGCGGCTTTGGCCGTGCCGATATAGGGAAAGCCCAATCTGTCGCTGGCCCCGACGACGGCCGCCGCCCCGCCAACGGCCGCAGCGCCTTTCAAAAACCTGCGACGGGCCTGAACAACCCCGTCGACGGCCTCACGAAATGGGCGATTCGCTTGCTTCGTGTCATCGGTCATGCCGAGTCCTCCCTGGTTGTTTTGGATTATTCTAAACAAGCGTAGAAGCGGCATTGTGGACCGTCAACGATTCCGGAATGGGATTCCGTATCGTGGGATGTTAGATAAAGGGCGTGGGGCAGTTCAAAAGATGCGTATTCACCCCGCCTGCGGGGAGAGAATTTGCAGACAAGGTTGGGAGTAATCGGCTTTGGTAGAAGTCATCGGACCTGAATCCAACACCAACAAACGCGCCAGCAAGGCGAAAAAGACAGGTGCGGAAGGCACCCAGGTGCAATCGTTGTCCCGTGCCTTGCTGCTGCTGGAAACGGTCGCCAGTGAAATGTCGGGCATGACCCTGGGCGAGGCGGCCAAACGCACCGGCCTGGCCACTTCCACGGCGCACCGGTTGCTGACCACGCTCGAACATCACCGCTACGTCAATTTCGATCGCAACAGCAATCGCTGGTCGATCGGCGTGCAGGCCTTCGCCGTCGGCAACGCCTATGCCCGTTCCCGGAACTTCGTCGGCATCGCGCGGCGCTACATGCGCCAGTTGATGGAGCAGGTCGGCGAATCCGTCAACCTCGCCACTCTGGACGGCACGGAAATCGTCTATCTGGCACAGGTGGAATGCCAGGAGATGATGCGCGCGTTTGCCACGCCGGGGTCGCGCGTGCCGTTGCATTGTTCGGCGGTGGGAAAGGCGCTGCTCGCGGCCATGCCGTCCGAGCAGGCCCGCAAACTGTTGAACACCCGCGGCCTGGACAAGGTTACCGACCGCACCATCATCCGGCCCGACGTCATCGTCGCCGAATTGGCCGAGACCCGGATTAGGGGTTACGCCTTCGACGACGAGGAGCACGCGCTCGGATTGCGCTGCGTCGCGTCGGCGATCTTCGACGAATCCGGCATGCCGGTGGCCGCGGTGTCCGTATCTGGCCCGACGGTGCGCATCAACGACGAACGCATTCGCTTCCTGGGCCAGCAGATATCCCTGCTGGCCCGCCGGGTCACGTCGGATCTCGGCGGCGTCATGCCGCCGGTGCAATTGGCGGGCGACGACTGACCGACTGACCGGGTTTAACTGCCTTCCCGCATGTCGCGCAGCATCTTGATGATGCCGGAGAAATCGACCTCCGCCGCGCCGGAATCGCAATACGCCCGGTACAAGGCCGCGGCCTCCGCGCCGATCGGCGTGGATGCGTCAACCGCATCCGCCGCTTCCTGGGCCAGCAACAGGTCCTTGAGCATCATCGCCGCGGTAAATCCGGCCTGATAGTCCCTATTGGCGGGCGATGTCGGGATCGGCCCGGGAACCGGGCAGTATGTCGTCAGGGACCAACTCTGTCCCGACGCCGTTGAGGAAATGTCGAACAGCTTCTGCGCGTCGAGGCCCAGCTTTTCCGCCAGCACGAAGGCCTCGCAGGTCACGATCATTTCGGCGCCGAGCATCATGTTGTTGCAGATCTTGGCCGCCTGGCCGTTGCCGGCGCCGCCGGCGTGCACGATGTTCTTGCCCATGACCTCGAGATACGGCTTGGCCCGTTCGAACGCGGCATCCTCGCCGCCGACCATGAACGTCAGGGTGCCGGCTTCGGCGCCGCCGACGCCGCCCGACACGGGCGCGTCGACCATGGCGTGACCGGCGTCCACCGCGGCCTTGGCCACATCGCGGGCGGAAACCACGTCGATGGTGGACGAATCGATCATCAGGGTGCCGGGCGCCGCGGCGGCGATCACGCCGCCCTCACCGGTGTACACCGCCCGCGCATGTTTGCCCGCCGGCAGCATGGTGACAATGGCGTCCACGTCGGCCGCGGTTTCGCCCGCCGTCGCCGCGGCCCGGCCGCCGGCGTCGACGAAGCGCTGCACCGACTCCGCCACCAGATCGAACCCCTTCACGGCATGACCGGCTTTGAGCAGGTTTTGCGCCATGGGTCCCCCCATGTTTCCCAGTCCGATAAAACCGATGTTCGCCATATCCGTCTCTTCCTCCGTGAATGATCTCGTATTCTTGCGTGTTGACCCGTTTAGTCCAGCACCAGATCGCCGTCCGGCAACGGTGCGAAATAGGCGTCGACGTCCTCGTCGCGGACTTCCGATAAGCTGGACGGCTGCCAAGCGGGTGACTGATCCTTGTCGATCACCACGGCGCGGGTGCCCTCGTAGAAATCCGTTCCGGCGATGATGCGGTTGACCATGCGCCATTCCATCCGCATGCAGGCGTCGAAGTCCAGATCCGCGCCCTGCCGCAATTGACGATAGGTCACCTTCAGGCTGGTCGGCGACTTGGACGCGATGGTCTTCGCGGTCTTGGCCGCCCATTCGGTATCGTCTTCGTTCAGGCTGGCGACGATATCCTCGACCGAACCCTGGCCGAAGTGGCGGTCGATGGCGTCGCGCTGCTCGGCCAACGGCGCCGGACCCGGGTCTTCGGCAAGGGCCTTCACCGCACTGTCGACATCCCCCGACACCAAAGCCGTTTGCAAGTCGTCCAAACGGCCTTGCGGCACATAGGCCTCGGCCAGGCCGGCATAGACCATGTCCGCCGCCTTCAACCGGGCGCCGGTCAGCCCCAGATACATGCCGACGGATCCCGGGCAGCGGGGCAGGAAGTAACTGCCGCCCACATCGGGAAACAGCCCGATCCCCGTTTCGGGCATGGCGAACATCACATTGTCCGAGACGATGCGGTGACTGCCGTGGGCGGATACGCCGACACCGCCGCCCATGACGATGCCGTTGAGGATCGCCACATAGGGCTTCGGAAAGTGGTAGACGGCGGCGTTCAACTTGTATTCGTCGCTGTAGAATTCGAACGGATACGATCCACCGGAACGGCCTTCGTCGTACAGCTTGCGAATATCGCCGCCGGCACAGAACGCCTTGTCGCCGGCGCCGGCGATCGCCAGCGCTTTCACCGCACCGTCCCCGGCCCATTGCGTCAACTGGGCGCGAAAGCGCACGCACATGTCGTGGGTCAGGGCATTCAACGCCTTGGGCCGGTTCAACAGAACCCGCGCAAGACCGTCCTGGACGTCGAAAGTGATTTCTTCGGAACCCAAATCGCTCATCGTGCGGCTTTCACATGGTTTCGCTGATCCGATGTCGGTTCGCGCAGCTACAGCGACTGACCGGCCAAAATCTTGCGCGCGATGATCAGCCGCATGACCTCGTTGGTGCCTTCGAGGATCTGATGCACCCGGGTATCGCGGACATAACGTTCGATCGGATATTCGCGGATGTAGCCGTATCCGCCGTGCAACTGCAGCGCCTGATTGCAGACCTCGAAACCGATATCGGTGGCGAAGCGCTTGGCCATGGCGCAATACATGGTCGCCTGTGGGTCGGCTTCGTCCAGCGCCGTCGCCGCGCGCCACAGCATGAGCCGCGCGGCATCCAGTTCCGTCGCCATGTCGGCCAAGCGGAACTGCAGGGCCTGAAACTCGTTCAGATGCTTGCCGAACTGCTTACGCTCGCCCATATAGTCGCGGGCCTGCGCCAGACAGGCCCGCGCGGCGCCGATGGAACAGGCCGATATGTTCAGGCGCCCGCCGTCCAGCCCCTTCATGGCGATCTTGAACCCGTCGCCTTCCTGGCCGATCCGGTTGGCCACGGGCACGCGGCAATCCTCGAAGATCACCGCCGCGGTCGGCTGGGAATTCCAGCCCATCTTGCGTTCTTTCTTGCCGAACGACAGGCCCGGTGTGTCCTTTTCGACGACGATGCAGGAAATGCCGTCGGGGCCGTCCCCGCCGGTGCGTACCATGCACACATACACATCCGACGTGGACCCGCCGGAGATGAACGCCTTGGACCCGTTCAGGACGTAGCTGTCGCCGTCGCGCTCGGCCTTGGTCCGCAGCGAAGCCGCATCGGACCCCGATCCGGGTTCCGTCAGGCAGTAACTGGCGAAATGCTCCATGGAACACAGCTTGGGCAGCCATCTGGCGCGCTGTTCGTCATCGCCGAAACTGTCGATCATCCACGACGCCATGTTGTGGATCGAAATATAAGCGGCGGTCGAGGTGCAGCCGCCCGCCAGTTCCTCGAAGATGATGGCGGCATCCAGTCGGCTGAGGTCCGAGCCGCCCACGTCTTCACGCACATAGATACCGGCAAAGCCCAGTTCAGCCGCGGCACGCAGGGCGTCGACGGGAAAAATCTGTTCTTCATCCCACTGCCCGGCGTGGGGCGCCATTTGTTCGGCCGCGAAATTGCGCGCGACGTCCTGAAACGCACGCTGGTCTTCTGATAACGTGAAATCCATGTAACGCCTTTCTCCCGCCGCCCATGGGTGATACGGGACCCTCCGTTTTCTGTCAACGGATCGGGATAGAACCCCGGAATTCCAATAAAATCGCCTGATCCGGGCGGACCTGCCGGCATATACAAGTGTATATCAAGCCGTTGCCCGCCACTGTTCGCGGGAGTACACTTCGGCCAACATTTCCAAAACATGGAACCACCGCGATGACCGACGCGCCCCTGCCTTTCCGCAAGCGTCAACACGACCCCGTTGCACCCGCCGACGATACGGCGATGTCAGAGAGCGGATTTCCGCGCACACGCATGCGCCGCAACCGCCGGCATCCCTGGTCGCGCCAACTGGTGGCCGAGAACACATTATCGGCCGGCGATCTGATTTGGCCCGTCTTCATTCACGAGGGCGACAACACCGAGACGGAAATTCCGTCCATGCCGGGCGTTTTCCGGCTGACCATCGATCTGCTGGTGGAACGGGCCGCGCGGGCATCGGAACTGGGCATTCCGGTCATCGCCCTGTTCCCCGCCACGGACGCGTCCCTGAAAACCATGGGCGGCGAGGAAGCCCTCAATCCGGAAAACCTCGTCTGCCGCGCCGTGCGGGCGCTCAAGGCCCAGGTCCCCGAAATCGGCGTCATGTGCGACGTGGCCTTGGATCCCTATACCAGCCACGGCCAGGACGGACTGGTCCGCGACGGCTATGTGGTCAACGACGAATCGGTCGAGGTCCTGGTGGGACAGGCACTGGTCCAGGCCGACGCAGGCTGCGACATCATCGCGCCGTCCGACATGATGGACGGCCGCATCGGCGCGATCCGTTCGGCACTGGAACAGGCCGGCCACATCGACACCGCCATCATGGCCTATTCGGCGAAGTACGCGTCGGCGTTTTACGGGCCGTTCCGCGACGCCGTCGGGTCGTCGTCCAATCTGGGCACCGGCGATAAGCGGACTTATCAAATGGACCCGGCCAACGGCGATGAGGCCATGCGTGAAGTTGCGCTGGACCTGTCGGAAGGTGCCGACATGGTGATGGTCAAGCCCGGCATGCCGTATCTGGACCTCTGCCGGCGGGTCAAGGACACCTTCAAGGTCCCGACTTTCGCCTACCAAGTGTCCGGCGAATACGCCATGCTCAAGGCTGCCGCACTGAATGGCTGGCTTGACGAACACAGGGTAATGATGGAAAGCTTGATGTGTTTCAAACGCTCGGGTTGCGATGGAATTCTGACGTACTTTGCGGTGGAAACCGCAAAGACATTGAAGGAAGGCTAGGCCGGCGTCCGGAAACGCACGGGTTTGACGGAGTCACCGTGTCGATTTTTGACTAAACAAACCGCAGTTTATCTGTCAAACTCAGATAGGGCTAATGTTATCAACAACTTCCGACTAGAACTCATCGATCATCATCATTAACCCATATTCCCAGAGACAGTTAAACGCGCTGACGGGTGTGGTCGCCGCCGTTCACAGGTGAAGACACAGGCTTCGGACGACGTGAATACTGACTTCATCATCGGGCTTCTGGGGCCTAGAGTACGACAACCTGTGACCAACGAGGAACGGCATGGCTAAAGGAACGGTAAAGTGGTTCAACCCGACGAAAGGCTACGGTTTTATCGAGCCTGAGGAAGGCGGCAAGGACGCGTTCGTCCACATTTCCGCCGTCGAGCGCGCGGGTTTGCCCGGTCTCAACGAGGGCCAGAAGGTCGAATACGAACTGGTTGAAGGCCGCAACGGCAAAAGCGCCGCGGACAATCTCAAAGTCGTCGACTGACCACTTCGGCACACACATTTGGAAAAAGCCTCCCGGCCACCCGGGGGGCTTTTTTTGTTCTTTTCCGGCCGTATGACGATTAAGTTGGTTTGCTAGCTGCCGATTTTTTTCGAATTTCAATCTTCCCGGCACGTTGCGTTGAAATAGTCGGGAGGGAAATTCTGCCCCGGGAAAGGACCGAGCCATGAGCACCAAACCCGTCGTCGCCGGCGTCGGCATGACCCCATTCGTCAAGCCCGGTGCCAACGACCCGTACGATTCGATGGGCGCGGAGGCAGCCAGGATGGCGCTCGCGGATGCCGGCATCGATTACGAGAAAGTCCGGCAGGCCTATGTCGGCTATGTTTACGGCGACAGCACCTGCGGCCAGGCGGCGCTCTATCATGTCGGTATGACCGGCATTCCCATCATCAACGTCAACAACAACTGTTCGACCGGTTCATCGGCGTTGTTCCTGGCCCGCCAGGCCGTCGAATCGGGCGTAGTCGATTGCGCCCTGGCCCTGGGCTTCGAACAGATGGTGCCCGGTGCGCTCAGTTCGGTTTATTCGGACCGGCCCAGCCCCTTGGGCGGGTTCCTCGATGCCGCCGAGGATATCGAAGGACACGTGGACAGCCCCATGGCCATTCGTCTGTTCGGCGGTGCCGGCCAGGAGTATCAGAACAAGTACGGCGCCGAGACGGAAACCTTCGCCATGGTTTCGGTCAAGGCCCGGCGACACGCCGCCTACAACGACAAGGCCCTGTTCCGGGATTCGGTAACGGTCGACGACGTCATGGCGTCGCCAAGAATGCATGGCGTGCTCACGCGCTTGCAGTGCTGTCCGCCGACATGCGGCGCGGCGGCTGCGGTTGTGTGCAGCGATGACTTCGCCCGGCAACACGGTTTGGACGCCTCGATCACGATCCTGGGCCAGGCCATGGCGACGGATCCGCGTGCCACGTTCGACAAGCGGTCGATGATGTCGGTGGTGGGCTACGACATGTCGAAGGCGGCCGCCGACCAGGCATATGAAAATGCCGGACTGGGACCCGACGACGTCGATGTCGTCGAATTGCATGACTGCTTTACCGCCAACGAGGTCATCAGCTACGAGGCCCTCGGACTGACGCCGGAAGGCACGGCCGAACGCTTCATTCGTGACGGCGACAACACCTATGGCGGCCGGGTCGTCACCAATCCATCCGGCGGCCTGCTGTCGAAAGGCCATCCATTGGGCGCCACGGGGTTGGCGCAATGCACGGAATTGGTTTCGCAGTTGCGTGGTCAATGCGGCAAACGCCAGGTCGACGGCGCGCGCACGGCGCTGCAGCACAATGTCGGACTGGGCGGCGCCAGCGTCGTGACGGTGTATCAACGAAACTGATTAGGCCACGGCCCAGCGCTTGGTGTTTTCGGTAATGGCGACGAAGGTTTCGGCCTGGAAACCGTTGAATTTGGTCGCCACGGCGTTCGAGTAGGCACCGACCTGGCCGATTTCGATCCAGTCCCCTTCCCGCACGTCGGCGGGCAGGGTCATGGTGTTGGGCAACACGTCGACGCTGTCGCAGGTCGGTCCGAACAACGTGAACTCGGCCGTGTCGTTGGAAACGGGACCATCGAGGCGGATCGCCCGTGCCGGCGGCGACAGGTTGCACTCGCGCACTTCGAACAGGCTGCCGTAGACGCCGTCGTTGACGTACACTTGGTTGTCCTTGCGCAGATGGACCTGCACCAGCATGGTGCAGCCCTCGGCGACCATGGCCCGGCCCGGCTCGCACATCAGAACCACGTTGTCCGGCAGATCCAGTTCGGCATAGGCCGAGCGGATTTCGGCCAGGAAATCCTCGATCGGCGGAACATCGTGTCCGACATAGTGGGCCGGAAAGCCGCCGCCCACGTTTAGGCTATCGATTTCCACTCCCGCCTGGGCAATCACCTCCCCGGCCGTCTTGAGCGCCTTGCCGTAGGCTTCCGGATGGGCGCATTGAGAGCCCACATGAAACGACAACCCCGGCGTCAGGCCTTCGGCGGCGACCCGCTTGAGCAGGCGCACTGCCTCTTCCGGTTCGGCGCCGAACTTGGCCGACAGATTGTAGGTGGCGTAACCGTCTTCGGTCGCCATACGAACCTGCACGCCGACGTCCCTGCCGCCGTCGGTCTCGCGGATGACCTTATCCAGTTCGTTGGAATGGTCGATCGTGAAGTTGCGCACGCCGAACACCATGTAGGCGCTCGAAATCGACGCCGGGCTTTTCACCGGGTGGTGAAAATAGCTGGCGGCGTCCTCGAAACGTTCGCTGACCAGGGCGATCTCGGCCAGGGACGCGGTATCGAAATTGCGGATGCCGGCGCGGTAAAGGGTATCCAATACGCCGGGATGGGGATTGCATTTGGTGGCGTAGAGAACCTTGCCGGGAAAACCGTCCTGGAATCGCCGCGCCATGCGCTCGAATTCCGCCGGGCGGAAGCAATAAATAGGATAACTCGGACGCAACTGCGCCAGCATTTCCTCGACCGACTGATAGGTCGCCTGCATGACCTTCCACTCCTTGCCGCGGCCCGTACTGTATGGTTGTTATGGCCGCGTTGTATCGTGCCCATTGACCCACTTCAACCCACCACGTGGGTGCTTTGCCGGTCAACTGTGGCGTCAAGCTCGCCGAGACCCTTTTCTATACAGGGATTATGGCGGAAACAGGGTTCCCAAGCACTTAACAAAACCGTCTAAAACACAATTATGCCAATTTGTTGATGTTTAAACACAAGATATTGATTCCATTTGGATAAATCGATCGAACCGGTCCATGATGCTCCTTCCGATACGGCACCCGATGGCTAAATCAATACTGGCGTGTGTATTGGCCGTATGTTCCCTGTGCATCGCGGCATGCGTGTCCCCGCAATCCACATCGGCCGACACCCAGGCTTTGACTCCGGCACCGATCGATTCGCACACGGTGTTCGTTGTCTCAAATGGTTGGCACACGGGCATTGTGTTGCGCCGTGCAGCCATCCCGCCGCACCTGATACCGGAGACGCGGGACTTTCCCGAGGCCACGTATCTGGAATTCGGATGGGGCGATGCCGAGTTCTATCCGGCAAATGAAGTGACGGCCGGCATGTCCTTGCGGGCCGCCCTCATTCCCACACCGTCGGTCATGCACTTGGCCGGATACGGGAGCGATCCGGTGCGGCGCTATCCGAAGTCGGAGGTCGTTGGTCTGCAACTGGACGTGCCTGCTCTGCAGGCGCTTGCCACCTATATCGATGGATCCTTCCACCGCGAGGAAACCCAAACCGCTCAATCCGTCGGCCCCGGCCTATATGCCAGGAGCCTTTTCTATCCCGCCAAAGGCAAGTTTCACATGTTCAACACATGCAACACGTGGACGGCCGGTGCATTGATTGCCGGCGGCATGAACAAAATAGACAAAAACACGACCAAGGCGGACAGTCTTATGACACAGCTTAAATACGGCGAGCATTGGCCCGCGTTGCCGCAGACGGACGGCAATTAGCTGAATACGCGTCTGAAGATCGTGTCCACGTGTTTGGTGTGGTAGGACAAATCGAACAATACCTCCAATGCCTCGTCCGACAAGGCGCTGGACACTTCATCGTCGCCCTTGAGCAGGGCGAGGAAATCGGCGCCCTCTTCCCAGACCTTCATGGCATTGCGCTGCACCAGACGGTAGGCGTCTTCGCGGCTGACTCCGGCTTGGGTCAGGGCCAGCAACACCCGCTGAGAATGGATCAATCCACCCAGCTTGTTCATGTTGTCCAACATGCGCTGGGGATAGACCACCAGCTTGTCGATCACGCCGGTGAGACGTGCAAGGGCGAAATCGAGGGTCACCGTCGCGTCCGGACCGATCATGCGTTCGACCGACGAATGGGAAATGTCCCGCTCGTGCCACAGGGCCACGTTTTCCATGGCCGGCGTCACCGCCATGCGCACGAGGCGGGCCAGCCCCGTCAGGTTCTCGGTCAGAATGGGATTGCGCTTGTGCGGCATGGCCGACGAACCTTTCTGGCCCGGCGAAAAATACTCTTCCGCCTCCAGCACTTCCGTCCGCTGCAAATGGCGGATTTCGACGGCGACGCGTTCGATCGATGAGGCGATCAGTCCCAGGGCGGCGAAAAACGCCGCATGACGGTCGCGGGGAATGACCTGGGTCGAAATGGGCTCCACTTCGAGACCGAGCTTCTTTGCCACATGTTCCTCGACCCGGGGATCGATGTTGGCGAACGTACCGACGGCGCCGGAAATGGCGCAGGTAGCGATTTCCCTGCGCGCCTGCACCAGGCGCTCGCGGCCGCGGTCGAATTCCGCATAGGCCTGTGCCATCTTCAGGCCGAAGGTGACCGGTTCGGCGTGGATGCCGTGGCTCCGCCCGACGCAGACCGTGTCCTTGTGTTCCAGGGCCCGCCGTTTCAGGGCCTCGAGCAAACCGTCCATGTCTTCCAGCAGGATATCGGCGGCCTGGGTCAGTTGGACGGCCAAGCAGGTATCGAGAACATCCGACGACGTCATGCCCTGATGCACGAAACGGGCTTCGGGACCGACGTTTTCCGCCAGATTGGTCAGAAAGGCGATGACATCGTGCTTGGTTTCCCGCTCGATCTCGTCGATCCGCGCCACTTCGAACGCGCCTTTTTCCCACACCGTCTCGGCCGCGTCCTTGGGAATGACACCCAAATCGGCCTGGGCGTCACAGGCGTGCGCCTCGATTTCGAACCAGATGCGGAACTTGTTCTCCGGTTCCCAGATTTCGGTCATTTTCGGGCGGGAATAGCGGGGGATCATGGGCGGGCGTACTCACGTGAAGGATCGGAAAAGACAGCCGCTGGATAGCAGGCTTGGAGCCCCACGGCAACCGCCGCAACGAAAAACGCCCTGGACGCGATTTCCCAACCTCGGCCGCTAAAGCATCCCCTTGTTCAGGGTATAGGTCCCGACAATGCTGCCCTTGCCCAGGATATGCCCCTCCATGGCGGCCAAGGCCTCCGGCCCGCCGAAGGTGCCGCTCAGGCCCAGGCTGTCCACGTCCAGGGCATATACCGTGAAATGGTAATGGTGCATGATGGAGTCGTTCCACGGCGGACACGGCCCGTCATAGCCGCCGTAATCCCCCTTCATGTCGGCGTCGCCTGCGAACCAGTCGGTGTAGTTGTTCACCCCACGCACGCCGTTGGCCGTCGCGCCGGTCGCCTTGCCGCCGGCCGTTACCTCGGTCGAATCGGCACCTTCCGCCAGGGAAGTGGTCGCGGCCGGAATGTCGACCAGCACCCAGTGGTAGAAATCCACCCGCGGCAGATCGGCCGGCACTTCCCGGCCCTCCTGGTTCACATCGTCCGGCTTGGACGGCACGTCGGGGTCGTGGCAAATAATGGCATAGCTTTTGGTCCCGTCCGGCGCGCCCGACCAACTGATGGCGGGACTGGTGTTCGATCCCAGGGATACCGGCCCGGGATCGTCCGCCGGAACGCAGAACGCGAACTTGCCCGGAATACGATCCCCGTCCGACCAGCCGTCTACGGATACGGTCAGTGCTGCCGTCATCTGTTCCTCCCTTGCAATGTGTACGGATTAGCGTTCGATCATTGCGACGCAGCTTATCGCAGACCAAATCGCAAACACACCCATTTCGGTTTTTCGGCCTACTGCGGCGGCGAAGTGTCGATACCCAACTGTTTCGGCGACGGCATCTTGCCCTCGGCATGCAGACGGAACAGCTTGACGAACTGGTCGAACTCCAGTTGGTACGCGGCGTGATCCAGGAAGCCCTGGGTCATGCCGGTGTGCACGGCCTTCGAGCGCAGCAGGTAGTTCACCTGGGTCATCATCAGCGACTGGTTGATCTCGGTGAACATCTGGCCGTTGATCATGGTGTGATAGTACTTGGCGATGCCTTCGAAGGCCTCCAGCGAACCATCCGGCGCGGCATCGATTTGCCGCAGCAAGGCCGCGCCCTGTTCAAGATAGGCATCCATGGACTCGACGGGCGGGTATTTGTGGAACGGGCCGGGCAGGTTCTGCGGCTGGAACTGTTCCGGAATACCGTCGATGTTCAGACGGGCCCCGCCTTCCGGCACGCCGGTGCGGGTCAACTGCAGCTCGGGGAACATGTCACCGATGCGGTCGACATAATCGCCTTCCCAGTGACGCATGCTGACTTTACCGCCCAGGAACGGATTGCCGAGCTCATCACGCAATGCGCCCGGTTGATCGAGGTGCGGTTTGTAGATCTGCTGACCGTCGCGGCCACGGGCGATCAGCCGGTGCATATCGGAGTTGATGGTGCGCAGATCCTGCGCCGTCGGGGTGCGGCCCATGGCACTGCCCTTCCAGGCATGGAACTCCCTGCCGGCCTCGATGGCGTTGTCGATGTAGGTCTGGTTGTGATCGGGCCCGGGCACCCGAACGAAGCTGTTGGGATTGGTCGGCACCGGATCGCCGGCGGCCTGAACCAGGGCCGTGCCCTGCACATCCGGCAGGCCGGTGGGAATTTCATCGTCCGGCACTTCGATTTCGAAGCGGGCCGTCTTGTCGAAATCGTCGGGCGACGCGGCGGCGGCGGCACTGCCGCCGGGCGGTCCGTCACCCGGAGGGCCGCGGGGTGGCGGAGGCTTTCCGCCGGCACCGGAGGCGCCGCTGCCCCCGCCCGAGGTCATGCGGGCGTTGTGATCGGCAAGGCGCTTGGCGGCCTGGGCGTCCGTCAGGCCAAAGATTTCGCCGACATTGTCGTACTCGGTAAAGCCGCGTGGATTGAACGACACGTCGTCGACCGACTGCAGTCCCATGGCTTCGTGATCGATGAGCACGCCACGCTCGTTGAGAATACGGACCTGCTCGCCCCGGTGCACCGTACCCCGGAGCCACTCGCCGCCGTTCTTGGCTTCCTCGAGACCCTTAAGGTAATCCGGTTGCGGCCGGTTGATGTCCGATTGCAACAGCTTGGCATTGGCGGCCTTGGCCGCCAGCGTATTGCCGCGCACCGGCACCACGCCACCCGGATCGAGAATGACGACCTTCCAGCGGTCGTTGCCGAGCGGTATCAGCGCATAATTGTCGGGTTTGGCATCCAGCCACGCATATCCCTTGCGGTTGAGTTCGCGGATGGCCTGATCGACGGCGAGAGCCTGCCCTTCCGACATCTTGCCGCCGAATTCGGCGTTGATGAGATCCTTCGCCGTGCGCTCGACCCGGCCGTTGATCTCAATCCGCATACCCCGCGGTATGAGCGGATCGTCCGAGTCCATCACCACATAGCGCTTTTTGCGCGGCACGATATCGACCAGATCGGTGTTGAGCCGGAACGGCGAATCGGTCGGTGAGTCGAGAATCTGCCGGGTGATCGGATTGTAACGGCCCTCGAGGATTGCCCGCCCCATCTCGTCCATGGAAATGGCGTCGAATTCATGGCCCGGCGTGGTTCGAATGACATCGACGTCCAGACCGTCCTTGGCGAAGGCGCCGCTGAAACCGCCGCCGCCAAGGCGTTCGCCTTGCAGTACGACTTTCTCGCCGTTCTGATCGGTGAACGCGAAGGTACGTGGCGGTTCCTTGGGTTCGCCGGCCGCGCCGGCCGCCGCATTGCCCTTGGGGGGTCCGCCGCCCGGCGGACCGCGTGGCGGAGGCGGTCCGCCGGGTACGCCGCCACCGGATCCGGCTGCACCGCCGGCACCCCGGCCGCCGCCCGGATTGGCCTGGTCACCCAGCGAAGCCCGTGGCGCGGCACCTTCGGGCGCATCCATTTTCAGCACCGCGCCGCCACCGGGCGGTTCGGTGTTGGCCAGGGCCTTCTCGGCAAAATCCTGTGCCCGCTTGGCCGCCGCCGCATCGGTCGCGCCGAACAGGTCCTGGACCTTGCCGTAGCGCACCATGCCGACCGGATTGAAGGCGATGTCCTCGACCTTGCCCAGACCGACCGATTCGTAGTCCAGCAGCACACCATGGCGTTGAAGGATTTCCTCCCGCTCGGCGACGTTGACGGCCTTGCGGATCCGGCCCTCGGCGTTCTTGAACCGGTCGATCCGCGCCAGGTAGGTCTCGGACGGTTTGTTGATATTGGATTGGACCAGCCGCGCATTGGCGGCCCGCGCCGCCGCCGTATTGCCCTTGACGGGCACGATGCCGCCGGCGTCCAGAACCACGACGCGCCACAGGTCGGCACCATCCTGCAGCTGCTCGAACGTGAAGTTGTCGTGTTTGGCGTCGAGCCAGGTGTAGCCCTTGCGGTTGAGCTCGCGGATGGCCTGATCCAGCGCCATCGCCTGACCGTCGGTCACTTCGCCGTTGAACCTTTCGGCCAGCAGCTTCTTGGCGTTGCGTTCCAGGTTTTCGTTGATTTCGATGACCGCGTTTTCGGGCAGATTGGACTCGCCGTCGGGCCCGACCTTGTGGCGACCGAAGCGCTTGGCGACCCGAACGATGTTCTGATCGACGGCACGGCCGGGGTCGATCACATCGGTGACGATCTTGCGGGTGACCGGGTCGACGCGGCCTTCCAACACAGCACGGCCGTATTCGTCCAGTTTCGCGGCTTTGGGACTCTTGGGATCGGTGATGCGGATCACCCGGCTGCCATCCGCGGCATCGACATAGACGTGGCTGGTCGCGCCCTTGTCGAGATAGCGGCCGGACAGTTCGACGGCTTCGCCGTTCTCGTTGACGAAGCGGAAATTGGTGGGTGGGGAATCGGTGGTGGCGTCCGGGACGGCGCGAACGCGTGGTGTTGAGAAATCCTTGGTCGCGGCGGAGGACGATATGGAACCGATGGTTTCGTCATCGGGTCCGAGTCGCGAGACTGGACCGCTTGGCTGGTCGCCCGCCGGCGGACCGCGCGGTTGCCGGATGCGCGGCGCGGCGGCCGTGGGATCGCGCACGAATTCGACCAGCACCCGGTTTTCGTTGAAGATGCGGTCCCGCAGCGCGACCAGAACCTCTTCGGGCAACTCGTCTTCCGTGGCCCGGATGATGACATCCATGTCGGACGGCGGATCACCCTGCTTGCGCAGTTGGAACAGGGCGTCGAGATGGGGATCGTTCTCGCGCCACATCTTCCGGATCGCTTCCGGCAGTTCCGGCGACATCTTGTCGAGCCGGGCCGCATCCAACCCCGTCTGCACTTCGTCCGGCCATTTATAGAGCCGCGCCTCGCCGCGGGCGAAGCTGCCGGCGATACCACCGAGGTCCTCACCCAATTCGCTGCTCAAGGTACTGTAGGCCTTGGCCGCCGCCGCGCCGTCCTCGCCATAGGCCGTGCGCAGGAAGCGTGCCGGGTTTTCACTGTGCGGTACCACGGCATAGGGATCGGACAGGTTGTGCACCTGCTGGGCCTCGACGCGGGCCTTGCGCGCGACCTCGGCGTTCAAGGTGCGCAGTTCTTTGACGAACTGGTCGGCGGCCTTGCGCAGGTCGGCCATTTGCTCGGCGGTCATTTCCAGGCCCTCGCTGCCGAAGAAGCGGGTCAGCGCCGGGTCGCGGGTTTTGTAGAACTGGCGCGCCAGTTGTTTGGCTTCGCCCAGCATCGAGAACGCGCGGGTGTCGATGTCCAGCGCGTATGCCTGGGCCAGGACTCGGTCGAGATACTTGAAGGTCTGATAGCGCCGTACGGCGGTCAGGGCGTCGAAACCGGCTTCCTCAAGTTGATGTTCGAAGAAGCGGATATCGCCGAGGATCGACTGGTAGCGCTCCACCGGATCGATCTGCAGCATGCGCTCCTCGGCCATATTCAAGGCACGGCGCATGACCACCCGGTCGGCCAGGTTGGTCGCCGTCGGCGGCAGTTCTGACAGGTCCTTGGCCGCCTTGCGCATCTGCGCCACATTGGCGAAGCGCACCGTCTCGCCGCTCGGCAGTTCGACGACCAGGCCCTTCTCGGCCCCGTCCGCCACCATAACCACGTCGCCGTCGCGCGGCTGGACGCGCAGGCCCCGGTCGAACGGCACCAGGCCTTCCTTGAAGGTCACTGTCGATTTGACGCCGCCCGGGCTGATATAGGGGTCGCCGCCGAGGCGGTTGATCTTGACCTGCAGTTCGACCACGTCCTGGGCGGCCTTGGCCGAGTCCGGATGGTCGTAGCCGATGCGATCGAGCCGCGCCAGGGCCGTGTCCATTTCACGCAACAGGGCTTCCTTGGCCTTGGTCAGTTCCTCCGGCGTCATGTCCGGCACGGCGTTGCGGCGCATGGCGTCGTCCAGATTGTCGACGCCCAGATTGCGCGAGAAACGCTCCCACACGTCCGGCGGCATGGTGTGGCGCAGCTTGTCGAGTTCGGAACCCTCGACCAGGCCGGCGACCCCGCGCTTGACCTTGGCCACGTCGCCCGGCACCACCAGATTGTCGTAGACGTGGATGGTCTTGGGATCGGAGAACACGCTCATGTGCAGCTTGCGTTCCCAATCCGAACCGAAGCCCCGGATGCGCGCGCCGTCCGCCGCCACGCCCAGATCGATTTCCTCGCGCAGGAAGCGCTCGATGGCGATCTGGTATTCACCCGGGTTGTTCTTGGTCAGGACCGAGAAGTCCAGGTCGTTGCCCATGGTGCCGCGGGTGCCCGTGCGCTCGACATCGGGGAATTTCTTCTTGATCTGATCCCAGACATGCTCGCGGAAGTCGCCCATGGCCTTGGCCACGTCGGGCATCTCGTCGGGCAGGGTTTTCGACATGCCCTGCCAGTCCGGCGTGCGTTCCAGCAACTCGGATATGGCGGCACGCACGTCGTCCTCGTCCGGCGACCCGGCGGTGATGCGTTCCGGCAGCGTCTTGCCCTGGGCGTTGGGCGGCGCGTCCTTGAAGGTGCGCAGATAGTCCCGGTCTCGGATGTCCTGCGCCCGGCGCGCCGCGCTCGCCACCTTGTCGTCGGCGGCCCGGACGACATCGTCCGCGGCGCCACCGGCCCGCAGGTCGTCGGCGTTCTTCTGCAGGTTGGTGACCAGGTTTTCGGCGGCCCGGCTGTCGCGTGCGATCTGCGGCGTATGGGAATCGAACCGCGACGTGGGAATGACCGGGTTCTGCGGCGCGTGCTCGGGCTGCACCGCCCCGGCCTTTGAGCGCGCCTTGCCCTTGGCGATGTCGTCGGGGGTGAACACCTGGGTGCGCACCGGCGGCGCGTTGCCGACCACCACCATGCCGTCCACGTCGCGCACCGGCGGCGGGCCATCGGGCAGCGGCGTCTCGTCGCGGACGGCCTTGAGCACGGCTTCCTTGTGGGCCAGCGCACTGTCGATATCCCGCGCTTCGTCGATCAGGCGCCGGGCCGTGGTCGGGTTGACGGCGGTGCCGTTTTCGATGGCCTTGGAGAATTCGGTGACGATGTCCTGGTGCTGCCGGCGCAGGGCGGCAACTTCGCTGAGCGACGCGTCGGCGGCCTGTTTGACCGTGCCTTCGGGCACGTCCGCCGCCTTCAGGGCGCCGCGGATGTCGTTGGCGACACGGACCGGATCGACGCTTTGCACCGGCGGCACGTCGTCGAGCGCCGACTTGACCCGCTGGCCGAGCCCCGTGAGAGGCTGGCGGTTGATGGTGGCAAGCGGCGCCGGCGGAGCCCGCGGCACCGCCGCGCCGCGCAGGGCCTGCGCCTGGGCCGAGGCCAGACCGGAGGCGTCGGCGCCGGTATGACGGCGGACCAAGTTGACCGTATCGGTATAAAGCTCGGTGGTGCGCGCCTTGGCGACGGTCTCGGCCAGGTCGCCGTGCTCGGTCACCCGGTTGCCGAAGCGCTGCGCCGCCGTCTGCACGTCGCCGGCCTGACGGCGCAAAGCATTGGCCTCGCGCACCAGTTCGGCGGCTTCGAGGCCGGTCTTTTCCTGCGCCTGCTTGGCGAGGTCGTCGGCGGTGCGGCGCAGCAGGGCGGCGCGCTCGTCGAACTGGTCGATTTCCGCCAACGCCTTGCGGCGCAGCAGCGAAGCCTGTTGCGCCAATTCCGCCGCTTCCTTGCCCGTCGCCCGGCCGGCGGCGGCGGTCAGGTCGTCGGCGTTGCGCAGCGCCGCGCCGGCCCGCGAGAGCGCGTTGATCTCCGCCGCCGTGATCGCGGTGGGATTGTAGATGGCGTTGGGCAGCACCTTGTCCGCCGCCGCGCCGATGCCGCTCCACAGTTTGGCGTTGCCGGCCTGCAGCACGTTGTCGACCTTGGTCACGCCGGTGGCGATGCGTTCCAGCCCGCGGCCGGTGAAGCCGGGCACCTTGGAGGCCAGGTTCAACGTGGCCTCCGTCGCCCGCACGACGCGGGAGGTCTCGGAGAGCCGGCCGGTCCAGGCCGCCGCCGTGCCCAAGAGCCGCTCGGTCCCGGTCAGCACGCGGCTGCTCTGCGCCAGCAGCGAACTGGTGGTGGTCAGCGCGCTCTCGCCGCCGGTGAGGAACGCCAGCCCCAGTTCGATGCCGATGGCACCGCCCAGCTGGGCCGTATTGGCTTCCAGGTCGCCCTTCTGCAGTT
>JANQFL010000048.1 GCA_028277845.1 Sneathiellales bacterium
GCTTGCGCGATGCACCGCATCGCGCTGCCCCGTCTTCCTGGTGGATGGGCAGGCCGCTCGAGAAACAGAATGGATTCCATCTAAAGAGGAACTGCTCTAACACCTGGTACGACATGCCCAACATCCACTTCCGCACCATCCGCGACTTCGTGCTGTTGTGCCGCGAATTGGGCATCGCCATCGAGAAACGCCTGTCGGTGACTCACGATGGCCATACGACGCCGTTTCATTCGACGGGCAAGCTCGCCGATCTGCTGGGGGAGCAGGGCGTGTTTCTGCTAAAGCGCTGACTTACCGGCCGGATCAGTCGCCGGACGGTCGAACGCACGGCACCGGATAGGTGAACCTCGTCTGGTCGGGGTAAGTCTTGTCTTTGTCGAAGCAACTGATCAACCCGGGCCCGGCGACCCAGAAGTTGTGCGGGTTGACGTGAAAGTCGTGGAACGCCGTTGCGTTTTCGCCGGCCGGCAACAAGCCCACGCCCCAATGGAGATGCGCGTACTTTTCCCAGGCGCGGCCGGTATTTCCAATCGAGCCGATGATCTGGCCACGCTTGACGTCGGCGCCTTCCGGAACGAGGTGTTCGTTCAAGTGAATATACGCCGTCATCAACTGCTTGCCGTCCTTCGTTCCGTGTTCGATGACGATGGAATGGCCGGGGCCTTCGAACGTGCGGGCCAGAACGACCTTGCCGTCCGCGGCGGCCATGACGGGATAGGTTAGCGGGGCGGTAATGTCGATGCCGGAATGGCGCCCGAGATGGTCCTGGCGTTTTCTTCCTCGAGCGGTAAAGAAGGAACCGTAGTCCAGCACGATCGACGGTGCATTGCGCGGTATCATCACGCGCCTGACGTCGTGCATAAGGGGTTCGAATTTGATCAGGCCGGTTGTAAATCCCGACGGTGGAGCATGGGGGCCGTACCCATCCTGCCATTCCGCGAACACCGGCTTGGGGTTGATGTCCGCCGCCGTCACTTGCGCAAGCGCCGACCGGCCTGCAAGGACAGTCACGGTGCATATCGTCAGGGCGGCAATGGCCGGTAACAGCAACAATCGCATGGGTTGTCGCTCCACGTTTCAGTCGATGGCCGCAATTTAGATGTGGAGTGGGACCCGCACACTGACTCGGATCAATTCGATAATCGGGAGGAATCCGGGTCTGAGCCCATGGGTTGCTACGGAGATTGCCTCAGTTTTCGCAGAAGTGCGGCAATGATGTTGGAGTAGTCGTCCGTCCACGGCGCCGCGCTGCCGTCGGCTTCGACCCCGGTCCATTGTCCGTTGCTCGCCATGGGACCGAAGTTTTCCGTCCGCGTCGCCAGTGCCGCGACATTGGACGAGAAGCGGTACTCCGCGCGGTCCCGTGTGCTCATGCCGGTGCGGCGGTAGAGCATCTCCAGTCCGGCTTGGTCCGCGATGGCGGCCAGGACCGATTTCAGGTCGAGAAACCGGTTGGAAATGTGAAACACCAGGACGCCGTCCTCGGTGATCTTCGACCGGTAGGTCTCGATCGCTTCCTGCGTCAGCAGATGGACCGGGATGGCATCGGATGAGAACGCATCGATGATCAGGATGTCGTATGATCCGCCGGCCGTGTCGCCGATGGTCAGGCGTGCATCGCCGATGACCATGGGGGCCTCGGGCGCGCACGTGCCGACAAAGCCGAAGCGGTCCGTATCGCGGGCCAGGGCCACCACTTCGGGATCGATTTCGTAAAACGTCCAGGCGTCGCCAGGCTGCGCATAGCAGGCCAACGATCCGGCACCCAGGCCGATAACGCCGATGTTGATGGGGCGGCCCAGCTTTTCGCGGGTGGCCGCAATCGACAGGGCCATGGCCCCGCGGTCGTGATAGTAGGACAGCGGCTCCGGGCGGCCGGTCGCCGGCGTGCCGTCGGTATTGCGGATGCGCTGGACGCCGTGAATGGTGGTGCCGTGGGTCAGCTTGCGGAAGTTGCCGTTTTCCGTTTCGGCGATTTCAAAAACGCCGAAGAAACTGCGCCGGGTTTCGCTGTCGCGCAACTCAAGAATACCCCAGTAGACGGCCACCACCGCGATGGCGGCCACGGGAATGAGGGCGCCGGTGCGTTTGATGGTGACGATGGCGGCGCCGAATACGGCGATCAGAAACAGGCCGACGAGGATGTCCTGGTTGGCGAAACCGAACATGGCCATGGCGGCGATGACAATGACGAAGGGCACCATGAAACCGCCGATGGTGCGTGTGGTCTGTTTCCAGACGTCCGCCGAAACCGCCGTCATGGTGCTTGTGGCGGCCAGGACCAGAATGAGCAGCAACGGGTATTCCAGCAGGGAGTTGAACATCACCGGGGCCAGCAGCCCGGTAAAGATCCCGCCCAACACGCCGCCGAACGACATCCACAGATAGAACTCGGTCAGGTTGCCGGCGTCCGGCCGGCGCTTGACCAGGTTGCCGTGGCAGATCATCGAGCCCACGAACACGATGGCCAGATTGGCGGCCAGGCCCACGCCCAGCTGCACGAAGCCGTCGAGAAATTTGTGTCCGATGACGGCGAACACGAGGAATGGAAACAGCGCTTCCATCGTGCGCAGCTTGATGCGCTGCTTGCGGGCGAAGGTGAAGATGAAGGTCGACAGGAACAGGGCCAGCGGCACGATCCACAGGAACGGCGCGGCGGCGATATCGGTCGAAATGTGTGCCGTCACGGCGACCAGCAGGGCCGACGGCACGAACGCCAGGGCAATCCATTGCAGCCGTTGTTTCGCGGTTATCGTCGCGCGTTCCGCAACCGGGGCAGGGGACGTTTGGACCGGGCCGCCCATGGCGATCCGACGGTGGGCGACAAGGGCGCTCCCGCCGAGCAGGAGCAGCAGCAGCACGTAACCGTGTGTCCACAACTGGCTTTGTTCCGTCAGGCGGAACAGCGGTTCGAACAAAACGGGATAACTGAGCAACGCCACTAGGCTGCCGATATTGCTGGCGCCGTAGAGGAAATACGGGTCGCCGGCATGGGGATGTCCGGTCCGGGAAAACCAGGCCTGCAACAGCGGACCGTTGGCGGAGACCGCGAAGAACGGCACGCCGATCGAGGCCGCGTACAGTCCGACCAGCCAAACGGCCTGGCCGCCTTCGGTCGGCACGGCATCCCAGCCGGACGCGATGGACAAGGGCAACCAGAGAAACGCGACGACCGTCACGGTGAGATGCAGCAGGGCCCCCGCCTTGAAGGGCAAACGGGTCGCGACAAAATGGGCGTAGGCGTAACCTGCCAGCAGGACGGCCTGAAAGAACACCATGGCCACGGACCACACCGCCGGCGTGCCGCCCAGTTTGGGCAGGATCATCTTGGTAAACAAAGGCTGAACGCTGAACAGCAGGAAGGCGCTGACCAGCAGCGCCGCCGAAAACACAGGTATCAGCCCACTGAGCGCCCTGGATTTTTCAGCCGCGGTGCTCAGGCCGGGTTCGATGGCCGTCATAGGGGTCCCCAGTCGTTCCGAGGGACCAGCATCGCGCCAGGCCGTGAATATTTGCTAAATCGGTCAGGCGAAATTC
>JANQFL010000049.1 GCA_028277845.1 Sneathiellales bacterium
GCTTGCGCGATGCACCACATCGCGCGGCCCCGTCTTCCTGGTGGATGGGCAGGCCGCTCGAGAAACAGAATGGATTCCATCTAAAGAGGAACTGCTCTAAAAATCGCCAACCGGTTGAGTCGGGCCTGCAAGGGAACAATCGTGCGCCCGGGCATATCGCCGCCAATTCGGGGAGATATGCTCCGCCCTTGAAATCCGCGCGGCGTGCCAGTATAAACCCGCGTTCATCGAGCGGTCCGGCGCGAAGGGCATGCCGTGTCTGCTCCGAAGCTTCACTGTACGAATAGGAAAGCAAAATGCCCAAGATGAAGACCAAGAGTGGCGCCAAGAAGCGCTTTCGCCTGACCGGCACCGGCAAGGTGCGGATGAATCAGGCCGGCAAACAGCACGGCATGATCAAACGCACCAACAAGCACATTCGCAATCAGCGGGGAACGACGATCATGTCCGAGCAGGACGCGAAGATCATCAAGAAGTTCCTGCCCTACGGATAAGGAGTCCCGGTCATGGCACGAGTTAAACGGGGCGTCACCACCCACGCCCGTCACCGCAAAGTCATCAAGGCGGCCAAGGGATCCCGCGGCCGCAGCAAGAACACCTTCCGCGCCGCGGTCCAGCGGGTCGAGAAGAACCTGCAATACGCCTACCGCGACCGCCGCGCCCGCAAGCGCAATTTCCGCTCGCTGTGGATCCAGCGTATCAACGCCGCCGCGCGCGAGCACGGCATGACGTACGGACGATTTATCAACGGCCTCGGCCGCGCCGGGGTCGAGATCGACCGCAAAATCCTGGCCGATCTTGCCGTTCGCGAACCCGAGGCCTTCAAGGCGCTTGTCGAGCAGGCTCAGGCCGCTCTCGACAAGGCCGCTTGAGACGGCCCGTCGACAGACATATTCGGAAATATCGGATAAAAAGGGCCGCCATCGTCGGCCCTTTTTTATTGCCGGGCCCAAACACGAAACATTAGGACCACGGAAACGGTCATGCAGGATTTGGACACGTTAGAGAAGGACATGGTTGCCGCCATCACCGGCGCCGCCGACATGCAGGCGCTGGAAGCCGCGCGCGTCGCGGCGCTCGGCAAGAAAGGGCAGTTGACGCAGTTGATGCGCGGGCTCGGCCAGATGGACGCCGAGGAACGCCAGACGGTGGCACCTCGCTTGAACCAGCTCAAGGACGCGCTCAACGACGCCGTCAACGAACGGCGCACGGCCCTCAACGCCGCCGAACTGGAAGCCCGTCTGGCCAGCGAGAAGATCGACGTCACCCTGCCGGTGCGGCCGCGGCCGGCCGGCACCATCCATCCGGTCAGCCAGGTCATCGACGAACTGACCGCGGTGTTCGCCGACATGGGCTTCGAGGTGGCCGAGGGGCCGGACATCGAAGACGACTTCCACAACTTCACCGCCCTCAACATTCCGCCCGAACATCCGGCACGGCAGATGCACGACACGTTCTATTTCCCGGAAAAGGACGACGGCGAGCGGCTGCTGCTGCGGACCCACACCTCGCCGGTGCAGATCCGTCACATGCAGGCCCACAAGCCGCCGATCCGCATCATCGCACCGGGCCGCACGTATCGCTGCGATTCCGATCAGACCCACACGCCCATGTTCCATCAGGTCGAGGGTCTGGTGATCGACAAGTCGACCCACATGGGCCACCTGAAAGGCTGCCTCGAGGAATTCGCCCGCTCGTTCTTCGAGATCGAGGACCTGCGCATGCGTTTCCGGCCGAGTTACTTCCCGTTCACCGAACCGTCGGCGGAATTGGACATCGGCTGCTCCTACGCGGGTGGCGAGCTGCGCATCGGCGAGGGCGACGACTGGCTCGAGATCCTCGGCTGCGGCATGGTCAATCCGCGGGTGCTGGACCATGTCGGCATCGATCCCGACACCTACCAGGGCTTCGCCTTCGGCATGGGCATCGACCGCATCGCCATGCTGAAGTACGGCATTCCCGACCTGCGCGACATGTTCGATGCCGACATGCGCTGGCTCAGGCATTATGGGTTTGTCCCGCTCGACATCCCCACCCTGGCGGGAGGGCTGTCGCGATGAAGTTCACCCTGTCCTGGCTCAAGCGCCATCTCGACACCGACGCCGGCCTGACCGAAATCACCGATAAGCTGACGGCGCTCGGGCTCGAACTGGAAGAGGTTGTCGACCGCTCGGAGGCGCTGAAGGCCTTCACCGTCGCCTATGTGGTCGAAGCCAAGCAGCACCCCAACGCCGACCGGCTGCGGGTGTGCACCGTCGACACCGGCGACGGCGAGGTGCAGGTGGTGTGCGGCGCGCCCAACGCCCGCACCGGCATGAAAGGCGTGTTCGCCCCGTCGGGCACGACCATTCCCGGCACCGGCCTCAAGCTCAAGCCGACCAACATCCGCGGCGTCGACAGCAACGGCATGTTGTGCTCGGAACGCGAAATGGGCATGAGCGACGAACACGAAGGCATCATCGAACTGTCCGACGACGCAACCGTGGGCAAACCGTTCGCCGCCGTCGCCGGTCTCGACGATCCGGTGATCGACATCGCCATTACGCCGAACCGGCAGGACTGCCTCGGCGTGCGCGGTATTGCCCGCGATCTGGCGGCCGCCGGCATGGGTACGCTGAAACCGCTGGATACCTCGCCCGTGCCGGGCACGTTCCAGAGCCCGATCGACGTCAAGCTGGAGTTCGATGCTGACGCCGCCAACGCCTGTCCGATGTTCGTCGGGCGCTATATTCGCGGCGTCAAGAACGGGCCCAGCCCCAAATGGTTGCAGGACTATCTGCGCGCCATCGGTCTCAGGCCGATTTCCATCCTGGTCGACATCACCAATTGGATGACCCACGACCTCAACCGCCCGTTCCACGTCTTCGACGCCGACAGTCTGTCGGGCGATGTGCGTGCCCGGCTCGGCCGTGACGGCGAAACGTTCATGGCGCTGGACGGCAAGGAATACGAAGCCGACGACCAGTTGACCGTGATCGCCGACGAGGACGGCATGCTCGGCCTGGGCGGCATCATCGGCGGCGAATCGTCGGGTGCCACCGAAACCACGGTCAACTGCTTCCTGGAAGCCGCGCTGTTCGATCCGGTCCGCACGGCTGCAACCGGCCGGCGTTTGGGCATCGAATCCGATGCCCGCTACCGCTTCGAACGCGGTGTCGATCCGGCCTTCGTCCGGCCCAGCATGGATGTGGCGACGCGGCTGGTGTTGGAGCTGTGCGGCGGCGAGGCCAGCGATGTGATCGTCGCCGGCGCGGAACCGGATTGGGCCAAGACCGTCGAGCTGCGGCCGTCGCGCGTGCATCACCTGGGCGGTCTGGACCTGCCGGAAAACGACTGCACCCGCATCCTTGAGGATCTCGGTTTTAGGGTCGAGCCGTCCAACGGCGTGCTGTCGGTCGATGTGCCGCCATGGCGCTGCGATGCCGATGGTGAAGCCGACCTGGTGGAAGAGGTCATCAGGGTGCACGGCTATGACAGCATCCCGTCCGTGCCGATGACCAATCCCCATCCGGTGACCCGCACGGCGCTGACGACCAGCCAGCGGCGCGTGGCGGCGGTCAAGCGCGCCTTGGCGGCGGCCGGCTTGAGCGAAGCCGTAACGTGGTCGTTCATGCCGCGTGCGCAAGCCGGGCTGTTCGGCGGTGGCGAAGATTCTGTCATTTTGGCCAACCCCATCTCCAGCGACCTGGACGCCATGCGGCCCAGCATTCTGCCCAACCTGATTACGGCGGCGGGACGCAACGTGGATCGGGGTCATGACGATGTCGGACTGTTCGAAGTTGGGCCGCAGTACGTCGACGACACCGCCAAGGGCCAGACCACCGTGGCCGCCGGTGTACGCCGCGGCGGCAGCGGCGCGCGCCATTGGGCAAGGCAGCAGCGCGACATCGATGCGTTCGATGCCAAGTCGGACGCCCTGATGGCACTGGCGGCAGCCGGTGCGCCGGTGGACAGCCTGCAGGTCATGGGCGAGGCGCCGTCGTGGTATCATCCGGGCCGCAGCGGCACCTTGCGGCTGGGACCGAAAAACATTCTGGCCGCTTTCGGCGAAATCCATCCCGGCGTTCTCGACGCCCTGGATGTCAAGGGGCCGATGGTCGGTTTCGAGGTGCACCTCGATTCCATTCCCCTGCCCAAGGCCAAGGCGACCCGCACCCGCGACAAGTGGGACGTGTCGGACCTGCCGGCGGTCAGCCGCGATTTCGCTTTCCTGGTCGATGCCGAAGTGTCCGCGTCCACGTTGGAACGGGCGGCCCGCGGCGCCGACAAGGGGCTGATCACCGATGTCTCGGTCTTCGACGTTTACGAAGGCAAGGGCGTGGAGGACGGCAAGAAGTCGGTGGCCATCGCGGTGCGGCTGCAACCGCACGAGAAGACCCTGACCGATGCCGACATCGAAGCCGTATCGTCCAAGGTCGTGGCCAACGTGGTCAAGGCCACCGGCGGATCATTGCGGGGATAACCGGACATGCTCGACCAGTCGGTGCCCGAGGGGTTCCATCCGCTGAACCTCAAAGCCAGCGGGTTCATCACCACCAACGGGCCGCTCTATGCCTTTCACGAGAAGGGCGCGCTGCGGCTCGGCTTCCGGGTCGAACACCGCCATTGCAATCCGACGGGCGTCTGCCATGGCGGCATGCTGGCCACCCTGGCGGACATGGTCTTGGGCTTCGGCGTCGCCGTCGGCGCCGGCATCGATCGCTTCATGCCGACGGTCAACCTGAACTGCGACTATGTCGCGCCGGCGCCGGAGGGCTGCTGGCTCGAAGGTACGGCCGACGTCGTCCGCACGACCCGCAACCTGGCGTTCGCCAATATTTTGATTACGGCCGACGGCGCGCCCTGCCTGCGGGGGAACGGGATCCTCAAGATTCCGGCGGAAAACCCGCCGGGTTTTTCCTTGAAGCGGCTGTTCGCGCATCTTTGACACGTCAAGGTGCGGCGTAAAGATACGACGCCGAGTATTTGGTTAATATTTCGGCGGAACATAAATCTCCGCCAATAAATCTTCGGTGACAAGAAATAAATTCGCGCCCCGGATTCTATTCACGGGAAGTAACGAGCACACTATTGGCACCCGCAAAGGGTGTATTTGTTGTGCGGTATTTCATAAGAGATAACTATAGGTGGTATTCAGGGGTGCTGTCCTTCAGTAGTAAATGGTTTGTTAACGAATAGACCTTAAGAAATAGGTAACCAACGTTGCTCAAGTCGAAACGACCTTGGAAATGGCTGCAAACGCAGAGGGTACGGAAACGAAAGAGAACGGCGCGAATACATTGTGGTGTATCCCGCGCCGGCATAGCCGGAGTCCCGGCGTCCATCCTGATTTGACCGCCGGAAAGGTCCGCGCGTGATCGCCCGGGGCAGGTCTTGGTCCCCTATTTCGCCCCCCATTCTGGCCGCGGGGTCGGCGCTCGTCCTGTTGATCCTGGGTTGCCTGGCCGCCGACTACTGGCTCTACCGGAAAAGCCGGGCGGAACTGATCACGACGCTCGAAACGGTCCGCGACACCGCAAGCGAATCCGCCAGGGCCTGGATCGACCAGCATGCCCGCATACAGTCGGTCTGGACCGGCAACAGTTTCAACACCCAGCAGGTGCTATCCGCAATCGGCCGCATCGACGGCGATGATGCCGCCGATATCGCTTTGGCGAAGATCAGAATTTCGTCCAGCCTGTACCGGCAAATGGTGGCCGAGAATGTGGAGGACTTCTTCGTCGTCGGTCCGGGGGACGTAACCTTCGTGTCCTCCGTCTTGTCGGAGATCGGAGAAATCACGTTCATGCGCGAAGACAGCCAGCTTCTGGCGAAGGCTTGGGCGGGGGAGCAGGCCGTGGCATTTACCGCGATGTCGCCATATGACTCGACCGACCAGGTGCGCGGCGCCAAGCGCGCCGGCGTCCGCATGATGACCGCATCGCCGGTCAAGGACGGCGACGGCCTGACGGTGGCCGTCGTCGTCACCGTCGCCGACCCGCGTGAAGGGCTGGTTTCCGTCCTGGAAAGCGGCCGCATCGGGCAGTCCGGTGAAACGTATCTGTTCGACCGCCAGGCCAGGCTCATCACCGGAGGGCGATTTGAGCTCGATGTCAGTGTGCCCGAACCGGGTTTCGAGAGCAGCGGGGACAATGCCTTTATCAGCTTGATTGATCCGGGATTCGCGGATGGCTCCGGGAAGGCGCGGTTGACGCGCATGGCCTCCAGCGCATTGGCCGGTGAATCCGGCGTCGATGTCGAAGGCTACAACGATTACCGGGGCGCCGGTGTCGTCGGCGCCTGGCTGTGGAACGGCGAGCTTGAATTCGGCGTCGCCAGTGAAATCGGTAAGAACGAAGCGTATCAGATATTCTGGAACACGCGCCTGGTCATCGCGCTGCTCGGTGGTGTCGCGGCGGTTCTCATCGTCGGCCTGACGTCCCTGTTTATTCGATGGCGCCGATTCGCGGAAGAAACGGACAATTTGCATCGCGAAGTCATCAACACATCGTCCGCCGGATTTATGGCCGTCGACCTGGACCGCGAGCGTATCGTCGACGTCAACCAAGCCATGTGCAGCATGTTGGGCTATTCCCGTGGCGAGATGATCGGACGGCGGCCGGTCGAATTCGCCCGCGGCAGGTACCGTGACCAGATTGCGGACAAGGTGCTTGAAGCCAAGAACAGCAAACACAGACAGTTCGAAACCTGCTTCACCGCCAGGAACGGCAAGACGGTCGAACTGGAAGTGCATGCGACGACGGTGTTCGATCAAGGCGGCCGGCCGTTGCGGAGCTTCGGGTTCTTTGCCGATATCGCCGAACGTAAGGCGGCCGAGCGGCAGCTCAAGGACCGGCGGGCGCACCTGGAGGAGCAGGTTTCGGAACGGACCAAGGCTCTGACGGCGGAAATCGCCGAACGCGAAAAGGCGGAGCACGCGCTGCGCAAGAGCGAGGAATTCTACCGCGCCTTGTACGTCAATGCCGGCTCGGGAATCGCGGTCACCGACCTGGACGGCAATTTCGTCCAGATGAACGAAGTTTGGACGCGCTATCTGGGGTACGGCGAAAAGGACCTGCTGAGCAAGAAGGTCGCTGAAATCACCCACGAGGACGATCGCGACATCAGCTACAAATGGTTCGAACGGCTCGTTGCGGGCGAGATCGACTCCTACGGGATCGAAAAACGGTATGTCGCAAAAAGCGGCGAGATCGTATGGGTCGACCTTCGGGTGTCGCCGATCAAGGACGAGAACGGCAAGGTGGTGGCGACGATGGGCGTCAGTACGGACATCAGCGACCGCAAGCGGACCACGCAGGAGCTCTACAAAAAGACCGCCATGTGGGCACAGGCCGAGCGTACGGCCCATCTCGGACACTGGTATTGGGATCTCGACTCCGGATTGGTCGAATGGTCGGACGAAGTGTTCCGCATTCACGGCACACGGCCCGGTGCGTTCGAGGTCAAGGACGACGTGGCCGTGCAAATGACCCTTCCCGATGACAGGGAGCAGGTCCGTGACGCGCTTCGGACAGCCTTGAAGTCGCGGTCCGACTTCAACTTCGAGTGCCGAATCGTGCACGCCGACGGCGGTATCCGGCATGTCCTGATCAAGGGACGCTGCGAGCTCGGCGCCAACCGCCGGGTCGTCGCCATGTTCGGCGTTATTCAGGACGTTACCAGCCGGGTACTGGCCGAAACCGAGCTTGCGCGGCAGAAAATGCAGCTTGATGCCTTGCTCGAGAGCATGCCGCAGGGTGTTCTGAACTGGGACGAGAACGGCGGTCTCCGTTTCTGGAACCGTGCCTATCTCGAAATGCGCGGGTTGCGCGAGGACGAAATCCATCGCGGCATGCCCATCCGTGACCTGCTGAGCCTGGTCGCGGAACGGGGCGGCCTGGGTGAAGGCGACAGCAAACTGTTGGCCGAGCGGCGTCTCGATAGGTGGGACTCCATGTCCGTGCAGGAGCACGAGGAGATGGTCTCCGCCGACGGCCGCATTTTCGAATTGACCAACGTGCCCCATCCCGGCGGCGGCCGTACCTCGATTTTCAATGACGTCACCGAACGGCGCCGGGCGGACGCCGAGATCAAACACGAAAAGGACCGTGCCGAAATGTATCTCGAGGTGGCCAGCGCGATCATTCTGGTGCTCGACAGGTCCGGCGACGTGGTCCGGATCAACGACGAAGGGTGCCGGGTTCTGGGCTATGCCGAGAACGAGGTCGTCGGCCGGAATTGGTTCACCCGATTCCTGCCCGAGAAGGATGGCCGCAAGCACGAGGCCGGGTTCCGGACGCTGATGGCCGCCGAAAACGAACCGGTCGACAGCCTGATCAATCCCGTTGTCTGCAAGTCCGGCGAGCAACGTGTCATACTGTGGCGCAACCGTGCCGTCCGTGACCCGTCGGGCCGCATTCTCAACATGGTCAGCTCGGGGCTGGATATCACCGAAAGCCAGAAGGCCGAAGCCGCACTCAGGGTCGCCAAGGAAGAGGCGGAGTATGCCAACCGGGCGAAGTCGGAGTTCCTGGCCAATATGAGCCACGAGTTGCGGACCCCGTTGAACGCCGTACTGGGGTTCTCGGAAATCATCCGCGACGAAATGTTCGGGCGGCTCGGCAGCGACCACTACAGGGAATACGCCAGCGATATCCATGCCAGTGGCGAGCACCTGTTGGGCATCATCAACGACATTCTCGACCTGGCCAAGATCGAGGCCGGCCAGGTCGAACTGCAGGAAGAGGAGTTCCAAGTTCAGTCCGTCGTCGAACCGTGCGTGCGCCTGATGCGCGGCCGGGCCGAGAAAGCCCGCGTCACCATCCTGGCGCCGGAAATCGACGAGGACTTCGTGCTGTGGGGCGACAAACGCAAGTTCAAGCAGATCCTGCTCAATCTGCTCAGCAACGCCATCAAGTTCACGGACGCCGGCGGCGAAGTCGCCATCAAGGTCACGTTGCAGCCGTCCGGGGCCTTCCGGCTCAGTGTCAGCGACACCGGAATCGGCATCGAACCGGAAGACCTGTCCAAGGTGATGGCGCCGTTCAGCCAGGTCCACAACTCCTTGACCCGCAATCACGACGGCACGGGCCTCGGACTGCCGCTGGTGAAATCCCTGTGCGCCCTGCACGGCGGTTCCCTGTGGCTCGACAGTGTCGTCGGCGTCGGCACCACCGCGTCGGTCGATATTCCGGCCGAACGCGTTCTCGATACCGCCCATGCGCCGGAGACGCAAACCGCGATCTAGGGACGGTCAGGCGGCGCGCGCCGCCCGCCATGGCGTGTGATCAGGTTTTTAACGCGAACCGTGTGCCGGCGACATCCGCGCCGTTGATCAGCAGGCGGACTTCATGATCGCCGTCATAGTAGCGCCGCGTCGTGATCGCCTTGACCGGGTGGCGCTTCTCCAGGCTGACGGTCTGTCCCGGTTCCAGCTTCAGCGTTTTCCACTTGAACACCTTGGGCGAGGCCGTGCCGTTGGCCTTGCGGTGGTGGACCGCGTAATCGATGACCAAGTCTTGCGCGCGGGTGGATGACGACGCGAGTGTCGCCTGAATCGCCACGGATTCCCCAAGCCGGATTTCCGCCGGCGCGGCATCAAATCTGTCGACACGGATTTCCGGTTCCCCATACCCGAACGCTGCCAGGCAATCGCGATGGCCCGCCTTGATCAGGCTGCGGCAACCGTGGCGCACCAGCTTGCGGCGTTCGTCTGACGCGCCGGTCAGCCAATCGGCGGCAATGCGCGCGACAAGGTCGGGATGGTCCTTGGAAATGTCATTGAGGTTGTTGGCGACGGACCGGCGCACATAGTCCGACGGATCGTCCTTGAGCCGTTCGAGCAACGCAATGACCGGCGCGGGATCGGCGATGAACCTGTCCAGACGCATGGCCCAGGGCAGGCGGGGCCGGGTGCCTTCCGAGACAAGCCGCCGGGCATGATGGTTCGGATCGCCGATCCATTTGTCCATGACGGCGAGCGTCTGCTCCGGGTGGTCGCGCAGGAAATAGCGGATCGCGAACTCGGACGTGAAGCGCTTGGTCATGTCGTAAAGCGCCGTCAGCGACAGGCCGACATCGTTCATGCCGTGTTCGGCGACGTAGAGCGTCATCGGCATGACCGCCCAGCCGGCCAGGCCATCGTCACGCAGGCTGTTGTCGCCGGAAGACGGTTCGAGATAGACGCTCTCCCGCGCCAGGCTGCGGGTCAAGCCGGTGACGGCGCGTGAAAACTCCGGCGGCAGGTGGCCGGCCAGCGCGTCCTTGATGTGGTTCGCCCGCTCCTTCAGTTCGAGCGCGTCGAGGCCGTTCAAAGCCGCGGCCGCGAAGCCTTCACGATCGAACTCGGGGTCCACGCGGCCAAGGTGCCGCGCCATGTTCTCCACAACTTCCCGCCGGAAGAAGGTCTTCAAGGGTTCGGCCATGATGTGCGTCCGGTCAGGCGTCGGCGAATATGTCCGCCAGTTGGGCGGCAATACGATGGATGGCGCGGTCGGCCTCGCCGATCACCCTGCCCATGGTCAGGAAACCATGGATCTGGCCCGGCACGCATTCATATTCCACGGGCGTTCCGTCCTGCGCCAATGCATCGGCATAGGCCTTGCCTTCGTCACGCAGGGGATCGCACTCGGCGGTCAAAACGAAGGCCGCCGGCAGATCCTTGTGGCTCGGTGCCAGCAACGGCGACAGACGCCAATCGGTCCACTGTTCCGCGCGCGGTGCGTAATGATGGCGAAACCAGTCCTGCATGGGGGACGTCAGCAAATGCCCCAGACCGAACTGTTCATGGGAGGCGGTGTTCCGGTGCAGGTCGGTCGCGGGATAGATCAGCATTTGCGCGCCGATGTGCGGTCCGCCGTCGCGGCAGGCCAGGCAGACCACCGCCGCCAGGTTGCCGCCGGCGCTGTCGCCGCCGACGGCAATGCGTCGCCGGTCGATCGCCAAACCGTGTTCGCTACCGGCCAGCCACCGAACCGCGGCGAGCGCATCGTCGACCGCTGCCGGGAACGGATGCTCGGGCGCCAGGCGATAGTCGACCGAGACGACGGCAAAACCACCCGCGTTGGCCAGGCCGCGGCAGATGACGTCGTGGGTGTCCAAATCGCCGATGACCCAGCCGCCGCCATGGTAATACATGAGCGCCGGCAACGTCTCTTCTTCCGAACTGTCGGCCGGCCGGTAATACCGGGCGGCGATGTCGCCGGCCGGTCCGGGGATGGCCAGGTCGGCACAAACCGCGACATCCGGCGGCTCGGGCGACAGCGCTCCCCGGGCGTCCCGGTACATTTGCCGGGCGGCGTCCGGCGTGCCGTGTTCGTATTTGGGGCGTCCGTCCGCTTCGGCTTCGGCAATGGCGTCGAGGACCCACTGGGCCTGCGCATCAACGGTCATCGGCAACGACTCCATATTTGGCTTGAACCGGCTGCAAATCTAGAAGGCTTTTAAGTCAATCCCAATCACTTTGATTCGAGGCTCTTGATGTAGGCCACCAGGTGATCGACATCCTCGACTCTGAGTCGGATCGGTTGGGCATACGCCGCGTCCGGTGCGCTTTGTTCCAAGCCTTCCAGGCGCACGAACGCGCGGTGCGGACGTCGGTCGTAAAACGTCTGCATGCGTTCGACATAGTCGGCGATGTACGTCAGCACCTTGAACGAGGGCGTGCTGCCGATGCCGCCGCGTGGATTGTGCCGCGGCACCGCGTGGCAGCGTGAACAGTGTTTGATGGCCAACGACCGTCCCGCCACGGCATCGCCTTCGGCCTGGGCCGGTAGCGGCGCATGCGACAGGACGAGGAAGGCCACCATTCCGGTCATCGTTCGGCCGAGTGGTTCCACGATCCATCCATGTTTTCCCAAAGCCTTGCATGGGGCGTATGGTGTGTAAAGGCGGGCAAGAACTGCAGCCTGGGGCAATAAATGCTGGCCGGTTAACCTTAGCAGTCGTTAAGGTTAATAGAAAAAACTCAATAGTATCACTACCTTTGCGATTGTCGCGTCTTGGCATGCGGGTTGCGTGTTGGTGGGGGATTTCGAATCCGGAATCAATCAACTCAGCAACTCGATGGGGACAACAATGATCGGTTCAATTTCCGGCGGCCCGGCCGCGGCGCTGGCCGCTTACCAGCAACACGGTATTCACCTGGACAGTCAAACGGAGTCGGTGTCCGGTGCCCGGCAGCCGGGTGATCACATCCAAATCTCCGGCGACGGAATGCACATGCTGAATGCGCTACGCAACGACGCGGTGATCGAAGTGCCGCGGTTGCCGCAACTGGGCGCCGAGGACCAGAAAGCACTCGATAAACTCGAAAAGCGCCTCGACGCCATTTTCGACAAAGCCAAGGGTGGTGCGTTGAGCGACGTGCAGTCGAAGGAAGTCGACGCCCTGCTGGGCAGAATCGACAAACTGCTGGGCAAGTATCCGACGCTGTTCGATCTGGTGCCGGTCGATGGCCACGGAAATGAGGCCGACACGTTCGGCGGGTTCCTCAGCGCGGACCAGGCCAAGAAAGTCGATGCCCTGTTCAAGGAACTGGACAAGGCGTTCGAAACCGCCGGCGGCAAACCGTTGACGGAAGAAGCGCAGAAGAAGGTCGATGCGCTCTACGAAAAGATCGACAAGATCTTCATGGCGGCGGAAGACGCCATGACGGCGCCCAGGCTCAGCGAAGCCGACCGGGCGCGGGTTGAAAAACTCTACAAGGAACTGGACAAAATCATCCGAACCGATGCCGACGAACCGGCGACCTACAGCCGGTCCCTTTCGGAAGCCGACCAGAAAAAGGCAGCCGCTCTGTTCAAGAAACTGGGCGGGATATTCGGTGTCGAAGGAAGCATGAAACAAATCCTCACCGAAAAGAACGAGGAGATCTCAAAGATCTTCGCCGATCTTGACACACTCTACGGCGCCAAAAGCCTATCGGCGAAACAGGAAGCGCGGATCGACAAAATTCTCGAGCAGATCGATTCCATTTTCAGCAAAACCGAATCCGGCGATGCCACGGAAACCTGATTGTCGCCGTCCATGTGCGTCGATCATGCAGTGCCGCCCCATATGTGGGCGGCACTTTGCTTATGAATTGTCCTCGTCCTCGCCGCGTTCCCTGGCGGCGAAATAGTCATCGGTGGTGCGCGGCAAGGGCCGCTCGCCGCCGGCCATGGGTTGCTTGTCGCTGAACATGTCGGCGACCCGGCAGTCCTCGCACATCTTCAGCCGCTCCAGGGCGCGGGGGTCCTGGAACATGGAGTGGCCGGACAGTTTCTCGATCATCTTCTCGATGGACGACTGATTGCCGAATGCCTTGCCGCAACTGATGCAATGGAACGGCTGCTCTTCCTTGATCAGGCGCTCCTCGCGCGCCGCGCCGGTGAAGTCGAGTTGCGGCACCAGGGTGATGACGCTTTCCGGGCAGGTCGCCCGGCACAGCCCGCACTGCACGCAGGCTTCCTCGCGGAAGCGCAGCATCGGCGCGTCCGGGTTGTCGCGCAACGCGTTGGCCGGGCAGGCGCCGACACACGACAGGCACAAGGTGCAGCCGCCCGTATCCACGTTCAACGACCCGAACGGCGCGCCGGCCGGCAAGGGGATGATGTCGGGCGGCGCGTCGGCGGCGGCGTGGAGCTGGCGCAACGCCATCATGGCGGCGGTGCGTTTCCGGTCGGCCGGAAAGAAGTCGCCTGCCGTAATGCCCGGCAGGGAAGGCAGGGCGTATAACTGTTCGCTCAACGTTTCGGGATCGCCGGTGTCGCTGATAACCGCCCGGCCGTCTCCGAAACCGAGTTCCGAGAGAATGCTGTTGGTCAACGACACTTGGTCGGTCAACGCGGCATGATCGCCGTCCTTGGCGTGGGTCAGGACAATGACCTGGGTCGCGCCGTAGGCAAAGGCCGATGCGAGCGCATCCAGGCCGATCTGCGTCGGCTCGTTGACCGCGACGGGCAGAACCCGCGCCGGCAATCCGCGCGACAGGCGGGCCGCCATGTCGACAACGCCGGCCCCGTCGTCTTGTCCGTGAAACAGGATCAACGCGTCCTGCCCGCCGGCCTGCCGGTATGTGGTCAGCATGGCCCGCAGGCGGCCCAGTAGCTCACCCCGTCCCGGCATCGCATAACTGGCGGCGCCGGTGGGGCAGACGGCGGAGCACGAACCGCAGCCCGCACAGACCACGGGATCGATCGCCACCGTGTCGCCCTGGGACGTGATGGCGGAAAGCGGGCAGACGTCGAGACACTTGGAGCAACCCGTGACCCGGCTGCGGGAATGGGCGCAGATGGACGGGTCGTAGTCGACGTAAATCGGTTTGTCGAATTCGCCGACCAGGTCCGTCATGTCGAACAACGCCTGGGCGACCGCCGCCGGGTTGCCGGTGTCGGGGCGGAAATAGCCGTCCCGTTTCTCGTGCGCCGGAAACAGGGCGGCGTCGTTACGCAGGTCGAGGATCAGATCACACTCAAAGCGTCCGGCATGGGACGAGGCGGTCGAAACTCTTTCCCGCCCCGAAGGCGCGGTGTGGTGGCACGGGTCTGCGGTAACGACATACGCGCCGAAATGGCCTTCGGCCTGGAGCGTTCCTCCCAAATACACCGGCACATCCGTGGACCTGGGCGGTATGACCGACGAGGCCGCATCCAAGATCAAGGTGACGTCCAGGCGACTCGCGAGGCGTTGGGCCGCCTGCAGGCCGTCATCGTCGTTGGCCAAGACGACGGCGCGGCCGTCGGAATGCAACGATACCGCCCGGGCCGGCCTGGCCTCAACGGCCGCGGCCGCCAGCAGGGCGGCGATCTTCGGGGTCGCCCGGCCGGCCTCGTCGGACCAGCCGGCCTGCTCGCGGATACCGCAGAAACGGATGTCACCGGCGGTTTCCAGGGCCGCCGCCGTTTCGGAAAAGACGGGAGCTTCCTGCAAACAGGCGACAATCGTGTCCTCTCCACGGCCGAACACGGCCTTGGCGTTTTCCAGTTCGGAGCGGCACAGTTGATGGTGGATGACCGGTGCCGTATCGGAGCCTGCCGCCTGTTGCAGGGCCTTGGCATCCAGCGGCATGGTTCCTTCGCAGTTGCACACCAATACCGTCTTGCCTGCGATTTTCATCGCCACCTCCCTGGGCCGAATAGGTTTCGCGGTGGCCCCGTTTCTTGTTTTTGCTGTTTGGTCCCACGGACCCTACAATCTATGCGAACGAATATGAACTAAAGCACATCCCGCTCTATGGGAAACATTTTGCAGGCCCTGGACTTCGGACCGCGACCTGAACAAATCTTTCCTGTCGGGCAACGGAGCTGGGGAGCATCGTGAAGACCCAATCTCGGGACATCGGCATCGTGTTCGAGCGCCGCGACAGCGATCATCCATGGAAGGATCACAGCTGGCACGCCGTCGGTATCGAAAGTGAGAGTTCCACCGGGCCGGACGCACCGGCCTGGCGCGAGGTCGGCCGGGGCGACGGGTGGGTCCGCTACGTCTCGGCGCCGCTGACGCTCCAGCTCTTCGAGCGGGAGACCGAGGGCTACAAATACAATCTGTCCAACGACGTGCCGTCCATATTCCTGGTCTGGCGGGAGGACGAGGACGACCCCGACGGTATTTGTCCCTTCCACGCGACGGTATGCCCTTACGAGGCACAATCCTATCTCGACGGCGACGAGGAACAGATCGAATCCATTCCCATGCCGCGCGAGATCGCGGCCTGGATCGCCGACTTTGTCGATCTGAACCATGTCGACGAGCCGTTTTACAAACGCAAGCGCAAACCCCATAGCCGCCGCGACGCCGAGCCGCCGCATCAGGGCCGGGCGCAGTACCGGGGTTCGGTGTGGCGCCATGGCTGACCAAAAAACGGACATCGACGACGAACAGGGTTTTGCCCGCCGCTGGTCGCGCCTGAAACAGGAATCGCAGACCGGTGGATCCGTGCCCGCCGAATCCGATGACCGCGTTGCGGCGGAAGACGCCGAGGCTCCTGTCGAGGAAATCGATCCCGCCGACCTGCCGGATATCAACACACTCGACGCCGAGTCGGATTTCACGCCGTTCATGCAAAAAGGCGTGCCGGACGACATCAAGAACCTGGCCCTGCGCAAACTTTGGCGCACCAATCCCGTGTTCGCCAACCTCGACGGCCTCAACGAATACGACGAGGATTTCGCCGCCGCCCTGAAAGCCGGCGAGGTCTTCATGGAGCAGTTGGCGGAGGCCGCCAAAAAAGCGGCGGAGGAGGGCATCGACGGGCCGAAATACCCGACCGCGACCTACGCGGATCCCGAAGACGATGCCGAGGATATGGACGACGATGGGGACGACGACGAGGGCGACCACGGGGACGACAACGAAGAGCTATCGCCGAACGAGGATAGGGGGAGCATTGAAACAGCTTTGGAGCGTGACGATTCGGACGGAAAACGGGCATAAAATGTCCGTGACCAAACTTTGGAATCGTTAAAACTTATTGACGAAGGCCCCATTGGAGTCGCACCATATGCGTGGGGCGATATGAGCCGGCGGTATAAGCTGGCCGTGGAGGGTATTCCGTCGTGGACGGGGAGGCACAGACCATTTCCCGCGTAGCCGAGGAAGACGTATTGCGTGCCAATACGTACTCGTTCATCGCGCGCCTGCTGGCGCGTCCGTTGGACGCAAGTGCGCTGGACGTCACGGCCGGGTTGCGTGGTGATGGGTCCGAGTTCGGCTCGGCGCTGGGTGAACTCGGCAACGTGGCCAGGTCCTCGACCCTCGACACGGTTGTTCAGGAATACAGCGACCTGTTCGAAGCCGTCGGCGAGCCCGAACTGACGCCCTACGCCTCGTTTTACCTCACCGGTTTCCTCTACGAAGAGCCGCTGGCCCAGCTCCGTCAGGACATGGCGGCGCTTGGCGTCGCGCGGGCCGATTCGGTGTCGGAGCCGGAAGACCACATCGCCTCGCTGTTCGAGATCATGTACGGGATCATTATCGGCGCGTTTGGCGAGCCCGAACCGCTTTCCCGTCAGCGGACCTTCTTTGACGAGCACATCGGCTCATGGGCCGCGCGTTTCTTTTCGGATTTGGAAACCTCGCCGACCTCGGTGTTTTACGCGCCTGTCGGCAAGGCCGGACGCATTTTTCTCGATATCGAGAAACAGGCGTTCGAAATGGCCGGCTAGACGGCCGGCTGGAAGGGCCGGGTGGAGCCCGAATTGCGTGCCACCGACTGAACGATCCCGGTCTGTAAGATCGTTTGAGTGACATTTGATTATCACCGGGCCGGAGGATCCACCGGTCCACCAAACCATTGAAAGGGTGCGTCTATGAAAAAAGACGAAGCACTGAAATCACCGAAGCGCCGGGCGTTTTTCGCGGCGGCCGGGGTTGGTGCCGGGGCGGCGGGGGCTGTGGCTCTCGGCGTGTCGACCAAGTCCGCCGACGCGGCGGTCGCCGACGACAAGCGGGACGATGCGGGCTACCGCGAAACCGCCCATGTCAAACGGGTGTATGCGCTGTCGCGCTTCTAACGGTGAATAAAGAGACGGCCCGGATCAGAAGGATTTAACGGGCCACGGTAATCAGGAGGAATCGATGCTAACGAAGAAGACCAACGGGGTTGCGAATGGCCCCCGTTTGTCGAAAGCGCTCTCCGGCGTTGCCGGACGCGCCGTCGATAGGCGGACGTTCTTGAAAACATCGGGATTGACCGCGGGCGGTGTCGCCGCCGTCGCCGGTTTCAAGCTCGGGACAGTCAAGCAGGCCAAGGCGCAAGCGCCCTCAGCGATGGGCGAAATCCAGAAAGTGACCAGCGTATGCACCCACTGTTCGGTGGGCTGCGCCATCGACGCCGAAGTGAAGGGCGGTGTCTGGGTTGGGCAGGAGCCCAATTTCGACAGCCCGTTCAATCTTGGCGGCCATTGCGCCAAGGGCGCCAGCGTGCGCGAACACGCCCACGGTGAACGCCGCTTGCGGTATCCGATGAAAAAGGAAAACGGCGAGTGGAAGCGCATCTCCTGGGAGACCGCGATCGACGAGATCGGCTCCAAGATGCTGCAGATCCGCGAGAAGTCCGGTCCCGATTCCGTCTACTGGCTCGGTTCCGCCAAGTTCAACAACGAGCAGGCCTATCTGTTCCGTAAGTTCTACGCCTTCTGGGGCTCGAACAACGGCGATCACCAGGCCCGCATCTGTCACTCGACCACGGTCGCCGGTGTCGCCAACACCTGGGGCTATGGCGCCATGACCAACTCGTTCAATGACATCCACAATTCGCGGGCTGTCATTCTGGTCGGCTCCAACCCGTCCGAGGCGCACCCCGTTGCCATGCTCCACATCCTCAAGGCCAAGGAGCAGAACAACGCGCCGATCATCGTCTGCGACCCGCGTTTCACGCGCACCGCGGCCCACGCCGACGAATATGTCCGGTTCCGGCCCGGCACCGACGTGGCGATGATCTGGGGCATTCTCTGGCACATCTTCGAGAACGACTGGGAAGACAAGGAGTTCATCCGCCAGCGCGTCTGGGGCATGGACGACATCCGGGCCGAAGTGAAGAAGTGGACGCCCGAGGAAACCGAACGGGTCACCGGCATTCCGGGTTCGCAGCTCCGCCGCGTCGCCCGCACGCTGGCCAACAACCGTCCCGGCACGATCATCTGGTGCATGGGTGGCACCCAGCATACCAACGGCAACAACAACACCCGGGCCTACTGCATCCTGCAGTTGGCGCTCGGCAACATGGGTACGTCGGGCGGCGGCGCCAACATCTTCCGCGGCCACGACAACGTGCAAGGCGCCACCGACATGTGCGTGCTGTCGCACTCCCTGCCGGGGTATTACGGTCTCAAGGCCGGCTCGTGGAAACACTGGGCCCGCGTCTGGGACGTGGACTACAACTGGATCCTGAAGCGCTTCGCCTCCAAGAAGCTGATGGAAACCAAGGGTATTCCGGTGTCCCGCTGGTTCGACGGCGTGCTCACGCCGAAGGATCAGATGGATCAGCCCGACAATGTCCGGGCCATGGTGTTCTGGGGTCACGCGCCGAACTCCCAAAGCCGTCTTCCCGATATGAAGAAGGCGATGGAAAAGCTCGACATGCTGGTCGTCATCGATCCGTATCCGACGATGACGGCGGTGATGCACGACCGCAAGGACGGCACCTATCTGTTGCCCGCGTCGACGCAGTTCGAGACCTACGGGTCCGTGACGGCGTCCAACCGTTCGCTGCAGTGGCGCGACAAGGTCATCGAACCGGTGTTCGAGTCCCTGCCCGATCACACCATCATGTACAAGTTGGCCAAGAAGCTCGGCTTCGAGAAAGAGTTGCTCAAGCACATCAAGGTCAATGGCGAGGAGCCGCTGATCGAAGACATCACCCGCGAATTCAACAAGGGGATGTGGACGATCGGCTATACCGGCCAGTCGCCGGAACGGCTCAAGAAGCACATGGCCAACATGTCGACCTTTGACAAGACCACCCTGCAGGCCGTTGGCGGCCCGTGCGACGGCGAATATTTCGGACTGCCGTGGCCGTGCTGGGGCAACGACAAGCTGGGTCACCCGGGTACCCCGATCCTCTACGATCCGTCCAAGCCGGTCGGCGAGGGCGGGCTCAATTTCCGGGCCCGGTTCGGTGTCGAGCGTGAAGGTGAGAACCTGCTGGCCGAAGGCTCCTATTCCGTGGGCGCCGAAATCAAGGACGGCTATCCGGAATTCACCATGGCCATGCTCAAGAAGCTGGGCTGGGACAAGGACCTGACGGCCGAGGAGCGGGCCGCCATCGACAAGGTGGCGGGCGACAAGACCAACTGGAAGACCGACCTGTCCGGCGGTATCCAGCGGGTCGCCATCAAGCACGGTTGTGCCCCGTTCGGCAACGCCAAGGCGCGGACCGTGGTGTGGAACTTCCCCGATCCGGTTCCGTTGCACCGCGAGCCGCTCTACACGCCCAGGCGTGACCTTGTGGCCGATTATCCGACCTACAAGGACACCAAGAACTACCGTCTGCCGACGCTCTACAAGTCGATCCAGGACAAGGACCACAGCAAGGATTATCCGTTGGTCCTGACGTCCGGCCGGCTCGTGGAGTACGAAGGCGGCGGCGACGAGTCCCGGTCCAATCGGTGGCTGGCCGAACTGCAACAGGAAATGTTTGCGGAGATCAATCCCTTCGACGCCAACAATGCGGGCATCCGCAACGGCGCCGATATGTGGGTCCACACGCCGGAAGGCGCCAAGGTCAAGGTCAAGGCCATGCACACCAACCGCGTCGCCCGCGGCGTGGTGTTCATGCCCTTCCACTTCGGCGGCCATTGGCAGGGCGAGGACCAGCGGGCCAAGTACCCGAAGGGGGCCGATCCATATGTCCTTGGCGAAGCGGCCAACACCGCGATGACCTATGGCTATGATTCGGTAACGCAGATGCAGGAAACGAAAACGTCCCTGTGTCAGATCAAGTCAGCGTAAGGAGGAAGTGTCATGGCACGAATGAAGTTCCTGTGTGACTCCGAGCGCTGCATCGAGTGCAACGCTTGCGTCACTGCCTGTAAAAACGAGCACGAGGTGCCCTGGGGCATCAACCGGCGCCGGGTCGTCACGTTGAATGACGGCAATCCCGGCGAGCGGTCGATCTCCGTCGCCTGCATGCACTGTTCCGATGCCCCGTGCATCGCGGTGTGCCCGGTGGACTGCATCTACACCACCGAGGAAGGCGTGGTCCTGCACTCCAAGGACCTGTGCATTGGCTGCGGCTATTGCTTCTACGCCTGCCCGTTCGGCGCGCCGCAATATCCGCAGGCCGGCAATTTCGGCAGCCGCGGCAAGATGGACAAGTGCACCTTCTGCGCCGG
>JANQFL010000061.1 GCA_028277845.1 Sneathiellales bacterium
GCAGAAAAACCGCGGCGATCGCCAGCGACCACCAGCGCGGAGCCTCGCCCGACATCAACGGCCATAGGCCGACGATGACAAACACCACGCAGAACACGATGCCGAACGAGCGGTTGCTGCCGCCCTTGATCTCGTGTTCGCGGGATATCGCTTCGTGAAATCCGTTTTGCGACACAATGATCCCCCCAACAAAACCTGAGAGATACTAGATGCAGTGGTCGATTTAAAAACACGAACCAATTGCCAATGCCGTCAGTTTCTTTTGCGCAATTACAACGAACACCTTCGACAATACACAACCTACGATTTTTCTGGTTAACTAGCCATTAAGTTGTTGTTTTATTCCATTTTTAAACCGAACGAGGCTGGAGTTTCCCAGCAAATCGTTCCGCGCCGCAATTCACGACCAAGCTGTTTTCGGCGGTTTGCGCACATTGATGCTGCCGTATCGACCGCCAGGGGTCATAAACCGCCGACTCTGGGCATCGTTACCAACGGCCAGAAAGCACCCAAAACCGGACGTTCGGCAGACTCGTTGCCGGACTTGGCACGATGGTGGATCAACCGACCCGCAATCGGACTGTGACGATACTCCAATGCGCGCAAGGTCTAGATCTCGTCAGCGACGGGCCCGTTGATTTTTTCGCCGTAGGCGTCGGTGTAGCCGCCGGCTTCGTCGATCGTCGCCATATCGCAGAACAGCTCGATGCGATGGCCGTCGGGGTCGAGGATGTAGAACGATTCGTTTTCGCCCCACGAGCCTTCGCCGCGCGGATGCCACGGGCTGTGCACCACCGGGCCGCGGACGATGTCCAGTCCCATCTCCTGAATGCGCGCCAACTGCGCCAGCCAGTCCTCGCGGCTGTGGTACTCGAAGGCGAAGTGGTGAAAGCCCGGCGGGCCTTCGACCATGTCGGCGTCCGAGAGGGCGCGGTATTTCTTCGCCGGGTTGTGAGCCAGCACAAGGTCGTGATGGTTTTCGCCGATGCGCAGAAAAACCAGCTCGACCGGAATGGCCGCCACCTCGCCGGCCTGATGACGTTCGGTCAGTTTCAGGCCGAAAACGTCGCGATAGAAGGCAATGGACCGGTCGGGGTCGGACACCTCCAGCGCCATGTGGTGGAAGGACTTGGCGGCAGGCGGCTTGTTCATCTTCATCCCTCCTTGCGGACCAGTTTCAAATCTTCGAGAAAGACGCTTCCATCGATCTGCACGGTCCGTTCCATACTAACGTGATCCGGGTGGGAAATCTCCAATACGTAGGCCTCGCCGTCGGCCGCAAGCCGGTCGATCTTGAATTCACCGAACGCATCCGTCGCCGTCTCGGCCACGCACGTCTCGCCACGCCGCAACCGAACCGTTGCTTCGGCCAGGCAGTCCAAGATGTCGCCGGTTTCTGTCAGCACATTGCCGCCGAGGAAATCGTGGGTAAAGCGGTACAGGTTTTTGTAATACACCCTGGGCCGGGTGTTGAACTCGGGCGAAAGCACCGCAAGGTCATCGGTTTCGGCCTTCCGCGCCATATCCGCGTCGGAGATTTTCAGTGCCGTTATCGCCCCGGTCGGGCACACCTGGGCGCAGCGCGGCTCGGTCCAGCCGCGGTCGAGCAGATGGGCGTCGAAAACCCACTTCTGCGGCAGCTCGAGTTCCTCGTTCCACCAGATCGCGCCATAGGGACACGATTCGATAATGTCCTTCTTACCACGTGCCTTTTCCGGATCGATAATGACGATGCCGTCGTCGCGCTGGAAGACGGCGCCGTCACCCGCCCTGATGCACGGTGCGTCATCGCACTGATTGCACATGGTCGGCAGATAGGCCATGTCGACCATCGGCGCGGCACCCCGCTCGCGCTGTTCCAACTTGATCCACGCGTGGCCGTGCAGGGGCTGCGGTGCCGCGTAGCCGGGATAGTCATTGCCGACGTGCTCGTCCTTGCAGGCGATGAAGCAGTTGTTGCAGTTGTGGCACAACGCGACGTCGATGATCAGGTTCCACTTGCTCACGACGTGCCTCCGGCCGGCTCGGTCCACTTTTCCATTTCGATCAGGCAGGAGTTCGGCGCCGATCCTGTGGTCATGGCCGTCATGTGGCGCTTCGGCGTCAGCGTGTTGACGCAGCCACCGCGGTCGGGCGACTGGCCCGGTTCGCCGACCGGGTCGTAGACGGCCGAACTTTCCGCCGAATGTACCACGCCCTCCATGATGCGTGCCGTCACATGGGCGGCGCAGATCACGGAGCCCCGGTCGTTGTGCAGACGAATCAGGTCATGATGGGCGATGCCACGCCGGGCCGCATCCTGCGGATTGATGCGGGCGACCCAATAGTAGTGCCCGCCGATCAACACGCGGTGATCGGCGATATCGTTGAGCACGCCGTCCTTGCCGTCGCCGAGGGTGTGGAAGCTGTAACGCGGGTGCGGCGTCAGCAGTTGCAGAGGATACGTGTCGACCAGCTCGGTGGTGCCGCGTCCTTCCCACGAGGGTATGTACTTGTTGACCGGCGGCCGTTCCGGGTCCTTGCCGAAGCGTTTGAGGCTTTGGGCCTCGAATTCGATCTTGCCGGACTGCGTTTGCAGGCCCTCGAGATAGCGCTCGCCGTATTCGGCCGGCAACGGCGCCGGTTCGGGCACGTCTTTCCTGCGTCCCTCGGCGAACCAGCGGAAGCCCGGCGGCGGCCGGTGCGCCTCCTCACCGAACGGCACGACGTAATAGCCCTTGCGCAGAAATTCCTTCCAGGAAATGTGCCGGGGCAGATCGGAGGCATCGAATTGCGCCTTGCACCAATCGAGCTCCGTCATGCCTTCGGTGAAGTAGGCGCTGAGACCCAGCCGTTTGAGAATGTCGGTGAAGATCCGATAGTCCGACCGGCTTTCCCCCAGGGGCTCGATGCACTTGTGCTGCATGGCGATAATCCGATGGTTCAGCATGGTCTGATTGTGCTGCGAATAGCCGCCGGCGGCGCCCCATTCACCGATGTCCCAGCGCTCGAAATTGGTGCAAGCCGGCAGGACGATGTCGGCGAACGGCACTTCGCCCTCGTTCCAGATGGACTGGTTGACGACGAATTCGATCGAGTCGGAGCGATAGGCCTTCACCAGCCGGTTCGATTCCATGGTCGTCCCGAAATGGCTGCCGCCGTATTTGTAGATCATGCGCACCGGCGCATGGCCCGGCGACGGATAGCGGAAGCCCATGAACTGGCCTTCCAGGGACCGGGAATCGGTGGGAAAGCCGCTGGTCTCGCCGTCGAGGATGGCCTCGGGGATACGCAGCCGGGGGATCTGCTGGGTCACCGTGTTCATGCTGAGCAGATGGGGCATACGCTGATAGAGCTGGATCGCCGATGCCGTACCGTTGAGGTCGCCCGACATGCCGCCCTCGGCGTACCCGGGAAAGTAAAACTCGTAGTCGATCGGCGCGCCGCATTGCAGATTGCCGAAGTTGACGCCCGGTTTGCCCAGACCCTGCATGGCCATGAGGCAGATCATAGCCCGCGCCCATTGTGCGCCCGTGGCGGAACGGTTCGCACCGCCGAACGTGGTGCCCTTGCCGCCCGCCGCCAGGTAGGTCTTCTTGCGGCCCCACTCCCGCGCCAGGGCCCGCACCGTATGGGCGGGCACGCCGGTTTCGCTTTCCTGCCATTCCGGCGTCTTGGCCTGGCCGTCATCCTCGCCCATGACATAGGCCCGGTATTTCTCGAAGCCCGTCGTGCGCTGGGCGACATAGTCGGCGTCATAAAGGCCTTCGGCGATCCAGACCCAGGCCAGGGCATGGGCCAGGGCCGGGCTGGTGCCGGGCACCACCGGGATCCATTTGCCGCCCAGATGGACCGCCGTGTGATTGCAGTAGGGATCGATGTGGACCATCTTGATGCCGAGGTCGCGCGCCCACTGGCGGCGCACCGTACCCTCGAACGCGGCGTAGGATCCGCCGGTCGCTTCCGGGTCGCTGGCCCAGAAAACGATCATTTCGGCTTCGTCCAGGCAGTCCTGCAATTGACCGTAAGGCTCCATAGCGCCGTTGCGCATGGAATTGCCGTAGTGGTGCATGCCGCCCCAGTACCAGCCTTCCCAACTGTCGGGGTTGAGGGCCATCTTAGTGTGGCCGATGGCGTTCATGAAACGCACCTGGGCGCTCAGATAGTAGCCGATATTGCCCCAGGTATGATGCGAGCCATGGCTGTTCATGATGGCGCCGTGGCCGTGTTCACGTTTGACCCGCTTGATCTCATTGGCGGTGATATCCAGCGCTTCGTCCCAGCCGATGCGCTCGTAACCCGATGTGCCACGGTTCCGCGGGTTGCGTGCGCCGCCCGGATCGAAGTCGATGCGCTTCAACGGGTGCAGCAGGCGTTTGGACGAATAGACGATGGACTTGGAGGCCAGGCCGTGCGGGTGCGCCGTGGTCTTGCGCGGCGGCATAAACGTCCGGCCGCGCGCCGTGAGCGACCAGCTCGGCGCGTCGTCGTCGGACAGGTCGATCGGCGTCATGCGCACGATCTTGCCGTCCTTGACGTAGACGAACAGCGGCCCGCCGTTGGTGATGTTGGTGTAGCGCCGCTCGCCGTTGCCGACGTCGACGCCGTGGTCCCAGCGGATCGACATCATGATGCTGATGGTGTCCGTGAACCATTGGGTCAGTTCGTCTTCGCCCTCCATCTGCAGAGCGAAGTTCTTCATGGCGTTGATGAAGTCCATGTGGTCGACGGGCGGGGTCAGCAGCCTGACGCCGAGGCTGGCCGTCCTGAAGGAAATCGTCATGTCGGGGTTACCGTGCAGGCCGGACCGCGACGTCACCCCGCCATTACCGAACCGGTAATAGCGACCGACGGCACCGTCCTTGACCTTGACCTGGGCGACGAACGACTTCTCGTGCAGACGTTGCTTGAAGGCGGGATAGCGCCAGGCCGTGAAATTCAAAGCCCAGGAAACGCCACGCAGGAGAGCCTGTAAACGCATACCGGAAGATCTCGTGACTATACTTCACAATCGATCGTCTAATTCGTCTCCTGCCATTGTTTGCGTCAACCATGGCTTGTCAACGCCACAGCACGCGCAAATTACGGTCAATCTGCTTGCCAAAGATGGTCCTGTGTACTGCGAGCATGATCGGTCGCGCACACCGGTCATTTGGTCCACACAAACTCCGTATCAAATTTTTCGGCGCCAGCGCCGGTCACCGCCGCGACAAACAATCGGATAAAGCCGTGGCGAGAGCACGCATGAGCTTGCCATAGGCGTCCGGTCCTGGCGACAGCGCCGCCCCGACGGGATCGAGCACGCCGGTCTTGGCCTGAGTACCGGCGGCCAGGGTGGTTACCAGGTCGGGCTCGAACTGGGGTTCGGAGAAAACACATCTGGCGCCACGCGCGGTGATGGCATCTCGCAGCTCCCGCACCCTCTTGGCTCCGGGTTTGCGCTCCGGTCCCAAGGTAAGCGACCCCACCGGATTGAGGCCGTAATGGGCCTCAAAATACTGATAGGCATCGTGGAAGACGACGAACGACGCCTTACGCACGGGAGCCAGCCGTTCGGCAATGTCGGCGTCCAATCGTTTGATACCGGCGATTGCGGCCGTGGCGTTGCGGGCGTAGGCGTCGGCATTGGCGGGATCCAGCCGCGACAAGGCGCCGGCGACCTCACGCACAATGGCTTTGGCGTTTTCAGGATCGAGCCAGATATGAGGATCGCCGCCGTGTTCGAGAACATCGTCGTGGTTCGCGTGTTCTCCGTGCTCGTCCTTGTGGTCGTGCTCTTCGTGTTCGCCGTGATCGTGCTCGTCTTTGTGCGCATGCTCGTCTTTATGGTCGTGCTCGTCTTTATGGTCGTGCTCGTCCTCGTGCGCATGTTCGTCTTTGTGGTCGTGGTCGTGCTCCGCCCATACGCCACCTTCACGTGTCGGCAGCACCGCCAACGATTTCTGTTGCATCAACAACATGCTCGAGCCCCGCGGCTTCGATTCCAACACACGCGGCAGAAAATTCTCCAGCAGGGGACCGACCCAGACGACGAGGTCGGCGCCGTTGATGGCCCGAGCATCGGACGGACGCAAACTGTAGCCGTGGGGTGAGGCGGCACCGCGTATTAGCAGATGCGGCGCGCCGACGCCCGCCATGACCTGCGACACCAGGGAATGCACCGGCAGGATCGACGCAACGACCTTGGGGGCGTCCGCCATGGCCCGACCGGGAAGAACCAGCGATGTCGCCATGATCATCGCGCCGAGAGTTACGGACCGCACCATCTTGAAAACCCTTCGCATGACTCGTTTGAAACCACCACTTCGTTATAGTATAACACTTCGAAAAACGTTATATCATAACAATTGGATTGGTCAAGCGAGACCCAATGATGCCCGCGAAGCAATCATCCCCGGACTTCAAAAAGTCTCAATTCCCTGCGAAAAATCACGACCATGGCCGATGTATCGACGACGCCGTGGCCGCGGCGGAAGCGTTGTGTGCCCGCAAGGGTTTGCGGCTGACCAAAATTCGCCGGCGTGTCCTGGAAATGGTCTGGCAGGGGCATAACCCGGTGGGCGCCTATGAACTGTTGGACCGGTTGCGCGACGAGCATAAGGGCGCCGCGCCGCCTACGGTATATCGCGCCCTGGAGTTTTTGCTGGACTGCGGATTGATTCATCGCATCGAATCCCTCAATGCCTATGTGGGATGCGGCACGCCCGATCACCTTCACAGCGGCCAGTTCCTCATCTGCCGGCACTGCAAGCGCATTGCCGAACTAAGCGACGACACGATCAGCGAGACCATCCGCTCGCGGGCCGACCGGCTGGGCTTCGCCGTGCAACGGCAGACCATCGAAATCCTCGGCGACTGCGCCGACTGCCGCCGCAGCCAAACGGCCTGAAGCGATGACCGGCATGCCTCACAAGACCGACGCCCCGGCGTTGGTCTCCCTGACGGGCATCTGCAAGCGCTATGGCGACACATCCGTGCTCGACCATGTGGACCTGTCGGTGCACGCCGGCGAAATCGTCACCCTTGTCGGTCCCAACGGATCGGGTAAGACGACGCTGGTGCGCGTCCTACTCGGTCTGTCCGAACCCTCGACCGGCGCGGTGTCCCGGGCGCGCGGCATCGCCATCGGCTACGTGCCGCAGGTGGTGGCGGTGGACGAAACCCTGCCGATCAAGGTCGAGCGGTTCCTGGCCCTGGCCTTGCGCCGCGGACAGGACAAAAGCGACGCATTGACCCGCGCCGTCGAAGAGGCCGGCATCGGACGCATTCTCGACCGGCCACTCAGCAGCCTGTCGGGTGGCGAAAACCGCCGGGTCATGCTGGCCCGTGCATTGTTGCGCGATCCCGACCTGCTGGTGCTGGACGAACCGGCCGCCGGGGTTGACGTCAGCGGCCAGTCGGCACTGTACAATTTGATTTCCGACCTGCGTGCACGAAGAGGCTGCGCCGTTCTGGTGGTTTCGCACGACTTGCACCTGGTCATGGCGCAAACCGATCGCGTGGTTTGCCTCAACCATCATGTCTGCTGCACCGGCCACCCCGAAACGGTCAGCCGCCATCCGGAATACCTGGCTTTGTTCGGTGCCGATGTGGGGCGCAGCCATGCCGTCTACACCCACCGTCACGATCATCATCATGATTTGGCCGGTGAGGCCATCCACGATGGGCATGGGCATGACCACGAGCAAGGGCACCATCATGACTGATTGGACCGACGACTTTCTCGTCCGGGCCTTGATTGCCGGAGTTGGACTGGCAGTGGTGGCCGGCCCGGTCGGCTGCATCGTCGTGTGGCGCAAGATGGCCTATTTCGGCGCCACACTGGCCCATGCCGCCCTGCTCGGCCTGGCGTTCGGATTCATTCTGGACACCGCACCGATCATAGCCGTGATCGCCGTGTGCATGCTGTTGTCCGCGGCCCTGGTCGGGCTGGAAAGGCGCCGGACATTGGCAACGGATACGATCCTCGGCATCTTGGCGCACGGATCGCTCGCCCTGGGCCTGGTGGTTCTGGCCTTCCTCGAGACGGTACGGGTCGATCTGATGGCGTATCTATTCGGCGACATCCTGTCTGTTTCGTGGGCCGACATTGCGTGGATCTATCTCGGCGGTGCGCTGGTCCTGGCCGCCCTCGCGGTCCTCTGGCGCGATATGCTGTCGATCACCCTGCACGAGGACCTGGCCCGGGTCGACGGCATCCCGGTCGAACGCCGCCGTTTCCTGTTCATGATTCTGATCGCCGTGATTGTGGCGGTGGCCATGAAGATCGTCGGCATCCTGTTGACTGTCTCCATGCTGATCGTGCCGGCCGCCGCCGCCCGGCCGGTATCGTCCAGCCCGGAACAAATGGCCATCCTGTCCGCCGTCATCGGCGCCCTGTCGGTGCTGGGAGGCCTGGTCGGATCGCTGACATGGGACACGCCGGCCGGGCCATCCATTGTCGTCACGGCGACCACCTTGTTCCTGTTGAGCTATCTCAGCCGGTTCCGGGCGCAAAAAGGCTAGCCCCACTCTCCTTTCCGTCACCGTACCGCAGTGCGAAAGATTTACTGGACGTAGGGGGGTGATAGACCCCTATGCTGTCTTCCGGATAGTCCGCACCAAGATGTATTCGTGGAGGCCTCGCCATGTCGTTGAACCTGGAAATTCCCTACGGTTCCTACTGGAGCACGCCGTTTGCCCGCTGGCAGGGCGCCCTGGCCCACCTGAACAGTATCGAATTCGCCGCCCATACGGCCAAAGCCGAGCTGGACAAGCGCGACATTCCGGCCGACACCTTCGATTACGGCGTGCTGGGCTTCTCCGTGCCGCAGCACCACAGTTTTTACGGCCTGCCTTGGCTGATGGGCATGATCGGTGCGGACGATGTGGGTGGGCCGACCCTGGCCCAGGCCTGCGCCACGTCGGTGCGGTGCATGCTGGCGGCCACACAGGAAATCGATTCCGGCATGGCTGAAACCGTCCTGGTCGTGACGGCCGATCGCACCTCGAACGGACCGCACATCTATTACCCCAACCCCACGGGACCGGGCGGCACCGGGGGCCACGAGGATTGGGTGCTGGACAATTTTTCGAACGACCCGCACGCCAAGGTCGCCATGATCGACACCGGCGAAAACGTCGCCCGGAAGTATCAGATCACGACCGAAGCCCAGCACGAGGTGGTTCTGCGCAGATCCGAGCAGTACCGCGATGCCCGGGCGGACGACAATGCCTTCCTCAAACGCTACATGACCCTGCCGTTCGACGTGCCGGACGCCCGCTATCGCCGAACCACAGCGACGCTGGACGGCGACGACGGCATTCGTCTGTCGACCGAGGAAGGACTGGCCAAACTGAAACCGGTGAAGCCCGAAGGCACGGTCACCTTCGGCGGCCAGACCCATCCCGCCGACGGCAACGCGGCGATGATCGTTACCACGCCGGACAAGGCGGCCGAACTGTCGCAGGACCCGAAGATCAAGATCCGTATCCGTGGCTTCGGTCTGTCGCGCACCGACAAGGCCTACATGCCGCAGGCGCCGGTGCCGGCCGCCAGGAAGGCACTGGACCAGGCCGAAATGAGCATCGACGACATCGACGCCGTAAAAACCCACAACCCGTTCGCCGTCAACGATATCGTCTTCGCCACAGAAACCGGTTACGACGTCAACAAGATGAACAACTACGGCTGTTCGCTGATCTGGGGCCATCCGCAGGGACCGACCGGCCTGCGTTCGATCATCGAACTGATCGAGGAACTGACCCTGAAGGGCGGCGGCAGCGGCCTGTTCACCGGCTGCGCCGCCGGCGACACCGCCATGTCGGTGGTGGTTACCGTGAGTGACGCCTGATATCACGCCGTAATCAAGATGCCGCGCGACATTGCACATTGGATCGACCACTGGGCTGCCGTTACTCCGGACAAGACGGCGATCCGGTTCGACGGGCACGACATCAGCTACACCGCCCTGGCCGACTGCATCGCGCAATTGGCAGCGGCGCTGACGGACGAATTGGACATCAAGGCCGGCGACCGGGTGGGATATCTCGGCTACAACCGGCCGGAACAGCTCATCCTGTTGTTCGCCTGCGCGCGGATCGGCGCCATCCAGGTGCCGTTGAACTGGCGCCTCGCGCCGGCCGAGCATCTTTATATTTTGGACAATGCCGGCGTCAGCGCTGTGGTCGCCGAAGCGGAATTCACCGCCCACCTGGACACCATCCGCCGGGATCTGGGTCAGCCGCGCTGTGTCGTAATCGGTCAGGCTGCGGACACCTGGTTGTCATACGACGTGTTGGTGGACCGGCCCACGTTGAACCGCAACGACAAAGAAATCGACTCTCAATCGCCTGTCCTGATCGTTTACACGTCAGGCACGACCGGCAAACCCAAGGGCGCGGTGCTGACTCAGAACGCCCTGTCCTGGAATGCCCTCAACGCCGTCGCGGCGCAAGAGATGTCGAGCCGCGACCATGTGCTCAACACCCTGCCCATGTTCCATGTCGGCGGCCTCAACATTCAGACCCTGCCCGCCCTTTATGCCGGCGCAACGGTGACGCTGCACAGCCGATTCGACCCGGCATCCACGTTGAAAGAGATCAACGAATCCCGCCCGACCCTGACCTTGATGGTGCCGGCGATCATGAAGGCCTGTCTCGATCATCCCGACTGGCCGGATACGGACATATCATGCCTGCGCATGATGTCGGCGGGCTCGTCGATCATTCCTGATGCATTGCTGCGCGGTTTTCACGACCGGGGCGTACCGGTGGTCCAGATCTACGGGTCCACGGAAACCGCGCCCGTGGCGGTCACCCTCCCACCCGGTGACGCCATGCGCAAAATGGGCTCGGCCGGCAAGCCGGTGATCCACTGCGCGATCCGCATCGTCGATGACGCCGGCGACGATGTGCCGACCGGCGAACCGGGGGAACTTCTCGTACGCGGACCCAATCTGATGCGGGAGTATTGGAACAATCCGGCGGCGACCGCGGACGCATTGAGGGACGGCTGGTACTACTCCGGCGATGTCGGGCATATCGATGACGAAGGGTTCATCTATATCGACGAGCGCAAGTCGGATCTGATCATATCGGGCGGCGAGAACATTTATCCCGCCGAATTGGAGAACGTGCTTGCCGATTGCCCCGACTTGGTCGAATCGGCCGTCGTCGGCCGTTCAGACTCCAAGTGGGGACAGGTTCCCGTCGCCGTCGTCGTCGCCAAGGACCAGGACACCACCAGCCGGGACTCCGTGCTGTCGGTTTTTCAGGACCGTCTTGCGCGCTTCAAGCATCCGCACGACGTAATCTTCGTGAACCAGCTTCCGCGCAATGCCATGGGCAAAGTACTGCGTTACAAGTTGCGCTCGATGGTGAAGGACACCGGTTAGACCCGGTTATCCTGTTCGATCAGTTCGTTGAGTTTGTCGGCCAGAACCGACTTGCTGAACGGTTTGTGCAGCAGTGGGCCGTCCGCAAGATCAGCGAGCGGATCGCCGCCGGAGGAATCCGGATAACCGGACATATACAGTATCTTGATATCGGCATGCAGTGCCTTGGCTTCGCCGGCGATGGCGGGGCCGTCCATGCCGCCGGGTAGGACGATGTCGGTCAACAGGATGTCGACATCCGAACGTCTTCGCAGGACGTCCATGGCCGCGAACCCATCGCGCACCGCCAGCGTCGCGCAGCCGAGTGACTGCAGCATGTTGATCGCCAGTTCGCGCACGTCCTCGTCGTCCTCGACCACCAGAACGACCCGGTCTTCGGTCACCGGCGAACATGGCGATTTACTTGTGTCCTGGTCCGCTTCCCGTTGTTCCGCTTCCGGCAGGAAGAGGCTTACTGTGGTTCCTTTGCCCGGTTCGCTATCGATACACAGATTGCCGCCCGACTGCCGGGCGAAGCCATACACCATGCTGAGCCCGAGCCCCGTTCCCTTGCCCACTTCCTTGGTGGTGAAGAACGGCTCGAAAACCCGCTCCAGGACTTCCGCGGGAATGCCCACGCCGGTATCCGTTACGGTGAGCAAGACATAGTCTCCGACCGTCATGCCTTCCGCGATCCCAGGATGATCGGGTCCGACATGGGCGTTGCTGGTTTCGATGGTGATCTTGCCACCTTCGGGCATGGCGTCACGGGCGTTGATGCACAGATTGAGAACGGCGTTTTCAACCTGCCCCGGATCAACCTTGCTGGCATGCAGGTCAGGCGTATCGACGATATTGAGATCGATGGTTTCGCCCAACGCACGATGCAGGAGGTCCTCCATGCCATGGATCAGTTTGTCGAGGCGCACGATCTGAGGTTCGAGCGACTGTTTGCGCGAAAACGCCAGCAGCCGCTGAGTCAACTCGGCGCCGCGCTGAGCCGAGCGCATGATGGCGTCGAGCCGCGGGTTGCTGGTTATGCCGGCCTCCTGGTCCGCCTCGGTCAGAAGTTCGGCGTTACCCAGGATCACGGCGAGGAGATTGTTGAAATCGTGTGCGACGCCACCCGTCAGCTGGCCTATGGCGTCCATCTTCTGGGATTGCCGCAGTTGCTCTTCCAAATGCTTGCGTTCGGTATAGTCGATGACAATGGCCAGCATGGCCTTGCGGCTGTCGTAGACGATTTCCCGGGCCGACAGCAGAGCGATGACGGGTTCCCCTCCGGCATTCCGGAATTTTATTTCCTCGTTACGTACTTGTTCACCGGTCTGGATGCGGCGGATAATGTCGTCACGCTGCCGCCGATCCCAGTAAATGTCTTCGGCCTTGAAACGGTTGAGGTCGGAGCGATTCATGCCAAACATATTGAACCAGGCCTGGTTGGCGAACATGACGTCTCCGCCCTCCTCCGCCGCGATTGCGAGCGCAACCGGACTGGTTTCGGCAATGATGCGAAAGCGCAGCTCGCCTTCCTCGATGCGGGAATCGCGCTGTTTCAGCTCCATTGTCATGCGGTTGAACGAGCGGCCGAGCTGGCCGAACTCGTCGCTGGAAGACACGTCGACGCGGTGGTCGTGATTGCCCGCCGCAACTTCCGAAATGCCGTCGAGCAGTTTCTTGATCGGCGCCACGACCAGACGGCGGGTAAACACCGATACGGCCAAAACTTCCAAAAGAACGGCGATCACGATCAAAACGATGATCATGTCGCGGGTGTCGTTCAACTTGGCCAGCATTTCGTCTTCCCGGGCCAACGCTGCGACGATCCAGGGTTCACGCATCATGGGGCTGGCGCTGATGAGAAAGCTGTCCCCGGCTTCCAGATCCAACTGTACGGTTCGCGGCTGATCGATCCGCAATATGGCCGTCGCCAAACGGCTATTCCGCCGAATTAGATTGTCGCCAGGCGATATGTCCGGATCATGGATGACGATCCCGTCACGCCGGTAAACCGATAGGCGCCCGGTATCGAACAACTGTACCGTCCGCAAGTCCGACAACAGCGCTGTCAGACTGTAGAAGATGGTGACATGTCCCCAGGACTGGCTGGAGGTTCCTAGCATCATTCGGAACCAAAGCACCTCTTCGCCATCGCCGGGCAGCTTTATGGGTCCTTGTGCGCGGGTTGCAGGTATTTCACCGGACCGGGACCAGAGCGATCTGGCTTCGATGGGCTTGACCGTCGGCATTACGCTGGAAATACCTTCGACCACGGACAAGACTTCCGCGCCTTCATTGTCGGTTAAGACGATGCGTGCATAGGCACTGTTGCGGCGATAAAGTTGCGAGAGAAAGTCGCCCACGCTGAAGAGCTGCTGGTCCGCTTCGTTGTACAAATCGTATTGCCGGTTCAGGAAATAGTCCCGCAACGAAGGCAGATTGCGAATCGTAAGAAGGTCGATCTCGACATCGTTGAAAATCCGATCGAAACGTTCGGCGTATAGGGTCGTCAGGTTTTGTGCCCGCTCCTCGGTCAGACCGATGATCTGACGACTCGAACTTCGATAGCTGATGTATTCCACAAGCAGGATGGACACCGCCAGTACGACCAGGCTACGCGCCATCATCTTGACCAGAACGGTCGGTTTGAGGTGCGGCAGTTTCATTTGCCCGCCTCGCTCACGGTCGCCGTCGTCAATGTGTAATAATCGAGATGGCCGTTCAACGCGAATTCGGGAATGTGGAATCTGCGCCGTACGGCAGCGGTCACGATTTTCTGGGTCGTGAAGATCATCAACGCCTGATCGTGGATGTAACGATCGAGCTCCTCCAGCCGTTCCCTGTGCAATTGCTGATCGGATATGCGGAAGGCCAGGGCGTAGCGGATGTCGAATTCGCCATGATCAAGCAATGACCAGGGGCTTTGCGACTGTAGGAACAGGCCGGCGTGGAAAGCGAGATTATAGATCGGATTATCGACCAGGTTTATGGCCAGGTCGTAGTCGGCGGCGGAACCGTGTTTGATCTTGTGGCCGACTATACGGTTGGCCCATTCGGCCCTCGATACGAACTCCATTTCGAGATTGACCCCGACCGACCTCAACTGGGCTCGCATGACCTTGGCAACCGACTTGGCGACATCGGCAACCAAAACCCTGAGTGTCAAGGGTGCCTTGATTCCGGATTCGACGAGAAGTGACCGGGCCCGGTCCGGATCGTAGGGATAGGGTTTCAGACCCGGCGCTTTTCCGAATTCTCCTTGCTTGCCGAGCGACGCCAGGGGCGTTGCATTCCCCAGGTCCGCATACCGGACCAGATCATCCCGGTTCAATGCGTAGTTCAACGCCCGGCGCACCCGTACATCCGCCAACGGTCCGCGATTACGGAGCAGCACCCAATAGCCCGACAGAACAAGCCTTTTCAGGATGCGCACCTCGCCCTTCGCAGCCTTCATCAGACGTGATGTCTGGTTCCCGGCCAAGTTGGGGATGAAATCCACCCGGCCATCGAGTATGGCTTCCGTCCACTGGTCTTCGGGCAGGATTTCGAAGCGCAATCGTGGGATGACCGGCAGGGACGTGTTCCAATAGGCTTCGTTCCGTTCGAGTGTGATGTGGTCGTTGCGCTCCCATTCGACGAATTTGTACGGGCCGGTGCCCACCGGATGCCTGGCGAACGCTTCAAGGCCGACCCGCCTGATGAGACCGGGCGGACAAATGGATCCGAACATAGGAAAGCGGTTGAGGAACATACCGTCTTCGAAGCGGGTCGTGATGATCACGCGGTACGGATCCTCGGGATCGACGGTCACACTTTCGATGGTATTGAGGATCCAGGCGTTGCCCGCCCGGTTCTCCGGGTTAAGGACATATTCGTAAGTAAATTTGACCGCGTGGCCGTCAAACGGTTCTCCGTTGTGAAACCGCACGCCCTTGCGCAGGGTGAACGCCCATGTGCGTTCGGACAGCCGCAGCCATTCGGTCGCCAATCCGGGTACCAGGTTGCCGTCCAGGTCGGCATGTATAAGCGAATCGAAGATTTGCGTGATGACCGAGTAACTGTCGGGATCGAACGCGGGTGACAACGGTTCGGCCGCAGGCACATCCCTGCTGAAATAGGCCACTCGTAAGGTATCCGGCAGGGACGCCGTGAACGCAGGGCCTGCATCGCACATACAGATGCAGGCGATCACCATGACCGCCGAGTAAACTCTGCGCGCGACCGTCACCATGCGTCAAACCCGATGCATTACCGACCCGTTAACCAAAGTAAGTGCAATTCCTTGCCGAAACCCTAAGTTTTTTATGGACTTGAACCGATTCAGCCGCAAATCACCACCAAAGATTGTCTAACATGTAGACAGAAAACCTCACTGAGTAGCGTAAATTTTATGGATCCGAAGAAACACGTGCGGAAGTTGCATTCGGAAATTGCATCCGGCACGCAAGAACATGCACTCTTCAACGCCGGGTTTGGTCGTGGATTCTCCGGAGACGTGCCGGGGTGAGTTGCGCGCTTCACGGCAAAGACCTACGATGGCCCATATCGATGGCTCGAGGCCCTCTTCGGAATGATGGTGAGGAAGATGTGCCTGCCGGTGTCGTCACTATTTGTCGCCGACCATGCCACCGAATGCCGCCGATCGGTGACCCGTTTTCAGATTCCGACTCCCGCACCGGCTTCTTCGCCACGGATGGCCAACAGCCGCGCATGCAAGGAGAGCGGTCATGGGAATGGCGATTACTTTGCAGCAATACATGGACCTGCATGAGGTCGATTACGACGTTCTGATGCACAAGCCGACGATGACATCGTCTCACACGGCGCAATCCAGTCACATATCCGGCGACTGCCTGGCGAAAGGGGTCGTGCTCAAGCATGAAGACGGCTACATACTGGCCGTTCTTCCGGCGTCGCACCACCTGCATCTGGGCACGCTTCAACGCATGTTGGACCGACCGGTGGGGTTGGCGACGGAGGCGGAGATCACGCGCCTGTTCGATGATTGCGCGGAAGGTGCCATCCCCTGTGTCGGAGCGGCCTACGGTCTGAAGACAATGATCGACGAAAGCCTGGACGGTCAGACCGACCTGTACTTCGAGGGTGGCGACCACGAGAGCCTGGTTCACGTCACCGACGATCAGTTCCGGATTCTTATGGCCGACGCCGAATCGGGACGGTTTTCGGATCACGACTAACGGGCGTTTACGGCCACCAATTCGTGGTGGCCGTTGGCTGGAACAGGACCGAATTACCGGGCTTCCCGATGATCCGGACGTGATATAATACGTCCTGTCCAAATATGTGGACCAATTCGATTGTCAGGGGTTTCGGGTCCTCCCTATGCGCGAGTTCATGTTTCATCTCAAGTCGGCCGAAGGCGACACCTTGCAGACCCAGTTGCGGCAGCAGCTTCTGGGCGCCATCCTTGATGGCCAGTTGGCGCCGGGGCAGCCCCTGCCCTCATCCCGTCGCCTGGCCAAGCAACTGGGCGTCGCGCGCAACACCGTCACGCTGACCTATCAGGCACTCGTCGAACAAGGCTTCCTGGTGAGCCGCGAACGGAGTGGGTTCTACGTCGCCGAAGACCTGTCCGAAACCGAAATCCGGCTGCCCAGCCAGAGCATTCCCGAAGACGGTTCCGTGGACTGGGAGGCACGCTTTGTCCGCCACCCTTCGGAACAGCGCAACATCGCCAAACCTCGCAACTGGCAGCAGGCCAAATATCCCTTCATCTACGGCCAGGTGGATCCTAAGCTGTTTCCTCTTGCCGCCTGGCGTGAATGCTCGCGGCGGGCACTGGGAAAGCTGGCGGTGGCCGAATGGTCGCCCGACCTGTTCGTGTCCGACGATCCGCTGTTGATCGAGCAGATCCGCACGCGCGTGCTGCCCCGCCGTGGCGTTCTGGCCGCAGACGATCAAATCCTCGTCACCATGGGCGCGCAAAACGCGTTGTGGCTATTGGCCAGCCTGTTGATGTCACAGGACACGACGGTCGGATTGGAAAATCCGGGTTATGTGGATGCACGAAACATCTTTGCCCTGCGTGCCGGCCGGGTGAAGCCCTTGGCCATCGATCAGCAGGGCCTGGTTCCGGGCGACAATTTGCGTGAATGCGACTATGTCTACGTCACGCCGAGCCATCAGGCGCCGACCACCGTCACCATGCCTTATGAGCGCCGTCTTGATCTGCTGAGCCAGGCTGAAAACGACGACTTCATCATCATCGAAGACGATTACGAAGGCGAGACCAACTACATCCAGGAAGCGACGCCGGCGCTGAAGTCCATCGACCGGTCCGGCCGCGTTCTCTATATCGGCAGCCTGTCCAAAAGCATCGCGCCGGGCCTTCGCATGGGTTTCCTGGTCGGCCCGCGCAACCTGATCAACGAGGCACGGCAGTTGCGTCGCCTGGTCATGCGCCATCCCCCGTCCAACAATCAGCGGTGCGTCGCTTTGTTTATTGCCGACGGCCACTTCGACAGCCTGGTACACCGTCTGCGCAAGGTCTACCGCGAACGCTGGGAAGTAATGGGCGCGGCATTGAAGAATCACTTACCCCATTCCAGCCGCATTCCGACTTTCGGCGGCACAAGTTTCTGGGTCAGCGGGCCGAAGTCCCTGGACGCCAATACGTTGGCGCAGACTGCGTGGGACCGGGGCCTGATATTGGAACCCGGGGACATCCATTTCCTCAGTCCCGATCCGCCGAAGAACTTTTTCCGGCTGGGCTTTTCCTCCATCGAAACCGAATTGATCGAGCCGGGCGTCGAGCTGCTGGCGGATCTGATCCGCCGGGCTTAAAGCATGTCTCGCACATAGCGCGCGATGGTCATTTCCTCGTCGGTTGCAATGACCCTGACAGAGACCTGACTGTCCGGGGTGCTGATCACAGAGTCGTGCCGGTCATTGGCCGGCTTATCCATCTGGACCCCCAGCCAGGCCGAGCGCCCACACACGTCGGCACGGATATCCGCGGCGTGTTCACCCACGCCACCGGTAAAAACGAGGGCGTCCAATCCGCCCAACGCCGCCGCCAACGATCCCAGTTCGCGACCAATGCGGTAGCAGTAGATGCGCACCGCCGCTACGGCCGCCTCCGAATCGTCGTGCAACAACGTCCGCATGTCCGCACTGATGCCCGATAGGCCCAGCATGCCCGAACGGTTGTACAGAAGATCGGTCAGGGCGGGTTCGTCCATGCCGTCTTCCGCCATCAGATGAAGCAGCACGCCCGGGTCGATGGAGCCGCTTCGCGTGCCCATGATCAGGCCGTCCAGCGTGGAGAACCCCATGGTGGTCGCGACACACCGGCCGTCCCTGACGGCCGCCATGCTGGCACCGTTGCCCAGATGGGCGATGGCCAGGCGGACCGGCAATGCCGCACCGCCCAATTGTCCCGGCAACTGCGCCATGATGGATTCGTAGCTCAATCCATGAAAGCCGTAGCGGCGAATACCCCGCTGACGATACTCGTCGGGCAGAGACAGCCGGACCGCTTCCTCCGGCTGGCCGGCGTGAAAGGCGGTGTCGAAACACGCGATTTGTCTGAGCTCCGGCCGCCGCGCCGCGATGGCCCGGATGGCGGCGACATTGTGTGGCTGATGATGGGGCGCCAGCGGTTCGAGAGCAGACAGGTCTTCGAGTATCCCGGCATTCACGGTCTCGGGCGCCGTGAACCGGGTGCCGCCATGCACGACCCGGTGCCCGGCCGCCGCAATGGTCACGTCGTCGAGATTGTCATCGAGCCAGTCCAGAACATGGGCCAGCGCCGCCTCATGATCCGCCGCTTCGACCGGCAACGCTTGGATCGCCGCTTCCTTGATGCTCAGGCACGGCGCCGCGCCGATCGATTCGATCTGCCCGCGCACGACCGGCGCGGGGTCGCCTTCGTTTACGGTAAAGACGGCGAATTTGATGCTCGACGATCCGGCGTTGATGACAAGGATCCCTGTACGCATCATTCCCTTTCCCGGCTACTGCAGGACCGCGCGGGCCAATCCGGCGGCCGACAACGCCATCAATAATATCAGCACCATGCGCCGAAATGTCTCTGGATCGGTATCGACGAATTTGCGGTGCCCGAGCGCCACGCCGAGCAGGACCACGGGCAGGAAGACAGCGGCACGGATCAGCAAGACGCCGTCGATCAGGCCGTGTCCCGCCGCCATGACCGACGCCGCGGCGTCTGTACCCAGGAAATACGCGATCACCGACGCCCGCGACATGGCGATACCGGCGGGTGAGGAGAAGAAAAACAGGATCACCGGCGGACCGCCCACCGTGGTCGCCCCGTTCAGCACACCCGACACCAGCCCGGTGGAAAGGGCCGTGCCCCGCCCCGGCACTTTTTCAAGGCGGAAACCTCGCCAGATCAAGACGGCGGCGACGATGACAATGAGCGCGATGCCGATGCGCATGGGATCCGCCGGTACCCAGGCAAGGATGGCAATGCCCAATGGTGTCGCGATGAGAGCGCCGGCCAGCAACCAGGCCAACGAGCGCCAGTCCACATCGCGCCAGACCTTGGGCAGCAAATGGATGCTGGCGGCGACCTCCAGCAATAGCACGGTGGGCACGGCCACCGCGGGCGCCACCACAAGCGACAGGCCTGTGACCCATATCATCGAGGCACCAAAGCCGGAATAGCCCCGCACGAACCCGCCGACCAGCAACACAGCCAGAGCAAAAACAAAGCTCCCGGGCGTGAGGCCCAGGAGCTCCGCTTCCGTCCATACCGCCACTTATTGCCGGCCCAGCACCGCCTTGATGGTGTCCATCATTCGGTCGATGTGGCTTCGTTCGCTGACCAAAGGCGGTGACAGGATCAGCGTATCGGCAGTCATGCGGCAAACGAGGCCTTCCTGGAACAGCTCCTTGAGCACGGCAAAACCACGCGCCCCAAAACCGCCCTCGGGCGCCATGTCGATGCCGGCCAGCAGTCCGTACCCCCGCACGTCCGTGGTCACCGGCAAATCCTTCAGATCGAACACCCGCTCCTGGAAATAGGGCGCCAGGTCGGCGGCCTGCTGGAACACGCCTTCTTCCTTGTAGATGTTCTGCACCGTGATGCCGGCGGCACAGGCCACCGGGTGGGCGGAATAGGTATAGCCATGGAAGAACTCGATACCACCCGCCGGCGCCTGGTTGACGATGGTGTCGTAGATACCGTCCCGTACCGCCACGGCGCCCATGGGGATGACGCCGTTGGTGAGTGCCTTGGCCATGGTCATCATGTCGGGCGTGACACCGAAGGCCTGGGCGCCGAACTCCGTGCCCAGCCGGCCGAAGCCGCAAATCACTTCGTCGAATACCAGCAGGATATGGTGCTCGTCGCAAATCTCGCGCAGGCGCTCCAGATACCCCTTCGGCGGCACCAGGATACCGGTCGAACCGGCGATCGGTTCCACGAAACAGGCGGCGATGGTGTCGGCGCCGTGCAGTTCGACGAAGCGCTGCAAATCGTTGGCCAGGTCGGCGCCGTGTTCGCCCTGTCCCGGCGTGTTGCGGTTCTCCTCGAGCCAGGTATGGCGCATGTGCAGCACGCCGGGCAGAGCCAGGCCGTAAGCCTCACGGTTCTTGACCATGCCGCCCACCGAAATGCCGCCGAAATTGACACCGTGATAGGCCCGCTCGCGACCCACGAAACGCTGGCGTTGCGACTGGCCGCGCACGCGGTGGTACATCAGCGCGATCTTCATCGCGGTCTCGACCGCCTCGGAACCCGAGTTGGTAAAGAACACGTGGTTCAGATCGTCGGGCGTAATGTCCGAGATCAGCCGGGCCAACTCGAACGCACCGGGCGTGCCGTACTGGAACGGCGGCGCGTAATCCAGGTGGGTCAGCTGGTTGGCGACGGCATCGGCGATATCCTTGCGGCCATGGCCGAGCGGCACGCAGAACAGGCCGGAGCAGGTGTCCAGCAACCGGTCGCCCTGGTGGTTCCAGAAATACACGCCCTCCGCCTTGACCAGCAGGCGCGGATTTTCCTTGAAATCCCGGTTGGCCGAAAACGGCATCCAGAAATTTTCGAGCGTATTGCCCGGATACTGAACATTCATGACCGCTTCTCCCATTGCACAGGCAGCGCTATGCGCAGCCGCCGAGGCGTCGTTTCAGAGAAGCTTATAAGCCCCGTTTCGGGCGTCCATAGAGCCAGCCTGGGACAACCCGGTAGGCCAATAAAAAGCCCCGAATTCAGCCGTTTCCGTTATGCCTGGGTGGAATTTCCAACGGCCCCAGTTCCTTGAGAACAGGCGACGTCCGGCCGTTGGCATAGGGCGGAAATTCCACCGGGTTGTCGCGGAAACTCTTGAGCGGTTGTCCCAATCCGTGCAGGCCGTTGCGCCGGCTGCGCCGTACCCGCTCCAAGTCGGCTTCGAAAGGAATGATTTCGTAGCCCGTACCGGCCTGATGTATGACGTCACCTTCCGGCCCGACGACGATCGACCGGCCGTAGGCCAGCCGCCCGCTGCTGTTGATATCGACGAAGTAGCATTGATTGGTTGCAGCGCTGGCCCGGGCGATGGACAGCTCGACATCCCGGTCGATGGTGTTGGTCAGGGTCGGATGGATGATCACCTCCGCCCCCATCCATGCCATCGTCCGCGTGGTTTCGGGAAACCACATATCGTAACAGATCGAGACACCGAACCGGCCGACCTCGGGCACGTCGAACACGACGAACTCGCCACCCGGTTCGATCCCGGTTTCGTAGGGCTGGAAGGGATACATCTTGCGGTACCGGGCAACCACCTCGCCCGTCGGGTCGATCACCGGCGCCGTGTTGTAGATGCGGTTGCCGTTCATCTCATAGATCGATCCGGGCACCAGCCAGACGTTGTGCTTGCGGGCCAGGGCGCGGAAATGTTCCTCGGCCGGCCCCGGCATCGGCTGCGCGGCCTCGGGCCGCGGCCCCAAGGCAGCCAGTTCGCCGAACACGATCATGTTCACCCATGGAAACCTGGCCATCACAATGGCCACTTCGCGGGCCATGGCGTCGACATTGTCGGCGACGGGAAAGTCGGCCTGTACTCCTGCGATGGCGAAGCGGCTCATGGATTTTGTCCTTGGTTCAACGGATAAAAACAGGCAACCACGCCGTCGTCGCCGACCGGGCGGAAGTCGGGGTAAGAGACGCGGCATGGTTCTTGGGCGTGCGGGCAGCGCTGAGCAAAGGCACAGCCGGCAGGCCGGTTCAACGGGCTGGGAATTTCACCCGTCAACGGTTTCAGCCGATCCCGTTCGGCGGGGTCGAGGGAGGGCACGCTGTCCAGCAGCGCCCGCGTATAGGGATGCGCCGGTTCACGGAACACCCGCGCCACCGGTCCCGCCTCGACAATGCGTCCGAGGTACATCACCAGGACTTCGTCGGCGATGAACTCGACCACCGCCAGGTTGTGGGAGATGAACAGATAGCCCAATCCCAACCGCCGCTGCAGCCCGCGCAAAAGGTTCAATACCTGCGCCTGCACCGAAACGTCGAGCGCCGCAGTCGGTTCGTCCAGGACCAGCAGTTTCGGTTCCAACGCCAGGGCCCGGGCGATGGCGATACGCTGACGTTGACCGCCGGAGAACTCATGCGGATATCGGTTCATATGTTCGGTGGTCAGTCCGACATCGGTCAGGTACTGGGCGACACGCTCGCGCATCGCCTTGCCGCGTAATCCGAACGCCGTCTTCAACGGCTCGCCGACGATGTCGCGAATGCGCATTTTCGGATCGAGCGAGGAATAGGGGTTCTGAAAAACGATGCTCATCTTGCGCCGCAGCGTGTGACGCTGAGACTTGGAAAGGTCTCCCAGATCCGTTCCGTCGAAGGCGATGACTCCGCCGTCCGGATCGATCAGGTCAAGCAGGCTCAAGGCAACGGTGCTCTTGCCGCAACCCGATTCGCCCACCAGTGCGACGGTCTTGCCTTGCGGCACCTTGAAGCTGACATCATCCACGGCGCGCACCAAACCGTGCTTCGTCGGGAAGTGCTTCTTCAAACCGCTGACCTCGAGTAACGCCGTCACGCCCCCACCTCCACATGGGCGCCGGCGACCAGACGCACCGGTGACCGGGTATGGTGACAGCAAGCCATATGACCGATGCCTATCTCGCTACGGCCCGGCTGTTCGTTGCGGCAGAGTTCTGTTGCCGCCTCACAACGCGGGTGGAAGCGGCATCCGGACGGCGGCCAGGCCAGATCGGGCACCTCGCCCGGAATCACCGTGAGATCGTCATCGGCATCGGACCGGTGCCTTACATCGGGCACCGTGGCCAGTAACCGGCGGGTGTACGGATGGGCCGGTGTCTTGAGGATGCCGGATACCGGGCCCTGTTCGACGATCGACCCGGCGTACATGACCGCCACCCGGTCGCACAACGACGCCACGACGCCGAGGTCATGGGTGATGAACAAAATGGACAGGCTTTCCGTTCGCGCCAGGTCGCGCAGCAATACGATGATCTGTGCCTGAATGGTGACATCAAGGGCGGTGGTCGGTTCGTCGGCGATCAGCAACCGCGGCCGGCAGGCCAGAGCCATGGCGATCATGACCCGCTGCAACTGTCCGCCCGACAATTGATGGGGATAGCGCTTGAGAGCGAGTTCGGGGTCAGGCAAGCGAACGGATCTCAATGCTTCGACCGCCGCTTCGATCAACTGCGCCCTATTGCCGGGCCGGTGGCATCGAATGGCCGCCGTCAGTTGGTCGCCGACGGTGAAAAACGGGTTCAGCGCCGTCATCGGATTCTGGAAGATCATCGCCGCTTCACCGCCGCGATAGTCGGCCAGTTCGGCATCGGTACGGCCAACGACCTCCTTTCCGTCCAACGCGATGCTACCGCCAACGACGCCCGGTTCGGGCACCAGACCAAGGCAGGCCAGTGACGTCATCGACTTGCCGCAGCCGGATTCACCGACCAGCCCGAGCACTTCGCCCCGCCGCACCATCAGGTCACAACCGTCGACAGCCCGCACGGTGCGGCCGAACAAAGGGAACGTCACCGTAAGCCCATCGACCCGCAGCAGGATGTCGTCGCGTTTACCCGTCATCGCCGGCTCCGGTATTTAGGATCGAGGATGTCGCGGATACCGTCGCCCAGCACATTGACGGCCAGCACGGTGACGAAGATGGCCAGGCCCGGAAACGCCGCCGTCCACCAGAACTCAAGAAAGCTCGAGCGCGACGTCGCCACCATCAGGCCCCACTCCACCGTCGGTGGCCGGGCACCGATACCGATGAAGCTGAGCGACGCTGCCGCCAGGATGGTGTAGCCGAAATCCATCGAGGCCTGGACGATGACCGGCGTCAGCGAATTGGGCAGGGCATGGCGGATCATGATCCAGATATGCCTGACCCCCATGGCCCGGGCGGCATCGATGTACAGTTCCTCCCGCACTTGCAGGACGGCGCCGCGCAGGATGCGCGAATACCAGGGGAACCATGAAATCGCCAGGGCCAGCATGGCGTTCATTAAGCCGGGTCCCAACGCGGCGGTGATGGCGATTGGCAGCAGCAACGCCGGAAACGCCAGGAACACGTCGGTCACCCGCATCAGGAAGGCGTCGACGCGGCCGCCGACATAGCCTGCGACCAGGCCGATGGGGATGCCGATCAGTAGCGCCAGCCCGACCACGGCCAGGCCGACGGTCAGCGACGTACGGGCGCCGTAGATCACCCGTGAGAAAATGTCGCGTCCCAGCGAGTCCGTGCCAAACAAGTGGTCGGCACGTGGCGGCACCAGCTTGTCGCCGAAGTTGATTTCGGTCGGATCGTAAGGCGCAATCCACGGCGCCAATAGGGCACCAAGCACCACGGCCGTCAGCACCGCCAGGCCGAACACCATGAGCGGATTGCCCCGCACCAGGTGCAGGGCGAAGGCAACCCGGCCCGGCCGCGCCGGGTGTTCACCGGCAAGAGCATCGATGCTGCTCATGCCATCCTCAGACGCGGATCGACCGCGAAGTACAGCAGGTCGACGATCAGGTTGACCAGCAGGTAGGTGGTGGCGAAAAACAGCGTCACGCCCATCACGGCGGGAAAATCGTTGCTGATGATGGCACCGACGATATAGCCACCGAGGCCGGGCCAGTCGAAGACAAATTCGACGATGACCGAACTGCCGAGCATGTATCCGTAGGTCAGGCCTATGACGGTGAGCAGCGGAATCAACGTGGCCCTAAGGGCATAACGATAATGGATCGCCCGCCTCGGCAGGCCGTAGGCCCGCGCCGTGCGGATATAGTCCTCGCTCAACACCTCGACCATCATGTTACGGCTGATGCGGGTGACGACCGCCAGTGAGAAGACCGCCAGCGTCAGCACCGGCAGGGCGATGTGTAACAGGGCGCTGACAAAGGCCTGCCATTGCCCGGCCAACAATGTGTCGATCAGATAGAGGCCGGTGACGGTCTCGAAGGAATAATCCAGCAGGATTTCGCTGTCGATACGGCCCTGCAATGGCAACCAACCCAGGGTGCCGTAAAACAGGAGCTGCAACAGCATGCCGGTGAAGAACGGCGGCAGCGCCACACCTGCAATGGCGATCGTGCGGGTGCCATGGTCGGCCGCAGTATCCTGGCGCACCGCCGACAGCACGCCAAGCGGCGTGCCGATCAATACGGCGAGGATCATGCCCAGCGTCACCAGTTCGAATGTTGCGCCCAACCGTTCCAGCATGTCGCTGGCCACCGGCTGGTTGGTGCGCAGGCTGACGCCGAAATCGCCGGTCGCGGCATTGGCGATATAGCGGAAGAATTGTTCGTAAAGCGGCCGGTCGAGGCCCAGTTCGACGCGGGCGGCATCGATCTGTTCCTGGGTCGGCTTGGCGCCCAGCATCATTTCGACCGGCGAGCTGGGCAGTACATGGCTCACCGCGAAGGTGATGACGAGCACCCCGAACAGAATGCCGGTCATCATTACCAGGCGGTGAGCCACATACTTGATCATGACCGTGATCTCCTTGCGGATTCCACCTTACTTGCGGTGGATCCGGTGGAAGAACACGGCGGCGTAGGCCGGATTGATTTCCAATCCGCCGATACTGGCCTGGCGCGCGACCCGGACCTTGATGTCGGCGTAGAAGATCGCCGCCGCATCGTCGATCAGCATCTGCTGCGCTTGGTGGTACTTGCGAATGGCCTCGTCGCGGTCCGATCCCTCCAGGTCGACGGCGGCGTTGACCAGCTTATCGAAATCCGGATTGGCGTAGTGCGACAGGTTGAACAATGCCTTCTTTTCGGTACGGAACAAACCGATCAACCAATCCGACGGCGTCGGGTATGTCGGCCACCAGGTCATCGACTGCAGGTTGGGCGCGGTCGACAGGTTCTTGGCCTTGTCCCAGATGGTGCCCCACGGACCCGGCAGCAGTTCCACCGTGACGCCGGCCTTTTTGGCGTTCTGCTGGAACAGGAGCGCGGAATTCTTGTACTCCTCCGACGTACCGATATAGGCCATGGTGACCTTACGGTCAGCTTGCTTCACACCCGATTCGGCGATCAGCTGCTTGGCCTTCTCGAGGTCGAAGGAAGGCGCCTTCAGGTTGGAATTGTGGCCCCACATGGTGGCCGGGATGACGCCCCTGGCGGGAACGGCGGCGCCCGCGTAAACGTTCTTGGTGACGCCTTCATAATCCCACAGGTGCGCCAGCGCCTGGCGGAACTTCTTGTTGTTGGTCGGCGCCTTCTGCACGTTGATGAGGAACTGGGAGTTCTTCCATGACGGAATCAGACCGACCGTCAGCTTCTCGTTCTTGGCCAACGAGGCCATGGAATCGGCGGGCACCAGCGAGATGAAATCGGCCTCGCCGCTTTTCAGCATCTGCACTTGCGTCGCGTTTTCCAGCACGACCTTGAGGATGACACGGTCGAAGTTCTTGTCGGTCCAGCCACCCCAATAGTCGGCGTTCTTTTCCAGGACGACCTGCTGGCCCTTCTTCCACTGGCGTACGCTGTAGGGGCCCGTGCCCGCGGCGTTGCCCTGGTTGAACCACTCGCCGCCCTTCTCGGCGGCCTTGGGCGACACCATATAGGCGCCGTATTGCGACGAGGCGATCAGGTCGATCGGTTGCGCGGTTTTGGTCTTGATGACCAGGGTTTCCTCGTCGGGCGCTTCGATCGCGTCGACCGAGGCCCAGATGTACCAGGCGCCTTTCTTCATCTTCATGGTGCGTTCGATGGACGCCTTGGCGGCGGCGGCATTGAACGGCTCGCCGTCATGGAACGTCACGCCCTTGCGCAGCTTGAAGGTCCAGACCTTGCCGTCGTCGCTGGTCGACCACGACGTCGCCAGGGCCGGCGTGAAGGGCTCGGCGGAACCGGGCGGGTTGTACCAGAGCAGCGGCTCGTAGACGTTGACCAGCATCATCACTTCGAGCGAGAACGCCGCCGACGGGTCCCACTCCTTGATGTCGCCGTACATGGCGTAGGTCACGGTGTTGCTCTTTGCCTGGGCGGCCGGCGCGGCGACAACGGCCACGGCGGCGCAAAGCAGCGATACACCGAGTATGAGTTTTTTCAGCATCTTCATTGCGAAGACCTCCCCGAATGTTACCGGCCCCGCCCACCGGCGGCCGGACAGCACGCCGCGCGGGGCTAATGAGGACATCAGCAAAATGGATGCCAGCCGCACCGGACGATTCCTCGGCGAATGTTTTCTTATTGTTTAGAGAGAGTTAGCTGTTTCCAACCGGTTCGGGTTACACGGCGCATCCTATTCAATATTGAATATCTTGCTTCGGTTATTCACCGTTGGATACGCCGTTGCGGACCAGACCGTGCTTCTTGAACAGCCGGGCGACGGTCGGCTGCGACACGCCGAGCGCTTGGGCGACGTCAACCTGGCGGCCGTGTTTGTCCATGGTGTCGATCAGAATCTCCCGTTCCACTTCGTCGAGAGCGTCCTCCAGCCGGGCCGGACGGGCACGCGGCCGGAGCGACGGCGACGCGTCACGCACGTCCTGGGGCAAATCGTCGGGTTGGATGCGCTCGCCGTCGCACAGCACGTAGGACCGCTCCAGTACGTTCTGCAGTTGCCGCACATTGCCGGGGAAGTCGTAACGGCACAGCAGGTCCATGGTCTCGCGGCTGACCGTACGCCGGACACCGTAGCGCTCGTTCAGGGTATCCAGATAGGCCCGGACCAGCGGCGGAATATCGGCCGGCCGGGCATGCAGCGACGGCAGCGTAAGCGGCACGACGTTGAGGCGGAACCACAGGTCCTCTCGGAATTCGCCCGCGCCGACCAGATCGGGGATCTGCTTGTTGGTGGCGGCGATCAGACGTACATCGACCTGCTGCACCCGGGTGCCGCCGACCGGAATGAAGCTTTGTGTGTCGAGAAACGTCAGCAGCTTGACCTGCAACGGCATGGCCAGGGCGTCGATTTCGTCGAGGAACACAGTGCCGCCGTTGGCGGCGTCCAAAAGGCCGGGCTTTCCGCCTTTTTGCGCCCCGGTGAAAGCACCCGGCGCATAACCGAATAGCTCCGCTTCGAGCAACGTTGAAGGAATGGCACCGCAGTTCAAGGAGAGGAAAGGCTTGTCGGCGCGACCCGAGCTTTCGTGGATCACCTTGGCGATCAGTCCCTTACCGCTGCCCGAGGGCCCGGTAATCAGCACCGTCGTGTCGAACTGGGCCACCTTGAGCGCGGTGTCGAGCACCTTCTCCATCGCCGCGCTTTCGGCGACGATTTCGGTCAGCTTGAGTTCCTTCATCTTCAACGCCAGCAATTCCGAGTTGATCTTGCTGGCGAGCTGCTGGCTCTTCTCCAGTTCGGACCGCAGGATGTTCAACTCGGTCAGGTCGCGTTCGGTACCGACCACGTAGATGATCTTGCCGTCGTCGTCGAACACCGGCACGCCGTTGACCAGCAGGGTGCGGCCGGACTTGACCTTCTGATTGATGGCCACGGGTCCGCGGGACTTCAGCACCAGCGACGTCACGTCGTGATCGAAATTGCCCATGCCGAGCAGTTCGGACACCAGCTTGCCGCAAACCTCGGCCCGGTCGATTTCATTGAGCTCCTCGCAGGCCTTATTGATCCACAACAGCCGAGGCGTGGCGTCGCAGATCCACAAGCCGTCCGACAGGGCCTCGAACAGGCTGTCGATCTGCTTGACCTCGTCCGCCCCCAAGGCGTCGGCCAAATCGAACCCCCGCGCCATGACCGCCTCCTATTCATTATTCAATTTTGAATTATAGAACAGACCCGGCTCAAAACCAGCCGAAATATGGGACTGATCTCGGCTTCACCATTGCCCAGCCGCCATCGCGAGGCTAGCTTGCCGACACAATCAGGAGGCGTTTCCCATGTTCGACTTGACCCCGACCCAGAAAGAGATCCAGGCCACCGCGCGGGCTCTGGCCCGCGACAAGATCGCGCCGCGCGCGGCCGAGGTTGACCGCACCGAAGAGTATCCCTGGGACAATGTCCGGGCACTGACCGACGCCGGCTTCATGGGCATGACCATACCCACCGAATACGGCGGGCAGGGTGCGAGCTATCTGGATGCCGTGTTGGTCATCGAGGAAATGGCCAAAGTCTGCGGCGTGACCGGCCGCATCGCCGTCGAGGCCAACATGGGCGCCATCGGCGCGGTCATGAAGTACGGTTCCGAAAAACAGAAACGCCTCGGCGCCGAGTTGGTGCTGGCCGGCGACAAGCCGGCCATCTGCATCACCGAACCGGGTGCCGGCAGCGCCGCGACGCAAATGACCACCCGGGCCGACAAGCAGGGCGACACCTATGTCATCAACGGCCGCAAGCACTGGATCACCGGCGGCGGTGTGTCGAAGTTCCACCTCATTTTCGCACGGGTGTTCGAGGATGGCGAGGAACAGGGCATCGCCGGCTTCATTGCCGTGCGCGACGAGGCGCCGGGCCTGGTCATCGGCACCCGCGAACCGGCCATGGGCCTGCGCGGCATTCCGGAAACCGAAGTGTTGTTCGAGGACCTGGAAGTGCCGGCGGACATGGCGCTGATACCGCCGACGGGCATCCGTCGCGGCTTCGCCGGGCTGATGAACGCCTACAACGGCCAACGGGTCGGCGCCGGCACCGTCGCCATGGGCGTGGCGCAAGGCGCCTACGAGCAGGCTCTGGACTACAGCCAGACCCGCGAACAGTTCGGCCGGCCGATCTGTGAATTCCAGGGCCTGCAATGGATGCTGGTCGACATGGAGACCAAGCTGCAGGCGGCGCGGCTGATGCTGCACAACGCCGCCGCCAGCGCCGAAGCGCCCGACAGCGGCGGCTTCCCCGACGTCAAACTGGCGGCCCAGGCCAAGATCCTGGCGTCCGAATCCGCCATCCAGGTCACGACGGATGCGCTGCAGGTGTTCGGCGCCGCCGGCTACTCCCGCAACCTGCCGCTGGAACGCATGGCCCGCGACGCCCGCATGTTCACCATCGGCGGCGGCACGGCGCAGATCCTGCGCACCGTCGTGGCCACAAAAATCCTCGACCGCAAACTGCCGCAAACCCGGGATGGCTATGCGGGGATGTCGTGAGGATCACGCAACATAGAGTGTCGTCAAAACAGTTTCGAACTATGGCCAGTCCTTCGCGCCGTCGGCGAAGTCGTCCGCTTGCGGATTGACGATGCAGAACCGGTGTCCCGTCGGTGCTTCCATCACGGTCCAGCGCTTGATGCGGGCCACCACCGTGGCGCCGAGGGCTTCCAGACGCGCGACTTCGGCCGCCTGATCGTCGCTTTCGATGTCGATGTGCACCCGCGGCGCATGGTCCACGGCCTGCAACAGCACGATGCCATCCGACGTACCTTCGATCACGGCGTACTTTCCGTCATCGTCCAATTCCGCCGTGCCGCCGAGCGCGCCTTCCCAAAACTTGCAGGCGTCCGCCAGGTCGTCGGTTTGGCAATCGATCACGATGATCCGCCGTCTGGATTTATGGGCCATGTCTTCCCCGTCCCCGTCGTTGTGGACGGCAACATTAGACGGCTATCGTCATCTCAATCAAACGAAAGCGGCCTCCGGCCACCGGTCAATCCTCTTTGACGATGGTGCGCGGGCCGGTGACGTTGCCGACGGTGCGGCCCCACAGGCGCTGGCGGTAGCGGCGGACGGCGGGCGGATAGAAGAAACGCCGCCCCCCAATGACGATGGGTTACTTGGCCGCCATCACCATGATCTCGACCTTCCAGTCCGGCGCGGCCAGCGCGCTGCACAGGCCCGCCCGCACCGGCGGGTTCGCCGGATCGATCCAGGCATCCCAGACCGCGTTCATGGCATCGAAGTTGCGCATATCGGTGACCCAGAGCTGCGCCCACAGCAGTTTCGACTTGTCGCTGCCGCACTCGGCCAGAAGTTTATCGATCTTCGCCAGGATCTGTTCGGTCTGTGTCGCCGTATCGGCGTTCAAGTCGTCACCGACCTGGCCGGCAAGATAGATGACGCCGTTGTGTTCCACGGCCTGACTCATGCGTGGGCCGATATGATGGCGCGTAATGTCACTCATCGCACTGTCTCCTTATGCGTTTCCATTGAACCGGTGTTGTAAAATGAACTGCCGAAGCGGCAGCGACCGCGGCGCAGTCAATACAGGACCTTGCTGTAGCGCTCCACCATGACGGCCTGATCTTCAGGCGGTTCGTCATGGCCGATCTGATCCTTGAGCATCTGTCCCATGGACGGCAGCACGGAGCGCTCGACCTGTGCATCCGGATCCCAAAGGCGGGACCGCATCAGCGCCTTGGCGCAATGCAGATAGGCCTCGCCGACCGTAACCACCATCACCGTTGCCGGCAGCTTGCCGTCAACGGCAAACCGTTGTCTGAGGTCCTCGTCGTCGCGGATTTCCGCCGTACCGTTGATACGCAATATCTCGTCCACGCCGGGGATCAGGAACATCAATCCGACAATCGGATTGTCGATGAGGTTGCTCATGGTATCGAGGCGGTTGTTACCCGGCCGGTCGGGAATGGCCAAGGTCCTGTCGTCAAGTACCTGGACGAAGCCTGGTGCATCCCCTTTGGGCGAAACATCGCCCAATCCGTCCCGGCCTTGCGACGAAATGACCAGAAATGGCGAAAGCGCGATGAACCGCCGGCAATGGACTTCCAAACGGCCCAGCACCTTGGTGACGGCACGTCCCGTGGCCGGACGATAGATCCGCCGCAGCGCTTCGACACTTTCGATTTTCGCCATTCCGCATCTCCCTGATCGTTGTCGCAGGCACCCTAACAAAGTTGCGAATCATTCGCGACTATTGTTTCGTCAGTGGAAACAATTCGTTGCTTAAGGGCCGGGTTATCACCGCGCCCCGCCGTCTTTACCTAGTTTCTACCGACAACGTCAGACACGTAACGCAGGCTCCATGACCGGCAATCCCGTTCTCTTCGATATTTTGGCTGTCCTGGCCGCGGGCTTCACTCTCGCCGGCGTGCTGTATTGGACCGTCGACCGGCGTGTGGGCAGCCACTACGCCGCAATAACCGGCGGTCTGGTGTTTCTGCTTGCGTTTTATCTTGCCTACGACCGCTTGCCGTCTTTCCCCCCGCGCGGGTCGACCAACAAAGTCTTCTATCTCAGCCTGGCCGGCCTCATCGCGGGCCTCGTTGTCGAGCGATTGCCCCACCGGGACCGGGTGGTCAAAGCCGCCGCTGTCCTGGTGCCGTTGGCCGTTGCTGTCTGGATCGCTTGGCCACGCTTGGCACGGGGCATCGATGCGCAGTTGCTGACACTGCTGGCCATCGGCTGGATGGCCGGGACCCTACTGCTGTGGCGGCTCTGGGACATGCGCGCGTCACCGGAAGTACCATGGATCGTGTTGCTGGTATTCGCGTTGGGCCTGGCACCGCTCACACAATTGGGGGCGTCGGTCGGTACGATGATGCTGGCACTGGCGTTTGCAGCCGGCCTCGGCGGAATCGCATTGTGGAACTTCCCGACGCCGCGCATCGCGTTTACCGCGCCGCCGCTGCTAGGGGGTGCGCTCGGTTTGATTGGCGCCACCGACACCCTGCTGCTGATTTCCCAGAAGATCAACCTGGTCGGCCTTGGCGTCCTGCTTCTGGTCGTTTTCGCCAACCGTTTTCTGACCATTGCCAAAGTCCAAGCCCGCTTACCCGGACCCGCGAGTACGCAGGTCGTGCTCACCGCGGTCGTCGCCATTCCTGCCGCCATCGCGGTGGCCACAGCGTTTGTTTTTTCTCCACCCGCGACACCGTACTGACCCCAACGAAAGGATCCCGTTCATGAACAAGACCACTTCCACGATTGTCGCCCTCGCGCTATCCGCAGGCATTGGCCTGACGTCGGCCATGCCGGCCAACGCGGCAACTTTTGAGATCGACCCGACGCACAGCAATATCGTCTTCCTCGTCGACCACCTGGGATACTCCCGTATGGTCGGCCAGTTTCAGGACTGGGGCGGCAGCTTCGATTTTGATGAAACCAAGCCGGAAACCTCCTCGATCCAACTCATTATCAAGACGGAGAGCGTCGACACCGATCACGCCAAACGGGACGACCACCTGCGCTCGCCCGATTTCTTCAACGCGGTCGAATTTCCGGAACTGACGTTCAAAAGCACCGCCGTCAAGGTCACCGGAAAGAACACCGGCGAATTGACGGGAGACGTCACCTTGCTCGGCGTGACCAAACCGGTGACACTCGACGTGACCTTCAACAAGGCAGCCAACAATCCGTGGGGCCAGTTCGTCGCCGGATTCTCCGCGACCGGATCGCTCAAGCGTTCCGAATTCGGCATGACGACCATGCTCGGTGGCCTGGGCGACAAAATCGATCTGATCATTGAAGTCGAAGGCGAACGACAGTAATCGCGATTGGTTCCACATCCGAGAAGACTCCGGCCATGACCTCACCCGTACTGCCAAGCATCTTTGTTTCACACGGGTCACCGACCCTACCGTTCGAGGATGTACCGGCACGGGACTTCATGGCCGGTCTGGCGGGACGATTACCCCGTCCCGCCGCCATCCTTTCTGTGACCGCCCACTGGTGTACGGAAAGACCAACGGCCGGCACTGCCGCGAAGCCGGAGACGATCCACGATTTCTATGGCTTCCCCGATGCTCTTTACGAAATGTCCTATCCCTCCCCCGGCGCACCGGATGTCGGACGCCGCGCCGTTGCATTGTTGAACGACGCCGGGATAACGGCCGGGGAAGATGGCCGGCGTGGCCTCGATCACGGCACCTGGTCGCCCCTCACCGTGATCTACCCGGATGCCGATATCCCGGTCGCCCAGTTGTCGGTTCAGCCCAACGCCGATGCCGCCCATCACATGGCGGTGGGGCGGGCGCTTGCGCCTTTGCGGCGGGAGGGCGTGCTGATCATCGCCAGCGGCGGCGCCGTACACAACCTGTACGAATTCCGCAACGGCATACACGAAACCCCATCCTGGGCCGCAGCCTTTGACAATTGGTTGATCGACGCCGTCGGACGGGGCGACACCGAGGCGTTGATGGACTGGCACGCACGGTCACCCGAACCCGGCCGGGCCCACCCGGCCGACGAACATCTCATGCCGCTTTTTGTCGCCTACGGTGCCGGCGGATCCCGCCCCGGCACCACACTGCACCGCAGTTTCACTTACGGCAGCCTGAGCATGACGGCGTTTGCGTTTTCTTAGACGACACGGTTCGGACCTGACTTCCCGGCCCCCAACGGATACCATGATCCATGGTGTTACCTGCGGGAGGACATCACTTGATCCGCTTTGCCAAAGTGATGGCCGCGTATTGGGCCTTGTCGCTTCTGATAACCGGTGCGGCGAACGCTGCACCGGCTTGCACTATCTGTACCTCTCTCGACGGCTTTGTGCCGTTCGATGAGATATCCAGTGATGTCCGCAAGATGATCGGCAAGAACCGCCGGGGCAACAAGGCGGCGGCCGTAGACGTTCAAAAAGCGAGAGGCGTCACCGAAACCGGGCTGAAACCCGTTTTCGCGGATGGCGCCCGCTGCCCGGAAATCGACAGCGAAAAATGGGCCATCGACTATTCCCACAAACGCAAGGGCCCGGCCCTGCATAAGGGTATCGACATTCCGCAACCGCGCGGCACGCAGATCCGGGCCGTCGCCGCCGGCACGGTCGTCGGCAAGTTCCGCAATAAACGCAACCGCAAGGGCATCGAGGTGATGCTCCGGCATACGCCCGAACAAACCGGCCTGCCGTACTGGACCTACTCCCAGTACACGCACTTGCAGGAAATGTCGCCGCTCCCCATCGGCGCCACCGTCGCCCTAGGCCAGGAAATCGGCCAAACCGCCAACACCGGCAAGATGGGCCGCCGCGTCCGCCGCGACGCCCTGCATTTCGCCATCCTCTACAGCGAACGCCCCGAATGGTCCAACGACGGCCGGTTCGTCGCGCCCATAGACAGCTACTGGATGGACCCCAACGCGTTCTACCGGCTCGACGGACCTTACGACTCGCGGTCCCTGGCGGCATTGCCCGCGAACCGGAAACAGATCCCCGTCCCTGTGATGCGGGCGGATGGGTCGTTCATGCCCAAGACCACGAAACGTGTTTGGCCCTATGTTTGCGAATAGGATCGGGTGCATGCGACATGACTAGCGAGTGGGACGATCACGCGGTTGGCTGGGATGCCAGCAAAGACGTCAGGGCTTATGCCGACATGGCTTTTGAGTCCCTGAGCAGGGTGATTGCCCGGTTGGCGCCAAGTTTGTCGGGCCGGCGCGTCCTTGACTTCGGATGCGGCACGGGCCTTCTGAGTGAGAAACTTGCACCGCTATGCCGTGAAATCGTAGCCGTTGATACCTCGGCAAAAATGATCGATGTGCTGCGGGATAAGATCTCGAATACAGCCGACAAGAACATCACTCCTTTGCAGATCGAAATCAATGCGGCAACAGTCAGTCAGCGCCCGGAGCTTGCCGGTAAGTTCGATCTCGTCGTCGCATCGTCCGTTTGCAGTTTTCTGCCGGACTACGAAGCGACCCTCCGTGATCTCTCACTGATCATGAAGCCCGGCGCCTATTTTGCGCAGTGGGATTGGTTGGCCGACATGCCTATTGATCGAATTCAGAACGCCTACGAGGAAACAGGGTTGATCACCATTGTTGTCGAGGAAGCGTTCGCCTTGGTCGCGGAGGGTGAGTCCATGCCCGTTGTTATGGGAGTGGCCCAGGCGCCATCTTCCGTGTAAAGGGCTCAGATATCGCGTACAAGAGATCAGGTCTCTCATTGCTGCATCCGGAACGGACCATCCGGCCAGATGCAGAACCTGGCGATCGCGTCGCACATGGTCGCCAATGGCAGCGATAACAAACCTGGAACGAAACGCGCCTTACTCCCTGAGCACCAGCGTGTCTCCCGGCGCCCAGGCGGCCCAGCGTTGATCGCCGAGCTTGACCGCAGGTTCGACGGTGCGCGTGTCGTTCTTGACGACGATGTTGAGCTTCAGGCCCGCCTCCGTCTCCACATAGACGTGGCTTTCATTGCCGAGATAGGCGACCTCCGACACCGTCCCGGCGACGGAGATCATGGATGGGTCGGGCTGATCACTGAGCAGGCGCATCTTTTCCGGGCGCACGGCAATGCCGACGGAGCCGGAGACAGTGTCTTGTGACGGCACGGATATCGTGCCCAGTCCGGCGACATCGACATTCAGCACACCATTGGCGCCCGCTTCCGCCCGGCCTTCAAACAGGTTCATCTTGCCGATGAAATCGGCGACGAAGCGGTTCGTGGGATATTCGTAGAGTTCGGCCGGCGGCGCCACCTGGCGTACCTTGCCCGATTCCATCACCGCGATACGGTCGGCCATCGAGAGTGCTTCGCTTTGGTCGTGAGTGACGATGACGAAGGTGATGCCGACGCTGTGTTGCAACCGCACCAGTTCCAACTGCATGGCTTCGCGCAGCTTGGCATCCAGGGCGGACAAGGGCTCGTCCAGCAGCAGTACCTTGGGCCGCTTGACCAGCGCCCGGGCCAGGGCGACGCGCTGGCGCTGACCGCCCGACAATTGATCCGGCTTGCGGCCGCCCAGGCCGTCGAGCTGCACCAGGCCAAGCGCCTCCTCGACCATACCGGCACGGTTACCTTTTGATACGCCGGTCACCTTGAGGCCGTAACCCACATTGTCGGCCACCGTCATGTGCGGGAACACGGCGTAGGACTGAAACACCATGTTGACCGGCCGTTTGTTGGGCGGCACGCCGACGATATCCTGGCCGTCGATGCGGATGGTGCCCGAGGTCAGGGTCTCGAAGCCGGCGATCATGCGCAGCAATGTGGTCTTGCCGCAGCCCGACGGGCCGAGCAAGGCGAAGAATTCGCCTTCACGGATATCGAGTGACACATCGTCGACGGCGACCACGGACTCACCAAATCGACGGGTGACATTCTCGATGGAGATGATCGGCGCGGCGCCGGGTTCGCTGGTCATGCTATTTTCTCTTCTTATCGGCCGCTTGCGCGCGGCCCTGCAACCACATGGCAATAACGGTCAGGGCGACGGTGATGACGATGAGAATGGTCGAGGCGGCGTTGATCTCGGGTGTCACCGAGAAGCGCACCATGGAATAGACCTTGACCGGGAAGGTTACGGTTTCGGGCCCCGACGTGAAGAACGTGATGACGAAGTCATCGAGCGACAGTGTGAAGGCCATCAGGGCGCCGGCGACCAGGCCGGGCCGCATGTACGGCACCAGCACGTCCCAGAAGGTGCGCCATTCGTTGGCGCCGAGATCCCGCGCCGCTTCCTCGAGCTCCCGGTTGAAGCCGACGAGCCGCGCCCGCACGATCACGGCGACGAAGGGGAAACTGAAGGCGATGTGGGCGATGGTGATGCTGCTCAGATTGATCGGCCAGGGCAATCCGCTGGGCCAGCCGACACGGGAGAAGAACGCCATCAAGGCCACGCCCATGCAGATTTCCGGAATGACGATGGGCAGCGCCATCGCCCCTTCGTAGGGCGCCTTGAACGGAAAACGGAAGCGCCACAGGAACACCGCCACCATGGCGCCGAGCACCGTGGCGAAGATGGTGGAGAAAAACGCGATCGTGAGGGAGTTGGTGAAGGCCTCGATCAGGCCGTCGTTGTTCCAGGCCTTCTCGTAGTACTTGGTGGTAAAGCCGCGCCACACGATGTTGCGCCGGCTGTCGTTGAAGCTGTAGATCATCAACGTGCCGATGGGCACGTAGAGGAACACGAAAGTGCCCAACAGAAACAAACGCACCCAGGCGCGGCGGGTGTATTCCAGCGGGCCGACCGGGTTGCGGCGACGGAACATGCCGGGACCGTTCGCCATCATCCCGCCTCCATGGCCGAGCGGCCGCGCGAGAACAGGGTGCGGATGGCCAGGGCGCCGAAGGTGGCGTACATCAGCAGGAACGACAGGGCCGATCCGAACGGCCAGTCGTTGGCCGATTTGAACTGGCGTTCGATGACGTTGGCGATCATCTGGCTGTCGGTGCCGCCGAGCAGATCCGGCGTCAGATAGGCGCCGAGGGCCGGGATGAAGGTGATGATGACGCCGGAGATCACACCGGGCAGCGCCAGCGGCACGATGACCGAGAAAAACGTGCGGGTCTGGCCGGCGCCCAGGTCGAGGCTGGCCTCGATCAGCGACTTGTCGAGCCGTTCCAGCGCGGCATACAGCGGCAGCACCATGAACGGCAGGTAGACGTAGACCAGCCCGACGACGACGGCGGCGTTGTTGTAGAGGAGTTCGAGGGCCTGAAAGCGTTCCCCCAGCAAGTGCAGATCGCCAAGACCGAGAAAGCCCAGCACGGCGTTGGCCTTGTCCCAGAACCACTCCAGGGTGAAGTTGACATAGCCGCGGGTCCGCAGCACCGCGATCAGGGCGTAGGTGCGGATCAGCAGGTTGGTCCAGAACGGCAGGATGA
>JANQFL010000064.1 GCA_028277845.1 Sneathiellales bacterium
TCGCCGCCAGCCTTGGCCTTGGCGCCAATACGCTCCGTCAGAATGTTTCCATCTAAAGAGGAACTGCTCTAGGTTGCCCGTGAAACCAACAAGCGAGGACACAAACCGTGCGTTTGGCCATCGGCGGATTCGCCCATGAAACCGTTACGTTTTTGCCGGAAACAACGGAGATTGACGCCTTCGAACACGCCGCCCTGCGCGGCGACGATATCTTCACCGTGCTGTCCGGCACGAACACCGATGCCGGCGGTATGATCAACGCCTGCGTGCAACTGCGGGCGGATATCGAGGGCCTGGTGCATACCGCGCCACCGCCGTCGGGTCCGTTCAGTGACGCGGCCTTTGATGCATACCTGGCCGAAACCATCGATCGCATCCGCACCCTGGACGAACCGGTCGACGGTCTGCTGCTGCATCTGCATGGCGCCATGGCGACGGACAGCCGCCAGGATCCGGAAACGGATTACGTCCGCGAACTGCGCACCGCGCTCGGCCCCGATCTGCCCATCGGCCTGAGCATGGACCTGCATGGCAACCTGTCGCCGAACCTGCTGGACAATGTCACTTTGCTGTGCGGCTATCATGAGAGTCCGCACATCGACATGGACCGGACCGGCGAACGCACCGCCGAGCTGATGGTCCGCACTTTGCGCGGCGAGATTGCGCCGGTATGCGCCATGGCCAAGCCGGGCATCGTCCTGCCCAGCATCTTCACCGCCACCCGCCTGGCGCCGCTTAGCGACCTGATGGCCAAGGCACGGGCGTGGGAACGGGAACCGGGCGTATTGGATGTGACGATTTTCACCGGCTTCGCCTACGCCGACGTGGCGCCTATCGGTATGAGCATTGTGGCGGTCGCCGACAACGACCCTGCCCTGGCCCAACGGGTGGCCGATGATCTGGCCAAGACGGCACTGCACATGCGCGATCAACTGTATAAACGAGAGCTGTTACTGAGCGTCGATGACGCCATCGCCAAGGCCGCCGATATCGCCCGCAATGCATCCAAACCCGTGGTCCTGCTGGAACACGCCGACCGCAACAACGACAGCACTCACACATTGCATGGCCTGGTGGCGAACGGGTCCCTGAAGGCGGCGGTACCCTATCTGTATGATCCCGAGGCCGCACGAACTGCCATCGCCGCCGGTGTCGGCAATCGGGTGACCTTGAAGGTTGGCGGCAACTCGTCGGACCGCGCCGGCGGGCCTGTCGAGATGACCGGCACCGTACGCTTCGCCGGCCCGAAGACTTACACCAATTCCGGCCCCTTCCGACACGGCGCCCCGGTCGATCTGGGCGACTGTGCATTGGTCGAGGCGGGCAACGTGACCATCAGCCTGATCAGCACCCTGGAAATGGCCATGAACGAAGACCCGTTCCTGCAATTCGGCCAGCGCGCCGACGACTTCGACGTCATCGTCCTACGCTCCAAAACCCACTTCCGCGCCGCCTACGAGGACCTGGCCGAAGAGATCCTCATTGTCGAAACACCGGACTGGGGGCCGGCCGATTTGTCCAGACTACCCTACCGGAATGTGCCGCCGGGAGTGTTTCCGGTAACCGAATAAGAAGGACGCGGAAACAAGGATGTCGATGCATCATTGCTTCACGCGCCCAGATGAGGATTGTCTCACCAACGAATATCCAGGTGAGCAACCTGCATCGGTTTGCAGGTTGGCTGTTGCCGATCAGTTCTTCGAACAGGTAACGCCGTCGAAGTCATTGCCGGAACCGGCAACCTGCAGCTGACGGGTCCAGCCGGCCGGGCAGCTGGAAGCGTTGAAAAGAATCACGGCGCCGGACGGAAGGCCGTCAAAGTCGATTGCCTGACCGTCCGTGTAGAGTTGGGTGATTGATTTGTTGCAGTTGGATGCGGACAGCCCACCGTTGTAGCTGTTGAACGTGCCGTCCTGATTGAACTGCAAATCGTAAAAGGTATTCGGGTTGGACCGGCGGTACCCGTTGAAGGTACTGACCGGGTGGTTGATGTAGTTGAGATAGAAAACCGCCTCACCGTCGTTCGGTGTGGTCACGTTGCATTTGATGGCATCCGGCCATCCACTCAACAATTGGCCGGCGTTTGCTTGGCTCCCGAATGCGATCAGCGAAACCGCCGCAAGCACAGCGAGTATAGCGTTTTTCAACGTTGGACCTCATACGTTTGTTGTTGGAAACACACCAATAATCAGTGTGACCACAATGTAGTATGCAATTATGGTTGCAGTATGATTTCTTTTTGGTGTTTTTGTGTTTTTTGATGCTCTTTTTTTGGATACGAGATAGTCGCGTCCAATAGGGAACATTCTGGGCAAGTTGCCTCTCTCGGTTGACGCGTCTTGACCATTCGCCGGATTTCGGCGAGACCAAGGCAACAAAAAATGCATCAGCCTGGAGAGTAAGCGTCATGCCCGCCGCCATCGCAGACAACGCCAACCTGACCGCCGACCGGCCGACCTTCGTCACCCATCTGGAATGCGGCATGACCGGGCAGCACCTACCCGCCGATACGCTGCACAACCTGTCGCCGGAGGGCTGGCCGATCCTGGTCCGGTACGACCTGGAAGCCTTGGGCAGGGCGGTGGACCGGGACGAGCTGGCGGCGCGGCCGGCGGATCTCTGGCGCTATCGCGAACTGCTGCCGGTGCGCAAGACCGAGAACATCGTCTCGCTGGGTGAGATCGCCACGCCGCTGGTTCCACTCGGCCGCATCGCCGCCGAGGACGGGCTGGCCAGCCTGATCGTCAAGGATGAAGGGCGGCTGCCGACGGGGTCGTTCAAGGCGCGTGGGCTGTGTTTGGCGGTGTGCATGGGCAAGGAGCTGGGCGTCACGCGCATGGCCATGCCGACCAACGGCAATGCCGGCGCGGCGCTGGCCGCCTATTGCAGCCGGGCGGGTATCGAGAGTTACGTCTTTTGCCCCGACGACACGCCCGAGGTGAACATGCGTGAGATCGCCCTACAGGGCGCCAAGCTGTTCAAGGTCAACGGGCTGATCAACGACTGCGGCAAGATCGTCGGCGACGGCAAGGAGACCATGGGCTGGTTCGATACCTCGACCCTGAAGGAGCCCTATCGCATCGAAGGCAAGAAGACCATGGGCCTGGAACTGGCCGACCAGATGGGCTGGACCCTGCCCGACGTCATCTTCTATCCCACCGGCGGCGGCACTGGCCTGATCGGGATGTGGAAAGCCTTCGCCGAACTGGAGACGCTGGGCTGGATCGGGGCCAAGAAACCGCGCATGGTGGCGGTGCAGGCATCGGGCTGCGCGCCCATCGTCAAGGCCTACGAGGACGGCGTCGAGCACGCGCCGGTGTGGGAGAACGCCCACACCTACGCCGCCGGAATCCGTGTCCCGGCGGCGGTGGGTGATTTCCTGATCCTGCGGGCGGTCCGCGAGTCCGGTGGGTTCGCCATTGCCGTCGACGACGACACCATCGAGGCGGCCCGGCTTGAGGTCTCGGCCAAGGAAGGGCTCCTGTTATGCCCCGAGGGTGCCGCGACGTATGCCGCCTACAAGCAGGCCCTGGCCGACGGCCGGGTGCACAAGGATGAAACGGCCGTGCTCTACAACTGCGCCACCGGCCTCAAATATCCCCTGCCCGCCGCCGGCGAAACCCTCGACCGGACCAAGCCAATCGACTACGCGGCACTGGGCTGATCGCAGCCGCCGCAAGGCTCCTTGCCCTTGGCACGGTGCATCAGGCGGACCGCCGCGTTTTGACGGGCGAAGATGCGGTTGACCGCGGACGCGATGAAACGGCCGGCGTCGTAGAACGCCTCGCTGCGGGCCTTGCGGCCCCGGCGCAAACCTTCTTCGATGGTGATGTCCAGGGATTGGTCCCAATGGGCGGGCATTTGGATGGGCGTGTGGGCGGTCATGTCTATCTCTTCTCTCTATGCCAATACGGTGGCGTGTGCTGTTGAGAGAGAAGTTAGTTATTTTCCTGTGATTTGATAATATGGCCTACAGGAACTTGATTTGAGAATATTTTTCACAAATATAGAACCATGGACAAACACGCGGAAATGGCGACCTTCGTGCAGGTCGTGGACGACGGCGGCTTCTCGCAAGCCGCTCGCAGCCTGAAACGCACGCCGTCGGCCGTCAGCAAGCAAATCGGCCGGCTGGAGGACCGGTTGGGTGTGTCACTGCTGCGGCGCACGACCCGGCGCCTGCATCTGACCGAGGCCGGAGAGATCTATTACCAGCGGGCTCAGCAGATCCTGGCGGATGTGGATGACGCCGAATTCGCCGCCAGCCGGTTGCAGGAAGCGGTGCGCGGCACTTTGCGGGTAACGGCCTCGGCGGCCTTCGGCGAATCCCAGATGGTGCCGATGATGGTGGACCTGCATGACCGCTATCCGGACCTGAAGGTCGAGCTGATGATGACCGACCGCATGGTCGATCTGGTCGCCGAAGGGTTCGATATCGGCATCCGGGCGGTGCGGGAGCTTAAGGATTCGTCGGTCGTATCCCGGCGGATCGCCACCAATTACCGGGTGATCTGCGCCGCGCCGTCCTATCTGGAACGCCACGGCACGCCGAAATCGCCCGAAGACCTGCGCGAGCACAACTGTCTCACCTTCGCCCTGCAGCCCTATCTCAACCAGTGGCGCTTCAATATGCCGGACGGCCCCCTGACCATTCCCGTCGACGGCAGTTTCGAAACCAACAACGGCCTGGTGTTGTACCAGGCGGCGCGGCAAGGCTTGGGCATCGTCATGGTGTCTATTTTCCTGGTCGGCGACGATATCCGGGCCGGTCGCATGGTCCCCTTGCTGACCGAGTTCGACGAGCGGGCGGAGAGCAATCTGTACGCCGTCTACCCGCCCGGCCGGCATCTGTCACCGAACATCCGCGCCTTCATCGATTACATGGTGGAGCGCTATACGCCCGTGCCGCCCTGGCAGGATGCCCTGCCCTGACCGCTGGATTTGGCCATTTCGGTCAACCGGTGCTAAAAGGAAGCCGGCAGACAAAGCAAGGCACCCAACCCGGTATGAGCAATCCAGCCCCCGACGTTCTCGAATACCCGGTCGATGTTTCTCCCGTCGACATTTCGGCCTATGCCGCCGGCAATACGGGCATTCCTTATGTCACCACCCTCGACAGCGGTATCTCCGGTCCTCATGTGGTGGTCAATGCGGTGACCCACGGCAACGAATTGTGCGGCGCCTATGCCCTGGATTTCCTGTTCCGGAACAACGTCCGCCCGACCCGTGGCAAGCTGAGCCTGAGCTTCGCCAACGTGGCGGCTTACCACGCATTCGATGCCGCCAATCCCACGGAATCGCGCTATATCGACGAGGATTTCAACCGGCTGTGGTCGGAGGATGTTCTGGACGGAGCGCGAATCTCGCGTGAGCGTGCCCGGGCGCGGGAGCTGCGCCCGCTGATAGACGAAGCCGATTTCTTGCTCGATATCCATTCCATGCAGTCGGAATGTCCGCCGCTCATGCTGTCCGGCACGTTGGCCAAGGGTGTCACGCTGGCCCGCGGCGTAGGCTACCCCCAGCATGTGGTTGCGGATGTCGGTCATAAGGCGGGCACGCGCATGCGCGACTACGGGGACTTCAACAATCCCGACAGTCCCAAGGCATCGCTGCTGGTCGAATGTGGCCAGCACTGGAACCCAACGAGCATCGTCGTGGCCAAGGAGACCGCCTTGCGCTTTCTTGACTATCTGCAGGTCGTCGACAGCGATTTCGTCTCCGAGCACCTGCATGATGCGCCGGGAGATCAAAAGGTCATCGAAGTCACGCAACCCGTGACCGTCAAGGATCCGAATTTCCGCTTCGTCGAGCGCTTTACCGGCCTGGAGGTCATTCCCGAAGCCGGCACCGTGATCGGCATGGATGGCGACGACCCTGTGCGCACGCCCTACGACTCGTGCGTGTTGATCATGCCGTCGCGGCGGCTGCAACGGGGACAGACTGCCGTGCGCCTCGGGCGGTTCGTCGCCTGACGTGAGTTCGCCTGACACGCCCGCCACCCAAGGATTGCCCGTTACCACCAAGCGTCTTCTTATCGCCATCGTGATCGGCGGTATTGGTGGTGCCGTGTTCGCCCAGTTCAACATGCCTCTGGCCTGGATGCTGGGTGCCATGATGGCGACCACCGTGGCTGCTCTTTCCGGTATCCCCGTGGCCATGTCCAACCGCATACGCGGACCCATGGTGTCCGTCGTCGGCGTTCTGCTGGGCAGCGCCTTCACACCCGACATCATCGGCCGGGCCGGCGAATGGGCGTCGGGATTGGGTATACTGATGGCCTATATCGTCATCGCCACCGGCATCAGCTTCCTGTTCTTCCGTCTCGTCGCGCGGACCGACACGGTGACCTCCTATTTCGCCGCCGCGCCAGGCGGGCTGAACGAGATGTTCCTGTTCGGCGAATCCATGGGCGGCGACGGTCGCGTGATTTCCCTGGTGCATGCCAGCCGCATTCTGTTCGTTGTCATGACGGTGCCGTTTTTCTTCCGATGGACCGCGGGCCTGGATGGATCCTACGGCGCGGGGGGCGGTGCGTCGGCGGACGCCGTGGCGTTGATCGACTTCCCGTTGACGGACGCGGCCATTCTGACCGTCTGCGCCGTTGCCGGGTATTTTGGCGGCAAAATGCTGAAGATCCGCGCGGCCCAATTGGTCGGACCGCTTCTGTTGTCCGCCATCGCGCACATGACGGGCCTTACGGACTCACGTCCGCCCTTCGAAATCGTCGCCATCGCGCAGGTCATCATGGGCGCCGGGATCGGCTGCCGCTTCACCGGCATGAAGGTCGCGCATATAGGCCGGATCATGGCGATGGCCTTGATCTCGACCGCCCTGATGCTGGCGGTGACGGCGGCGATGAGTCTCGGCTTCGGTTCGCCCGACGGGATCAGCGCCGCGGCGTTGGCCCTCGCATTGGCGCCCGGCGGCGTCGCGGAAATGAGCCTGATCGGACTGGCGCTCGGCGTCGACATCGCCTTCGTCTCGACCATGCACATCGTGCGCATCACCATCGTGATTCTGGTGGCGGGACCGCTGTTCAAACTATTGGGCAAACCGAACCGTTAGCCGGCGTTGCTCTCCGCCTGCCGCACGACCCTGGGATACAGCCGGAACAGCAGAACGCCGCGCGCGGCCATGAACACCATCAACGAGGCCCATAATCCGTGGTTACCCCAGAGCGGAATGAGAACCACGGTCGCCACCAGGTACATCAATGCCGCCAGCACGGTAGCGTTACGCATGTCGCGCCCGCGTGTCGCGCCGATGAACACGCCGTCCAACTGAAAGCACCATACGGCGACGACGGGCAGCAACACGACCCAGGGCAGATATATCGCCGCGTCCGCGCGCACGCTGTCGATCCCCGTCAGTAGCGCGATGATGGTTGTGCCGCCCAGGGCGTAAACGGCGACATAGACCAGCGACACCAGCGCCGCCAGTTGGGTGGAGGCCCTGACGGCGCGGCGCAGGTCGCCCGGTTTGCGCGATCCGATGGCCGAGCCGACCATGGGTTCGACGGCGTGGGCGAAACCGTCCAGGCCATGCGCCAGAAACGTGGAGAAATTCATCAGCACCGCATTGGCTGCCAGGACGGTATCGCCCATGGCGCTGCCCCGCGCCGTGAACCAAGCAAAGCAGAAGGTCAAAGCCAGGGTGCGGATGAAGATATCCCGGTTGACGGCCATCATGGCGCGCAGCCGCGTGGCCTCGAGAATGCGCGCCCGCGCCCAGTGTCCGCCCGACCTGGCCAGCATGGGCCGGGCCACGAACACCGCCACGCCGACGGCGCTGACCTCGGCAATGACGGTGGCCAGGGCGACCCCTTCGATCCCCCAGCCCAATTGCAGCACGAACACCAAATCCAGAGCGATGTTGACACCGTTCATCCACAACTGCAGCACCAGCGCCGCCCGTGTGTTGTGCATGCCGATAAACCAGCCCAGGAACGCATAATGGGCCAAGGTGGCGGGCGCCGCCCAGATGCGGATGGCGAAATAATCCGCCGCCAGGGACTCGACACCGGCACTGGCCGGGAACAGCGCGAAGGCGACGATGCCCAGGGGCCATTGCAGGACAATCAAAGCCAGTCCGATGGCCACGGCCAGTAAGATGGCCCGGGCCAGCACGGCGCGGACTTCGTCCGGGTCCCGCGCGCCGCTGGCCTGCGCGGCGAAGCCGGTGGTGCTCATGCGCAGAAAACCGAATGCCCAGAACAGGATCGAGAAGACCTGCGCGCCGATGGCCACGCCACCGAGATAGCGTTCCTCGGGCAGATGTCCCATGACCGCGGTATCGACGGCACCCAGCAAGGGTACCGACAGATTGGAGAGGATGATCGGCCAGGCGAGCATCCACACCCGCCGGTGCCAATGGCCCGCGCTATCTTTTGCCGATTCCGTCATCTTCTTAGTAATCCTGGTCGCGAAGCGGCGAGAAACCACAAAGTGGCGACAAAGGCAATATGCAGGACGGTGCCCGTTCCTAGCCAGGGCGGCCCGGAATGATGAATTCCCAGGGACTGGTTTCGGACCCCTGCGGCACGGCGACCTCGATCAGGACGGGGTGATTCGCCTGGAGGGCACCGGCCAGCACCGATTTCAGGGTTTCCGGGGAATCGACCTTGTGGGTTTCGATGCCGAACGACTTCGCCAGCAACTGAAAGTCGGGATTTTCCAGCACCGAACCGATGATCCGGTTGCCGAAACGGGTCTGCTGGTCACGCAGAACGTTGCCGAAGGCATTGTTGTTGAACAGCACGATGACGAGGGCCAGGCCTTCCTGCGCCGCCGTCGCCAATTCCTGGACGCCGAACATGAAACCGCCGTCGCCGCACATGCTGATGACCGGTTTGTCGGGATGGGCCGCCTTGACGCCCAGCGCCGTCGGGAAACCAAACCCCAAGGTCCCCTGAAAACCCTCCGAGACATAGGTTCGCGGCGCATGGACCGGATAGCCGTAATAGGAGGCAAAACCCATCTGCGAAACTTCGACGGTCAACAGGCCGTGCCGCGGCAGAACATCGCGGATCACATCGAGGTACGCCAACTGCGGCTGGACTTTCTCGATGTCCTTCCTGGCTGCGGACTTCGCCTCGGCGATACGCGCACGGGCGCGGTCCGAATCGGCCGCCGGTCCGGTGCCCCGCTGTGACTGGACCGCCTCCAGCAATGCCCGGGTACCGGCCTCGGAATCGGCAAGGATCGGCGCATGGGGCACGAGGCGCCGCATTTCCTCGGGGTCGATGTCGATACGAATGAGGTGCGGCGGTGCCTCCGGCCGGTCGATCATGGTCATCATGCCGGTCCAGCGCATGTAGGGCATTTCGAGCCGCGACCCGATGCCGACAAGGACATCCGTGTCCGGCCACAGCTTGTAGGCCGCGTGGGACGAGATGCCGAGCGGGTCGTCCTCCGGCATGACGCCGCGCCCGCCGCGAAACGCCGCCACCGGCGCATCCAGCGCCTCGGCCAGCGCCCGCACGGCATCGCTTGCATGCTGCGCGCCGCTGCCGGTCATGATCATGGGCCTTTCGGCGTCCGCGAGCAGCTTGGCGGCCGCCTTAATCTCCTGCTCCGACGGCTGTTGCGGCGTAGGAAGGACTGCGGCGCGCTGCGGCGGAATATCCGCGGAGAACCCCATCACATCCCAGGCCATTTCGACGACCACTGGTCCGGGGCGGCCCGACAGCATCTGGCGGAAGGCCTCTTCGATGATGTCGGGCGTATCCTCGACCCGTTCGATCCGCGCCGTCCACTTGACGATGCTCTCCAGCGCGCCGAGCTGATCTGACAATTCGTGCAGGTGTCCTCGTCCCCGTCCGATAAACGGCGTGGGAATCTGTCCGGTCAGGCAAAGCACGGGCGCGTTGCACCCCATGGCCGTGCACAGCGCGGCCGTCGTGTTCAACACGCCCGGGCCGGGCACAACGGCATAGACACCCGGCCGGCCCGTCGAGCGGGCATGACCGAACGCCATGTAGGCGCAGGCCTGTTCGTGGCGGGCGCCATATGTGCGGACGGTGTCGCTGCGTTGCTGCAAAGCATCGAACAGCGGATACATCTGCGCACCGGGCAGTCCGAAAACCTTGTCGACACCGTTTGCGATCAGCCCCTCTACGATCGCCATCCCACCGGTCATACTGGTGCCGGCACTCTCTGATCCACTCATCTGACGCCGCCCTCCCCATTGTTACTGTTTTGACCTGTCGGTTGGGGAACCATATAGACGGACGGGTCGGCAATTGGAAGTGAACCGCCGCCGGCCGGTCAGTCAAACACCGCGACGGCATCCACTTCGAACAACATGCCGTCCAGGGCCAGCCGGGGCACGGGCACCAAGGTCTGTGCGGGAAGATGGTCGCCGAACAGTTCCGTGAGGGAACCGGTCATCGCGGACAGCTTGCCCTGGTCGTAATCCGCCACGTATGTGGTGAGCTTGGCAACGTGAGCGGGCTTGGCACCGACGGCATCCAGTGCGGTTTTCAGGTTCCGATAGGCCTGCCGCACCTGATCGGCGAAGTCAGGCGACAGATTGCCCGCCGCATCTTCCCCGCCCTGCCCGGCGATGTAGGCCATCCGCGACCCGCCGGTGGCGACGATGGCGTGGCTGTAGCCGTTCGGTGCTGGGTCATAGAGGCCGTCCGGATTGACGATGGCCAGGGCGGCGCCGGATGTTTTTGGTTGAGACTGTGCATTCGTCATGATGAGTACGCTCCTTTGAAAAGTCATCTCGAGGGCGCGGTGAGATACGCCCCTTGTTGAGAAGACGAACAAGAGCGGGACATTGTGACGCGCAAACTCGTCCGGCGGTCTGTGTTATGCAACCGCCAACCCGTAGGCCCAGCCCGATAGCATGGCGCCGAACACGGCCATGATGATGTAGGTCAGGAATACCGGCAGCCGGAACAGGGCGAAGACCGGAATGGCCGTCCAGGCGCTGGTGATGCTGCCTGCCAAAATGAACGCCATGGCGGCGCCGGGAGCCATGCCCAGGTCCATCAGACCGCGCACCAACGGCAACGCGGCGAAGCCATCCAGGTACAGCGGCGTTCCGACAATGGCCGCCACCGGCACGGCGAACGCGTTGCCGCCGCCGACGTACGTGGCCAGCGAATCGGCCGGAACATGAAGGCGCAGGAAGTATTCGGCGACGAACGCGGCACTCAGCCACAGGACGAGCAAGCGGCTCAGAGTCCGGCAACTCCGCCTGAATTGCGTCACCCGGTCCGGGTCCTGCCAGAACCGCCAGCGAACCGTCTGGGATTCGCCACATGCCGAATCCGGCATCAACGACCGGAAGGCCGGCGTGGCGCGGGCGGGTTCGGCGAACCATCCCAAGCGCATGAGCATCAACGTCGTGCCCCCGCCGGCCAAGCCGATGCCGAGGGCGGCGACGGTCTTGCCGGCCGCGAACGGCACACCAAGGACAGCGACCGTCACGGCGATCAGTTCCGGATCGGTTACGGCGGACGACAGGAGAAACGCCATGACGGGCGCCAGGGATACGCCGGCGCTCAAAAGCCCCGCGACCAGCGGCAACAAGGTAATGCCGCATACCGGCAGGATTGCACCGATCAGGGAAATCACCACGATGGCTGTCAGCACCCGGTTGTCGAACATGTCCACCAGCAGACGCAGGCTTCCGGTGGCAGTCAGCGCGGCCGTCATCACCAACCCCACCAAGGCGATGGGTGCCAACTGCCACAGGTTGGAGAGCGCAAAGAGTGCCGCGTCCACCAGGTGATCGCGCGCCGGCACCGCGATGGTCAACAGCACCACGGCCAGACCAATCCGATTCCACGGCATTCTCCTGGCTTTGGCTTGCACGGATAGGCTCGACATGGACCGGTCCTCGTCATTTGCCGTCAGTTGGATGGCCGATTCAATGTAAGGATGGCACCTCTCTATCCATACGAAAAATGAATTGTTATAATACTTATCATGAAAAAATACGATATCTTGTCCGAACCGCTCGATAGTGATCTGTTGCGGACGTTCCTCGCCGTCGCGCGGCATAGCAACGTCACCCGCGCGGCAGAGGCCATTCACCGTACGCAGTCGGCGGTCAGCGTTCAAATCAAACGTCTGGAAAATCAACTACAAACACCCTTGTTCGAACGCCGGGCGCGGGGTGTCGCGTTGACCGGGGCCGGCGAACGCCTGTTGCAATCCGCAAGCCGCATCGTCCGCGACTTGGATCAGACAGCGGCCGAATTCGCCAAGGACCCCATCGGAGGCGTTGTCCGCGTGGGCATCCCCGATGATTACGGATCGGGCGTGCTGCAAGGCATCTTGCGGGATTTCGCCGCGCGCCATCCATCCGTGGACGTTTCGGTGCGCTGCGAGTTCGGCACGGAATTTCCCGAAGCCGTGTCACGCGGCGAGCTGGACCTGGCCGTCTGTGCCGAACAGGGCGCACCGCGCGATGCCGATATCTTTTTCTCGGAGGATACGGTTTGGGCCTGTGCCCGCGACTATCCGGTGCCCGAAGACCGGCCTGTTCCCCTCGCCCTGTTCGACCGTACATGCTGGTGGCGCGACGTGGCCATTGACGCCATGCAATCCTCCGGCAGGTCATACCGTATCGCTTTCACCAGCGAGAGCGTTTCAGGCGTCAAGGCTGCGATCTCGGCAGGGCTTGCGATCGGCGTTTTGTCACGCAGCACCATCGACCCGGACATGCGAGTTCTCGGCAAACAGGATAGCTTCCCCCGTTTGCCAGACACCGGGCTATCGCTGATGAGCCATGCCGACACGACGAACCCCGCCGTTACGGCCATGGCCGATGCCATCAAACGGGCCTACACGCGTATTGGCCGGGCGACGTAGGCAGCCTCGACTACCGGGCGATGATCTCAGGCCCCATCAGGGATGTCGGCAGCCACGTGGAAACCGCTGGCACATAGGTCACCAGGATCAGGAACAGGAACATGATACCGACCCACGGCGCGGCGGCCTTGACCACGTTGAGCACCGACATCTGCGCCACGCCCGCCGTTACGAACAGGTTGAGCCCCACGGGCGGCGTGATCATGCCGATCTCCATGTTCACCACCATGATAATGCCCAGGTGAATGGGATCGATGCCCAACTCCATGGCGATAGGAAAGACCAGCGGCGCCACGATGACCAGCAGGCCGGACGGCTCCATGAACTGGCCGCCGATCAGCAGGATCACGTTGACCGCCACCAGGAACATGATGGGTCCGAACCCGGCGCCCAGCATGGCCTCGGTGATCATCTGGGGAATGCGTTCCTCGGTCAGCACGTGCTTGAGTATCAGGGCGTTTGCGATGATGAACATGAGCATGATCGACAGGCGCCCGGCCTCGAACAGAGTCTTGCGCGTGTCCGGGTGCCAGAGGGTGGAGACGACCTTCACGGGGAACGCCGCGGCCATGCCGCCTTCCGCACTGAACGGTCCCATGTCGCGGTAGACGAAGTTGGCGATGATGAAGGCATAGACGGCGGCCACGGCGGCGGCTTCCGTCGGCGTGAAGATCCCGCCGTATATGCCGCCGAGAATGATGACGATCAGCAGCAACCCCCACATGGCGTCGCGGGCGGCGTCGTAGATTTCACGCCAACCGGCCCATGGCTGTGCCGGCAGTCCCTTGATCCGGGCGGCGACATAGATGCCGACCATCAGCATCAGGCCGGCCACCAGGCCGGGGATCACGCCGGCCAGGAACATGCGGCCGACCGACACTTCGGTGGCGGCGGCGTAGACGACCATGACAATCGACGGCGGAATGAGAATACCCAGCGTACCGGCGTTGCAGATCACGCCGGCGGCGAATTCCTTGGTGTAGCCAACCTCGCGCATGCCAGCGATGACGATGACGCCGATGGCCACCACGGTGGCGGGCGATGACCCCGACAAGGCGGCGAACATCATGCAGGCGAAAACGGACGCGATGGCCAACCCGCCTTTGAAATGGCCGACCACGGCAATGGCGAAGCGGATGATGCGCCGGGCGACACCGCCCGTCGACATGAAGCTGGACGCCAGAATGAAGAACGGAATGGCCAACAGCGTGTAATGGCCTTCGAAGGCGGAAAACAGCGTTTGAGCGATGGAGGCCAGCGAGCCGTCGGAATAGAGCAGCAGGAAGACGATGCTCGACAGGCCCAGCGCCACGGCGATCGGTACGCCGATGAACAGCAACCCGATGACCAGCGCAAAGAGAACGACGATTTCCATGATCAGCGTCTCCCTGCCAGCGTTTCTTCGGCCTCGTCCATGGCCTCTTCCGCTTCGTGGCTGGCGATCAGCATGTCGGCCTCGCCCTTGACCACACGCCAACCCACCTGCAGGAACCGCAGCGTAAGCAACGCCATGCCGAACGGCAGAACGAAGTAGGGAATGAAGCGTGGCAGCTTTTCGTAGCGTTCGCCTTCGTTCAGCCAGTCCGCCAGGAACTGGAGAAATTCCGGCATGGGCACGTCGTCGGTTTCGAGAAATGCACGTTTGGTGGCAAAGGGGTACCAGTAGTCCCAGCTTCCTTTGAGCATCAGTATGGCGAAGGCGATACAGGCAGCGACGGCCAGCAAAGCAAGGATACGGCGCGCCCCCGGCGAGACCATATTAATGACCACGTCGACGCCGAGATGCACCGACTTCTTGACGCAGTAGGACACGCCCAGCAGCACGAGCCAGGCAAACAGGAACACCGTAACCTCGAGGGCCCACAGAATGTTGTCGTTGAAGACATACCGGGCGATGACGTTGGCAAACGTGATCAGTGTCATCAGGCCCAATAGCAGGGCGATCAGATTCTCTTCCAGGGAATCGATCCGGCGCCCCCAGCGGCTGCGCGGTTCCATGTTGTCCCTCCCCTTCGATGATTATTCTTGTGAACGCGCATGCACGGCCGGATCGAAAACCCGGCCGTGCGCGCGCTAGGCTGTGGATCAGCTGCCCTTGTTGGAGGCCTGGGCGGCGTTGATGACGTCCGCGCCGATATCCTTTTCGAACTTGGCCCACACCGGCTTCAGCACCTTGACCCAGGCGGCGCGTTGCTCCGCCGTCAAGGTGCGCACGGTGGAACCGGCTTCGATGACCTTCTGCTTGTTGGCCTGGTTGACCTTGAAGGACTCGGCGTTTCGGGCCGCCGTCACTTCCTTGAGGATGGTCGCCAGCTGACTGCGAACATCGCCGTCAAGGCCGTCCCACCACTCGGTGGATGTCACGACCAGATAATCGATGATGCCGTGGTTGGTTTCGGTGATGCCGTCCTGCACCTCGAAGAACTTTTTGCCGTAGATGTTCGACCAGGTGTTTTCCTGACCGTCGATGACCTTGGTCTGCAGGCCGCCATAGACTTCCTTGAACGACATTTTCTGCGGATTGGCGCCGAGCTGCTCGAACTGGGCCACCAGCACGTCCGAAGCCTGGACACGGAACTTCAGGCCCTTGGCGTCATCGGGGCTGATCAACGGCTTGTTGGCCGACATCTGCTTCATGCCGTTGTGCCAGAACGCCAGGCCCTTGAGGCCCTTGCGCCGCATGGCGTTTTTCAGTTTCTCTCCGGCCTCGGAATTTTGGAACCGGTCTACGGCGTTGATGTCTTCGAAAATGAATGGCAGATCGAAGACGCGGAACTTCTTGGTGAACTTTTCGAACTTCGACAGTGACGGCGCGGCCAGCTGCACGTCGCCGTTCAGCATGGCTTCCAGAACCTTTTTGTCGTCATAGAGGCTCGAATTGGGGAACACCTGCATGCAGGCCTTGCCGTTCATTTCCTCGTTGACCCGTTTTTCCAGCAGGGACGCGGCGATGCCTTTCGGATGGCGGTCGGTGTTGGTGACGTGGCTGAACTTGATGACGATCTCACCCGGGTCGCAGTTGGCGAGAGCGGGCGACGTGGTGGCCAGCAGGGCCACGCCGATGGTGGCGGTAATCAAAGCGTTGCGCATGAGGGGTTCCTCCCAGTTGACGTTGAACTGCCACACCTTTCGCAAGCTGCGTGCCAACTGGAAATATCCTAATGCCGTGCTTGAGAGATTCTGTTTATCGTATTGTTATTGTTAATTTTTATTAACGAATTATCGGCTCGATGTATTCTGAATAGATCGGCGATTCGGGTAAAATCCTACACACAGGCTTTGATAAACGTGTAGAGCCCTACCCGTCGTCCCGTACGGCAATACCGTGTTTCTGCATCTTGTCGTACAGGGTTTTGCGGGAGATACCGAGGGCCTCGTAGGTCGGTTTCATGCTGTTGCCGTTCTCGGCCAGTGTCCGTTGGATGATATGTTTTTCCACTGCCGCCACCTGATCCGGCAACGGCACATAGGGTTCGCCGCCGCCATCGTCTCCGCCAACGGCGCCGGCGCCGGGAATGTCCATGCGCAATCCCATGGCATACCGTAACGCCGCGTTCTGCAGTTCGCGGACGTTGCCCGGCCAATCGTGTGCAGCCAGCGCGGCCAATGCCGCCGGTCCGATGGCCGGTTTCCCGCGTTTGAGCCGGTCGGCGGCGTGTCTCACGAAATTCTCGAACAACAGCGGGATGTCATCGCGGCGTTCCCGCAAAGGCGGGATGCTCAACCGAAGGACATTAAGCCGGTAGTACAAATCCTCGCGGAACCGTCCTTCATCCACCGCGCCCCGCAAGTCTTCCTTCGTCGCCGCCACGACACGGACATCGACCGGCACTTCGGTATTGGATCCCAGCCGAACGACAGTACGGTCCTGAAGTACGCGCAGCAGTTTAATCTGCGCGTCCACGGGCATGCTTTCGACTTCGTCCAGGAACAATGTTCCGCCGTCGGCGTGCTCGAACTTGCCGATTCTCTTTTTTGCTGCGCCGGTAAAAGCGCCGGCTTCGTGGCCGAACAACTCGCTTTCGATCATGGTTTCTGGCAAAGCCCCGCAATTGAGGGCAACAAAGGGACATTCGACGCGAGGCCCCTGTTCGTGCAGGCTGCGGGCTACCAGTTCCTTGCCGGTACCGGTTTCGCCCAGGATGAGTACATCCGCGTCGGCCGAGGCAAACCCGGCTATTTCGTCCCGCAAATGCTCCATGGCCGGGGTTCGGCCAATCAAAATGTTTTCCAGGCCAGTGGCGTGTTCGAGCGCCGCCCGCAAAGCGCGGTTTTCAAGCGTGAGCCGGCGTTTCTCCAAGGCCCGCCGAACGGCATCCACCAGCAGATCGGAGGCGAAGGGTTTTTCGATGAAGTCGTAGGCCCCGTCGCGCATGGCCTGCACCGCCATGGGCACGTCGCCATGTCCGGTAATCAGGATCACCGGCAGATCGGGATCGCGTTCCAGTGCCAGCGCCATCAATTCCAAGCCGTCGGTGCCCGCCATCTTGATGTCGGTGACGATAACACCCGGCCAATTATGATTGACCAAGTCGAGCGCGCCGTCCGCCGATGCGAAACAAGCGGCCGGAATGTCCGCCAATTCAAACGCCTGTTCGCAGGCCCGACGCAGATGTTCCTCGTCGTCTATGAAAACGACGTCCACCGTCATGCCACTTCGTCCCGCGTCGATTCAGTGGCGACCAAAGTCACCGTAAAGACGGCACCACCGTCCGGATGATTCTCGACTTCAATGGATCCGCCGAACTGATTGACCAGGCCATACGTGATGGACAGTCCAAGGCCCAACCCCTGGCCGACGTCCTTGGTGGAATAGAATGGGTCGAACACGCTGTTCAATTTGTCGGCGGCGATTCCGGGACCAATGTCGCGCACCGTGGCGACAACGGTATCGGCATCTCGGCGTACGGCTACGTACACGGCTTTCTCGGCGCGTCCATCCATGGCGTCGATGGCGTTTGTCAGCAGGTTGACGAACACCTGCTGCAGCCGGACATCGCCGGCAATAACCCGGATGTCTCCGGGCGGCAAATCCGTGTGCACGGTCACACCGTCCCGACGGATGCGCGCATCCAACAAGGTCAGACTCTCCACCACGGCGGCGTTGACCGACGTCGGCCTCGTGTCGATGTTTTCGTCCCGGGCATAGGTCCGCAGGTTCTTGATGATTCGGGCCATCCTGTCGGTCAATTCGGCGATGCCGCCGAGATTCGTCTTGACGGTATCGGCCCGGTTCCGTTCGAGAAACGCTCGGGCGTTGTCGGCGTAGGAGCGGATCGCCGCCAAGGGCTGGTTCAGTTCGTGGCTCAGGCCGGCCGACATTTCACCCAGCGCCGCGAGCTTGGTTGCCTGCACGAGATTGGCCTGGGCGCGGCGCAACTCCTCTTCCGCCCGCTTCCGTTCCGCGACTTCCTTGCGCAAGGTGATGTTGGCCTGGGTCAATTCGTTGGTGCGTTCATCGACCCGCATCTCCAGGTCCGCCTTGGCCTGTTCCTGCATGGCCAGATGATCAGCCAAACGTCGGCGGCGCTGGTAAAGATTGGCTGTCGCCAGCAGTAAACTGACAAGCATGAAACCCGCCACGGCGACGGCGACATTGACACGGTCGCCGACCTCGGACGTACGCGCCAGCAGCATGACGCGCCAGCCCGCGTCCGCCATGTCGGCCGTATGCATGAGGAATGCTTCCGGCTGTTTCAACGCATTCTGGACGCGACCTCCCGGGCCATTGTCCGTCAGTATTTTCACCAGTTCCGCACCGTCCGACGCCACGGCACGCTCTGCAATCGCCAACGGTCGCAACGGCTGGTCACCGTATTTCCGGCTGTCTCTCAAATCGGCACGTTGGGCGTCGGTCAGCGGCGCCAGGGTACGGAATTGCCAATCCGGCTTGCTGCTGAGAAAGACCACGCCGGACTGATCGACCACGATGATCTCGTGGCTCGGCGCCCGCCAAGCGCCTTCGTGGTGGCCAACGCTCATTTTTACGACGACGGCACCGAGGATTGCCTGCCCCTCGCGCACCGGGTATGCAAAGTAATACCCGCGCTCACCCGACGTGGTACCGAGGGCGAAATAGCGGCCCAGCCGCCCTTGCATGGCGGACTGAAAATACGGCCGGTAATGAAAGTTCTTGCCGACGAAGGTGCGCGGCGATGCCCAGTTGCTGGCCGCGATGGTCAGGCCGTCGCGGTTCATCAAATAGGTATCAAGGGAACCGATGACAGAATTGATCTGCTCCAGTTCCTTGCTGATGACCAGGACGTCCCGCGCCGACGCCTGCCCCTTGAGCGCCGCCGGAAACGCCGGATGGGACGCCAGAAGCTGCGGCTGGTAATTGTACTTACCCAACTCACCACGCAAGTTCTCCACCACCAGGTTCAAGGTGGGACGGCTGCGGTCCATGATTTGCTGCATGGCGATTTCGCGGGTCCAATGAGCGGTCTGCCAAAGGACCAGCGCGCATACGGCCACGCCCAGGCCTATGAAGGCCAAGCGGTACGGCCAACGACCCTTGAGACGGGTCACGCTTGTGCGTTCCACTTCACTGTTCACTTTTCGGCCCGACCGGTCCCTTTCGCCAAGTTCGGCCATCATAATGGATCGTTGCCGATCATGCGAACTGCCGGAAATCGGGTCTTTTTGGCAACTAACTGTCGATAATCCATTTCGGATTATGGATACGAAGGCGGTTTAGATTGACCGATTTGACCCGATTCAGGACTTCTGCGTCGCGCCAGGACCGCGATCCATGACGGATTTCGGATGCAAGCTCCGCATCGCCGGAAAGACTTTCGGTGGACGCAAGCTCACGGCGCAGCATGGCGACGAGGTTTGACGCCACACGGGCGCGAAATCTCGAATACCCTTCCAGGTTGGGCGCGGCGTCCTCACGCAGAAATTCCTCGATGGCGTCCAGAAGATCTTGCGCGGTTGGCGGTATGGGCTTGCCGGTCATGCGTCGCCTCCATCACGGCCTTCCAACAACCGGATCATGTCATAGATCGGTTCTTCGACGCGCCGGCCGATCGCCGCCAACTCTATACTCCGGTCGCGGCCGGACTGAAAGCGCCGGCATTGCAGCAGGCAAATCACCGCCCATTTGACGTTGCCCAACACCTCCCAAAACCGAAGATGGTTCGGATCGACCGTATCACCGGTAGCTTCGGCATACAGATCCAGCAAATGCGCGCGGGAAGCGAGACCACCAGCCGGACGTCCAGGACGGGTAAAGCGCCATGATCGCACGCACAGCCAGGCCAGATCCTCAACCGGATCGCCCAAATGCGCCAATTCCCAATCAATGACTGCGTTCAATCCCTCTTCGGTCACGAGAAAGTTGGACATGCGAAAATCGCCATGCACCAATCTGACCGGTCCTGCCGGTGGCAGGTGGTCCTTGAGCCAGGAAATACCGTATTCGATTCCGCTGTGGGCGATGCCCATGTCGTCGACGACGTCCCGGAACAGAGCAATCTGATCTTCGGCCGATTCGACCGGTAAAAAACCGACGTGCTCGCGAGACACCTCATTCAGGCCGTGGCGTGCAGCGACCAGTTGCCCGGGTAACACGTTTCGAGCCTGCGCAAACGCCGGATCCTTGAAGATCTTCTGCGGCATGGTCTCCCCGGCGCGGAACTCCATGGCATAGCCGGATCCCAATCCGTCGTCTTTATCCAACACGAACCGCACTGATGGCGCAGGAACGTCTTGGCCTGGCATCAACGCAAGTATGTCGGCTTCATAGGGCCGTCCGGGGGCGAGACGCCGGTCGATGTCGTCTCCATCGCTCCCGGGTGGCGGCAGACGCAGAATCAGATGTTCGCCATCGGATTGCTCTTCCGATTTCACTCGGAACGACCAGGACTCGCAGCTCGCACCGGAAGACAGACGACGGAGTTTGCAGATCGACGCGCCATCACCGAAGCGCCGCCGCACGGCAGCCGTCAGCAGCGTTTCGAGATCCTTGTCGGCCATCACACCATGGACAACGCGTTCGACGGGGCGAACGGCATGGATGATGTCAGGCCGCCGTCGACCGCCAGCGCCTGCCCATTGACATAGGACGCGGCATCGGACGCCAGGAACAGCACGACGCCGGCGATGTCGTCGGGCACGCCGGCCCGGCGGGACGGATTGAGGTAACCGAGCTTGCCCTCGGTCCCGCGCTGACGGGCCATGTCGAACACCGTTTGCGTCATGCCGGTCTCGATCAATCCCGGGCACACGGCGTTGACCCGTACCCCGCTGCCCGCCAGTTCCTGCGCCGCCGACTTGGCCAGATTGATGACCCCGGCTTTGGTCGCCGAATAGGGCACCGGCCCGGCATTGGCATTGATGCCGGCGACGGATGCCGTCATGACGATGGCGCCGCCGCCCCGTTCGGCCATAACCGGCGCGGCATACTTCACGGCAAACAACGGTCCGAGCAGGTTCACTTCCAACACACGCAGAATGTCGGCATCGTCGGTCTTGTTGAGCGGCGCTATGGGCCCGGCAATACCGGCATTGGCGAAGAACACATCCAGTCCGCCGAACGTGGAAAGGCACGACGCGACAAGGCCTTCGGTCTCCACGCCTTTCGAGGCATCGGCAGGCCGGACCTCACACACGCCGCCCGTGCCGCCGATCTGCGTGGCGGTTTCCTGCAATCCCTCTTCGTTGACATCGGCGATCACCACCTTGGCGCCCTGTTCGGCAAAGCGCACCGCCGTCCGCCGGCCGATGCCGCTGCCCGCGCCCGTGACGCACACCACCTTGTCTGCAAATGCCGTCATAAACCCTCCCTGTACTTTTACTGAGCCGTTTCACCAGTCAGATACGGCTTCATCTCCTGCCTGCCGATCGCATCCAGATGCACTTCATCGGGACCGTCGCCCATACGGAGCGCCCGGTAGAAGGCATAAGCATGGGCGAGAAACCAGTCCTGTGAAACCCCACCGCCGCCATGGATCTGTATCGCACGGTCCAACACCTGACAGGCCACCCGCATGGCCACAACCTTTATCATGGCGATTTCCTTGCGCGCCTGCTTGTTGCCGACGGTGTCCATGAGATGCGCCGCGTGCAATGTCAGCAATCTGGCCTGATCGATTTCGGCGCGCGACAATGCGATGTCGTGCAGAACGGTGCCGTGTCGGTAGAGCGGCTTGCCGAACGCCGTCCGGCTTGCCGCCCGCGCGCACATGGCTTCCAGGGCACGCTCGGCCACGCCGATGGCCCGCATGCTGTGATGGATGCGTCCCGGACCAAGACGGCCTTGAGCGATCTCGAACCCCCGCCCTTCGCCCAGCAACATATTCTCCCTGGGTACGCGCACATTGTCGAACACCACTTCGGAATGGCCGTGCGGTGCGTGGTCGTAGCCGAAAACGGTCAGATTGCGCACGACCCGAACACCCGGCGTGTCGGTCGGGATCAGAATCATGGAATGGCGCTGATGGCGCGGCATCTGCGGGTCGTCGTGGCTGCGGCCGAGCAGGATGATGATCTTGCAGCGCGGATCGGCGACGCCCGACGTCCACCACTTGCGGCCGTTGACGACGTATTGGTCTCCGTCCGGTTTGATCGACGTGGCAATGTTTGTGGCGTCTGACGAGGCGACATCCGGCTCGGTCATGGCGAAGGCGGAGTGAATCTCGCCGTTCAGCAAGGGTGTCAGCCATTCGGTTTTTTGCGCCTCGGTGCCGTAGAGCGCCAGAACCTCCATATTGCCGGTGTCGGGCGCCGAACAATTGAACACTTCCGGCGCGATGAACGAGCGGCCCATCTGCTCGCAGATGTGCGCGTAGTCGACATTGCTCAATCCCGCACCGTGGTTCGAATCGGGCAGGAACAGGTTCCACAAACCCTGCGCCTTGGCTTCCGATTTGAGCGCCTCCACCCGGGCATCCGGTTGCCAGCGGTCGGCGATGTCGTGCGACCGGTTTTCCAGTTCGGGTTCCAGAGGCAGGATGTGTTCGGCCATGAAATCCTGGACCAGGCGTTTCAGCTCGGCCGCGCGCGGTGACATGTCGTAGGGCATGGGTTACCTCAATCCGCCGGTTCTAAAGACCGTGGTTGGGCCATTCCGGCTTGCGCCGTTCCTTGAACGCGCTGGCGCCGATGGCGTGACTGTCCTTGCGCAGCCACATGGACATGGTCATTTCCGCCTCGATGCGCAGGCGTTCCTCCAGCGTGCGGCCGACATTGCGCATGACCGTTTCCTTGTCCGTGCGGATGGCGCCTTGGGGCAACGCGGCGATCTGGCGGGCCAGTTCCATGGCCCGGTCCAGCGCCTGTCCTTTCGGCACCACTTCGTTGGCCAGGCCGATGCGCAAGGCTTCCTCGGCATCCACCTCGCGGCCGGTAATGATCAACTCCATGGCCCGCCCGAACCCGACGATCAGCGGTAGCCGGACCGTCAGACCGTCGCCACCGACGATATTCCAGCGCCGTTCCAGCGCCCCGAACACGGCATTCTCGGCGGCAATGCGGATATCGGCAAGCAAAGCCGTTTCCAGCCCGGCCGCAACGGCCCAGCCGTTCACGGCGGCGATCACCGGTTTGAAGATGTCGACCTTGCGCGTGTAACCGCAAACGCCGGGCAGATTGTACTGCTCCTGGCGAAACTCGTCCCATTCCGGCCGCGGCCATTCGGCGGCGTCCTGCAAGTCCCAACCGGCACAGAACGTATCCTCGCCCGCCCCGGTGATGACCAGGACGAACGCATCTTTATCGTCGCGGAAGGCCTGCCAGGCGTGATGCAGTTCCGTGTTCATCTGGCGGCTGATGGCGTTCTTGTGGTCCGGCCGGTCGTAGACCAGCAAGGCAATGTGGTCTTCGACCGAATAGCGGATGGTCTGGTAATCCATCACCGATCCTCCCTTATAAAACGTGATTCCCGGTATGCACGAACCACAGTTAATTTATTTCGAATGATCGATCAATATTAATTGAGACGAGACCGGGCCCGCGGGACGACCCGCACCCGGTTTAAGGCACGATGAGCTGCTCGAGCAGCGCGGTCGCCTTGGCGCGGAATTCGTCGCGGCCGGCAACCTTGTGTTTCCCATCCAGGAAATTGGGCCCCAACGGTTCGGCCATCAGATGGTAGGTCGCCGTGCCCAGCAGCATCTCCAGAACGACCGTCGGCGGGCAGTCGCGGATGACCTTCTCCCGGCGCGCGCGCTCCAACAGGTCCAAAGTCTGCTCGACCGTCGGCGCGAGGCTCCAATGCCTCGGCGTGCGGTTGCGGTTGGGCAGTTCCAGCATCTCGAACGCCACCAGTCGGGCCTGTTGCGGATTGTCCATCCCCCAGCCGACGACACCGCGCACAAGCAGCGTCACCGCCTGCCGGGCCGGCAGACCGGGATCGAATGCCGGTTCGAAAGCGGACTGCATGGACGCCGCAACCGTATCCAGGACCGATCTGTAGAGTTTTTCCTTGGATTTGAAATGATGGGCGATGGTGGCCTTGGCCAGCCCGGTCACCTCGGATAAATCGGCGAAACTGACGCCGTAAAAACCGCGCTGGCCGAACAGTTGCATCGCGGAGTCGACGATACGTTCACGCGCGGCGACCCCGGCGGCGTTGTCGGCCTTGGCGCCCTTGGGCCGGCCACGCCGGTTACGGCGTACGGATGGTGATGAAACCGTCATAGATTACGGGCGTCCACGAACCGTTACTGAGTTGGCGCCCTACCCGTTTATCATGACCGGGTCCAAAGCGCGACGAGATTGTCGACGGCAAAATCGACACCGGTCCGAGACATGGCCGTACCGGAGAAGCCCGTGGCGAAGACGGAATACGGTCGTCCCATGTCCGTCACGGATGCTCCCCGCCCTTCTCGCGCCTTCTCAACCGCCCTTCGTGCCGTGGAATAGGCTAAGCCGTAGCGACGGTATCGTCGTCTTGCGCCGTATCCAGATCACGCATATCCGCCAGAAATCCGTCGATCTGTTGTCGCAACCGGGACAATTCCGTGGTCATGGCATTGGTTGCGGACTGTGTTTCCTTGGCAGCCGATCCGGTGCGGTCGGACCCATCCGCGACTTGAGCGATGTTGCGGTCGACGTCCCGGGTTCCCTTTGCGGCCTCGGACACGTTGCGGCCGATTTCCTCGGTCGCCGTGGTCTGCCGGCGCACGGCGGATGACACGTTCGACGCGATGTCGTTCATTTCGTCGATCGTCTCGGATATGCCCTCGATCGCGCGAACCGCCTCGGTCATTTCCGCTTGAATACCGGCGACCTGCTCGCTGATGTCTTCGGTGGCGCTGGCGGTTTGATTGGCCAGGTTCTTGACTTCCGACGCCACGACGGCAAAGCCTTTACCGGCCTCACCGCTACGCGCGGCTTCGATCGTGGCATTCAACGCCAACAGGTTTGTTTGGCTGGCGATGTCGTTGATCAGGCCCACCACTTCGCCGATGCGTTGGGATGCCTCGGCCAGCCCGCGTATCCGGCTTGTGGCCACGTTCGCCTCCTGCACAGCGGCCTGGGCGATTTCCGTTGTCTTGATGACTCCGCTGCTGACACCCTGGATCGACTTGGACAGTTCCTGGGCTGAACCGGCCACCTGTTGAACATTGGCGCTCGCTTGCGTCGACGCCGCCGCAACCGCGGTCGAACGGTCGGTCATGTCCACCGTGGTCTCGACCAGGCTATTGGACGTGGACGTCAGTTGATCCGCGGCGGATGTCAGTGACATGATCACCGTCCCCACCGACTGCTCGAATTCCCGGGTCTTGCCTTCCTTGGCTTCGGCAACCTCCAACCGGTGGCCCTGTGCCCGCGCGGCCTGCCGTTCCAGTTGGTGCTTCTCGACCATGCCGTCGCGCAGAATTTCCAGCGACCTGGCAACAATGCCCAGTTCGTCCTTGTCGGCCGTGGACGGAATATCGATATCGGTCTTGTCCTCCGCCAGCGATTCCATGGCGCTGGAAAGACGCCCCACCCTTCGGGATATGTTGCGGGCAACGGCAACACCGACGCCGCCTGCCAAGAGCAATGCCAAAACGCTGATGACGACGCTGGCCGTCAACATGGCCTGACGCGCTTCTTCGAGAGCGCCGATTTCCTTTTCGGCGTTGGCACGCTCGGTGTTCAGAACGGCGGCGACATTTTGCGATAGAGCGGCCTCGAGTTCAGCAAAGCGACCGGACAATACATCGTTGGCCTGATCCTGTGCAAAATCGGCCGAAAACGCGAACACCTCGCCGCCGGTGCGCTCGATGGCATCGACATTCGACGTCAATTCAGCGACCACCGTGCTTGCTTCCGCGTTCGAGGCGCCCGACTCCTGCCCGGCCAGTGCCGCACGGATTTCGGCCAATGTACTTTCGGCCAATTGCTTGAATTGTGCTTGGCGTTCCAGATCCATTTCACCAGGCACGCGCGACACCAAACCGCGATACCGTTCGAACAAGGCCTGAATGGTGACCGCGCGCTCTATGCCGACCAGACCGACGGCGTGAACATTGCGGGCGGCACCGGCCATGCGTTCGCTGCCGATCAGCGCCGCGCCAAGCAAAACAGCCAATGCGACGGCCGCAATGGCGACGATCAGGTAGAGCTTGGCCGCCAATCCCTGGAAGCGCTCCATCAATTTCATGACGAGTATCCCGAATGTCGCCCGCAAGGACATGGCGAACCGAGCCGCGGCCAGTGCATCCGGCGGCGGCTCGGAACGGCACGTGTTACGTGCGAGCTTGGCGTCCTAGTTGGTGGAAACGTTCCGCGCAGCGTCGATGACCGCCGCCAGTTCCGGCGCCGGATTGCCTTTACTGACGAGGATAAGCGGCTGCGTGATGTCCTTGTCGGTCTTCACGGTCTTGGCGCCGCCGGTGACCGAGGCGGGCGTCGAGACACCGAACGATTGCGGAATCTGATTGACCACCTTGGCAACCTGGCTTCCGTTCGGCACCTGCTTGAACTTGGACGGCGTCATTTCCTTCTTGGACAGCAGCTTTTTCTCGACGAGCGTGCGGATACCGCCATTCGCATCCTCGGCCACCACGACGATCGGCGCGTCCTTGCCGCCTACGTCCTTCCAGTTGGTCACGGCGCCGGTGAGAATGCCGGCCACCTGTTCCAGCGAGAGCGAGGACACGCCATTCGAAGCATGAACGATGAATGCCACTTTCGTTTCGCCGATTTTGTGCGCTTGCAGGGTATTGCCGTCGACGGAACCGGGCTTTTTCTTGTTGATCTTGGCGACAACCGAATCCAACGGAGACGACACCATGCCGAGGTCGGCCTTGCCGTTGGCAACGGCCTTGACGCCGCGGCTCGAGCCGTTGGCGACAACCTTCAGCATATGACCCGAGGACTTTTCGATATCCCCCTTGTGGGGCAACAAGACATTGTTGGCGACCGTGGTGGAGCCGTGAATAACGACGTTCTTGGCCGCAACCGGGCCGGCAAAAGTAACAGCCACGCCGATCAGCGCAGACATAACAAAGCGTTTCATGATGATCCCCCATCCCTTTGTGGAATTGGCGAGGGATACTTGTCTCAATGTATAAAATATAACTTAACGATATTTCGCAATAAAATACATGCATAAATTCATTTAACAACTATACGTAGATGAATTAATTAACAAAAACTAAATCAAATTATTGAATTGAATTGATTTCTTTAGCATAATTCCAGCTTATTACTACTTTTTCACTATATCTATACTTTTTACACGTATTTGAAATCCTAATATTGATTATTTATTACAATTACATGACATTTCGCACTGTCTGTCACTTTTTTGTGGAGATACCGCTCCATCGAACCGCAAAGCCATGACAATTAACCGAATGTTTTTATGCGCCCGGCTTGATAGGGTCTCATCGAACCAAGACTTGTGAATCTGGCGGACGCCGGTCATTCACATCATCTCCGAGGGTTTCCACCGTTGTTAGTCAACTCCAGCATCGAAGGCGTTGCGTGGCCGGGAATACCGGAACAATTCGGCGCCTCGCTTGGCGCCGTTCTCTTCCAGATGGAGCGCTCGCAGTACTATTCGCCGGAAAAACTGTTCGACCACCAGCGGCATCAACTACGGGCGTTGTTTCTGCACGCGCAAAAACAAACGACGTTTTACCGGCAACGCTTCGAGGAATGCGGTTTCGACCCGCTGGGTGACATCACGCCGGAAACAATAGGCAGACTGCCGCCATTGACGCGCGACCAGTTTCAGGCCGGTGGCGAGACGACCGCCGCGGCGAGCTACCCCAAGGCGCACGGCAAGCGTAATCAGATTCGCACGTCGGGCACGACCGGCCGACCGGTCACCCTGTACAAGACACCGCTCATGCAGTTGTTCTGGAATGCCTGCGCCCTGCGCGGATACTACTGGCATGGGCGCGACGTCAGGGGCAAACTTGCGGTGATCCGCTATGTGGAGAAGCCGAAAGCCATGGCGCCGCACGGCGTGCGGTCCGAAGCATGGGGCGCCGAAGTCCGTTCATGGTTTCCGGAGTCCGGTCCGGCAGTCGCACTCAACATCGCCAGTAAACTCGCCGATCAAGCGGATTGGCTCATCCGGGAAAACCCGGACTACATATTGTCCTACCCGTCCAATTTCATGGCACTCTCGGAGTATTTCCAAACGCATGGCCTGTCATTGCCAAACCTGCGCGGCGTCAGCACCATGAGCGAAGTGGTGTCTCCGCAAATGCGTGCCGCCGTCAAGAAAGCGTGGGGTGTCGGTACGACCGATGTCTATACGTGCGAGGAAACGGGCTATCTGGCCACCCAGTGCCCCGACCACGAGCATTATCACGTGCAGTCGGAAAACGCCTATGTCGAGATCGTCGACGACGAGGGCAATCCATGCCCGCCGGGACAGGTGGGCCGGGTGCTGTTCACCAGCCTGCATAACTTCGCCACGCCCTTGATACGGTACGAGGTGGGTGATTTTGCCGAATGGGGTGAGCCCTGTTCGTGTGGCCGCGGCCTACCGGTGATCAAGCGGATTCACGGCCGTTTCCGCAACCGCATGATCCTTCCCGATGGCCGATCCGAATTTCCTTATCTGGGGGAATACGAGGATTTCGAGGAAATCGGCGCGGACATCAAGCAGTTCCAGTACGTCCAACACAGTGTGAACGATGTCGAGGTCAAACTGGTGGTTCCCGAGCCGTTGACCGCCGAACAGGAGAACACTGCCAAGAAGGTCATTGTTCGCGCACTCGGACACCCGTTCAATGTGACGCTGAGTTATCACGATGAAATCCCGCGGAGCGCCAGCGGAAAATTCGAGGAATTTGTCTGTATGGTAAACAAACCTTCGGGATAGGCCGTTTTGTAAACGCTTCCTTCGTGTCTTCCGGTTAGGAATTTGGATGATTTCCGCACTTGGGACCCGACAAAATGTCTGAACTGGATTACTCAATCGAAAACGTCGACGGACTGGCTGACACGCTCGTCAGCGAAATGTTCGCGCTGTATGCCCGCTACTTCGACGGCACGAGCGAACAACTCTTCCGCAGCGACCTTTCCGAAAAACAGTTTGTCATCATCCTCCGTGACGAAAACGGAACCGTGCAGGGCTTCTCGACCGCGATGGTCAACGACCATGACATGAACGGCGCCCGCCTGCGGTCGTTCTATTCCGGCGATACCATCGTCGATCAACAGTACTGGGGTCAGCACTCGCTGGTGACCGCGTGGTTCCAACTGGCGGGGCACGTAAAAGCACAGGAACCGGACACGCCGCTTTACTGGTTCCTCCTGGTCAAGGGTCACCGCACCTACCGGTATCTGTATGCCTTCTTCAACGAGTTCTATCCGGCCCATGACAGGGAGACGACCGCGGACGCCAAGGCCATCATGGATATGCTCGCCGGCGGTCGCTACGGCGACGACTATGATCCCGATCGCGGCATCATTCACTTCCCCACCTCCCATGGACATCTCAAGTCCAGTTTCGCCGACATTCCAGAAAAGGACCGCGAACGGCCGGATGTACGGTATTTCCTCGAACGCAATCCCGGCTATGTGAACGGCGACGAACTCGTATGCCTGGCTGAGTTGCGGACGGACAATATCCGACCCATCGGTGAGCGCCTGTTTCAGAAGGGCATGGAAAACGGCACGTAAATTGTCCGCCGCAGTTGAACGCTCATGGGCATTGATATCGTGTCCTGCAAACGATTTCGGGAACACAGCGCGTGAACACCGCCCATTAACATACCCGGTGTCCCGAAGGCGTCACCGTCAGCCGGGTGCGCATCGCCAAGCCGACCGATCACCAGGACGCGGTCCTGGATTTCTATTAAAGGCGGTTGGTGCTTGGTGTTGCACCTGGCGGAACGAACGGCGATCAGTCGAGCAACTCTGGATCCACATGGTCCCAAGGCTGGGCCGTTTCGCGGAAAATTGCGGCCTGCGGTTTGTAGAGCGACGGATCGTCCAGGGACCCGGCGTAGACGGAGCACGCCTCCGGAAAACGTTCGGTGGCGCTGATGACAGGCGATCCGCATTCCGGGCAGAACTTGTGGCTGGCCATGGCACCACTGTCGGACGGAACGTCATAGGATTTGAGTTGGCCGGTAATCGTGATGTCCTTGTTGTCCACCTTGAAACCCGGCGCGTGACCGGTACCGGTCACCTGCTGGCATCGGCGGCAATGACATAAAAACGAAAACCCCGGATCTCCGGTAATGGTGTAACGCACGGCGCCGCACGCGCATCCTCCGGTCATTTCTTTCACCCCCTTGTTTTCCGACGTCATAAATTCTCCTCGTACGGTCTTCATCTCGGTCCGGCGATGATTACGCCGGCTCCGACCAGACATATGACGGCCCCGGCCATGTCCCAGCGGTCGGGACGCATGCCTTCGGCACTCCACAACCAAGCCAAAGACGCCACAATATAGACCCCGCCATAGGCCGCGTAGGCGCGTCCAGCGAACAAGCTATCAACCCTGGTCAGTAAGTAGGCGAAAATCGTCAACGCAATCACACCGGGTATGAGCCACAACGGTGACTTATCGAGGCGTAGCCAGGCCCAGAAGGCGAAACATCCGGCGATCTCCGCAATCGCCGCCATCACGTAAACGAACGGCGTCCAACCCAGGTTGATGGTCATCATGGAACCTAGATTGGCCAGTTCGAAGAAATGGCAAGTTTTACGCGTATGGCTCCAACGCATTGGTAAAAAACAACAAATGTCTTGACTTTTGCACCGCAACATCCCTTATAGGGCGCAGCGATACACCATTGTAGTTCGACGTTTGATCGCCTGCCGGCTCTCTGAGTACATGACCCGGCACCGCTTCTTTCCGGTACATTTTGGCGTTTCGTGAGACAGCCCGGCATCGCGCGCGGCCGTCGATTCGCCAGGCATTGTGCCTGCACATCCGCTGCCCGGCACATGACCGGCCCGCGGATGCATCGCTTACATATTCAGAAAGACACACAGTACATGACCGAATTCAAGGACCTGGGATTGGCCCAGGCCATTCTTCGCGCCGTCGAGGCCGAAGGCTACACCACCCCTACGCCGATTCAAGGCAAGGCCATTCCGCCCATGCTGGAAGGCCGTGACCTGCTGGGCATCGCCCAGACCGGCACGGGCAAGACCGCCGCGTTTTCGTTGCCGCTGCTGCACGCGTTGGGCACCGACCGGCGCAAATCCGTGCCCAATACGCCGCGCGCCTTGATTCTGGCGCCGACCCGCGAGTTGGCCGGCCAGATCGGCGACAGCATTCGCACGTATGGCCATCACTTTCACATGCGTACGGCCGTCGTCTTCGGCGGCACCTCCATCCGCCAGCAAATCCACAAACTCAACCGTGGCGTTCACATCCTGGTGGCGACGCCCGGTCGGTTGGTCGACCTGATGAACCAGGGCCATGTGCACCTGGACCAGATCGAGGTTTTCGTCCTCGATGAAGCGGACCGCATGCTGGACATGGGTTTCATTCACGATGTGCGAAAAATCGCCGCCGAATTGCCCAACCAGCGCCAAACCGCGCTGTTTTCGGCCACCATGCCGAAAACCGTCAAAGGCCTGGCGGGCAGTTTGCTGACCGACCCCATCCGGGTCGAAGTCGCGCCGGCGGCGACGACCGCCGAGAAAGTCGAGCAGCGGGTGCTGTTCGTACCCAAGGCCAAGAAACGCGCCTTGCTGAGCGAAATCATGGCCGACGACGACATCGAACGGGTATTGATCTTCACCCGGACCAAGCACGGCGCCGACCGGGTAGCGCGTCATCTGCATCAGGCCGGAGTGCGTTCCGACGCCATCCACGGCAACAAGGCGCAGAACGCACGGCAACGCGCGCTGGACGGTTTTCGCTCCGGCAGGATTCGTGCTCTCGTCGCGACGGACATCGCCGCCCGCGGCATCGATGTGGACGGCGTGACTCACGTGATCAATTTCGAACTGCCGAACGAGCCGGACAGTTACGTGCACCGCATCGGCCGCACCGCCCGCGCCGGCGCCGCCGGCATGGCGCTTTCCTTTTGCGATATGGACGAACGGGCCTACCTGCGCGACATCGAGAAAACCATCCGGCAAAGCGTTCCGGTGATCGACGACCATCCGTTCCACGCGGAGGATATCGCCAACGCCCATGACGCCCGCCCGCCCAAGCGCAACGGCAACCGCCGCCCGCAGAAAGGCAATCGGCCGAACGGGCAATCCCGCGGCACACGTCCGGGCAACGCCAACAAACCCAACCGGCAACGCCGCGGCAACAACGGCGGCGGCCGGCCCCGTCGGCGCGGCAACAAGGCGGCTTAAAGACGCTTTGCTCCCGCTGGCCACACCCCTATCCGCATGGTAGTTGTTTCGCCGTACAGTCAGGGAGTGGCCGGTGGGATCGATGTTGACCGTTTGGGGGCGGCGGAGTTCGTTTAACGTACAGAAGGTGATGTGGTTCGTCGGCGAGTTGGGCCTGCAACACGAGCACATCGAAATCGGCGGCCGGTTTGGCGGGTTGGACGATCCCGCGATCCGCCGCATGACGCCGCACGGCAAAGTTCCGATCATCGACGACGGCGGAACGGTGGTATGGGAATCCCATGCCATTCTGCGCTACCTCTGCGCCGTTCACGGTGCCGGCCGGTTTTGGGTCGAAGACCCGGCAGAACGCGCCCGTATCGACAAATGGATGGATTGGGCCCACACGACCCTGCAACCCGATTTCATCAACGGTGTCTTCTGGGGCCTGTACCGCACGCCGGCGGCGCAGCGCGATCAACGGGCCATCCAGCGTGCCGTCGCCCGTTGCACCGGACACTTTCGGCTGCTCGACCGTTTGCTGGACGGACGGGACTATCTGCTGGGTGATGTGTTTACCCTGGCCGATATTCCCGCCGGCGCCCATCTTTTTCGCTATTTCAATTTGGATATCGAGCGGCCCGATCTACCTCATGTTGAGGCGTGGTACAGGCGGCTACAGGAGCGGCCGGCATACCGCGACCACGCCATGGTCCCGTTCGAGGACCTGTTCGGCAGATTGGAGTATTGAGAGGACGGATCATGGGCAGTTACACCGCGACGGTACATTGGCAGCGCGGCGACCAAACCTATAGCGACGGCAAATACAGCCGCGGACACAACTGGCATTTCGATGGCGGCGCCACCGTGCCGGCGTCGGCGTCACCGCATATCGTGCCCCTGCCCTATTCGGTGGAACAAAATGTCGACCCGGAAGAAGCGTTCGTCGCGGCGGCGTCGAGCTGCCATATGCTGTTCTTCCTGCATTTCGCCCAACAGGACGGATACGTCGTCGATGATTACCGCGACGAGGCCTTCGGGACCATGGCGAAAAACGACGAAGGGCGCGTCGCCGTCACGCACATCGCGCTCAACCCCGTTATTGCCTATGAAGGCGTGAAACCCGACGAAGCCGCGGAAGCCGATTTGCACCACCGGGCCCACGAAGCATGTTTTATCGCCAACTCGGTCAAAACCGAGATTGAGATCGTATCGGATCGGTAGGGCGGAGCGGTATCGGGGCGCCGCTTCACGCGGCGCCGGCGACGCATGTTTTTCGTTCAGGCACATAAAGAGTCGGGCGGCGTAGAGCAGCGGATGTTACCGACAGTATTTCACTTTCGGAGCGGTCAACGCGATTACCGCCGTCGTTGCGCCGTGAGCGGTTTTGCCGCACTGTCTTGCTGCCGACAAGTACCGGTGCCGAAGAACCGCCAGTAACCTATGCCTTCAACGTTCTCAATTGACACGGAACAGAGAGTCATCCTGGCCGAGGCGTCGGGGCTACTGACAATCGATGATCTCATCTCCGCGCAACGCCGTATGCAGGAAGATCCGGACTACGACAACGCGTTCCGCTTTCTTTTGGACTTGCGGGACGTAACCGAGGTGCAAATCAGCAGTGAGGAGTTGCGTCTGCTGGCGGACAAATCATCGTTCGACAGCACGGCGAAACGGGCCTACGTCGTTCCGTCGGAACTCGTATTCGGTATGGCGCGGGTCTATTCGGCGTTCACCACGGCCGATCCCGGTGCGCTGCAAATTTTTCGCGACATGGATGAGGCGCGGTCCTGGCTGGGAATTCGCTAGCAACCCGGGCCGCCTATGGCCGGGTGGCGGCCAAATGGCCGGCCAGCAAGGCTTGCACGGCGGATCGCAGGTTCTCTTCGAAATGTCCGTGAAACCGTTCGAACCCCGCAAACTCGGGCCGGGCCATGACGGCGGCGACTTGCGACGCCGGATTCGCCATGGGCCACAGACCTGCGACCAGCGCAAATATCCCATGCCCCGCGGCCAGGCTGCCGTCCGGACCCAGGGCCGGCGCGGCGGTGTGCAGCGCATTCATCAAACGCATGCCGGCGGCCAGGATGTCCCGTTTGAGTTCGACCAGGGTATCCTCCGAGATGTTGCGTTCCAGCGTCGACGCCAACACGCTGGTCAATTGGCAAAGCCGCGGACGGGATGCGAACTCGGCGGCCAGATTGCCGGCGATCATTGCCGGATCGTTACGCCCCTCGCCTGTGGCGGCTGCCGGATTGCGCTCAAGCGCCGCGCACATGTCCTCCATGTCGGCGACCAGCAAACGTACGAGGATCTCCTCACGGCTTTCGAAATACCGGTACAGATTGGATTTGACCACGCCGGCCCGCTTGGCGATGGCCGCCAGATTGACCGCTTCCAGCCCGCCTTCCTCGAGCAACGCGGCGGCGGCGTCGAGCACGGCCTGGCGGCGCTGCGCTTTCTGGGCCGGTTGGCGGGCACGCTTAAATGCCGGTTTGATCAATGTTGGACTGGACATTTAGTGACTGCCGTTCATTTTACTCAAGCAACTGGACCGGGTTTTGGTATATCGGGTAGATATACCATTCAAGATGCTCCTTCAAGTTAATAGCGCCCAGAGGCATTCTTCCATTGACAAGGATAGGCATCATACCATTTAGTGACCTATAGTCACTTAATCCAGTTGCGGTTGACTCCGCAACACGCATCAGGTGGGTCATTTCCGGGAGACGAAATTCATGGCGAGCCAGTGGAACCTGACGATCAACGGCAAGTCCGTCTCGGTCGACGCCGAGCCGGACATGCCGCTTCTATGGGTCCTGCGCGACCTGGTCGGATTGACCGGCACCAAATTCGGCTGCGGCATCGCCGCCTGCGGCGCCTGCACGGTGGACATGGACGGCGAGGCCATTCGCTCCTGCTCGACGCCGGTCAGCGATGTCTCGGGACCGATTACGACGATCGAAGGCCTGTCCGGCGGCGAAACCCTGCATGCGGCCCAACAGGCATGGATCACGGAGCAGGTGCCGCAATGCGGATATTGCCAGTCCGGCCAGATCATGAACGCCGCCGCCCTCCTGGCCGGCAATCCCGATCCCTCCGACGCCGAAATCGACGACGCCATGGCCGGCAATCTGTGCCGCTGCGGCACGTATCCGCAGATTCGCCAGGCCATCAAACGAGCCGGCAAAACGCTGACGGCGCGGGCCGGACTTGACCCCGCCACCGCGACCCCCACCGGACGGGAGGGCTAGGCCATGAACATCGGCAAGATCACCCGCCGTACGTTCCTGGGCGCCACCGTCGCCGTCGCCGGCGGCATGGCGGTGGGCTATTACTTCTACCGCAAACCCTACGCGAACCCGCTGCTCGACGACTTGGCCGCGGGCGAAGCGGCGTTCAATCCCTACGTCAAGATCGCCGCCGACAACACCGTCACCATCATCGTACCCCGCGCCGAAATGGGTCAGGGCGTGACCACGACCCTGGCCGCCATGGTGGCCGAGGAACTGGACGTGGACCTGGATGCCGTGCAGATCGAACACGGACCGGCGTCGAAGGCTTATTACAACCACGCCATGCTGGCCGAATCGGCGCCCTTCCCTGTGTTCGACGAGAGCATGATGGCCAACGCCACCCGCGCCATCCAGGGCGGCATGTCCAAGGTGTTCGGCATCCAGGGGACCGGCGGATCGTCGTCGACCCGCGACGCCTACGAGAAAATGCGCCATGCCGGCTGCGCCGCCCGGGTCATGCTGGTATCGGCCGCCGCCAAGCGCTGGAACGTGCCTGAATCATCGCTCAAGACGGCCCACGGCGCGGTGACCGATCCGGCATCGGGCAAGTCGGCGACCTACGGTGAATTGGCCGCCGCCGCGGCGACCCAGGATCCGCCCTCCGAAATCGAACTGCGCAGCAAGTCCGAGTGGCGCTATCTGGGCAAATCGCCGGGCCGGACGGACGTAGCGGCCAAGGTCACCGGCACGGCGGAGTTCGGTATCGACGTCGTGCTGCCGGACATGTTGCACGCCACGGTGAAGATGAGCCCGCGCTTCGGCGCCAAGGCAAAGACGTACGATAAAACCGCGGCTCTCGCCGTACCCGGCGTCCGCCAGGTGGTGCCCATCGAGGCCACCACCGGTTCCGGCTTCGGCATTATCGCCGACAACACCTGGGCCGCTTTCAAGGGCGCCGAAGCATTGGAGGTGACATGGGAAGACGCTCCCTATCCCGGCGACACCGAAGGCCTGATGGCGCAGGTTGCCTCGTCCCTGGACAATGTGGACGACGGGTTCAGCCTGCGCGATGACGGCGATGCCGACGCCGCGTTGGCGTCCGCGCCGGCGGACGAACTGGTCGAGGCCGAATACCGGGCGCCTTATCTCGCCCACACCACCATGGAACCGATGAACGCCACGGCCCGGTGGACCAGCGGCACGACCGTGGAAATCTGGTCGCCCAATCAGGCGCCGACCATGATTCAAATGACCGCGGCCTCGATGTTCGACATCGAAAGCGACGACGTCACCGTCAACACCACGTTCCTGGGCGGCGGTTTCGGCCGCCGGGCGGAGGTGGACTTCTCGCTCTACGCCGCCGCCGTGGCCCGCCACACCGACGGCCGGCCGGTCAAGGTGACCTGGAGCCGCGAGGAAGATACCCGCCACGACGCCTACCGGCCCGCGGCGGTCGGCCGCTTCCGTGCCCGCGTCGGGAAAGGCGAAACACCCCAAGCCCTGCTGGCGGAGATCGCCTGCCCGTCACCGATGCAAAGCATCATGGCCCGCACCTTCCCCGATTTGCCGACGGCCGGACCGGACCGCACGGTGGTCGAGGGCGTGTTCGACCAGCCCTACGCGATCCCCGACTGCAAGGTCACCGGCGTCATCGCGCCGGCGCCCATTCCTGTCGGTTTCTGGCGTTCGGTCGGCAATTCGTTCAACGGTTACTTCAACGAAACCTTCGTCGACGAGATGGCGCACAAGGCCGGGCTCGACCCGCTGGCCATGCGTCTCAAGCTGATGGCGCCCTACCCCACCGCCGTCAAGGTGATGGAACAGGTTGCCGCCATGTCGGATTGGGGCAAGCCGGCCGCCGACGGTCGCGCCAAGGGCGTGGCGTTCTCCCTCAACTTCGGGTCCTGGGTCGGCCAGGTCGTCGAAGTCAGTCAATCGGAGGACGGCATCCGTATCGAGAACGTCTGGTGCGCCGCCGACTGCGGCGAGGTCATGGATCCGGCCATCTTCAAGGCACAGGTTCAATCCGGTATCGTCTACGGCCTTTCCTCGGCCATGGGCCAGGAAATCACCTTCGCCAACGGCGAAGTACAGGAAGGCAATTTCGACAGCTACGACGCCATGCGGATCAACCAGTGCCCGCGTATCGAAGTGGCGGTGCTGGAAAACGCCTCCAACATGGGCGGTGCCGGCGAAATCGGCACGCCACCGTCCCTGCCGGCGCTGGGCAATGCGATCTTCGCGCTGACCGGCAAGCGGATCCGGACACTACCATTGTCGAACGACGTCACGTTCGCCTAGGAAACCGACGGCCGGATCGGTCTGCGCCGAAATTTGCCGCGCAAACCGGTTCCGGTGTTATCATTCCTCCAACGGCGCTGGGGCTGCCCGGTATTCCGGTCAGCGCTGTCACAAGATTGCCGAGACAAGGGAGGAAGATATGAAACGTCCGTTTCAGGCGCTTCTCGCCATAGGTATGTTGACCGCCACGGCGTTGCCCGCTGCCGCCAAGGACCTCAGCCTGTCCTACTTCATGGGTCCCAAGCACCCCATGAACAAGGCGGTGTTCACGCCCTTCGCCAAGAAACTCGAGGAACTGTCCGGCGGCAAATTGACCGTGACCCAGTTCCCGGGCGGCGCCCTCAACTCCATACCGCCGAAGCAGTATTCGATCCTGCGTGACGGAGTCGCGGATATTGCGTTTCACCTGCCGGGCTACACGGCGCAGCTCTTTCCCATGACCAACGTGGTCACCGTGCCGGGCCTGTGCGACAACGCCTCAGCCTGCACGGACGCCCTGCTCAGGGCGCGGGCGGAACTGGAGAAGGAATACGACGCGAAGGTCCTGGCCATCTGGGCGAACTCGCCGCCCGTCCTCATCACCCGCAACAAGCCGGTCCGCCGGATGGAAGACCTGAAGGGCATGAAGGTGCGCGTCACGTCGGCGCAGGACGTGCCGTTCGTCGAAGCGTTGGGCGCGTCGGCCGTGTCTCAGCCGGTCACGGTGATCAATCAGAACCTGCAAAACGGCGTCATCGACGCCATCGCCATCGCCCCTTCGGCCATCGGATCGTTCAAGCTCTACGAGCCGGGCAAATACGTCACCGACTGGTTTCCCGGCTCGGGCTCGGCCTTCGTGCTGCTGATGAACAAGGGTGTCTACGGCGCGCTGTCGGCGCAGGAAAAGGGATGGGTCGACGAGGCGTCGGGAGACTGGCTGTCTCAAAGCGGCGGCAAGGTCTATACCGCCGTCGGCAAGAAGGGCCTGGACGTGGCCAAGGCCAAAGGTGTCGAAATCGTCATCATCTCCGACGCCGAAAAGGCCCGTTTCAACAAGGCCATTGCCGACGCACTCGACAAATTCAAGGCGTCCAAGGTTTCGGGCGGACGGACTGGGAACGACGTCATCAAGATGATGAAAGGCATGTAAGCGTGCCGTCTCCCGTCGCTCACGCGCGGCTGGACAAGTGGCTCGGCCTCTGCGCCGGGCTGCTTGCCGTGCTCGGGTCGCTCGGCCTGATCGCCCTGGTCGGCGTCACCGGAACAGCGGTGTTCGCCCGCTACGTTCTCAACGATCCGATCTTCGGGATCGACGACGTTTCCTCCATGCTTCTGACCGTCGTCGCCGCCGCGGCATTGATATACGGTGCACGCCATCAGGCGCATGTCTCGGTCAATGTCCTGACGATGTTCGCGGGACGCCGGGTGACGCGCGTGACCGACGCCGTCATGCGTCTGCTGGGCGTCGCGGTCGTCGGCCTGGCCGCCTTCGCCTTGTTCTGGAAGGGCCGGTGCGGTTTCGAGTGCGGCGCGTTCACGCCCAACATCGAAATCCCGCATCCGCCGTTCTATTACCTGATGGGTGTCGTGATGGCCCTCTATACATTGCAACTGCTGCTGCACCTGATTGTCGGGCTGGCCCATTTCGGCACCGCCGATCCCAACGAAATAAGCGATTGAGCCGCGTCGCAGATGGACAATTTCGACATCGGTGTTCTCGGCTTCGTCATTCTCTTTGCACTGTTGCTGATCCGCATGCCGATCGGCATGGCCATGATGCTGGTCGGCGCCGGCGGCATCTGGCTGATTCGCCCGCCGGCCGTGTTGCCGGTCATCGCCGGCGAAATTTTCGGCGAGGCGTCCAACTATTCCCTTACCATTCTGCCGCTGTTCATCCTGATGGGGAACCTGGCGGGCGTTTCGAACATGAGCCGCGACCTGTACGACGCGGCGCACAGCTGGTTCGGCCACTTCCGCGGCGGACTGGCGTCCTCCACCATCATCGGCTGCGCGGGTTTCTCCGCCCTGTCGGGTTCATCGCTGGCGGCCGCGCTGACCATGGGCCGGGTCAGCCTGCCGGAGATGCAGCGCTACCGGTACGACGACAGCCTGGCGACCGGCGCCATCGCCGCCGGCGGCACTTTGGGTATCCTCATACCGCCGTCCGCCGGGTTCGTCGTCTACGCCATCCTGACCGAGGAAAGCATCGGACGCCTGTTCATCGCCGGAATCCTGCCGGGCGTGCTGCTGACGGGCCTGTTCATTCTGACCATCGGGCTGGTGGTCAGGGCCAGGCCGGAAAAGGCGCCGGGGGCGCTGCAGCGGGCACCGCTCGCCGAGCGTCTGAAGGCACTGCGCCGCGCGTCCGCGATCACCGGCATCATCGTGCTGACCATCGGCGGCATCTATGTCGGCGTGTTCTCGGCCGTCGAAGCGGCGGGCATCGGGGCCCTGCTGGCCATGATCGTCGCCGCCTTCAGGCGGTCCCTGTCCCGGCCCAACATCGTCACCGTTCTGACCGGCACGTTGCGGTCCTGCGGTACCGTGTTTTTCATCCTGTTCGGCGCGTTCGTGTTCAAGACGTTCGTCGCCTTCACCGGCATTCCGTTCAAGCTGACCGGTTACGTCGAAGGCACCGGCCTTTCCGCGACGGCCATCGTCCTGCTCATCCTGGCGATGTTCATCGTGCTCGGAACGTTCCTGGAAGGTTTCGCCATCCTGGTCCTGACCGTCCCTCTCGTGCAACCCATCCTCGAGGCGCACGGCGTCGACATGGTCTGGTTCGGCGTCCTGATGGTCCTGGTTCTGGAAATGGCGCTGATCTCGCCGCCGGTCGGCCTCAACGTCTTCGTGGTCAAGGGCATCGCACCCGATGTGCCCATGAACACCATCTTCCGCGGGATCTGGCCGTTCTGGCTGGCCATGCTGTTCTGCGTGACCGTGATCTTTCTTGTGCCGGCTTTGGCCCTGGTGTTGCCCGACACCATGTTCGGATGAAGCGACGCCGCGTCTGCGTATCAGGAATCGAGCGCATCCCGAACGGCTTTGGCCAGGCTTTGTTTCTGGAACGGTTTGCTCAACACGACGGCATCGGGCCAGGCGGCAAAGTGCGGCTCGACGGCATCGGCGGTATATCCGGACATGAAGATCACTTCCGAAGCAGGATCGCGGGCGCGAACCTCCTCGGCGAACTCCGGTCCACTCGTACCGCCCGGCAGAATGACATCGGACAGGATCAGATCGATCTTGGGATTTTGTTTCAAAAAGTCCCGTGCTTCGGCGGCGTCGGCGACATCGACAACGTTGTAGCCCAAACCCGTCAGCATATTGATGGCCAGTATCCGCACATCATTGTTGTCCTCGATGACCAGGATGGTTTCGCCCTTGCCACAGGGTATGTTGCCGGTCTCCTTGTCCGCTTCGGACATATTCCGGTCCTGCGCCCTGGGCATATACAGCGTCACCGTCGTTCCCGCGCCCTCCGCGCTTTCGATGACGGCGTACCCGTTGGACTGTTTGACGAAGCCATAAACCATGGACAGTCCGAGCCCGCTCCCATGACCGACCTCCTTCGTCGTGAAAAACGGAGAGAACGCCTGGTCGCGGACATCGGCCGGCATGCCGATCCCGGTATCGTGGACGGCCAGAGCCACGAAACTCCCCGAAACGGCAGTGGACTCGCCCGGCAGCGCCGTCTTGTCGAAGCGGACGTTTTCGCAGGAGATCCGGAGCGTTCCGCCCGCGGGCATGGCATCGCGGGCATTGATGGACAGATTGAGAAGGGCGTTTTCGAGCTGTCCGGCGTCCGCCCAAATGTTCCAGAGATCTCCGTCGATCGAAATATCGAGATCGATGGTCTCGCCGAGAGACCGTTCCAGCAGATCGGACATGCCTTGCACGAGTTCGCCGGTATGGACGGTCCGCGGGTGCAGTTCCTGCTGCCGGGAAAAGGCCAGAAGGCGTTGCGTGAGTTCGGCGCCACGATGACTGGAGCGGATAATCGGTTGAATGAGATGCTCCGTCTCCGCGGTCTGAAAGTCCGCGAGCAACTCGGCATTGCCCCTGATAATGGCGAGCAGGTTGTTGAAATCGTGCGCGATCCCGCCGGTCAACTGGCCCACGGCTTCCATTTTCTGTGCCTGTGTCAGTTGCGCTTCCAACTCCTTGCGCGCCGTAACGTCCCGGACGGCGGCCGCGATCATCACACCGTCATCCGTTTCAACGGGTGCCAAATCAATTTCCACCGGGAACGTGCTGCCGTCCTTGCGCTGTCCGTACAGGTCCCGCCGATCGGTTGCGAGGCGGCGGCGGTTCGGGGAACGCGAGAACACCGCCCGCATGTGAATATGGTCCTTGCGCTTATCGAACGGCACCAGCATTTCGATCGGCTCGCCGACCATTTCGGCGCGCGACCAGCCGAAAATGGTTTCCGCCTGCCGGTTGGCCAACGTCATGCGTCCGGAACCGTCGACCAGCAAAATGGCTTCGGGGGCGAATTCGAACAAATCGCTGTATTGGCGCCTGTTGTGCTCACGCGACATGGCCGCGGCCACTGCAACGGCGAACATCTTCAACACCGTTTCCTCGGGTGAACGCGTATACAGAGGCGAGCGATTCATGACACCGAGATATCCAAGCGTCTGTCCGGCATGGTCGATCAGCGGCACGGCGGCGAACGAATCGACGCCGTTGTCCCGCACGTAGGAATCATCCGGATAGCGCTCGCCCATGCCCCGTTCGATGCAAACGAGCTTACCGTCGTCGGCATGACAGATCTCGGCCCAGGGCGTGCCCGCGATATCAAAACTCCGATTGGTATGGAGCGATCCGTCCTCGAACAGCGCCAGCATCTGGATTCGCCCGGTATTCTGAAGTTCCGGCCGGCAGACAAAGGCGATATCGGTCTTCAGCAGGCGGCTCAGCGACAACACCGCGGCGCGCCAGTAATTCGGTCCTTCCAGCGCGATCAAGTCGGAGGACAAGGTCTGCATGGCAGACTCGATCAGTTTCCGGTCTGTGATGTCGATGCCGAACCCGCCGATACCCGACACCGTTCCCGCGGAATCAAAAACCGGAAATTTGACGAAATGCAGCAACCGGTCACCGAATGCCGGCAGGCGCATCGGTAAATCCTGTTCGATCGGCTGACCGGTGCGCCGGACCTGTTCGTCCAACGCATCGAGTTGTCTTGCCGTTTCCGCGTCATAGAGCTCGGAAGACGTCTTGCCGATAACCGTGTCGGCCGTCGTCTGGAACATCTGCTCATACATCTTGTTGACAAGCTGCGTCCGGCCTTCGGCATCCTTCAGTACCAGCCCGGCGGGAGAATACCGGAATACGGAACGGAAACGCTCCTCGCTCCCGATCAGATCCCGCTCCACCTGCTTTCGTTTTGTAATGTCGCGGGCAAAACAGCACACGATCCCCCGCTCGCCGTGATCCAGTTGCGCCATCGTGACTTCGACCGGCACTTCGTGGCCCGTTCGGGTCCTGTAGATCGTTTCGAACGTTCTGGCATGAAAACTGCTGGCGGCGGATTTCAGTAGCCGCAGCCATTCATCCTGACCCGCGCCTTTGTCGACATCCCAAATCCGTTTCTCCAGAACCTCGGATTCGCCGTACTCCAGTAACCGAGCGCAGGATTCGTTGGCGTACTTGATTCGTCCGCTTTGACACACGAGCAGCACGGCATCGCCGGCGTGGTCGAGCGTCCGCTGCATCAGATGCAGGCGGTCTTCGGTGCCCTTCCGGTCCGAGATATCCTCGATGACGGAAACGAAATAGTGCGGCTCCCCCGTTTCATGCCTGACGAGCGCAACCGTCAAATGCGCCCAGACAGTCGTTCCATCCTTGCGAACGTAGCGCTTTTCACGGAGATACGTGTCCACCTCTCCGGCCAACAAGCGTCTCAGATATGTCGTATCCTGGCCGAGATCATCAGGGTGGGTGATGTCCTGGAACGTCATCCTCAGGAGTTCGTCACGGGAATAGCCGAGAATATCGAGAAGACGTTGATTGACCCTCAGCCAACCGCCGTCCGTTCCGACATGGGCAATTCCGACAGCGGCCTGTTCGAAGGCATGGCGGAAACGCTCTTCACTGTCTGCCAACTCCTTTGTCCTGGTCGCGACCTGGCGACGCAACGTCCAGCTCCACGCCAGAATACCGGCAATGAACAATACAAGTAGCGAACTCGCCCCAATGAGCGCCTTGACCCAGTGTTCTCGCTGTTTCCGCCGGGCTTGCACCGGGTCGAAAACCGCGTCGGCTTGGACAAAATCACCATGTACCAAGCCGGCGTGCTTCAGGTCACGGTGCATGCGGGCCAAGCGCCGTGGATTGATCTGCCCGACCGGAACGACCGGATACATCATCAGCCGTTCGACTTCCGTCGCCTGGAACCGGTTGAAGGCAACGGCATCCTCGACAGTGAACGTGCGCGGCAGTTCGGTCGCAATACGCAGGGCAATTTCGTCAGCGTGCTGAAGAGCGTATTCCCACCCCCGTATACTGGCCGTCACAAATCGCTCCACCAGATCGGGGTCCGTATCCACGAGCCCGGCATGCGTGAAGAGCGAATCACCATAAAAATCGATACCGTACGTTGCCGGCCGCAATATGCTGAGAGTCATTCCCAATTGCCTGGCGCGCCACAAAGCCGTCAACGTGTATCCGGTATAGGCATCCAACTCGCCATTTTGCAGCAAGTCGATGCTTCGGCCCTGCCAGTTCGGAGACAGCGCGGGCGCCACCTGTTGCGAATCGATGCCTTCGGCATCCAGCATGGCGACCAGTTCCGCATCCGTCAGGTCGCCAAGGACACGGCCGACACGAAGCCGGGTCAGGTCCGCGGGAGACCGCACGTTCAATTCGCTGCGGGCAAAAACCGCGACCGGACTTTGCTGCATGACGGCGGCGACGAATACCAGCGGGGACCCCGCGTCACGTGCGACCAGCACATCCGCTGCACCAATTCCGAATTCCGCCCGGCCCTCGGCGACCTCCTTGGTTGCATTCAGGATATGCCGGTCGGGTGTCACCGCCGTCCGGATTTCAACGTCCAGACCTGCCTCGGCATAGAAACCATGCCATAAGGCGGCATAATAACCGGCGAACTGGAATTGGGGTTCCCATCGCAACTGCAACACGACCTTGTCGGCTCCGTAGGACGGAAACGCCAAGCTCAAACCGGTCATGAGAACAATGGAAGGCAGGCCGCAAAAAGATCTGAGGAACCGCAGAAAACCCGTGATGCGTGTCCACATCAAACCCCGACTATCGCTCGATGATTCTATCGCCACCGTGCCCAATCCCTTGTTACATACAGTATCGTTAACAGACGTTAACGAATAGTTTAAAATATACTATCGTGAAAGTTGTGCAACAAATACCCCTACTTATCGCATGGATTGAAGTCCCGGTTCGGCTGTGGCAACCATGCCGCCGACGAAACCCTCCCGCGGAATCTCTAGCGAAGCCTGAATCATGAGTCGCCGCCCCAATATTCTGATGTTCATGACCGATAATCAGCCGGCGGAACTGCTGGGGTGTTACGGCAACGACGAAATCTTCACGCCGCACATCGATGCACTGGCAACTCAAGGCTTGCGTTTCGATAACGCGTTTTGCGTCAACGGCATGTGTTCGCCGTGCCGGGCTTCCGTCATGACCGGGCTGATGCCGTCCCAGCACGGCATTCACACCTGGATCGACGACCGCTTGCGAGATCGCTGGCCGGAGGGCTGGAACGCCATCGCGGAATTCAAAACCCTGCCGGAAATTCTACTCGACCACGGCTACAACACCGCACTGATCGGCAAGTACCACATGGGGGCGCCTGAGCAGGCCCAGAACGGGTTCCAGCACTGGGTGACCAATCCGCACGGCCATGTCACCGATTTCTGGGACGGCGTCTACATCGAGAACGGCGTGACCCGGCGCTACGCCGGTCATAGCGTCGACTATTTCACCGACAAAACCGTTCAGTATCTCGAAGCGGCGGCGAGTTCGGATGCACCGTTTTTCGCCTTCGTGCCCTACAACGCGCCGTACGGCCACTGGCCGGCGCTCAAGGGACGCGCGAAAAACCGTTTCCGCGCCCGTTACGACGATGTGCCCATGCACTCCGTGCCGCGCGAGGGCCTGCACGAAAACGCCATTCGAAGATTCCTGAAAAAGGTGTCCGACAGCTATGGCGGTGTCGATCACTCCTCTGAACTGCGCATCCCCAACGACCTGGAAACATTGCGCAACTACTATTCCGAGATGACCATGGTGGACGACGGCGTCGGCCGTGTGCTCGCCGCCCTCGAACGCCTCGGTCTGACGGACGATACACTCGTGGTCTACACCGCCGACCATGGCTTCTCGCTGGGCCATCACGGCATTTGGGGCCACAGCCAGGCCACCCTCCCCTCCAATGCGTACCGGGCGACTTTTTCGATCCCTCTCATTTTTCGCCATGGCGGCAATCTGGTGACGGGGGTCAATACCGAACTGGTCAGCCAGATCGACCTGCTCCCCACCCTGCTGGAACTGGCCGGTATCGAGCCCGACGGCCACAACGGCAATGCCCCTGCCCGAAGCATGGCGCCGGCCTTGCGCGGCCAAGAACACGACTGGTCCGGCGCCGTCTATCTGGAACAGGAAGAGACCCGGGCCGTACGTACCGGCCGCTGGCTCTACAAGCGCCGCTTCCAGGGTGCACCGGCGGCGCCCTACCCGGACGAGATGTACGACCTGGAGTCCGATCCGCTGGAGAGGACCGACCTGGCCGGTGACCCGGCTTACGCCGATACAGCCCATGAGCTGATCGCGCAGATCGACGGCTTCTTCACCCGCTACGCCGACCCGCGCTACGACCTGTGGCACGGCGGCAGGCCGCAATCGAATTCCGACAAGCCGTGGCTGTGGAAGGAAGCCTGGGGTGAAGAGTGGGAAGCGGGTTTTCAGGGCAACCGATAACGACGGCCTAGAGCAGTTCCTCTTTAGATGGAAACATTCTGACGGAGCGTATTGGCGCCAAGGCCAAGGCTGGCGGTGACGGCCATACCCGGGGTATGGCCGAGACG
>JANQFL010000116.1 GCA_028277845.1 Sneathiellales bacterium
GACCAGACCCTCTTGTCATAGCGGGCAAGACTTTCGCTGCTGAAATCGTTTTCCTTAACGGCCGTTGCGGCGGTTTCGACAGCAATGCGCGCCGATTTCATGGCATTGGCAATGCCCTCGCCGGAGAAGGGGTCGACAAGCCCGGCCGCGTCTCCGGCCAGGAGGTAGCCCGGTCCATGGCATCTTCTGTGAATGCTCCCAAGCGGCAGGTCGGCACCCTTGACCTTCCCCACCGGCTCAGCTGCAGCAAATCGCGCCGCAAAGGCTGGGCTTTTCTTCACAGATTCGAAGACATTCACCAGATTGATTTTCTTGTTTTTCATGTCGCTCGCGCGCATGCCGATGCCGACATTTGCAAGTCCGTCGTCGAGGGGAAAAATCCACAAATAGCCGGGCTTAACGTCATCGAGAAAATGCACTTCTATGCCATCGTTCAAGCCTTCAACGTTTCTGTAATATTGCCGAACCGCAAAGCTCGAATGAGGTAAATCCGCCTTGTAGAATCCGAGCCGCCGCGCCACCACCGAATGGGCGCCGTCGGCCGCAAGAACAATCTTCCCGTGAAATGTCGCACGCTTGCCGGTTGGCTTGTGATGGCCCGTCACACCCTTAACGGTCCCGCTTTCCACGACGATATCGTCAACCTGGAAATTCTCGTGAAAACGGCTTGCCGCTGCCTTTGCCTTTTCAAAGAGAAAATTGTCGAACAGTTCCCGCCGAATGACATATCCGGTTCTGTGCTCGGGGCGCGCCGCCCCCTCCATACCAATTTCCGCTTCGATATGTCTCGAATTCGCCACGACAAATTTGCGGTATCGAATACCGGGCAATTTGTCGAACTCGGCCTCTATGTTGAGATCGCGAAGAATGTCACAGCACGCTGGTGTCAGCCCGTCCCCACAGGCCTTGTCCCTGGGAAATTTTTCCTTGTCGAGCAACAATGAGGTCAGCCCATGGCGCCTGGCATAGAGAGCCGCAACCGCGCCGGCCGGTCCGCCACCGACGATGATCAGGTCAAACATCTGCTCGGAGTGTCGCATGAGTGAGTTTTCTTGATATATCAGAGGCCTACGGGGCCGGACTGGTCCAGGGCATGATGATATCACACGACATTGAGATGGGTTGAAATGCTACCAGACCTTTCGCCGCGCATACACTATCCCCTCGAATGGTGGTTTGTTCATGGCCAGCTTCAGCAAGGGCAGATCGATGGATTTCAATTTATGATTGCGTTTCTTAGGAGAACGACCAAAGCCAATGCTGAAGATGGGTATTTGTTGCTGAATACGGCCTTTCATCGTGAGCAGGGTATTCATCACTTTCGCAGCGAGATTTCATCCGCCCTTGTCGACCAGTTTGTCGCCGAAATGACCGATGAGGTGGAGTTTTCGGGCGTCGACACAAACCTCTCGCAGGCCCTGGTTGATGAAATCCGGAATTGGGGCGTACCGTCACCGATAATCGAAACCTGCCAGCCCCAAAAGACGGTGCACGACAACCTGCACATCGAGTGGAACGATCTGTCATTACGTCAGAATAATCAGGAGCTTAGCATTGGATTTCATCTCTCCGGCTCGTCGAAACATTGCACTTTGACGCTGCAGCCCCAATCTGCGTGGCTTTTGGAACAGGAGCGCAATGACAACGGTTTCCGTTTCGGAGCGATGGCCTATGAAAGCTGCCCCCGCCTGCATCTCACCGGAACCTTGGATAACAACCCGATTGAGGGGACGGGCTGGATCGATCACCAATGGGGCGATTTCGGCTGGTTGCGAAGTGAAAAGCACCCTGAAGACCTGCTGTGCTGGGTTTGGCTCGGCATCAATCTCGACAATGGCGCCGATGTGATTGTCGGGCGGCTGACCAACCGGCAAACCGGTGAAGTTGAAAATCAATCAGCAATCTATTTTGCCCCGCAAACCGCCCCGGTAATACTGGATGACGTTCAACTGGGAGAAGGACGCGGCTGGACCAGCCGCAAATCAATGACCGCCTATAGTCTGGAATGGCAGATAGGAATTCCTTCCCTCGGTCTTGAACTGAGTTTTACGCCGTTCATCGACGACCAGGAAATCCCCGTTTTCGGATTGACCCACGCCATCTGGGAAGGCGTCGGAACGGTCTCGGGCACCTTCGCCGGCAATCCGATCAGGGGGCGTGCCCGCCTGGAATTGCAGGGCTGCAGCAATGTGCTCGATGTCAGGCAGACCATGAAACACTGGGTCGAGCGCATCGACACCACGCTGAAGAATTTTCTTCCTGAGAAACTATCCGATCGGAAACTGGCGCATTATGCCGGTGCGCCGCGTTTTGCTTATGACGCTGAGGCGCAGACCGAGATATTCTCTGAACCGGTTTGGGATTTACTGGACAGAGGCGCCAAGCATTGGCGGCCGATTTTCGGTTTGCTGTTGCTCGATGCGCTGGGGGAGAACGTCGAACCCTATGAAACCCTGCTCTCGGTCATGCCGGAGTTCATCCATAACGGTTCGGTCATTATTGACGACATCGAAGACCGGTCGCAGACGCGGCGGGGCGATGAAACACTGCAATTGCGATATGGACTGCCGACCGCGATCAATGCCGGAAACATGCTCTATTTTCTCCCGATATTGACGCTGGCCGATCATCCGCACCTTTCTGTGGCGCAGCGCGAAGAAATCTACGGTTTGCTCATAAGGACCTATGTGCAGGCCCATATCGGCCAGGGCCAGGACATTTACTGGTCAAGGACAGGGCAGGATCGCGGCCGTTCATTCTGGCTAAGAGAAGAGCTGGGACAGCAAATCCTGCAGGCGCACAGTTTCAAGACGGCGGCCTTGATCAGGGCGGTGGCCGAGATGGCCTGCATCATTGCCGAAACTTCACAAGCGACCAAAAACATCTGCACTCAATTTGCTGAAAATTTGGGGCTCGCTTTTCAGATTGTCGATGACATCAACAATTTCACCAGCCAGCCCGAATGGGGCAAGGTGCGCGGCGAAGATCTCGCGGCAGGCAAGACGAGCTTTGTCATCTATAAAGCCGTCAATCTGCTGCCCAGGGCCGAACAAGACGAATTGATCGATATTGTGAACACTGAAAGCTTGCGCGGTTCCGAAGCAGGCCTGGAGCGAGGCATAGAACTCATTGAGCAATCACAAGCGTTCGACATTTGCCGGAAAGACGCCAAAGCTCTGGTCGAGAAGGAATGGCCTCGATTTTCCCGGGAGGTCGACCCGTCTCAAAGCAAGGTCATGTTGCGCCTTCTCATCACCCATATATTGAATATTCCACTGGAAATGTGATTTGTGCCGATCCCGCCTCACGCCCCCGAAATCGGCGTGCCGCCATAGGCGAGGGCGGCGATCAGCAGGCTGAGCCCGAGCACCAGCACGGCCAAAGCCGCGAGGATTTCGATCGCGTGATGGACGATCGCGCCGGCGCGGCCGTCGGCGCCGGCGATCTTTACCGCCAGCCCCTTGGCGAATACCGCCGATAGTGCCAGCGCGGCGACGGTGAGCCCGGTGCCGATGCCGATCACATAGGCCGCGGCGACGCCGAGCCAGAACAGCCCCTGGCTCATGGCAAAGACGAGCACGATAATCGCCCCCGAGCACGGCCGGAGGCCGACGGAGACCACCGCCGCAACCGCCTTCGACAGGCCGAGCGGCCCCGCGACCTCCTCCGCCGACGGCATCAGATCGTGGACGTCATGGTCATGACGACCGTGGCCGTGATGATCGTGTCCATGGTGATCATGGCCATGGCCCCCATGATCATGGCCGAAGCCGCGGACCACGCCGAGTTTTGCTAAAAGCAGCCAGGCGCCGAGCAGCGTGACCAGCGCGTAGGAGCCGATCTCCAGGGTCCGCGCCGCGTCCTGGATCACCAGCGAGGTGAGCCCGAGCGCCACGGCCAGGATGCCGATCACGAGCACCGCCACCGTCGCCTGCACGAAGGCGGCGGCGAAAGCGAGCGCGATGCCGCGCCGCGCCGTCGCCTCATTGGCCAGCATGTAGCTGGTGATCACCGCCTTGCCGTGGCCGGGACCGGCGGCGTGGAAGATGCCGTAAAGCAGGCTGGCGCCGAGCAGCCACCAGACCGCGCTGCCGTCGATCGCCGCCCGGCGCACCGCATCGCGCAAAGCGGCGTAGAATTCCGCCTGTTTGCGGGCGATGTAGCCGAACACGCGGGCCGTAATACCAATTTTTGCCGAGGGTTGCGGCGTCTCCGCGGCCGGCGTTTCGCCGGCCGGCGATCCGGAAACGGCCTTTTCGATCGCCTCGGCCGCCGTCCGCGGTGACGGCGCGGCGGCGGCGTCACCGCAGGCAACCACAATCCGGTTCGACAATTCCCGCGTCACCACCATCAGCTCTTCCGGCAGTTCGGTGACATCGGCCGGAATCGCGGCGAGCGTGCTGGCCATCTCGTCGTCGAGCTTTTCGGGCGGCGTGACGCTCGCCCGGCAATCGGCCGGCGCGCCTTCCATGCGCACCGGATCCGTTTCGGCAAAGGAGAACGCCACGTAATAGGTCGGATCGTAGACGTCGAACTCGAACCGTTTGTCGATCTTGAACGGCGTCTTCAGCGGCAGGGTCATGTGGAGGGTGAGCAGTTTGACGCGCAGGATGTC
>JANQFL010000090.1 GCA_028277845.1 Sneathiellales bacterium
TTCCTCTTTAGATGGAATCCATTCTGTTTCTCGAGCGGCCTGCCAAGAAACGCACATGGCCACCAGGAAGACGGGGCCGCGATGCGGTGCATCGCGCAAGCCGTCTGACGCCGTGGGGGGCGGCCGCTCGGAAACCCGGAGGGACGGGCGTCTTGGCGCCAAATCCGGCGGCAGTCGTCTCGGCCATACCCCCCGTATGGCCGTCACCGCCCGCCTTGGCCTTGGCGCCAATACGCTCCGTCAGAATGTTTCCATCTAAAGAGGAACTGCTCTAGGCCCGCTTCGTCTTGGACCGGGATGGGCTCGGTGACGCCCGGCGGCTCTTCGGCTTCGCCTTGCGCCCGGCGCGGGACGCGGCGGGCGGTTCCGGTATGGCGATGTCGAGGCCGTCCAGTTTCATCTTTTTCACCTTCGCCCGGTCATATTCATATGTGGGTGGGAAGGGGCGGGTGGCGTCGAACCCCACCTTGGCGCCGAGATAGTCGGGGAAACTCGGATTGAGGCCGTGGCCGAAGATCTTGTCGAGCACCACGATGCCGTGCACCGGATCGAGCCGCGTGGCCATGGCCCACTCCACGTCGCCGGCATTGCGGATGTCCACGTCCTCGTCCACCACCGTCACCATCTTCAAGGGCGGAAAGGCGGAGAACGCCGCCAGGATGGCCTGCTTCGACCAGCCCTCGCGGACCTGCTTCATCTGGACGACGGCGTGGTAGAAGCCGCAGCCGCCGTGGCTGAAATAAACGTCCCGGACGCCCGGCACCTGCCGCTGCAGCAGGTTGAGCACATTGGCCTCGCCCAGCAGGCCGACCGAATTGAACACCTCCTTGCCCGACAGAATGGTTTGAAAGACCGGTGTCCGGCGCCGGTGGATGGCGCGGACATGCACCTTGGGCCGCGGCGCCCGCTTGGCGTAGTACCCGGTCACTTCGGCGAACGGACCTTCGTCGTCCAGTTCGCCGGGGATCATCTCGCATTCCAGGGCGTATTGGGCGTGGGCCACCAACTCGGTCTTCAGCGCCTTGCCCTTGACCAGTTCCAGCGGAGCACCGTGAAACGCGCTGGCGATACCCAGTTCGTCGGTGTCGATCGGCGCGGCTTCCGAGGGGGCGGCGGCGGCGAAGTGCAATCCCGGGCCGACGCCGATATTCAGGCTGAACGGCAGGGTTTCACCCTTGTCGGCCGCCTTCTGCAAATAGGCTTCCAGATGCCGCCCGGCGTCGATGTTGATGTTCATCGTATCGGGACCGGTGATCATGAAACGCTGGATGGACGCGTTGCGCACGCCGGTTTCGGGATCGCGGGCGATGACGACACCGGCGTCGAAATAGGGGCCGCCGTCCTTCAGCGCGTGCACGGGAATGGGCAGCTTGCCCAGGTCGACGGTCTTTTCGCGCACCTGCAGCACCGGCCCGGTCTTCTTGATGACCGGCGGCACGGGTTTGCTTTGCCAGGACTTGATGCAGTCCGAGACATAACCGGGCAACTCGGCTTCCTTCTTGCGCATCAGGACGCCGAGCAATTCGCGTGACCAGTACAGCCCGGTGAAGACAGGATGGTCGCGGCCCTTGACGTTTTCGAACAGGACGGCCCGGCCTCCGCCCTCGAATTCGGCGGCAATGCCGGCCAGGTCGTGTTTCAAGTCCACTTCCGAGCGGACGCGGACAAGGCGTCCGCGTTTGTCCAGGTCTTTGATGATGGCCGACAGGTCCGCCAGATGTTTGCCTGACATTCAAGTGCCTCCCGTAATGCATCGGCGCATGGCCGTGCACGTTATGTTAGGACGCACTCACTCCGATCAGTTGATCCAGTTTGGCGGCGTCCGTTTTCAGTTCTTCACTGGCTCCGTCGAACGTCACCGTTCCACGGTCCATCACCACGCAGCGCGGCGAAAAGTCGAGCGCGAGGTGGGCGTTCTGTTCCACCAGGATGATGGTCAATCCTTCCGCGTCCCGCAATGCCGACAGTGCCTTTTGCAGTTCCTCGACGATGACGGGCGCTAGGCCTTCCGACGGTTCGTCCATCAACAGCACGGAGGGGTTGCCCATCAGGGCGCGGCCGATGGAGAGCATCTGCTGTTCGCCGCCGGACAATTGATTGCCCTGGTTTGACTGGCGTTCCACAAGCTGCGGAAAACGCTCCATCACGCGGTCCATGGTCCACGGACCCGGCCGCGCCGCGATTTCGAGATTTTCGCGCACCGTGAGGGACGGAAAGATTTCCCGTTCCTGCGGCACATATCCAAGACCTGCCCGGGCGCGGTGATGGATGGATGCCGACGAGATGTCCTGGCCGTTCAACGCGATGGCGCCGCCGTGCAGTTCGGTGTGGCCCATGATGGTCGCCAGCAGGGTGGACTTGCCGACGCCGTTGCGTCCGATAACGGACAGGCTTTCTCCCGTCGCCAGTTCCAGGTTCAGGGATTCGAGAACCACCGTTTCGCCGTAACCGGCGGAGACGTTCTGCAGCGTCAGCATGGTTTGTCCTCATCCATGATGGCTGCCTCCGAGGTACACTTCGCGGACCCGTTCGTCGGCGGCGATTTCATCCGGCGTGCCGGCGGTCAGAATGCCGCCGGAGACGAGAACGGTGATCTCCTTGGCGAACCGGAAGACGACGTCCATATCGTGCTCGATGATGAGCACGGCGATGTCCTCGGCCAGGCTGTCGACCACATCGAGAATGATATGGCTTTCGGCCGACGGCACCCCCGCCGCCGGTTCGTCCAGCAACAGCACCTTGGGATCCTGGCCCAGGGCGATGGCGATCTCGACCAGCCGTTGCCGGCCGTACGGCAGTTCGCTGACCTTCTTCAAGGCGTCCTCGGTCAGCCGGACACGGTCGAGCAGATGGACGGCCTCGTCGATCACCGCGCGGCCGGTTCCGGCCGGCCGCCACAGGGCATTGCAGTCGCCGGTCCGTTCGGCGATGGACAGGCAGACGTTTTCCAGTACCGACACGCCGCGGAACAGTTGGTTGATCTGGAACGTGCGGGCGATGCCCCGTTGCGCCCGCTGGGCCTGGGTCAATCCGGTGATGTCCTCGCCGTACAGCTTCACGCTGCCCGATGTCGGCGGCAGCGCGCCGGTAATCAGGTTCACGAATGTGGTCTTGCCCGCGCCGTTCGGCCCGATCAGGGCATGCCGCGCGCCGGGACGCAGGGCCAGGTTGATGTCACGGGCGACCTGCAGGGCGCCGAAGTTCTTGTTCAGTCCGGTGATCTGCAACGCGGGCATGGCCGAAGGATCTTGCATCATCGCCACCCGTTCACGCCGACCGCTTGATCCAGCGGCTGGAGACCTTGTCCCACAGTCCGAGCAACCCGCCCTGCACGAACATCACCGTCAGAACCAGCACCAGCCCGACACCGAATTCCCAGAACTCGGGGCTTATCTTGGCCAGTTCGTCTTCCAGGATGGTGAATACGGTGGCGCCGACAAAGGCGCCGTACAAGCGCCCGGTTCCGCCCAGGATGATCATGATCATCACGGCGCCGGAGCGGGCAAAGTCGAGCACGTCCAGTGTGACGAACGCATTCAGTTGTGCGAACAGACCGCCCGCGACGCCGGCCATGGCGGCCGAAATCGTATAGACCGTGACCAATCGCCGGTGTACCGGCGAGCCGATGGCGTGCATGCGGCCGACGTTTTCACGGATGCCGACCAGGGCCTGACCGAACGGCGAATAAACGATGCGGCGGGTGACGTAAAACATCAACGCCAGAACTGCGAGCGAATACCAATAGTAATGATGGCCCCACAGGTCGTTGTCGAACATGCCCAGGATCGGGTCGATGGTGATGCCGGTCAACCCGTCGAAACCGCCGGTCCAGATCTCCGCCGCGTTGGCCATTTCCTGCATCAGGATGGCGACGGCCAATGTCAGCATCAGCAGGGTCAGGCCGTGATAACGCAACAGCACCCAACCGGACAGGAACCCGACAATCGCGGCGCAGGCGCCGGCAAAAACCAAACCGGTCAGCGGTTCGTTCCAGCCGCCGTGGGCCGACAGCATGCCGGCGGCATAGGCGCCGACGCCGAAATAGGCCGCGTGGCCGAGCGTGACGATGCCGGCGTAACCCAGGATCAGGTCGAGCGACAGGGCGAATATGATGGCGATCAGCACCTGGGTGCCCAGTGCCATGTAGTCGGGAAAGACGAAAAACGCGGCCACGGCGAGGACCCAGGGCAGGGCCTCGGACGGCCGGAAGCGGTGGCGCTTCAGCAAATAGTCGACGGCATTGGCGGCGGCGGTATCGGTCATGCCGTCACTCCTTGCCGTACAGCCCGGCGGGCTTGATCAGCAGCAAGGTGACGGTGGCGGCATAGATAAAAAACGCCCCGCCATCCGGCCACAAGTACTTGCCGGCGTTATCGATGACACCGAGGATCAGGGCGGCGACGAAGGCGCCGCGCACGCTGCCCAGGCCGCCCACGGCGACGACGATCAAAAAGAACACCAGATACTGAATGGCGAAGCCCGGCGTCAGACCGATGATTTCCACCGCCAGTCCGCCGCCCAGGGCCGCCAGACCGCTGCCGACCGCGAAAGTCACCGTGAACAGCCGGTTGACGTCGATGCCCAGCGACTGCGCCATGGTCCGGTTGTCGACCGCGGCCCTGATCTTGGCGCCGAAATTGGTGCGTTCGAATCCGACGATCAGTGAAATGATCATCACCAGGCCGACCACGATCATGAACACGCGATAGGTCGGGAAGGCGCGCAGGCCGAGATCGATCTGGCCCGTCAAATAGGACGGCACCGCGATCGATTGCGGATCGGGGCCGAAGAAGAACGTGAACGCGGCGATGGCCATGAACACCAGGCCGATGCTCAGCATCACCTGTTCCAACTCGTCCGCCTTGTAGAGCCGGGCGTAGAAGATTTTCTCGAAGACGATACTGACCGTGCCGATGAGGAAGAAGGCGATGATGAGCGCCAGCGGGAAGGGGACGCCGCTGGCCTGCATAAGGGTCACCACCGCGTAGCCGCCGGCCATGGCGAAGGCACCGTGCGCCAGGTTGACGAAACCCATCAGGCCCATTGTGACCGACAGGCCGACGGAGATGATGAACAGGATCATCGCGTAGGCCACGCCGTCGAAAACGATACTGACGGCAACGTTGATCAAATTGTCCATGGCGAGGCTTCGGCGAACACGGTCATGAATTCGGCTGAGGAAAAGGCCGCG
>JANQFL010000091.1 GCA_028277845.1 Sneathiellales bacterium
AGTTCCTCTTTAGATGGAAGCATTCTGACGGAGCGTATTGGCGCCAAGGCCAAGGCTGGCGGTGAAGGCCATACCTGGCGGTATGGCCGAGACGGCAGCCGCCGGATTTGGCGCCAAGACGCCCGTCCCTCCGGGTTTCCGAGCGGCCGCCCCCACGGCGTCAGACGGCTTGCGCGATGCCCGGCATCGCGCGGCCCCGTCTTCCTGGCGGATGGGCAGGCCGCTCGAGAAACAGAATGGATTCCATCTAAAGAGGAATTGCTCTAGCAGGCTGCTGAAAAAGTCCTCGCGATAGTTTGTTGATCGTGATTCTGTGTGTCGGAGGATTTTCGAGCAAGGAGGCCTTGATGCGCGGCGAGGATCGGGAGAGCGGAGCTCTGTTTTCCTATGTCAGCTGTGATGCGCGGGTTCCGGCGGATCATCCGTTGCGGGCGATCCGGGCGATTGTGGACGAGGCGCTGGAGGTTCTTTCGCCGCAGTTCGAGGGACTTTATTCGACGATGGGGCGGCCGTCGATCCCGCCTGAGAAGCTGATGCGGGCGCTGCTCTTGCAGGCTTTTTACTCAATCCGCTCGGAGCGCCAACTGATGGAACAGCTTGACTACAATCTGCTGTTCCGCTGGTTTGTCGGCCTGTCGCTGGATGCGCCGGTGTGGGACGCGAGCGTCTATTCGAAGAACCGGGACCGGCTGATCGAAGGGGAGATCGCCGCCCGTTTCCTGCAGGCGGTGCTGCAGGGCGACCGGGTCAAGGCGCTGCTTTCGAACGAGCACTTCTCGGTCGACGGCACACTGATCGACGCCTGGGCCTCGATGAAGAGCTTCCGTGCCAAGGACGGCAGCGATGATGACATGCCGCCGGGCGGCGGGCGCAACGCCGAGCGCGACTTCCGCGGCCGGAAGCATTCCAACGAGACCCATGCATCGACGACCGATCCGGATGCCCGGCTTTACCGCAAGGGCGACGGCCAGTCGAGCCGTCTGTGCTTCATGGGTCATCTGCTGATGGAGAACCGCAACGCGCTGATCGTCGACGCCGCGCTCACCCGCGCCAGCGGCACGGCCGAACGCGCGGCCGCGCTCGCCATGCTGGACCGGCGCAAGCGGCGGCGGCGGATCACGCTCGGCGCCGACAAGGCCTACGATGTCGCCGACTTCGTCGACACCCTGCGCGCCGGCAAGGTCACGCCGCACATCGCCATTGATGGTCACATGACCAAGACCGGCAAACGGCGCAAGACCAGGATCGACCGGCGCACGACCCGCCATTCCGGCTATGCCGTGAGCCAGGGCATCCGCAAGCGGATCGAAGAGGGCTTCGGCTGGATCAAGACCTCCGCCGGCCTGGCCAAGACCCGCCATCGCGGCATTGAGCGTGTCGGCTGGATGTTCACCTTGACCGCTACCGCCTACAACCTGGTGCGCATACCCAAGTTGCTGGCGCAGGCACCGCCATGACGCCGCCAATGGGCTGCCGGCTGATCGGCCGCTGGCGGATCATCGAGGCCGACCTGTGGGAGCGCGACTATCTTGACCTCGTCGGGCCCGCCATGCTGGTGATCAACGATGACGGCCATGGCGAAGTCGCCTTCGGCGCCATGCAGGCCGGCCTCGATCTCGAATATGGTCGGTCCATCGTCTCCTTCACCTGGGCGGGGTTCGACGAAATGGACGAGGTCAACGGCACCGGCGCGGCAGAACTCCGCGACGATGGCACGCTCGAGATCGAGTTCGCCTATCATCTCGGCGATGAGGCCATCCTCAAAGCCAAACCGGAAACTTTTTCAGCAGCCTGCTAGTTCACATCTAGTCGCCGAACAGCTTTTTCAGCGCCTTGCCGGCGTCGGGGATCGGCGACGAGCCGCCCGAGGACCCCTCACCGCTGCCGCCGGATCCGCCGCCCAGGGACTTCTTGAGCGTCTCGCCCACATTGCCCGGCACCTTGACGGCGCCGCCCAGGTTTTCGATGGCCTTGGCGGGATCCTTGGCGATATCGCCGACCGCCGCCGTCAGATCAGGCTTTACGCTCGGCTCGTCCCATGGGCCGGTGATAAGGAACGGGATCATCAGCCCGGACTTGTCGCTCTCGCCGCCCTGGCCCTTCAACGATGCCACCAGCTTGGGTTCGACCCGGTAGTTGACCGTGCGTTTCGGCAGGTCGACCTTGCCCAGGCCCTTGACCCGCAACAGCGGGCTCAAGAGCTTGGTGTCCTGATTGTCCAGCAGGCCGTTGCGGATGACGAACGTGCCCGACAGTTCGGCGAAATCGGTCTTCTGGGTATCGCCGGCACTCTTGTCGAGGAACGCCGTGGTGGCATTGCGCACCATGGCGGCGACGTTGATGCCGCGGATGGCGCCGTCGAGAAACTTGACCGCACCCTGGCCGTTGAGGTTCCGCACCAGGGCCCGCTCCGAACCGCCCCGGGTCCTCATGGTGAAATTGGAGCTGGCGGTCCCTTCGATGCGGTCGAATTTGGCGGCGTCATGCAGAATGGGGGCCGCCTGGACACCGGTCAGGGAAAAGGTTTCCTCGATGGTCGGCACCTTCCGGCGCGCGTCCACTACGATGGAGCCCTTGCCTTCGCCTTCATAGAGTTTGAGCTGCGCCAGGTCGACCTGCAGGCGGCCGTCCTTCAGCACCGTGTTGACGGCACTTTCGCCGATTTTCAGGTCACGCACCTTGATGCCCTGGACCTGCAGCTTGAAGTCCACGTTGGCGGCATGCAGGCCCGACATGTCGATGGGTTCGTCGCTCCAACCGGCGGGCGCCCGCTCCCCGGCCTGGGCGGCGGGTTGCGCCGCGCCATTGTCTCCACCAGCCTGCTCGGGCGGCAGATAGGGATTGAGGTCAAGCTCGCCGAGCGCCAGCACGCCCTTCAACGACGGCTTGCCGCTGCTCATGTCGACGGCGAAATCGCCGCTGCCGGAGATACTGTCGATGGCCAGTTTGGCCGAGTTGAACGCATAGGCCTGATCCCGCACCTGCACGGTGCCGCTCAGGTCGAACGGTCCGAGGCCCGTGCCTGCCATTTCCACCGGGTTGCCGGTCCAGGCCGCCAGTTCGCGGATCGACGGCGACTTGACGTCCAGGGTGCCGTCCACCTTCAACGGCTGCGGCGCCTGAACCTGGCCGTCGAAGGTCAGGTTGATGTGCTTTGAGTCGACCGCTACCTTGACCGGAGACGGCTGCCCCTCAAGGACCGCTCGCAGGCCTCGGCCGTCCACCGTCAAGGCGATCTTCTCGTTGTTCCAGGTCACGTCGCCGGCAACGCTGAACGGGTCGTCCAGGCCCGGCAGCTTGACCGCCAGATTGATGTCGGACAGCACCTGTTCCTCGCCCGTGCGCAGGTCGCGGTAGATCACCCGGCCGCGGTCGAGACGCACGTCGCCCAGGCTGATGTCCTGCAAGGCGCCGGGGGCGCCGCCGCTGCCGCCGTCCGCAGCCGGCGCGGCATCGGACGGTTTGGCTGTGCCCGTCGCCATCTCCCAATTGGGTCTGCCCTGCTTGTCGACCTCGAGAAGGATCTCGGGTTCGACAAGAACAAAGCTGTCGACTTTCACGTTGCCGCCCAGGAGCGGCATGACCTGTAGGGCGACCCGCAGTTCCTTGAGCTTGACCATGTGGGCGTCGGCCGAGCCCGGCGCGTTGGAGAGCGCAACCTGGTCGGCGGACACGGCGATTTCCGGGAACACCGACAGGCCGAAGTCGCCGTCTATGGTGAGCGTCCGGCCGGTGGCGTCGGCCACCGCCGCCGTCAACTGTTCCTTGACCGTATCCATGGGCACAAGGAACGGCACCGCCACCACGGCGACAATCAACAGAACGACGATTGCGCCCAGTCCGATGAACAGTTTCTTCATGACGGCATCCTCCCTTCCGCCGGCCCGCGTGACGTGACGCAGGGGCGGCGGTTCAGTTCAGTTTGGCCTCGGAGATCTTTTGATCGGTGTTGTATTGGCTCAACGAATAGACGGCCCAGATCGCTGCCGGCACCCAGCCGATCAACGTGATCTGCAGGATCAGACAAATGATCCCGGCCAGCGGACGGCCGATGGTGAAAAACAGCAGCCAGGGCAACAACAGGGCAATGAGCAAACGCATCTCCGTCTCCTATACATTTTGTTTTACGACCGTAAGGGTACCACCGTGCCGCAACGGCCGCACAGACTTACTGGGCGCCGAACACCTTCTTAAGCAGGGCGGTACTGCGCTTGACGGGGTTGTCGCGGATCGCCGCTTCTTCCTGGGCGACGTAATGGAAAATGCCCTTCATACCCAGATCGAGCACATGCTGGGTCAGGTCGGCCTTGGCGTCGGGCACCAGGGGCAGTTTGCGGTACTCGCCCATCACGCCTTCATAGGTCTTGATGGCCCCTACTTCGGACAAGGACTTGTCGACGATGGGCCGCATTTCGTCGGCCAGGGGCGATGACATCCTGGATTCGAAATAGCGCGTCGCTGCGTCCTTGGGCCCCTCATAGATGCCTTTGACGTCGTCCAGGGTCATCTGTTCGATGGCCTGCCAGAACAGGGCCTTGGCCTTGGGTGTCGCCGCTTCCGCCGCCCGGTTCAGGCGCAGTTCCAGATCGTCCAACATGGACGACATGCCGAAGCGGCTGAGGGTGCTTTGCACCGACTTCAAGGACTCGGGCAACGGAATGTGGATCGCTTGGTCGGCGTTGAAGCCGTCGGTCCGTCCCAGATTGGACACCACCGTTTCGGTACCGACACGCAACGCTTCTTTCAGACCGGCACCGATTTCGTCCGTCGTCAGGGCGCCTTGGGATGTCTTTGATCCGGTGATATTGCCGAGCAGCGATTTGCCCTTGTCCAACCAGTTGGACTGGGCGGTCGCCTGAACCGCCGGCACGAGGCAGACGGCGCAAACCGCAAGTGTTCGGATCAAGACGGACATGATTGGCTCCCTGAAAACAAAAGATTGAAAGGCCGGCCGCGCCCGTCGGGCAAGCGCGGCCGCCCTGATCAATAACTTAGTTTTCGGTCACGGTAATTTCGACCCGGCGGTTTTTCGCTTCCCGCGTTCCGTCCGCGGTCTGCACCACCGGCTCGTCCTCGCCGAACGCACCGACGACGATCTTGTTGGCCGGCACGCCGATCTTGGCGATGGCGTCGGCGACGGCCTTGGCCCGGTCGTCGGCCAGCTTGGCGTTGTAGACCTGGCTGCCCGAACGGTCCGTGTGGCCGCGCACCTTGATGACGGCATCATGCTGCATGGCGTACATGGCCGCTTCCCGCGCGGTGGCGTTGGCATCGGAGGTGACGTCCGTGCTGTCGAAGCCGAAATACACGGTCCAGGCTTTCGGCCGCATGGCGCGCTTGGGCTCGGGCTTCGGCGCGGGCGCCGGTTCCGGCGCCTTGGCGACGGCCTTCGGCGCCAGGGCCGCTTCCAGTTTGGCCATGGCATCGGTGAAGCCGGCCTGGCAGGCCGCGATGTCGTCGGGCTGGATGTTTTCTTCCTGCTCCTGCATCCAGCAATCGAACATCACCTGGGCGCGGGCGGCGTCTTTCGGGCTGCGTTCGGCGCCGCCGGCCTGCAACGCGGCGACCAGCCGCTGGCGGGCGCCCGAGAGGATCGGCGCCCGATCGGACGGCAATGCGCGGGCGGCGACTTCCTGCGGACCCACCGACGATCCCTGCCCGGCAGCCATGGCCTTGTCGGCGAAGAAGTCGGAGTCCCTGTAATCGGCCTCGCCGTACTCGCTCTGCGACAATTCGACATACCCGGCATAAAGGTTCTTGTCGAACGAGCTGCCGCCCGGATCCATCATCTTGGCTTTGTCGAGCTGGGCGCCGGCGCAACCGACCAGGGTCAGTCCCAGAATTCCGACAGATGACAGTTTGATCATGCGTATCATGGTCGTACTCCCGTAGTTTCTCTGTGTTACCGGCCTCATTGGCCGCCTGCTTGCCGCTGCCTAGCTGCCGCCGGCAGCGGTCGTTGATAAATCTTGCCCACCAACCACATGGACCGTGCGCTGCGGATACGGAATGGAAATGCCCGCGGCGTCCAATTGTTCTTTCAGTGCTTTCGTCAGGTCGAATTTCAGCGGCCAGTAGTTTCCGGCATCGCACCACACCCGCACGGTCAGATTGACGGAGTTGTCACCGAGATCGGTGACGCCGACAAACGCTTCGGGATCGCCATGGGCGCGGTCGTCGGCGGCGATGGTTTTATGCATCGCTGCCATCGCCTCGTCGATATTGTCGTCGTAACCGATACCGACGGCGATATCGACGCGCCGCGTGGCGTGATGGCTATAGTTCCGCACCGATGCACCCCAGACCTGGCTGTTGGGCGCCAATACCTGCACGTTGTCGGGCGTGCTGAGTTCGGTGACGAACAACGTAACCGATTTGACGGTACCGGCCAGCCCCGCGGCTTCCACGTAATCGCCCACCTTGAAGGGGCGGAAGAGCAGCAGCATGACGCCGGCGGCAACGTTGCTGAGCGTTCCCTGCAAGGCCAGACCGATAGCCAGGCCCGCGGCGCCCATGACGGTGATCAGACTGGCGGTCTGCACCCCGAACCGCGACAGCACGGCCAGCACGGTGACCACGATGATCGTATAACGGCCGAAGCTGGACAGGAACATGCGGAGCGTCACATCGACCTTGCCGGTCTTCTCCAAGCCCCGGTTGATCGCCCGCCGGGCCCATCCCGCGGCCATCCAACCGACGATCAGAATGACGAGCGCCGCGACGACGTCCAATCCGTAAGCCGTCACGACGGCAATGACGTTGTCCGCAACCTGTTGTAACTCATCCTGCATGCCACGCACCCCTCGCTTTGTTCCGGCCTGGTCGGCAGAACCCGCGACCGGAAGTTGTTGGTGAAAGAATGATGAACCAGACCAATACCGGCAATTGGGATTAGCCCGTAAGGGTTTCTACGTAGTCTGCGCGGAACAACCGTCGGAGAGTCCCTGCTCGACGGCCGCAATGAGGGCGTCGACGCGAACGGGCTTTTCCAGCAAAACCTGAACCCCTTGATCCTTGGCCTGACGCCGGATGCGGCCATCGGGACGGCCGGTCATGAGTATGACGGACCCCTTGAAGCCATGCTGCCTGAGCCGGGCGGCGACCTGGAAGCCATCCAGTCCCGGCAAGTGGATATCCAATAGAATGCAGTCGTAGGTATCTTCGACGCCGGAATTCAGAAAGGCCTCGCCGGAGCCGAACGTCTCGACATCCACACCTTCGGTCAACAAAAGGACTTGCAGGGAGTCGAGAACGGCAGCGTCGTCATCGATTATGGCGACCGGCCGTTTGGCTGGGCATGAAGTCGAAATCTCCATGTCACGGGAATAAACCGCGCACCGACACCCGACAAGCTGGGGAAACTACGTATGGACGGCCCCAAACCCGGGATATTGCCATGTATTGGAGAAATCAGTCGTCGCCCGGATTGATGCCGGCGCTCAGGGCCATGCGGACCAGATGGGACAGGCTTTTTGCGCCGGTCTTCTCCATGACCCGGGCGCGATGAACCTCAACCGTTCGGGCACTGATACCCAGGTTGTAGGCGATGACCTTATTCGGCTGCCCCTCCACCAGCAGCAGGAGCACGTCGTGCTCGCGCGGCGTCAGGGCGGAAAACTCGGACGCTTCGCCCGCGCCCGCCGTGGCCTGCGATTCCGCGCTGAGCGCGACGGCGGCTTTCACGCTGGAAACCAGCGAATCATCGGTGAACGGCTTCTCGATAAAGTCGAAGGCACCGACTTTCATGGCCTTCACGGCCATGGGCACGTCGCCATGACCCGTGATGATGATCACCGGGAGCGGAAACTTCCGTTCCGCCAATCCTTCCTGAATGGAAATACCATCCATGTCCGGCATGCGGACATCCAGCAATACGCAGCCCTGTTTCGCATCGATTTCGGCGTCAAGGAAACTCCGGCCGGAGTCGAAACACCGTGTCGCATACCCGTGCGCCCCCAGCAGTGCGTCGAGCGAATCACGAATGGCCTCGTCGTCATCGACAATGTGGACGACCGCGTCAACCGGCATTAGTTCCCCCTGCCTTCTTTCGCAACCGGAATACTGAAGCGGATTGTAACACCTTGAGCGCTGTTGGCGTCGACCCAAATTCGCCCGCCGTGCGCCTCGACGATGGACTGACAGATCGACAGCCCGATCCCCATGCCGTCGGACTTGCCGGAAACGAACGGCTGAAAGAGCCGGTCTTCCATATCCTGCGCAATTCCGGGCCCGGTATCCGATACGGCGATGTCGACATGACCGTCGTCGGACAGAAATGTCTGCACCAACAGCACCCGCTCCCGGCTGTCCCGCATGGCGTCGAACGCGTTGCGCACCAGATTGACGACAACCTGCTGAATCTGAATCCGGTTGACGTGGACCGGCGGTAATGCCCGCGCGTAGTGCGTACGAACGGTGACGCGATGACCTCGGACACCGATGGTCGCCAGGGCGATGGCCTCTTCGACCATGGCTTTGACATCCTCTTCGCCGGTTTCCACCTCGCCTTGTTCCACCATGGACCGGAGGCCGCGGATGATCGCCGCCGCCCGCTCCGCCTGGGTAGACGCCTTTTCAAGCATGCCTTCAATCTTCCGAACGGCGGGATCGTCCGCTTTGTCCGACTGCAGCCGTCTGGCAGCCTGGAGGTAGTTCACGATGGCGGCAAGAGGCTGATTGACTTCGTGCGCGATGGCCGACGACAACTGCCCCAGGGAACTGAGGCGGCCGACATGGCTGAGTTCGTCCTGCAACACACGCAGGCGGGCATCCCGCTCCCGCCGCGCCCGCTCCTCGGCGATCAGCCGTGCGGTCATCATGGTGGCGAAAACAACGAACGACGCCAGCACGGGAGTGAGACTGTCAACCAGCACACCCAGGCGGCTGAACAGAAGCCAGGACATCGCCATCAGCACGAAAACCAGAATGCCGAAAATGGCGACTCCCGGCCAAGGGCGGACCAGCAGGTGCATCAAGACGATAACCAGGCCGGAAACGAAAATGATGACGAGCTCTATGGTCGCCGAATACGCCGGCCTGACGAGCATCGATCCACCGAGAATGTTCTCGATGATCTGTGCCTGGATTTCTACGCCATCCATGGTCGTACCGACGGGCACCTGAAAAATGTCGCCAAGCGCCGAAGCCGTAGTACCGATCAGCACATAGGCGCCCTGCAAACGTGCGCGATCGAAGTTTCCATCCAGGACGTCCCGGGCGGAAACAAAACGTTGACTACGATGCAGGGAGAAATAGGGCC
>JANQFL010000003.1 GCA_028277845.1 Sneathiellales bacterium
GCACATAGGCGCCCTGCAAACGTGCGCGATCGAAGTTTCCATCCAGGACGTCCCGGGCGGAAACAAAACGTTGACTACGATGCAGGGAGAAATAGGGCCAGACATGACCTTGCTGGTCGGCCGGGACGAAACGGTCGCCACTGACGAAACCTTCGACGCCTGCCAGTCCGGCATGCACCGCCACCTCCCGGCGGCCGGACGCTACCCTGACCATCTCCAGCGCGAAGGACGGGATGAGCTGATTGTCGAGACGGGCGACCCCGGAAAAGCGGCGGGCGACTCCGCCACTGCCCAAATCGAAGCTGACGACCCCTTGACCGGACGATGCCTCCGTCAGTGCCTCGATATTGGAAACGGCGCCCGAGTATCCCGGCATAAACGGGCGGGGATCATCCCCGATTTCAATGACTGGCGTCATGTCATCGGGCAGCCGGACTCCCGCCTTCGCGCCTGCGGCACCGACCGCGATGCCCAGAACAACCGGTGCGTTGGACACGCTCTCCGCCAGAATCTGGTCGTTGGATTTAATGCCCTCGAGACGGCGGCGCATTTCAGGCGGAATATCCTTCAGTGTCCGGGCAATCTGATCGGGTGACATCCGGTCCGGTTCGGCAAACAGAATGTCGAGACCGATGACGCTTGGCGACGCGTCGGCAACCGTATCGATCAGCCGGGCGATCACGTTGCGCGGCCACGGCCACTGACCCAGCGACGCCACACTGTCCTCATTGATGTCGACGATCACGACCGGGGCCGCGTCCTGGCGCCGTGGCTCGATGGCCTGCATCCAGTCGAAAAGGCGGCCGCGCAGTTCCTGCACCGGCCACGGGTCCCAGGCCCGTACGCCGAGCAGCGGCACCATCATCAACAGGGATACGAAAACCGCCCGTCGCATGACGCCGACATCACCACGCGGGGCGTTTGCTGGCAAGGATCAAATTCCTTGCTTCGTCGGTAAACAGACGTTTCGGACCGAAAAATGAAAAGGCCCAGCCGGTCAACGGCTGGGCCCGAAACTTGGTGGAGCCAGGCGGAATCGAACCGCCGACCTCTTGAATGCCATTCAAGCGCTCTCCCAACTGAGCTATGGCCCCGCAGGGTCTTCCCACCGGAAATCCGCCGATTTCGGCGAAGGAGACCGGCAAACTATGCTCAGAACTTTGAGAATTCAAGTGGATTCTGAGCATGCACACCGATGAATTTGACGGTGCTTATGTTTCCTTTTCGTCTCCGGTGGCGGCAGGCGCGACATCGGCAATCCCGTCCGGCCCGTCGTCGATGTCGTCGTCCTCGATCAAGGTGTCGTCATCGTCCATATCGACCAGACCTTCATCGTCGTCATCGACTTCAAGATCCTTGGTGACTTCCTCCGCGACCGGTGCCGGTTTCGCTTCCGCCGCCTTCTTGGCCGCTTCCGCACTGGCCCGGCTGGTGCGCCGCGCCTTCAACAGGGTTTCCGGTTCGTGGGTCTTACCGCATGCGGGACAGAGGATCGGGTTTTTTTTCATGTCGTAGAACACCGCGCTGCAGTGGCTACAACGATGTTTGCTGCCCCATTCAGGTTTTGCCATATTCAAACTCCAGAACGTACGTTCCGTCTCAATTCCGTTACGGCGCCCAACTATACGCGCTGACCGACACAAAACACCACCAGCCCTTTCCCACGGCGCCGAAATTGGAAAGAATTACCCCCGGTGGCAGCGGTGGCGGGATTGTGTTAAAGACGCGCCTTCTGTCAACAGGAAATCAGCGGGTTCGGCAAGAATACCGCCCGACACACGAACCCGACGCCGAAATCCGTTGTTTCGCCCGAGCGAACCATTAGCCATGAGGCTGATATTTGTCTAACACCGCATCACAAACACTCGTGTCCCGGCCGTGCGGGCCGGTCCAGGGAACCGTTCGGCCACCCGGCGACAAATCGATTTCCCACAGAGCACTCATCTTCGGCGCGCTCTCGATCGGCGAAACCAGAATCGATGGGCTGCTGGAAGGCGATGACGTGCTTCGAACCGCCGAAGCGTTGCGCGCGTGTGGCGTACGCGTGGTGCGCCACGACGATGGACGCTGGTCGGTGTTCGGTTTGGGCGTCGGCGGACTGCGAGAGCCCGGCGATGTTCTGGACATGGGCAATTCGGGCACCGGCGCCCGTTTGCTGATGGGGGTGTTGGCGTCCCACCCGTTTACCAGTTTCATGACCGGCGACGAATCCCTTCGCAGCCGGCCGATGGCACGGATCATCGACCCCTTGCGGCTGATGGGCGCCGATGCGATCGCCCGCCGCGAGAACCGGCTGCCTCTGGCCGTTCTGGGCACGAACGATCTGGTGCCCATCGAATACGAACTGCCGGTCGCGTCGGCTCAAGTGAAGTCGGCAGTCCTGCTGGCCGGCCTCAACACGCGGGGACACACCAGTGTCGTCGAAACCGCACGAACCCGCGACCACACCGAAAACCTGTTGCGTCACTTTGGCGCCGACGTTTTGATTGAAGATGGGGACCACGGTCATCGCCGCATCACATTGGTTGGCCAACCCGAGCTTGAAGCGGCCGACATCACCGTGCCCGGCGACCCTTCGTCGGCGGCCTTCCCGCTGGTGGCGGCGCTCGTCGCTTCCGGGTCGGATGTGCTGATCGAAAATGTCGGCGTCAATCCGCTGCGGGATGGTCTGTTCCGGGTGCTCACCGAAATGGGCGCCGACATCACACGGGAAAACACGCGCCTTTCGGGGGGAGAGCCGGTCGCCGATATTCGTGTCCGCACATCTCAATTGCGGGGAATGGACGTAAACCCTGCCGTAGCGCCGTCGATGATCGACGAGTATCCCGTGCTTGCCGTGGCCGCATCGTTTGCACAGGGAAAAACGGTGATGCGTGGTATCGGGGAACTGCGGATCAAGGAAAGCGACCGGATCGCCGCCATGGTCGCGGCACTGACGGCCAACGGGGTTCGGATCGAGGAACATGATGACGGCATGACCGTGCACGGCGCCGGCGAACCGCCGAAGGGTGGCGCATCGGTTGCGGCCAACCACGACCATCGCATCGCCATGTCGGCGCTGGTGCTGGGCTGCGCTGCGCGGCAGCCGGTGACCGTCGGCGATGCCGACACCATCGAGACCAGCTTCCCGGGCTTCGCCGGGCTGATGAACGCCGTCGGCGGCGATATTCAGGCAACCGGGTAATCCCATGAGCCGGACCAGTATCGTCATTACCATCGACGGCCCCGTTGCTGCCGGTAAGGGCACCCTGGCGCGGAATATCGCCCAGGATATGGGATACGCCTACCTGGATACCGGATCGCTGTACCGGGCAACGGCGCTAAGATTGTTGCGGTCGGGCGGGGACATCGATGACGTCCGAGCCGCCGTCGACGCCGCCGACGGCATCCAGCCGGCGGATCTGGACGATCCGAAATTGCGCGATGAAGGGGTCGGAAACGCCGCCTCCAAAGTGGCGGCCATGCCCGAGGTGCGCCAGGCCTTGTTGGAGTATCAGCGGAATTTCGCCAGATATCCGCCAAATGGCGCGTCCGGCGCCGTGCTGGACGGGCGCGACACCGGCACCGTGGTCTGCCCGGATGCCGACGCCAAGCTGTTCGTGACCGCCGTCGTTGAAGAACGGGCCCGGCGCCGTTTCGAGGAACTGAAGGCCAAGGGTGAGGACGTCGACGCGGAAACCATCCTGGCCGACCTGCGAAGACGCGACGAACGGGACAGTTCCCGGGCCGTGGCGCCCCTGGCCCCGGCGGCCGACGCCTACTTGCTAGATACGTCAAATTTGGCTATAGACAGCGCTCTTCAAGCCGCGAAAGACTTTATTGAGGAAAAGCTGGCTTGATCCCGGAGAATCCGGGACGATTTCTTCTCAGCCTGTATACTGAGTGATTGTCCGCCGTTTCGTGTGCCTATGGAGGCATTCGGGACACCCGGGGCCGGGGAACGGCCCGCTCTAGCCGGTCCGGCTTGCCGGGCCACACCGCAAGAAAGATAAGTATGACCGAAACAACCGCCACCGAAGACCAGATGCCCGCGACGGGCGAAGATTTCGCCGCCCTTCTCGACGCCACCTACGGCACCGGCGAGAGCCTGGAAGGCTCCGTCGTCAAGGGAACCGTCGTCGCCATCGAAAACGACGTGGCCATCATCGACGTCGGCCTCAAATCCGAGGGCCGGGTCGCAATGAAGGAATTCACCACCCCGGGCCAGGCCTCCGAACTGAAGGTCGGAGACGGCGTCGAGGTTTACCTCGAGCGCATGGAAAACGCCCAGGGCGAAGCCGTACTGAGCCGCGAAAAGGCGCGCCGCGAAGAAGCCTGGACCATGCTGGAAAAGGCATTCGACGACTCACAAAGGGTCGAGGGCGTCATCTTCGGCCGGGTCAAGGGCGGTTTCACCGTCGACCTGTCGGGCGCCGTGGCGTTCCTGCCGGGCAGCCAGGTCGACATCCGTCCGGTGCGCGACATCACTCCGCTGATGGGCGTGCCGCAGCCTTTCCAGATCCTCAAGATGGACCGCCGCCGCGGCAATATCGTCGTGTCGCGCCGCTCCGTGCTGGAGGAAACCCGCGCCGCCGACCGGGCCGAACTGATTTCCGGCCTGCAGGAAGGCCAGGTCCTGGAAGGCGTGGTCAAGAACATCACCGATTACGGCGCGTTCGTCGACCTCGGCGGCGTCGACGGCCTGCTGCACATCACCGACATCGCCTGGCGCCGTGTCGGCCACCCGTCGGAAGCCCTCAATATCGGCGAGACGGTCAAGGTGCAGGTGATCCGCATCAATCCGGAAACCCAGCGCATCAGCCTCGGCATGAAGCAGCTCGAGGAAGATCCGTGGGAAGGCGTCGTCGCCAAGTACCCGCCGAATGCCAAGTTCACCGGCCGCGTCACCAACATCACCGATTACGGCGCATTCGTTGAACTGGAGCCCGGCGTCGAAGGCCTGGTGCACGTGTCCGAGATGAGCTGGACCAAGAAGAACGTGCATCCCGGCAAGATCGTGTCGACCAGCCAGATGGTCGAGGTCATGGTGCTCGAAACCGACCCGGTCAAGCGCCGCATCAGCCTGGGCCTCAAGCAGTGCCTGGACAATCCCTGGGATTCCTTCGCCGGCACCCATCCCATCGGCAGCGTCATCGAGGGCGAGGTCAAGAACATCACCGAGTTCGGTCTGTTCATCGGCCTGGAAGGCGGCGTCGACGGCATGGTGCACATGTCGGACATCGACTGGAACCGCGCCGGCGAGGAAGCCATCACCGACTTCAAGAAAGGCGACATGGTCAAGGCGCAGGTGCTCGACATCGACACCGACAAGGAGCGCATCAGCCTCGGCATCAAGCAGCTGGGCGGCGATCCGTTCGCCAGCGCCGCCGAACTGAAGCGCGGCGCCGCCGTCACCTGCACGGTGGCCAAAGTGACCGACACCGGTATCGAAGTGACCATCGGCGACGGCCTGACGGCGTTCATCCGCCGCTCGGACCTGGCCCGCGACCGTTCCGAACAGCGGCCGGACCGCTTCGCCATCGGCGACAAGGTGGATGCCCGCGTGACCAACGTGGACAACAAGAACCGCCGCGTCACAGTGTCCATCAAGGCGCTGGAAATCGCCGAGGAGAAGGAAGCCGTCGCGGCCTATGGATCGTCGGATTCGGGTGCCAGCCTGGGTGAAATCCTCGGCCCGGCCCTGGGCAACCGCGCCGCCGCCAGCGCCGAGGATAGCGCCGAAGCGGAGGACGCCGCGCCGGCCGAAGCCGAAGGCGAGGAAAACAAGGACGCCTAAGTCCCGTGGCGGGCGGCAGGCCGCCGCCCGCCCGCAATTGAAGGTACCAATGATCCATGTCACTGGATGCCGACACCCTTATCGACAGGCGCCGCCTCAAGCGGCGCCTGTTCTTTTGGCGCTTCCTGGCCATCGTCGGCGTCGTGGCGGCCATCGCCATGTCGGTCGGCCTGTGGCGCAACGGCCTGGAGCCGGGCGCCCGGTTGGCCCTGCTGGAGATCGACGGCGTCATTCTTGAGGACGCCGACCGCATCGAAGCCGTACGCGGCCTGGCCAAGGACGACCGGGTCAAGGGCCTTGTCGTGGCCATCAACTCGCCGGGCGGCTCCACCTACGGCAGCGAAACCCTGTTCAAGGCCGTGCGCCACGTGGCAAAGAACAAGCCCGTCGCAGCGGTCATCGGCACCCTTGGCGCGTCGGGCGGATATATGACCGCACTGGCGGCCGATCGGATTTTTGCTCAATCGACAACGATCACCGGTTCCATCGGCGTCATCTTCCAGACCACCGAGTTTTCCGGCCTGTTGGAAAAGCTGGGTGTCGGCGCCGAAGCCGTGAAATCCGGCCCCTTGAAAGGCGAACCGTCGCCGTTCGCACCGATGAGCGACAATACCCGGCGGGCCATGCAAGCCATGGTGGAGGAGACCCACGCCTGGTTCGTCGGGCTGGTGGCCGAACGGCGCGGCTTGGACCGGGCCACTGCGGAAACCCTGGCGGATGGCCGCGTCTACACGGGTGCGACGGCGGTTTCGAACGGTCTGGTTGACGAATTGGGTGGCGAGTCCGCCGCCCGCGATTGGCTGAACACGGAACACGGGATCGGCGTCGACCTACCGCTTGTTCCCGTGAAATACGGCGACGACGATCAATTCTGGCGCCGCGCCCTGTCCGGTGCTCGGGCCATTCTAACGGGAAAATCCATTTTACCAGAAAGGGTTACCCTTGACGGCCTGATTTCGGTTTGGCACCCTGGAGCGGACTTTTTGCCGCCACAAGCTGGTAGCCATAACTAGCCGGCGCTATGCCGAAGGGGTCTTTGGGGGACCGTCCATGATCAAGTCCGAATTAATCGCCCACCTTGCGCAGCAGAATCCGCACCTCTACCACAGGGATGTCGAGCGGATCGTGACGACGATTTTCGAGGAAATCTCGTCGGCGCTGGCACAGGGCGACAGGGTGGAATTGCGCGGTTTCGGCGCGTTCTCGGTGAAACAGCGGCCGGCCCGCATCGGTCGCAACCCGCGCACCGGCGATGCGGTGCACGTGCCGGAAAAACACGTGCCGTTTTTCAAGGCCGGCAAGGAATTGCGTGAAAAACTGAACGCCACACCCGTCGAAGCGGATTGAACAGCCACCGCCGGCCGCGTCCCGGCCGGCAAAGACGTGCCGGATTTTGAATGAAACGTTTTCTATCGCGCGCCATCAAATGGCTGCTGATTGCGGTCGCCCTGGTGGCGGCCATATTCGTCGCCGTCGGCAACAAACACGGCGTTTCGGTCAATATCTATCCGACGCCCTTCGTACTCGCGGACATCCCGCTGTATGCGGTGATGTTCGTGTCCGTGCTGGCCGGCATCGTGATCGGCGGGATCTCCGCCTGGGCGCAGGGCGGCCGCTGGCGCAAACTGGCGCGCCATCGCGGCCGGCAGACCGCCGGCCTCGAGGCCGAAAACCGCACCCTGCGGGCGGAAGCGGCCACGCCGGTGGACCGCCTGGATTCAACAGGGACGCCGCCCGAGTTGGCGGCCCCGCCGCAGCGCGCCGACGCGGCCTGATCCCGTGAAAATGATCTCCGCGGCGCAGGTTGAGGCCGCCCTGCCCTTCGCTGATCTGGTCGACAAGCTGGACGAAGCCTTCAAGGCCGACGTCACGGTGCCCTTGCGCCATCACCATACGCTTGCCCGTGCGGACGAACCCGACGCAACACTGCTGCTGATGCCCGCCTGGCGAGCCGGCGGCGCCATCGGCGTCAAACAGGTCACCATCTTCCCGGGCAACGCCGCGCGTGACCTGCCGGCCGTCAACGGCGTCTATTTCCTGCTGGACGGCGCCACCGGCGAACCCAAGGCGGTCATCGACGGCGCGGTACTGACCGTGCGACGCACCGCCGCCGCGTCGGCCCTTGCGGCGCGCCACTTGGCCCGGGCCGATGCCAGCCGCCTCTTGATGGTCGGCGCCGGCAAGCTGGCACCCAATCTGATCCGGGCCCATGCCGCCGTGCGGCCGATTACCGACGTGGCCATCTGGAATCGTACTCGCAAAACGGCCGAGACTCTGGCGGAAGAGCTGGCCGGAGAAGACTTCGCCGTGACCGTTGTGGACGACGTGGAAAGCACGGCGCGCGACGCCGACATCATTTCCTGCGCCACCATATCCAACACGCCCGTGGTCCGGGGTGCCTGGCTCAAGCCGGGCTGCCATCTCGACCTGGTCGGCGGCTTTACGCCCGAGATGCGCGAGACCGACGATGACGGCGTCACCCGGGCATCCATCTATGTCGATACCTGGGAAGGCGGTTTGAACGAAGCCGGCGACATCGTCGATCCGCTGAACCGCGGGGTCATCGCCCGCGAGGACATTGTCGGCGATATCGCCGACCTGGTGTCCGGCCGTTGCCGGGCACGGCAGGCGGATGACGAGATCACCTTGTGCAAGCTGGTGGGCACGGCGCTCACCGACTTGGCGGCGGCCGAACTGCTGTACGAGCGGGTCTAGCGCGTTATCCTCTCGCCACGGTCCGGCAATCTGCTATAACCGCCCGGCCATGACGAACACACCGAAAAATCCGATTTTCTGCGCGGTGGACACCACCGACCTCGACACCGCAACTGCATTGGTCGACGGTATTTCCGACGCCGTGGGCGGCATCAAGCTGGGCAAGGAGTTCTTTACCACCTTCGGCCCCGATGGGGTCCGGCGGCTGACCGCCGGCGGCCTGCCCCTGTTTCTCGATCTCAAGTATCACGACATTCCCAATACGGTGGCCAAGGCGGTCCGCGCGGCGACACTGGCGGTGCAGCCCCACATGATGACCATCCACGCCAGCGGCGGCCCGGCCATGCTGGAATGGGCGGCCCGGGCAGCCGCGGATGCCGCCGCCGAGGGCGGCGTGCCGCGGCCGCTGATCCTGGGCGTCACGGTGCTGACCAGCCTGGACCAGGGCGATCTCGCTGCAGTCGGCGTCAACGACGCGCTGTCGGACCAAACCGTGCGCTTGGCCAGGCTGGCACAGGAGAGCGGCCTGGATGGCGTCATCTGTTCGCCCCATGAAATCTCGGTCCTGCGCGACGTTCTGAACCCGGACTTCAAACTGGTCGTCCCCGGCATTCGTCTCGCCGACAGCGTGGACGATGATCAGAAACGCATCATGACCCCGGGCCAGGCCCTGGGCCTGGGTGCCGACTACCTGGTCATCGGCCGGCCCATCACGCAGGCGGACGACCCCGCGGCGGCGGCCCGGGCCATCGCCGCGGATATCGCGGACGGATAAATGCCCGTCGAGAGCAAAATCTGCGGCCTGAAGACGTCGGAAGCCATTGCCGCCGCCGCCGACGGTGGCGCGGCCTATGTGGGCTTCGTGTTCTTTCCGCCCTCTCCCCGGGCGGTTACCGTCGCTGAGGCCAGCGAATTGGCGCCGGAGGTGCCGGATGGTATCGTCAAAACGGGCGTCTTCGTCGATCCCGACGACCGGCTGCTGTCGGAGGCGGTTTCCGGCGCAAACCTTGAATTAGTGCAATTGCACGGAAACGAGAATCCGGAACGCGTCGCGGAAATCCGCCGGTTGACCGGCGTGCCGGTCATGAAGGCCATCAAGGTGGCGGAGACCTCCGACCTGGCACCCGTTCACGCATTCGCGGCCGTGGCTGACCGGTTGCTGTTTGACGCCAAACCGCCTAAAACCAAGGCCGACGCGCTGCCGGGCGGCAATGCCCTGGCCTTCGACTGGACCCTGCTGCAAGGCGTGGACTGTCAGGTGCCCTGGTTTCTGTCCGGCGGTTTGACGATCGACAATGTGACGGACGCGGTGACCATCTCCGGCGCGGGGTTCGTCGATGTCTCGTCGGGCGTCGAATCCGCGCCGGGCGTCAAGGATCCGGCGCTCATCAAACGGTTCCTGGACAAGGTGGCCTCGCTGTAACCTCTCGGTCTTCACCCATGCAAAAACCCAATTCGTATCGCTCCGGCCCCGATGAAAGCGGCCATTTCGGCATCCACGGCGGCCGCTTCGTCGCCGAAACCCTGATGCCGCTGATCCTGGACCTGGAAAAGGCGTACACCGACGCCAAGAACGACCCGTCGTTCAAGGCCGAGCTGGACGACTATCTCGCCCATTACGTCGGCCGTCCCAGCCCGCTCTACTTCGCCGAACGCCTGACCGAGCATCTGGGCGGGGCGAAAATCTACTTCAAGCGCGACGAGCTGAACCACACCGGCGCCCACAAGATCAACAATTGCATGGGCCAGATCCTGCTGGCCAGGCGCATGGGCAAGACCCGCATCATCGCCGAAACCGGCGCCGGCCAGCACGGCGTGGCGACGGCGACCGTCGCCGCCCGTTTCGGATTGCCGTGTGTCGTGTATATGGGCGAGACCGATATCGAGCGGCAAAAGCCCAATGTCTTCCGCATGCGGCTGCTGGGCGCCGAAGTGGTGCCTGTCACGTCAGGATCGCGCACCCTGAAGGACGCCATGAACGAGGCCCTGCGCGACTGGGTGACCAACGTGGCCGATACCTTCTACATCATCGGCACGGTGGCGGGGCCGCATCCCTATCCGGAACTGGTGCGCGACTTCCAGTCGGTCATCGGCGACGAAGTCAAGGAACAGATGATGAAACGGGAAGGCCGGCTGCCCGATACGCTGGTGGCCTGCATCGGTGGCGGGTCCAACGCCATGGGCCTGTTCCATCCGTTCCTCGACGACGCGGACGTGCGCATCATCGGCGTCGAGGCCGCCGGCCACGGCATCGAATCCGGCCAGCACGCGGCCAGCCTGACCGGCGGCCGCCCAGGCGTGCTGCACGGCAACCGTACCTATCTGCTGCAGGACGATGACGGCCAGATCATCGAGGCCCATTCCATCTCCGCCGGCCTGGACTATCCCGGCATCGGACCGGAACACGCCTGGCTGCACGACACGGGCCGGGTCGAATATGTCTCCGCCACGGACAAGGGCGCCCTGGAAGCCTTCCAACTGTGCTGCAAGCTGGAAGGCATCATCCCCGCCCTCGAACCGTCCCACGCTTTGTCCCACGTCATGCGTATTGCACCGGACCTGCCCAAGGACCACATCCTGGTGATGAATATGTGCGGACGCGGCGACAAGGATGTCTTCACCGTGGCCGACGCCCTGGGAGAAGATCTGTGAGCGGCAGTACCGAACCGACACGCATCGACCGCCGCTTCGCCGACCTGAAAGCGGCCGGCCGGCCGGGCCTGGTCACGTACCTGATGGCGGGCGACCCGGATCTGGAGACCGCGCTGTCCATCGTCAAGGGCCTGCCCGAAGCCGGCGCCGACCTGATCGAACTGGGCGTGCCGTTCACCGACCCCATGGCCGACGGCCCCGCCATCCAGGAGGCCGGCCTGCGCGCCCTGGCCGCCGGCACGACGCTGAAGAAATCGCTCGAGCTGGTGCGGGCATTTCGCGAAGGCGAAGCCGACACGCCGATCATCCTGATGGGCTACTACAACCCCATCTACAATTACGGCGTCGACACGTTCCTGACGGATGCCAAGGCCGCCGGCGTGGATGGCTTGATCATCGTCGATCTGCCGGCGGAAGAAGACGACGAGCTGTGCCTGCCGGCGCTCAAGGCCGGGGTCAACTTCATTCGCCTGGCGACGCCCACCACCGACGACGCCCGCCTGCCGGCGGTGATGCAAAACGCGACAGGCTTTGTGTATTACGTGTCGATCACCGGCATTACCGGCACCGCGGCGCCGGATACCGACCAGGTGCGGGCGGCGGTGGACCGGTTGCGCCAGCACACCGATCTGCCGGTCGCCGTGGGGTTCGGCATCACCACGCCGGAACAGGCGGCGACGATCGCCCAGAATGCCGACGCCGCCGTGGTCGGCACGGCGCTGGTCAAGCGGGTGGCCGCGGCCCATGCCGATGGCGGGGACCCGGTCGATGCCGTATTGTCGCTGGTGCGCGACCTGGCCGCCGGCGTACGCGGCGTTTCGCGTAACTAGGCGCCCGTAACGAGGAGACTGCCTTGAACTGGCTGACAAACAAGGTTCTTCCGAAAATCCGGGCGCTCGGCCGCCGGGACGATACGCCGGACAATCTCTGGCACAAATGCCCCAAGTGCGGGCAGATGATCTTCCACCGCGACCTGGCGGCGGCGGACAAGGTCTGCCCCCATTGCGGCCACCACATGCGCATTTCGCCCAAGGAGCGCTTCAAGGCCCTGTTCGACGAAGGCGAGTACACGCAGATCGAACTGCCCGAGGTGACGCCGGACCCGCTGAAGTTCCGCGACAGCAAGAAATACACCGACCGTCTGAAGGAAAACCGGGCCAAGACCGGCGAACCCGACGCCGTGCTGGTGGCCCACGGCGAACTGGGCGGCATCCAGACCGTCATTGCCGCGCAGGACTTCGCCTTCATGGGGGGATCCATGGGCCTGGCCGCCGGCGAGGCATTGATCGCCGCCGCCAAACTGGCGGTGTTGCAGGAATCGCCGCTGATCGTCTTCGCCGCCGCCGGCGGCGCGCGCATGCAGGAAGGCATTCTCTCACTGATGCAGATGCCGCGCACGGTCATCGCCGTGCAGCGGGTGCGCGAAGCCAACCTGCCCTACATCGTGGTACTGACCGACCCGACCACCGGCGGCGTCACGGCGTCCTATGCCATGCTGGGCGACATCACCGTGGCCGAGCCGGACGCGTTGATCGGTTTCGCCGGCCCGCGGGTGATCGAGCAGACCATCCGCGAAACCCTGCCGGACGGCTTCCAGCGTTCGGAATACCTGCTCGATCACGGCATGATCGACATGGTGGTGCATCGTCACGAAATGCGCGACACGCTGATCCGCCTGCTCGATCTGCTGCTCAACGTCCAGCCCAAGGCCGAAGTGGTGCACATGCCCGATCAGGTGGTCATACCGCCGGCCCTCGAACACGCGGATGCGGGCGATGACGCCGTCGCCGACGAGCCCGGGCAGGACTGACCCCATCCTGCAGCGCCTGATGGCGCTGCATCCCAAGTCCATCGACCTGTCGCTCGGCCGGATGTACGGGCTGCTGGGCAAGCTGGGCGACCCGCACCGGAATCTACCGCCGGTCATCCACGTCGCCGGCACCAACGGCAAGGGCTCGGTCATCGCCTATATGCGCGCCATCCTGGAAGCCGCGGGTTACGGTGTGCATGTCTACACCTCGCCCCACCTGGTGCGGTTCAACGAACGCATCCGCCTGGCCGCGCCCGGCGGCGGCGAACTGATCGGCGAGGACGCGCTGGCCCGAATCCTCGAGGAATGCGAACAGGCCAACGGCCCCGATCCCATCACCTATTTCGAGATCACGACCGCCGCGGCCTTTGTCGCCTTCAGCCGCCACCCCGCCGACATCCTGCTACTGGAGACCGGTCTCGGCGGCCGGCTCGACGCCACCAATGTCATCGACCGGCCCGTGATGACCGTCATCACGCCGGTGTCGCACGACCATCACCAGTATCTCGGCGATGACCTGGGCGGCATCGCCGCCGAGAAGGCGGGCATCCTGAAAGCCGGCGTGCCGGCCGTGATCGCCGGCCAGCCCGATGCCGCCATGGCCGCGATCGCAGCGCGGGCGTCCGAGGTCGGTGCCCCGCTGCATCGGTCCGGCGATGCATGGACCGAATCCCTAACGGATGCGGGGTTCCGCTGGTCGGACGGCGCAATAGTCCACGATTTACCCCGGCCCGCCTTGCCCGGGGCGCACCAGATCCACAATGCCGGTTGCGCCGTGAAGGCATTGAGCCTCTTGCCGCACTTGAAACTCGACGACACCGCCTTCGCGCGCGGTATGACCACGGTCTCCTGGCCCGCCCGCATGCAGCGGCTGACCCGCGGGCCGCTGTTGGATTTGCTGCCACGGGGCAGCGAGTTGTGGCTGGACGGCGGACACAACGGTGCCGCCGGCGAGGCCCTCGCCGCCATTCTCGGCGGCGGCCGGCCCGAAGCCGCCAGGAACAGGCCCCTGCATCTCGTCGCCGGTATGCTCAACAGCAAGGAACCCGACGACTTCCTTACACCGTTGGCGCCGTATGTCCGGTCCATGCAGTGTATCGCCATACCCGGTGAAGCAGCCTCGTTCCCGGCGGAGCATATCCGCGGTGTGGCTTCACGGATCGGTTTTGCCGCCGACTGCGCGGACAGCCCGGCGGGAGCGGTGGCCGCCATTGCCCGCGAAGCCGGAACGACTCCGGTACAGGTGTTGATTTGCGGATCGCTTTATCTGGCCGGCAAAATCCTCGCCGATCACGCCTGACGGAATCACATCACCGGCAGGTAGAGGTCGTGCTCCCAGGGCGTGACCCGGGCCTCGAAACGCGCCATTTCGACCCGCTTGCAGGCGCCGTACAGCGTCAGCAAGCGCGGATCGAAATAGTCCGGCAAGACGGTTGCCTGTTCCAGCGCATCCAAGGCCTCGCTCCAGCGCCGCGGCAAACTGGGCGGAACTTTTTCATAGGCGTTGCCGCTGACGGGCGGGCCGGGATCGATCTTGTTGACGATGCCGTGGTGAATGCCGGCCAACACCACGGCCATGGTCAGGTAAGGGTTGGCGTCGGCGCCGGCCACCCGGTGTTCGATGCGGCGGGATTCCGGCGGTCCCATGGGCACGCGCAGACTGACCGTGCGGTTGTCGATCCCCCAGGTCGGCGCCAGCGGTGCGTAGGACCCGGCCTGAAAGCGCCGGTAGGAGTTGGCGTTGGGCGCGATCAGCGCCATGGTTTCGGCCATGGTCGCACGCAAGCCGCCGATCGCATGGCGCATTACGGGGCTGGCCGGATCGTCGCCATCGCCCGTGAACACATTGCGGCCACGCTTGTCGACCAAGCTGACATGCACATGCAGGCCGCTGCCCGCCTGGTTGCCGAACGGCTTGGCCATGAATGTGGCGTCCATGCCGTGGCTTCGCGCTACGCCCTTGATGGTGCGCTTGAGCAGCACGGTGTGGTCGGCCACGGCCACCGGGTCGTCGCTGTGGCTCAGATTGACTTCGTACTGGCCGGGCCCGTACTCCGATAGCGTGCTGCGTGCGGGCAGGCCCTGGTCCCGGCAGGCGCCGTGTACATCGGCCAGAAAATCCGCCCGGTCGTCCAGGTCGTTCAGACTGTAGACCTGGATCTGGTGTTCCGGCCGCCCCGTATCGGCCGAGGCCACCGGCTGGGCCATGCCACGGGCGTTACGGTTGCGGTCGAGCAGATAGAATTCGGGCTCCAGCGCCGCCACCGGCGTCAATTCCAGTTCGGCGAAACGGGCCACCACCGCTTCCAGCGCATGACGCGGATCGCCGTAGAACGGCGTACCGTCGGGTTCGGTCATGGTCATCAGCATTTGCGCCGTCGGTTCCTTCGCCCACGGCACAGGTAGAGCCCGGCCATCGGCCGGCACCAGCAAGTTGTCGGCATCGCCCGACGACATCACCAGGCCGCTTTCCTCGACATTCTCGCCGGCCGAGTCGAGGGCGAACACCGAGGCACAGAGATTGAGGCCGCGTTCCATCACCGCCGGCATGGCATCCGGCGGCACCCGTTTCCCCCTGACGATGCCCGAAAGATCGGGCAGGACCAGGTCCACGGTCCGCACCGTATCGAGCAACGCCTGGTTGCCCGATTCGCCGCCGCCGGCCGCGCCTTCGAGACCCGCCAGAATATCGTTGGCCTGGATCATGCCGCCCGAGGCGTCGACGATGCGGCGCAGCACGGCCGGACGGGGCATGCGTTTGCCCGAGGCATAGCGGCTCATGGCGGCTTCCGACACGCCGGCTTTCTGGGCGAAGGCGGAAAGGCTCATGCCGCTGTCGCGGAGAAATTCGTCAATGCGCATAGCAATTTTTCCGGTAATAGAATGCGCCAGAATATTGCCAAAACGGTAATTTATGGTAAAGGCCATAAAAAAACGCCGCACCGGGGAGCGTCGGTGCGGCGTTTCGTTGTGCCTGCCGGCTTGCGCCGGCGACGTATCGGAGATCAGATTACGGATTCGACCCAGTCGACGATCTTGCCCTTGGGCAAAGCGCCGACCTTCGTGCCGGCAACCTGGCCGTCCTTGAACACCATCATCGTCGGAATTCCGCGCACGCCGTATTTGGACGGGGTATTGGGATTTTCGTCGATATTGATCTTCACGACCGTCAGACGATCGGACATTTCGGTAGAGATTTCTTCCAGTGCCGGCGCGATCTGTTTGCAGGGGCCGCACCATTCCGCCCAGAAATCTACCAGAACCGGTCCGGAAGCCTGGAGAACATCGTTATCAAAGTTGTCGTCGCCGACTGCATTTGTTGCCATTAGCGCAATCCAATCGTTGTCAATGTGGGAAAACCGGCGCTACGCCAACCGGTCATTGGTTAAAAATGTATGGGGGTGAAGGCGGCCCGTCAAGTCAGGGCACGGTCCAAAAGTGTGTCATCGATCGGCATGAGGTACGGTCCGAACGTCCACAACAGGACACAACGGACGGTCCTGCCAGGGAAAATCTGCCTGAGCAGCTCCCGGTATAGGGCCATTTGCCGCAGGTAGGCCGGCGCGACCGCGGACGCTTCGGTAGGCGGCGGGCGGTTGCTCTTGAAATCGACGACAATGACGTCCTGGTCCCGCACCACGAGGCGGTCGATCTGACCGGATACGGCCACGCCGCCGACCAGGCCGGTGACCGGCACCTCGGCCTGGCTGGACGGCCCGAACAGTTCGGCGAAGGCCGGGCTGTCCAGGACCCCGACCACTTCCCGCACCAGTTCTTCGCGTGCGTCATCCGTCAGGTCGGCGCCACGCACCGCCAGGTGACGGTCCGCCGCAGCGACACGATCCGCTTTCTCGTGCGCGGGCAGGACCTCAAGCAGTTCGTGAATCAGTACGCCACGCAGGAAGCGTTTGGGCTCGTCCGGACGGTCCAACGGACTGGCCGCCGGCGGATCGGTTAAGTCCGGCCGCGACGGCGCCAACGGCTTGGCCGGCGTCGGCTCCGGTTGCGGCTCGACGGTGGCCCATCCGGGGATCGTTTCGTCGCCGGCAGGCCGCCCGTCGGCCTCCCGGCCCGGACCGCTGACCTCGGCCGTTTGCGCCATCTCATAGCGCAGGCCTTCGCCGCCGAACGTCAACGTGACCGATGTCCCCAGTTGCTCCATGGCCGGCGAGATCAGGTCGTACCAACAGCCGGTGCCCCGGCCCTGACGGTTTTCCCAGCCGCACACATAGAGCCGGTCGGCAGCCCGGGTCAGTGCCACGTAAAGCAGGCGGCGGTATTCCTGGTCGCGGGCGGTACGGTATTGCTGGCGGGTTTCGGTCAAGACCGCCGGCTCGTACTCCTTGCGGCCCGACCACGCAAGTAATGGCGGACGTGCGTCTTCCCCGGCGAGCCAGAGCAGCGACGGCTCGTTGCGTGGCGTCCGGCAGGTATCGGGCAGGAAGACGACCGGCGCCTGCAGCCCCTTGGCGCCGTGCACCGTCAACACGCGCACTTCATCCCGGCCCTGTTCCAAGTCACGCTTGACCTCCGCCTGGCCGGATTCGAGCCAGTGCAGGAATGCCTCCATGGACGGGGGATGTTCCCGTTCATAGGCGAGGGCCAAGCCAAGAAATTCGTCGAGCGGGTCGTTGGCCTCGGAACCCAGGCGGCTTACGAACTTTTCGCGTCCTCCCTCCGGCCCCAACAAATGGGCAAAAAATTCGTAGGGCGACTCGAAATCGACGCGGGACAACAAATCGGTCAGAAACGCGGCGGCATCCCGGCACACTTTCGATCCGGTCTTTCCGGCTGTCAGCGTATCCCACAGCGTGTCTTTGCCACGGCCGTACGCCAGATCGAACAAGGTGTCCTCGTCGAAACCGATCAGAGGCCCCTTCAACACCGTTGCCAGCGTCAGATCATCGGACGGCATCAACAGCAGCCGGCCGAGAGCCACCAGGTCCATCACGGCCAGTTGTTCGGTCAGCACCATGCGGTCCACACCGGCCACCGGAATGCCGCGATGTTTCAGCGCCCGCACCATGTCCTCGACGAACTGGGACCGGCGCTGGACCAGGATCATGATGTCACCGGGCCGCATGGCGCGGCCGTGCGCCGTCAGTTGCTCACCGCTGTCGAGCCAATGACGGATGGTCTTGGCGATCCGCTGGGCCAGCCGGGCGCTGGCGGTGGCGTGCTGCGGCCTGCGTGTCGGCACCTGCCAGGCGCTGGTCTTTTCCACCTCGAGGGGTTCGACCGTCGGCCACAACTCCACCACGCCGCCGTGGCCACGCCGATGCGGCACATGACGGATATCGTGACGGGCATCGACGCCGTCGCGCGCCACGGCATCGGCGAACACGGTATCGACCAAAGTCAGCACCGCCGGAACCGATCTGTAGGATTCGACGAGTTCCACCGGCTGCCAGGCTTCCTGCGCCGATTCAACCTGGGCGCCGAAGTGGTCTTCCATATCTGTAAAGCGTTGCGGGTCGGCCCGTTGGAAGCTGTAGATGGATTGCTTGGCATCGCCGACCGCGAACACGGTCCGGCCGGACGAATGCGCGCCTTCACCGGCGAAAAACTCGTCCGCCAACGCCCCCACCACGTCCCACTGATCGGGGTTCGTATCCTGTGCCTCGTCGACCAGAATATGATCGAGCCCGCCATCCAGTTTGAACAACACCCACGGCGCCACGCCCGGCGCCAGCAACAGGTTTCGCGTCTTCAGCACCAGGTCGTCGTAGTCGAGCACGGCATGCCGCGATTTCTCTTCTTCGTAAGCCTGCAGCAAGGCGGCGCCCAATTCCAGCAGGGCGGCCGTGGACTGCACGGTGGCAGCCGCCTTGTGCCGGTCCAGCATGTCGTAGAGGCGGCGTTGCTCGCGCAACAGGATCGGCAGCACGGCCGCATCGCCTTCGCGCACTTTCTTCGTCGCCAGGCTTGATTCGGCCCGGCAATCGTCGGTCTTGGTCAGAAATACCCGCAGGTAATCGTTCTGCACCAGGGCCAGCCTTTGCACCGGCTGATCCAACCAATTATGAATCGTTGCACCGCGCTCCTGATCCTTGGCCGAGCCGGTTGCCAGCGCCGTCGCGGCCCGGGCCAGACCTGCGCCGTCGAAGGTATCATCTTGTACCGCCGCCTGGAAGACGGTCTCGGGCGATTCATCCGGGTCGACGTCCAAATACTGTCGGACAGCATCGGCGACACCGTCGACACCACCGTAGTGGTCCAACATGCGCAATACACGATTGCGGTCGGACGCCAGGACGGTCATCAGTTCGGTGAACTGGCTTTCATCGGCCAGCGTGATCAAGGTCGATAGGGCGCGGTGCAATCGCACGTGCCGGTCATCGTTGGCCCACACCAACATGCGTTCGCGGGCCGCATCCATGCTTTCCGCCGCGGTCCGTTCGTCCATGGCCTGGAAATGCGGCGCAATGTCCGCTTCCAACGGAAACCGGCCGAGTGTCGATTGGCAAAACGCATGGATCGTCTGGATCTTCAAACCGCCCGGCGCATCCAGCACGCGGGCGAACAAACCCCGTGCCCGGCGTAGGGTGACGGTGTCGGGCTTGGACCCTGTCAGCAGTTGGATATGCCGGGTCAGTTCCGCCGTTGGCACGGATGCCCAGATGCCGAGCCGGGCCTGGATCCGGTTGGCCATCTCCGCCGCGGCCGCCTTGGTGAAGGTCAGACACAGAATGCGTTCTGGCGGCGAGCCAGCCAGCAATAACCGCAATACCCGGTCGGTCAGCACATGGGTCTTGCCGGTTCCGGCGGACGCCGACACCCAGGCGGAAACCCGTGGATCGGAGGCCGCCGATTGACGGCTCGAGCTGCGTGGCGCGGCGCTCACGGTGATCCACCACCCGGGCTCAAGGACCACTCCTTCAGCCGGGCCAGGTGTTCGTAGTCGCTGTAACGCGGAGCAACCTCGGGCTTGGGCCGGGCAAAATACGGTGTCGTCGGATCGTTGAACAACTCGATCAGGAAATGCAGGCCTTCGCGGGCCGACTCGGCGACCGCGGTAATGTCTATCTTGAAGTCGGTGATCTCGCCCGCCGGACGGATTCCGCGCAGCCGCCAAACACTGAGCGACCCGACGTCACCGGCATCAACGCCGGTAAAGGCGCCGGCCGCCGCCATGGCGGCCTCAAGCGGCAATTGCGGCGCGTAGCCGGTTTCCAGATCGGATTTGCTCGGCGCCGCGCCGGTCTTGTAATCGATGATCGACAGCCCGCCCGCCGGCAGCCGGTCGATACGGTCCGCTTTCGCCTTCAGCTCGAAGGCCCGGGGTTTGGTGTCCAAAACCAGGCTGCCCGACACCTCGGTCGCCAGAGTCTGCACGGACCGGCGGCGGGCCCGTTCCTGCTCCACGAACCAGCGGGCGATACGCTGGAACCGCGGCCACCAAAACGCGGCGATACCCGGCCGGTCCAGCATGGCACCGAACGCCTGCCTGCCGAACTCTTCCAGTTCGGTAACCGCGTCCTCGGGCAATTCATCGGGATACGCTCGTACGAACAGATCGAGCGCCTCGTGAATGGCGGTGCCACGTCCGGCGGCGTCGGGCGGCGCATCGATCGGGTCCATGGCCTTGAGCTTCAGGATGTGCCGGGCATAGATGGCGTACGGATCGCGCACCCAGGTTTCGATTTGGGTGACCGACAATCGGCGCGGCCGGGCGTCGACCGGCGGCCGCGGTTCCGGGGCCGCAACGGGCTGGATTACACCGTCCGACGGCGCATCCAGGGCCTCGGCAATCGCCAGGAGGCGCGCGCCTTCGTCTTCCGGCAAGCGCCGTCCGGCGGTTTTCAGAGCCGTCTCCAACCGGACCAGCCAGCGGGACGGCACCGTGGGCGCGCCATCCACCTTGGTGGACCGGGTCAGCAGGACGTTACCGGCGCAGACGATTTGCTGGAAGTCATGGGCCGCCAATCCGATCCGGCGGTCCTGATCGGGCAGGCCGAAATCGCGGCGCATGGGCCGGCTCATCCACGGGTCGGCGCCGGGGTCCGCCGGCCAGGTGCCTTCGTTCAGCCCGCCCACGATCATCAGGTCGGCTTGCTGCAGCCGCGCTTCCAACGGCCCCCAGATGTTCAGCCTCGGGTGCAGGCCGTAGCGGGCACGCACCACGGACCGCGCAAGCAGGGCGGACAGGAACGCCGGATATTCGGAACCGTTCATCGGCCCGAGCAAGGCGCCGCGTTCGATCAGGTCGTTGAGTATACGAGCGGCATCCTCGCCGGCTTCCCCCGACCACAAGCGTTGTGCCCCCGATTCCACGTCGCTTGCTGCCAACCATTCGGCAAAAGCGATGTGCGTACGCACGATGTCGGCGACATTCGTATCTTTCTTTAACAATGCCGCTTCAAAAGGCGCCGACGCCTCCGCCATGCGATCGAGGTATGCATTCGTGCCGGGTGGAGTCGCGGGCTCGTCTGTCAAAATCGACCGAAGACCGTCCCAGCCGGGCGCCGGACGTGGACCGCGCATGGCCAGTAGCTCGATGGATCGCACAAGATGTTTGAAACGGCCGGGCGACAATCCACCGGATGCCAGGGGATGTTTACAGGCCGCCAGAAACGGTACCGGCGCAAAATCAGCCGCCACCATTTCGGCGGTCAGCCGCAGAAAGGCCCCTGGCACGGTGCGGTCCAATGGAACGCCGGCGGAATCGTCGACGTCGACATGCCAACGCCTGAGCTGCGCAGTGACCTGCCGGGCCAGATTGCGGTCCGTCGTGACCAGGGCGGCGGTGCGCCCCGGCTCGTCCAGGGTCCGGCGCATGGCCAGGGCAATGACGAGCGATTCCTCGCGCGGCCCCGGCATCGACGCGACGGTCAAGCCTTCCACCGCTTTGCCGGCGTCGAATTCCGGCACGGTATGGTCTGATTCGGCATCCGCGGGCCGCATAGCGAACCGGACAAGCGTTCTGCGGGCCGTTTGATCGTCCCGCCCTTGCCATGGCGCCACCTCGTCACGGCCGACGCGCATGTGCGCGAGCAACTGACGCAGACCGAATTGCGGATGTACGGGATCGAGCACCGACCAGGTGCCGTCATCCAGGTCCCGGTCCAGCCCGGGCAGGACCACGGCCCCGTGCGGCAAACGGGCAACGGTCGAAAGCAGGTCGGCGGTCGCAGGAATGCTGCCGGTGGACCCCGCCGCGAAAACCGGTGTGGCCGGCGGTGCGGATTTCCAGGCACGGGAGACGGCCTCCAGGACAGCGTTGCGCCGGGCGGCCGGGTCCATGGCGCCGAGCTCCTGCAGAATGACCGGCCATTGTTCGGTCACGATGGTGAGGAACCGTAATGTCAGTTGCCAATGGCCGGCGTAATCCTCCGGCACCAGGCCGGACAGATTGGCCATGTCGATCCGCTCGGTTTGCACCTGGTCCAGGAACGATGCCAGCTCCTCGGCCAGCCTCAGGGCATGATCGAGCCGGGCGGGCGCATCGGGCCGGGCGCGGATGAGCTGGGCCAACAGGAACAGCCGGTTCAGGTCAGCGATGGCGGGCGGCAGGCGGGCGCCTTCCGCCGCCGCACCGGACAGACCGGGCGGTGGCGCAACGGTTGTCCCGTCTTCTTCCCCCAGGTCGCCCAGGGGCAGCATGGCCGGAAGCAACAAGGCCTTGCCGCCGGACACCCGCAGAAACGCCTCGCGCAGGCTGCGGCACGCCCGCCGCGTCGGCAGTAGTACGGTGACGCGGCTGAGGGTCAGCGGGTCGGCGCCATACCGTTCGATCAACCCGGCGGCCAAGCGGTCGACGAACGGTTCGCCGGCCGGGATCGAATAGACGGTGGGGCGAGTGGCCGTCATCAGCCTCCCTTCAAAAACGCTTCGGCTTCGGCCAGGCCGGCGGCCGAACCGATGTGCAGCCAGTCGCCCTGGTGACGCAGGCCGAACAGGCGCCCGGCCTGCTCCGCCTTGTCGTACAACAGGTTCATGGAAAACGGCCCTTGCGGGCAATCCGTGAACAATCTGGGATGCAGCATCTGCACGCCGGTAAAGACATAGGGCGCGACCTCGCTTTCCGGCCGCCGGGTCATGCGCCCGTCGGGGCCAACCTGATAATCGCCCCGGCCGTCATAGCCCACCGCCTGGATGGTCGGCTGCATCAGAAGCAGGGCGTCCATGTCCGCGTCGTTCCAGCGGCCGGCCATGCGCCGCAGGGTATCCTCCCAGGCGTCGATCCAGATGGTATCGCTGTTGACCACCAGAAACGGGGCATCGCCCAGCAACGGCAGAGCCTTGGCGATGCCGCCGCCGGTTTCCAGCAGCGCTTCGGTTTCGTCGGAGATGGTGATGTCCAGGTCGTTGCGGGTTTTCAGATGCTCGACCAGCATGTCCGCCAGGTAATGCACGTTGACCACAGCGCGTGGGATACCCGCCGCGACGATACGGTCGAGGGCGCGGTCGATCATGGTGCGGCCGGCCACCTCCACCATGGGTTTGGGCCGGTCCGACGTGATCGGCCGCATCCGCACGCCCAAACCCGCCGCCAAAACCATGGCGACATCCGGCATCTGCCCTGACTCGTTACTCAAGACCCAACTCCTTTTTCACTTCAGCCAACCGCTCGGCCCAGACGGCGCCCCCGCGCACTGAAATCGTGCGCTGGGAATCGCGTTCACCGGCGCGAATGTCAACCATCAAAGCCGTGTCCGGCAAAGAGCCGTCCATGCGGTCCGGCCACTCGATCAGGCTGATGCCCTCGGCAAACGCATCCTCGATCCCCAGCTCGAACACCTCGTCGGCATTGTCCAGGCGGTAGAGATCGAAGTGCCAGACGACCGCCTGCGGGCAATCGTAGACCAATACGAGATTGAAGGTGGGACTGGGCACGTCGGTCTGCTCGCCGGTCAGCGCCCGGATCAGATACCGGGCGAACGCGGTCTTACCGGCCCCCAGATCGCCCTGCAACGCGACGACGTCGCCGGTCCGCAGCCCTGGCGCCAGGGCCGCCGCGAGCCTGGCCGTGTCGGCCTCCGTTGCGTCGGTCAGGCAAATATCCATATGCGCATGACTCATGCGGGCGTTGTAGCGTCCACCAATCGCGCCCGCAACCGGCACGATGCCCAGGCCGGGCTTGCACCGGCCTCCCGGGCGATCCATGTTAGATTTCCTGGGATCCGAACAGAACGAGTATTGTGAGTTGCCATGAACGACGCGTCCATCCAAACGGACATCCTGGTCATCGGGGCCGGCCCGGTCGGCTTGTTCACCGTCTTTGAGGCCGGCATGTTGAACATGCGCTGCGCGGTCGTCGATGCCCTCGACATGACCGGCGGCCAGTGCAGCGCGCTGTATCCCGAAAAGCCGATCTACGACATTCCCGGCTATCCGGTCATCGAGGCCCAGGCCCTGATCGAACGGCTCGAGGCCCAGGCGGCGCCGTTCGCGCCGCAATACGTGCTGGGTCAGCAGGTCGTGGCACTGGAAACCGACGGGACCCGCTGGACCGCCCGCACCGGTCAAGGCACGGCGATCTCCGCCCGTGCCATCGTCATCGCCGCCGGCTGCGGCGCCTTCGGCCCCAACCGGCCGCCGCTGGACGGTCTCGAGTCCTACGAAGGCACGTCCGTTTTCTATCTGGTGCGCAAGCGGGAAGATTTCCGCGGCAAACGCGTGGTGATCGCCGGCGGCGGCGATTCCGCCGTCGACTGGGCGATTTCATTGAGCGAGGTCGCCGACAAGCTCATGGTCGTGCACCGCCGCCCCAAGTTCCGCGCCGCGCCGGAAAGCGCCAGGCAGCTGCAGGATCTGGCCGATGCCGGCCGCATCGAGCTGGTCATTCCCTATCAATTGGACGGACTGGAAGGCGACGGCGGCCGGTTGACCGGCGTGCGGGTGCGTACGCTGGACGGCGATATCCGCACCCTGGACGCGGACGTGCTGCTGCCGTTCTACGGCCTGGCCATGGAACTGGGGCCGATCGCGGACTGGAACCTCAACCTGGACCGCAATCACATCGAGGTCGATCCGGCGACCATGCAGACGTCCGCACCGGGGATCTACGCGGTCGGCGACATCGCCACCTACACCGGCAAGCTCAAACTCATCCTGTCGGGTTTCGCCGAAACCGCCATGGCGGCCCACGCCATCTACCCCCTGGTCCATCCCGACCAGGAACTGCATTTCCAGTATTCCACCACCCAGGGTGTGCCCGGAGCGAGTTAGGGATTCTTTATTGGCCGCCTAAAGCCGGCCCGCTCCCCCGTCCCAACCACCCCTAGGGTACACTCATCGGGTGGTTGGGACGGGGGAGAGGGCCGGCTTGGCCGCGGGACGCGGATATAAAGAAAAGCGGAGCGGGCCGGCTTTAGGGTTCAACCAACAACAGTCAATCGCCGGCGGCTGCGGCGTCGGCTTCACCGGCGGTTTGCGCGTTCTCGATGGGGATGTGGCAGATGAACCGGCTGCCGTGGCTGGCGTCGGATTCCAGTTCGACCCGGCCGCCGTGCATCTCGACGAAGTTCTGGACCAGGGACAGCCCGAGGCCGGCGCCCGGGTGACGTTCCGAGCCGGCGCCCTTGTGGAATTTCTCGAAGATCAGCGCCCGCTCCTCGTCGGGAATGCCGACGCCGGTGTCGGACACCCAGAGCCGCAGTTCGCCGTTTTCCCGCTCGGCACCGACGACGATCCTGCCGCCGTCGGGGGTAAACTTGATGGCGTTGCTGAGCAAATTGAACAGCACCTGTTTGATGCGGCGCTCGTCGGCGTTGATGGTGCCGATCGCCGTGGGGCATTCCAGCACCAGTTCGATGCCCTGCTGTTTGGCCCGCTCCTTGCCGAGCGCCATGATGCCAGTCATCGTAGCGTGCAGGTCGAACGGGGCCTGCTCCAGCACCATGTGGCCAGCCTCGATGGTGGCCAGGTCGAGGATGTCGTTGATCAGCAACAGCAGTTGATGCGAGCTGTCGAGTATGCCTTGGCTGTATTCCAGCTGGCGGTCGTTGAGCCGGCCGAAATACTGGTTGGCGAGGATTTCGGCGAAACCGATGATGGTGTTGAGCGGCGTGCGCAGCTCGTACGACACGTTGGCGATGAACTCGGACTTGAGCTGGTCGGCCGCCTGCAAGGCTTCGTTGCGTTCGCGCAGGGCCCGCTCGATGCGGGTCGAATCGGTGACGTCGAGATAGGTGAACAAGAGCGCGCCGTCGGGCAGCGGCACGGAGGCGAAATCGATCACCGTGCCGTCGGGCCGGTCGATGCGGCCCGACCGGGCCTGGCGCTCGATCCACACCGACATGATACGGTCTTCCACGTCCTGCCAGTCGTCGCCTTCGTCGAACAGGTCACGGGTGGCGGCGATGACCTCGGAGATGTGCGGCTCGCCGGTCAGCATGTCGTCGGAGAGATGCCAGATCTTGGCGAACGCCGGATTGTAGAGCTGCAGCTTGCCGTCGCTGCCGTACACGGCGACGCCCTCGTACAGATTGTCCAGGCTGGCCTGCTGCACGGCGATCAGGGTGCGGTGGGCGCGTTCCAGGTCAAGCTGGTTGGTGACGTCCTCGTACATGAACACCAGGCCACCGAACGGATGCGGCGTGATGGAGAGCCGGAGCGCCGTGCCGTCGGGCAGGTGCATCAGCTCCTCGTACGGGTCGATGATGGTGCTGAACAGCTCGAGGCGGCTGCGCTTATAGGCCGTGAAGTCGGCCTGTTCCGGCAGCCGGCGGTTGTCCCGCTGCATCTCCAGCACTTCGGCGTAATGGGGTTCGGCGTCGAGCCAGTCCTCGTCGATCTGCCACAGGTCGGCATAGGCCCGGTTGTAGACCTGCAGCAGCTTGTCGGGGCCGAAGATGGCGATGGCGGTGTTGACGTTCTGCAGCACCTCGATATGGGCATCGAGGTGGCGCACCAGTTCGGCCCGGGCGTTTTCCCGGTCCGTCACGTCGCGGGCGATGCCGACGATGGCGCCGCTCTCGCCCGACGGGGCCTCGATGACGTCAAAGGCCCGGCGCTCGCCGCCGACCACGAAAAAGCGCTGCTCCATCTGCAGTTCGCCCGAGGTCTGCGCCCGTTCCGCCAGCCGCACCGCCTGCTCGGGGTCGTGGCCCGACACCAGTTCGCGCCCGCCCTGGCCGATCAGGGCATCGCGGTCGGATTCGAACATGGCGGCATAGGCCTCGTTGCACCAGCGCAGGCGCAGGTCGGGGCCGCGGCGCCACATGGGAATGGGCAGGCCGTCGACCAGTTCGGTGAAACGCTGCAGGTCGCGCGCGCTGGTTTCGAAATCGCTTTGCAGGGTCTTGTAGCGGCCGCGGTTGCGGCTGACGTCGCGGAACCACACCACATGGCCGAGCACGCCACCCGACGGATCGCGCATGGTGCTGCCTTCGGCATGAACGATGTGCTGGCCGTCGGCATGGTCGAGGTCCGTGCCGAACGCCGCGCCGTCCGCCCGTAACTTTGCGACGCTGTCGCGCAGCCGGGATTCGCTGACGTCCTCCAGGTGCTGCATCAGGGCGTCGAACGAGGCCACGGAACCGGATTGGAAACCGAACACGGCGCTGACACCTTCGGACCGCACTTCGGTGCCGTCGATGGTCCAGCCCATGCAGGCACCGGGCGCCGAACTGAGAAGCGCACCGAGGCCGACCTTGTCAGCGGTCAGGGCGGCGATCTTTTCCGATTCGGCTTTTTCCCGCTTGCGGGCGTTGACGTAGATCACCACGGCGACGACGATCGCCGCCACGGCCACGGCGCCGGCACTGATGGTGCCGCCGTTGACGATGTCCAATGCCTGGGCAGAGGTGGCGTGCAATACCGCGCCACCGAATACCGACAGGGCCAATCCCAGCTTGTGCTCAACCCGCATGCGCCGCGCTTCAGGTAGTTTTTACAAGCATAATGCGGGATTCACCGCCAGGACAAGGCGCACGTGCGCCCCGTCCGGCGATGTGGGAACTTGGCCGACGGCCAATACCGTCAATCAGTACCGATAGTGTTCCGGCTTGAACGGCCCCTCGACGGACACGCCGATATAGTCGGCCTGTTTCTGGCTCAGAGTGCTGAGCTGGGCGCCGACCTTTTCCAGGTGCAGCGCTGCGACCTTTTCGTCCAGGTGCTTGGGCAGCACGGCGACGGATTTGCCGTAATCCTCGGCCTTGGCCCACAGCTCCATCTGCGCCAGCACCTGGTTGGTGAAGGACGCGGACATGACGAAGCTCGGATGGCCGGTGGCCACGCCCAGGTTCACCAGCCGGCCCTCGGCGAGGAGGATGATCTTCTTGCCGTCGGGGAACTCGATCTGGTCGACCTGCGGCTTGATGTTGTCCCACTTCATGTTGCGTAAGGCGCTGACCTGGATCTCGGAATCGAAGTGGCCGATATTGCAGACGATGGCGCGGTCCTTCATGGCCCGCATGTGGTCGACGGTGATGACGTCCACATTGCCGGTGGCGGTGACGAAGATGTCGGCCTGCGGCGCCGCCTGCTCCATTGTGACGACTTCGAAACCTTCCATGGCGGCCTGCAGGGCGCAGATCGGATCGGCCTCGGTTACCAGGACGCGGCAGCCGGCGCTGCGCAACGATTCGGCCGAGCCCTTGCCGACATCGCCGAAGCCGGCGACGGTGGCCACCTTGCCGGCCATCATCACGTCGGTGCCGCGGCGGATGGCGTCGACCAGGCTTTCCCGGCAGCCGTACTTGTTGTCGAACTTGGACTTGGTCACCGAATCGTTGACGTTGATGGCCGGAAATAAAAGCGTGCCGGCCTCCACCATCTGGTACAGCCGGTGTACTCCGGTGGTGGTCTCCTCGGAAACCCCCCGGATCTTTGCGGCAATCTTGGTCCACTTCTGCGCATCGGACTTGACACTCTCGGCCAGCCGCTCCATGATGATCTCCATCTCCCGGTGGGACTGCTTTTGCTCCAGCAGGGAGGGGTCTTTTTCCACCTTCACCCCCTCGTGCACCATCAGGGTGGCATCCCCGCCGTCATCCACAATCAGGTCCGGCCCGCTGCCGTCGGGCCAGGTGAGCGCCTGCTCGGTGCACCACCAGTACTCCTCAAGTGTTTCCCCTTTCCAGGCAAATACCCGCGCGGTGCCGGCCTTGGCAATGGCGGCCGCGGCATGGTCTTGGGTGGAGAAAATGTTGCAGGAGGCCCAGCGGATATCAGCCCCCAGCTCATGCAGGGTCTCGATCAGCATGGCGGTTTGAATGGTCATGTGCAGGCTGCCGGTTACCTTGAGCCCTTTGAGCGGCTTTTGGGGCCCGTATTTGTCTCTGACAGCCATCAATCCCGGCATCTCGTTTTCTGACAGCTGCATCTCCTTGCGGCCCCAGTCTGCCTGGGATATGTCGGCCACTTTATAGGCTGATTGTAAATCCAGCGCGATGGTGTTGCTCTGTGACATGGTGCTCCTCTTTGGTAATCATCGTTGCGTTTAAAAATACGCAGTCGTAAATTACAAAAGCCGATAATCCGATAACGGAATATTAAGGAACAAACTTAAAAATGTCAATCATTTTCTCTGGGTTCCGGTAAAAATAATAATTCAATTTAATATATTATAATAATAAAAACCTAAATAATAAGACAACAAAAACTTGTAAAGGACATTGTGAGTGAAAAAAAAGTTTGACAAACACGTTTTAAAACAGTAATATTACGATTACGAAATATCGGAAATGATAATATCCGAAACCAAACAATGCCGCAAGGAAGGATGAACGGTGAAAAAACAGATAGAAAATATCGATTCTAAAATGCTCATCATGAAAGAATTTTTGGATGAGTTTTATAACAAGACGGTTTTTAAAAGCGAAAACGGCAGCGGGACTGACTTGGCGCCCTCATTCATAAAATCTGTTTTTGCTTT
>JANQFL010000005.1 GCA_028277845.1 Sneathiellales bacterium
TGCGCGATGCCCGGCATCGCGCGGCCCCGTCTTCCTGGTGGATGGGCAGGCCGCTCGAGAAACAGAATGGATTCCATCTAAAGAGGAATTGCTCTAGCCAAGTCCCTCCGCAAGGGCAATGTAGACGTTGATATGGCTAGAGCATCGCCACAAGTCGTTTTATGATCCGCCGGACAACGGGCCGGAAAGGAAAGATTGTTATGTCCGATGCCGCACATACCGCCCCGGCCGAGGATGTCCTGCTGCGCAGCGATGACGGACCGGTCGCGACCCTGACCCTCAACCGGCCGGCCCAGTTCAACAGCCTGTCCGGGGAACTGCTCGACCGCCTGACCGAGGAATTCGCCGCCATCACGGCCGAGGACGATATTCGCGTCGTCGTCGTGGCCGCGGCGGGCAAGGCGTTTTGCGCCGGACATGATTTGAAGGAAATGAAGGGCATGAACGGGCGCGAGTCGTATGAACGGCTGTTCAACCAGTGCAGCAAGATGATGCTGACCATCGTCGGCTGCCTCAAGCCCGTCATCGCGCGGGTACATGGCGTCGCCACGGCGGCGGGCTGCCAGCTGGTCGGGACCTGCGACCTGGCCGTCGCCTCCGACAACGCGCAGTTCGGCACGTCCGGCATCAACATGGGTCTGTTCTGCTCGACGCCCATGGTGGCGTTGAGCCGCAATGTGGGCCGGAAGAAATCGCTGGAGATGCTGTTTACAGGCGATTTGATCGATGCCCATACGGCGGCGGATATCGGTTTGATCAACAAGGCCGTGCCGGCGGCCGACCTCGATGCCGCCGTGCGGGACATGGTCGAGAAGATCGCCGCCAAGTCAGGCCCCGCCATCCGCCTCGGCAAGGCTGCGTTCTACAAGCAGGTGGAGATGGAACTGGCCGAGGCCTACAAGCACACGGCGGCCGTCATGGCCACCAACATGTGCACCGCCGACGTCGGCGAAGGCCTGGAAGCCTTCGTCGAGAAGCGCCCGCCCGACTGGACCCACAAGTAGGATTAGGACGAATTCCATGCAGGCAGGGAGCGACGGCGCCCAGGACCGCCACGCCCATTACGCGGACGATTTCATCAAGGGCATTCTCTCGGAGACCAAGATTATCGCCATGGTCGGGGCCAGTTCCAATTGGAAACGGCCGAGTTTCTTCGCCATGAAGTATCTGCAGAAGAAGGGATACCGGGTTATTCCCGTCAATCCACGGGAAGCCGGCAAGACCATTCTGGGCGAAACCGTGTACGCGACGCTCAAGGATATTCCGGAAAGGATCGACATGGTCGACTGCTTTCGCGGATCAGACTTCATCGGCCCGATCGCGGAGGACGCCGTGGAAATCGGCGCGAAAGTTCTGTGGATGCAATTGGGTGTCCGCAACGATGCCGCCGCCCAGTATGCCGAGGAGCATGGCCTTCAAGTGGTCATGAACCGCTGCCCCAAGATCGAATTCGCCCGGCTGTACGGCGAGCTGGGCTGGAGCGGTGTCAGCACCGGCGTGATATCGAGCAAGCGGGCCAAGGTCCGCGCCCCCAAGAAACTGATGTAGGGAGACCGTTAGAATGAGTGAGTCATCGGAATACGAGTTTGGCTTCGAATCCCGTTCGGTGCATGCCGGCGCCGCCCCGGACCCGAGTACCGGCGCCCGGGCAACACCGATTTATCAGACCACCTCCTTCGTGTTCGACGACGTGGACCACGCGGCCTCCCTGTTCAATCTGCAGGCCTTCGGCAACATCTATTCCCGCCTGACCAACCCGACGGTCTCGGTGCTCGAGGAACGCGTCGCCAGCCTCGAGGGCGGCCGTGGGTCCGTTGCCTGTTCATCGGGCCATGCCGCGCAGTTCCTGGCCTTCTTCACCCTGATGGAACCGGGTGACGAGTTCGTCGCGTCGAAGAACCTCTACGGCGGTTCGATCACCCAGTTCAGTCACAGCTTCAAGAAGCTGGGCTGGACCGCCCATTTCGCCGATCCGGCCGATCCGGAAAATTTCCGCAAGGCGCTGACGCCCAAGTGCAAGGCCATCTTCATCGAGAGCCTGGCCAATCCCGGCGGCATCATCGTCGACATCGAGGCCGTGGCCGACATCGCCCACGAAGCCGGCATCCCGCTGATCGTCGACAACACCTTGGCGACGCCGTATCTCTGCCGGCCGTTCGAATGGGGCGCCGACATCGTCGTGCACTCCATGACCAAGTTCCTCGGCGGCCACGGCAACTCCATGGGCGGCATCGTCGTCGAATCGGGCAAGTTCGACTGGAACCAGAACGACAAGTTTCCGTCCATGACCCAGCCGACGGATTCCTACCATGGCCTGGTGTTCTACGAGACCTTCGGCGACTTCGGCTTTACCCTGAAGGCCCGGGCGGAGGGCCTGCGCGACATCGGCCCTGCCCTGTCACCGTTCAACGCCTTCATGATTCTGACCGGCATCGAAACCCTGTCGCTGCGCATGCAACGGCACGTCGAGAATGCCCAGAAGGTGGCGGAGTTCCTGGAAAGCCACGACAAGGTGGACTGGGTATCCTACGCCGGCCTGCCGTCCAGTCCCTACAAGGCGCTGGCCGACAAGTACTTGCCGCTGGGCGCCGGTTCCGTATTCACGTTCGGCGTCAAGGGCGGTTACGAGGCCGGTATCGAATTGGTCGAGAATGTTCAGTTGTTTTCCCACCTGGCCAATATCGGCGATACCCGCAGCCTGATCATCCACCCCGCTTCCACCACCCACCGGCAGTTGCCGGAAGACAAGCTGGTTGCGGCCGGCGCAGGTCCGGACGTGGTGCGTCTGTCCATCGGTATCGAAACGGCGGACGACATTATCCACGACCTGGATCAGGCCCTCGGCAGCCTCTGACGAGTTCTCGAAACGCAAACGAAAAGGCTCCGGTCGTGCACCGGAGCCTTTTGTTGTTTTCCATGGACGTGATCTACGGAAGGATATTCCTGGCGTTCTCCGATAGCCAAGTCAACGCCGGTCCCATGGGCGCGCTCCTCCGGGTAACGCATTCCACCGGCGGGCTCCAGCGTTTGTGTTCGAACCGCAGGTTCAGTCTCGCCAGTTTTCCCGCGTCAACGGCATCGCTCACAAGATGTTCGGGTAGATAGGCCCACCCGACACCGTGCAGCACCAGTTCGCGGAGTGCGTGAAAGCTCGTGGCATACCAGACATCGGGCGACAGCGGCGGAAATTGCTCCAGGACGCTCCCCCGTGCGCTACGCAGCAAGAGATGCCTGTGGGACAGCAGATCATTGGCGCCGATCGATTTGGACCGTGCGAGCGGATGGTCCGGCCGGCACACCGAAACGAACGGCAGATTGCCGATGAACACCTGTTCGAGACCGTCCTGAACCTTCTGTTCCGAAAACATCAGCCCGATATCGGCCATGCCGCTTGTTACGATGGTGGGGATTTCCGGGCTGGCCGCCGACGACAATTCCGCCTGGGTCGCGCGGAACCTTTTTCCGAATTCGACAAGAATGCGGCTAAGCGCCGGTAACAAAATCGCATCGTCGAGGACGACGCGAACGTGGGTCTCTTCGCCCAATGAAACACCGGATGCGGCGGCACTCAGGTCATGGGCTTGCTGCAATACCGCTTGCGCGTGAACCAGCAGGCGCTTGCCGGCCTGTGTCAGGCCGGGTTTTCGTGTCGTCCGGTCAAACAGGTCGCAGCCGAGGTCGATTTCAAGATTGGCGATGCCCAAGCTGACGGCCGACTGCCCTTTGCCGAGGCGGCGGGCGGCCGCCGAAAAGCTGCCGCTTTCCGCCGCGGCCACGAACATGTGCAGTTGTTCCAGGCTGGGCACGCATGATCAAACTATTGAAAAAACCAATAATAACTAACTTTGTTCGATCTGAAATTCAAATTATTTGTGGGCATCGACATCGTCACGGAATTTCAAACATCAAAAGAGGTGACCCATGAAGACACTGCTGCAAATCAATGCCGGGTTACAGGGCGCCGACTCGCAGTCTTCACGATTGGCGGATAGGCTTGCTGACGCTTTGCTGGCCAAGGCGCCGGGCGCCAAGCACATCAAACGCGACCTGAGTCAGGACCCTGTCCCGCATCTGGATCACGGTACGTTCCAGACGTTTTTCGACCCCGGTGCCGCTGTTACGCCGGCGCAGAAGGCCGGCTTGTCGTTGTCCGACACCTTGATCGCGGAATTGAAGGAGGCGGACACCTTGGTGCTTGGCGCACCGATGTACAATTTGAACATTCCATCCACGCTGAAATCCTGGATCGACTACGTAACGCGGGCTGAGCAGACATTCAGATTCGCGGAATCGGGACCCGTTGGCTTGTTGGAGGGTAAAACTGCGTATGTCGCCATCGCGCAGGGGGGTAACTTTCTGGGAACGCCGGCCGATCTTCAGACCGGATATATCAAGATGGCGCTCGGCTTGATTGGGATCGAGGATATCGAGTTTGTCTACGCCAAGGGTCTGGCCATGGGCCCGCAAGCCGCAGAAGCCGGTCTGCAAAACGCATATCAAAGGATCCGCGAGTTATCGTAGACTGCCAACCGGACAGCCTGGAGCACCCCCCCGAGATGGAAAGGAGCGTATTGGCGCCAAGGCCGAGGCCGGCGGTGACGGCCATACCGGGGGTATGGCCGAGGCGGCAGCGGCGCCGACATCTTCGATCAGCTTGCGGATACGATTGCTGTCGTAGGCCTTGTCGGCGAGGACGTGCTTTGCTTTGAAGCCGCTCAAAGGGTGAGTTCAGCGGCCCCGAGTTCCCTCTGCCGGGTTCGCGCAGAAGATCGCGACTTTGTTGCCCAGGGGATCGCGGAGATATCCGACATAGAAGCGATCGCTGTACTCGGCCCGGAAGCCGGGAGCACCCTCGTCGGAGCCGCCCGCCTGAAGACCGGCGGCGTGAAGGTTACGGACCATCTCATGCGTCTCGGCTTGGAAGGCCGTCATGGAGCCGTTGCCAACGGTCGCCTCCTTCCCGTCGTATGGCTTCCCCACATATACGGCGGCGGGCCCGCGGGACCGGCCGGGCAGGTCCGGGAAGGCGAATTCGATGCCGTTCGGCACTTCCTTCTTCCGGTAACCGAGCGGAGTCAGGATGGCCGTGTAGAAACGCCCCGAGAGCGGGATATCGTTGGAACCAACCCTGATGTAGCTCAGCATGCAATCGCTCCTGTCCGAAACGTGCCCCCCCAAAGGTTCGAAGCGCGCCTCCCCGTCTTCACCGAGAACGGTCGAACGCGGGATCTTTGGCTCCGTTTTGCGATCTTCGACCGTTGCCGGCTATGAACCGCCTTCGGGTTGATTCCGTAGATCCGGCTCAACGCCGAGATCGAAGCTTTCGATCGCTGTATTGCCGCTCGGATGGGGTGCGTCGTCGTGGCGCCGTCGTACAAGGACCTGTCCCATAGTGCCTCCTTCCATTGCAAAGAAAAGATCGCACCATCAAATCCCGGGACCAAACGGCTAGAGGAACCGGAACGCGCCGAGGGTCAGAAGTGCCAGCAGGGCCGAAATCAGCAACGGCAGTTCGATCGCCCGGTGCAGCGGGAAAAACTTGCCCGATGACGAGACCAGACCGAAGGAAATCAACCCGACGCCGAGCAAAGACATGTTGGTGTCGCCGAAGGTCAGGCCGAGAATGGCGCAGGCCACGCCGAGGTTCTGGCACAGGGGCGACAGGTTGTAGACGGTTGGCAGGCGTTTGGCGACGGAGCCTTCGATGATCAACGACAGCCCCTGCAGCGTGATGACGGAAAAGAAAAACGCCAGACTGACCGTCACGATCAACGGTGTAAAGTTCACGGCCAATCCACTCATCGCCTTTCCGGCTGTCGCCAACCGGCCCCTATTGCCCATCTATTTGGTTTGCGCCCGATCGACGCAAAACTCGTTAACTCTTTGTTAACATTTTACTATTTCTACCTCAAGGCGAATTTATGGTTAACGGGGAATCGTTATCGGCGACGTGGCCGGAATACACGGCTTTCCTTGTTTCCATCATTCTGATTGTATGGCCCGGTTTTTATTGCCGAGGCGATTCATGCAGATTTCCGAACTACCCACACCGTCCCTGGTGCTCGAAAAACGCCGTTTGATGCGCAACCTTGAACGCATGGCCGGGCGCGCGCAGGCTCTCGGCGTAGCCTTGCGGCCCCATTTGAAGACGGCCAAGTGCGCGCACATCGCCCAAATGTCGGCCGACCTCGGCGCGGACGGCGGCACGGTGTCGACGGTGGCCGAACTCGAGTACTTTGTCGCAAATGGCGTGAAAAACCTGACCTACGGCGTTGGATTTGCTGCCGAAAAGCTTGATCGTCTCAAACCCCTGTTCGACCAGGGGGTCGATATCCGACTGATCGTCGATTCGGCCGCCGCCGCCACAACACTCATCGCCCGAGCCGATGAGTTGGATGTCCGGCCCCAGGTCTTGGTGGAAGTCGATACGGGTGGACACCGGGGCGGCCTGCCCTCCTCAGATGCGCAGATTGTTGCGGTCGGCCGCATGCTGCATGACGCGCCATCGGTCACGTTTGCTGGGGTACTGACCCATGCCGGGCATTCGTACGGCTGCCGTTCGGTCGATGCGATCAAAGCGGTTGCCGAGCAGGAGCGCGCCGGCGTGGTGGCCGCGGCCGAGGCACTGGCGGAAGCCGGTATCCCCTGCCCTGTGGTCAGCGTCGGTTCGACGCCCACCGCGACCTTCGCCGACGACCTGACCGGCGTGACGGAAATGCGGCCGGGTGTCTATGTGTTCGGAGACCTCTATCAGGCGCGGCTCGGCTGCTGCGCCATGGACGACATCGCCATCTCGGTGCTGGCGACCGTCATCGGCCACCGTCCGGAGAGCGACCGGGTGCTGATCGACGCGGGTGCCCTGGCGCTGTCCCAGGACCGCGGCCTCGACGCCTTCGGCGCGCCGCAGGGTCTGGGCCAGGTCTGCCAAGTGGATGGCTGCGAACCCATTGATGGCGTCCGCGTGCTCGACGCCCACCAGGAACACGGTTTCGTCGGCCGACAGGACGGCGCGACCGGGCCCTCGCTATGCGACCTGCTGCCGATCGGCAGCAAGGTGCGCATCCTGCCCAATCACGCCTGCATGACGGCGGCGGCGTATGACGCATACGCGGTGCTGGAGGATGGCGCCCAGGTGACCGAGACCTGGGACCGGTGCAACGGATGGTGAGCCTGCCCGAACACCTCAATCTGACCGACTACTGCCTGGCCGAAACCGCTACGTCGGATGGCGACAAGATCGCCATGCGTGTCGTCGGCGGAGCCGATACCGAGACGGAAACATGGACCTTCGGTCAACTCTACGACGCAATCCTGCGGGTTGCCGCCGGATTGCAGGCGATGGGACTGCAGGCTGGCGACCGCATCATGATCCGGTTGAACAACGACAGCGACTACGCGTTGGTGTTTTTCGCGGCCATCGCCGCCGGATATGTGGCCCTGCCGTCGTCCAGCCAGTTGACCACCGAGGAAGCCGAGTTTCTGCTGGCCGATTCGGGCGCCGCCGCCGTAGCGCTGTCCGACGACTTGCCGCTCGATCACGTGCCCGACGGCGTGCGCGTCATACGGCCGGCGGACATCGCCGCGCTCAAGGCTCATGATCCCCTGCCCGCCTGCGCCGCCACCCGGGCCGATGATCCGGCATTTCTGATCTACACATCGGGCACCACGGGCCGGCCCAAGGGCGTGCTGCATGCGCAACGCAACGTGGCCGGCCGCGCGCCCATGCGCCGCGACTGGCAGGGCATCGGGCCGGACGACGTGATGTTGCATGCCGGCGCCTTCAATTGGACCTACACCCTGGGCGTCGGCATGATGGACCCGTGGGCGGTGGGCGCGGGCACCGTGCTGTACAACGGCCCGCGTAACCGCTGTATCTGGCCGAAATTGATCGCCGAACACGGCGTCACCCTGTTCGCCGCCGTGCCTACCGTTTACCGCCAACTGCTGGCCTATTGCGACATTGGCGAACACGACCTGTCGACGCTGCGTTACGGTTTGACGGCAGGTGAAGCCCTGTCGACGGATTTGCTCGACGCCTGGCGCGACGCGACCGGCAAGGAACTCTTTGAAGCCCTGGGCATGAGTGAAATCTCCACCTACATCTCGTCCGGCCCGCGCACGGCCATCAGGGCCGGCAGTCCCGGCACGGCACAGGCCGGACGCAGTATTGCCATCCTGCCGACGGAGGGCGATCCCACGCCCTTGCCCGCCGGAAACGTCGGCCTGCTGGCCGTGCACCGCAGCGATCCGGGGCTGATGCTGGGATACTGGAACCGGCCCGAGGAAGAAGCGGAGGTCATGCGCGGCGACTGGTTTACCGGTGGCGACCTGGCGTCCATCGATGCCGAGGGATATGTCTGGTTTCACGGCCGCAACGACGACGTGATGAATGCCATGGGCTACCGGGTGTCGCCCATGGAAGTGGAGGCCGTGCTGGGCACCCATCCGTCGGTCGGAGAAGTCGCCGTAACCGAACTGGGCGTCAAGGATTCGGTGTCCGTGATCGCCGCGTTCATCGTGCCGCTGGATGTGGCCGACGCCGACGCCGGGCAAATACTCGCCCACGCCCACGAGCACCTGGCGGGCTACAAATGTCCCCGGGAAGTGGTGTTCGTCGACCACCTGCCACGCACGGCCAACGGCAAGGTCAAACGCCGCGCCCTGCCGGAGATGATCCGTCAGTAGGCGGACAGTCCGTCGTCGGCGGTGATGACGGCGCCGTTGATGAAACGGGAATCGTCGGCGCTGAGCATCAGGATCAGACCGTCCAGGTCTCCGGGATCGCCGACCCGCTGGCGCGGCAGTCCCTTGATCATGCGCATGCCTTCGTCGGTCTGCCAGAAGTCCGAATTCATTTCCGTCTCGATATAGCCCGGGCAGATGGCGTTGACGTTGATGCCGTGTCGGGCCCATTCGACGGCCATGGCCTTGGTCATCTGCACCACCGCCGCCTTGGACATGCAGTAGACCGAAAGTTGCCTGAGGACACGCAAGCCGGCGACCGACGCGATGTTGATAACACGGCCGGGAATCTGATGCCGGATCATGGACTGCGCCACGGCCTTGGCGACGAAATAGGCCCCCTTGACGTTGGTATCCATGACGAAATCGTAATCGCCTTCGTCGGTATCGACGATCTTCTTCTGAGCGGCGACGCCGGAATTGTTGATCAGGATGGACACCGGTCCCAACTCGGTTTCCGCCGCACCGACGGCCGCCGTGATGCTGTCCATGTCGGTGACATCGCAGGTCACCGGCATGGCCCGACCGTCGAACTGCGCAATTTCGTTGGCCAGTTCCTCGAGTTTCTCCGCCCGGCGGGCGGCGATGGCGACCTTGGCACCCGCCTTGGCCAGCGTCAGGGCAAACCGGCGCCCCAAACCGGACGACGCACCCGTCACAAAAGCCACTTTTCCGTCCAGAACAAAGGGTGTCGTCATCGAAGCCTCCTCAACTCATTCGCGCAATTCCGGCCATTGCGGCCTAATCGGTCCGGCAACAGCGTTTCCGCGGCCAAAGTACGGTCCGCTGGCCCCGGAAACAATATCTTGTTAACTCTCAACCGCTAGGTTTCCCACAAGATTTCCCAGAGGCAGGACTTCCATGACACACAGCCAGAGAATTCTTGTGGTCGGGGCCGAAGACGGTCCGGCAAACGACATCGCGAGCACGTTGGAGAAGCGTGGCGTGCAAAGCCGGTTTGCCGATACGCCGGACGGCCTGAAAGCGTCTTTGCAGGATGCCCAGCCGGATATTCTCATCGTCGATGGCCGGAGCAAGCCGGACGCCGTCATGAATGCCCTGCAAGCCACCAAGGGAAACGGCGGTTCGCCGGCGGTTCCGGTTATTTACATCAGCGGCAAGACCGAGCTCGACGCGGATGCCCTGGCGAATGTCGACGACGTATTGCCCGACAATTTCCGTGAAATCGAATTGCTGTCCCGCCTTGATTCGTTGGCCCGTCTGAACACCATGCAGGACGAATTGCTGCGCCGGAACGAGACCGATCAGCTTTTCGGACTGGACGCCGGCGAGGCGGCCGAACCCGCCGCCAACGACGGCGCGGTCAATGCCGTGCTGGTGACGGCCGACGACAATATGGATTCCGCAGTCAGGTCCGTCCTGGGCGATACGGCCGAACTCGAGGTGTGTTCGCAGGGATTCGAAGCGCTTTCGGCTCTCAACGAACGCTGGTACGACTGCATCATCGTCCACGGCAACGACGAACGGCTGGATGCCTTTCGTTTGTGCGAGGAAATCCGGGCCAATCCGCGGCTGTTCCATATGCCGTTGATCGTCATCGCCGACGGCAAGGACGAAACCATCGATTCCTACTATGCCCATGGCGCATCGGATGTGGTCGACGCCAATTGGCAGGACGGAGAATTCCGCAACCGAATTCTGACCCATGCGCGCCACCAGCGGACCCGGTCGCAGATGCTGCAGATCTACAGCAAGGCCATGCACCTGGCGACGTCGGACAGCCTGACCGGACTGTACAGCCACGGCTACCTGCATGCGCATCTGGCCAATCAGATCAAGGACAGCGAAAAGAAAGGCCATGCCCTGTCCGTCGGGTTCTTCCGCATCGCCGAACTGAAGGACATCAACGAGACATTCGGTTACGCGGCCGGAGACAAGGTGCTGCGCCAGATCGGATCCATTCTGTCCTGCATCGTGCGCGGTGAGGATCTGCCGGCGCGGTATTCCGGCAACGAGTTCTGCATCGTCTTTCCCGACACGCGCGATACAGTGGCCGAACACATCGTGCACCGCATCAAGAGCGTGATCGAATCCACCGAGCTGGCCATTCCCGAAATGGACCGTTCCGTTACTGTCCTGGTACAGGCCGCTTCGGCGTCCCTGTCCCATGGCCGGGACACGGCGCGGGCCCTGATCAACCGGGCCCGGCAGTCGGTGGACTCCTGATATCCGGCGTTTCGCGGGCGTGCGCTCGCGCGCTCGTGATCGATACCCCCTATCCTCGGCCATCCGGCACGGGTAACGTGCCGGTATGCAGATAGACATCATTTCCGATACCGTTTGCCCCTGGTGCTTCATCGGCAAGCGCCGCCTGGAAAAAGCCCTGGCGCAGCGCCCCGACATGGATTTCGAAATCCTGTGGCGGCCATTTCAATTGAATCCCGATATGCCCAAGGACGGCATGGACCGCCGGGAATACCTGGAAGCCAAGTTCGGCGGCCGTGAACGGGCCAAACAGATTTACGCGCACATCGAAAATGCGGGCCGCGAGGAAGGCATCGCCTTCGAAATCGAGAAGATCGCGCGGACGCCGAACACCATCGATTCGCACCGGCTGATCAAATGGGCCGGTACGGCGGGGGTGCAGGATGCCGTGGTCGAAGCCTTGTTCAAGGCCTATTTCCTCGACGGTGAAGATATCGGCGATCCGGCGGTTCTGACCGCCATCGCCGAACAAACCGGCATGGACTCGGACCTCGTCGCCAGTCTGTTGCAGGACGATTCGGATGTTGAGCAGACCCGCGCGGAAGACACCATGGCGCGGCAAATGGGGGTCAGCGGCGTGCCCTGCTTCATCATCGGCCGCAAATATGCGGTTTCCGGCGCCCAGGACCCGTCCGTTCTCGTTCAGGCCTTCGATTTGATCGCCCAGGAAGGCGAACAGGGCGAAGACGCCGCCGCGTCGGCCGACTAGAGGCTCACTCTAAGCCGCCTGGGCGACCTCCGCCAGGTTGCGCAACAGGAACAACACGCCCTTGAGCCGGTCATCGGATTGCGGCCAGTCGCGCATGTAAACCAGCGTGTGGTCGGGCCGCAGTTTCGATGTGCCCGCCTGCTTGGAAATGAATTCGACCATACCTGCCGGATTGGGGAACTGGTCGTTGCGGAACGACAGCGTGGCGCCGCGCGGCCCGGCGTCCACCTTTTCCACCTCGGCGATGCGGCAATAGCGTTTGATGGCGACGATCTTCAGCAGGTGTTCCACTTCGTCGGGCAACGGGCCGAAGCGGTCGATCAGTTCACCGGCGAAGGATTCGATGTCGTCCTGGTCCTCGAGCCGGGCGATGCGGCGATAGAGATCCATGCGGATGTTGAGATCCTCGACGTAACTCTCGGGGATCAGGACCGACGTGCCGATGCCGATCTGCGGCGACCATTTGCCGTCTTCCGCGTCGGTCTCGCCCTTGGCGGCGGCGACGGCTTCCTCCAGCATCTCCTGATACAGCTCGAAGCCCACCTCGCGGATGTGGCCCGACTGCTCCTCGCCCAGCAAGTTGCCGGCGCCGCGAATATCCATGTCGTGGCTGGCCAGGCTGAACCCCGCGCCCAAGCTGTCGAGGGACTGCAGAACCTCCAGCCGCTTGGTGGCGTTTTCGGACAGGATGCGGCCCGACGGCAGCGTCAGGTAGGCGTAGGCCCGGACCTTGGACCGGCCGATGCGGCCGCGAAGCTGGTAGAGCTGCGCCAGACCGAACATGTCGGAGCGGTGCACGATCATGGTGTTGGCGGTGGGGATGTCGAGGCCCGATTCGATGATGTTGGTCGACAGCAGCACGTCGTACTTGCCGTCATAGAACGCGTTCATGACGTCGTCGAGCTGGCCCGGCGGCATCTGCCCGTGGGCGGTGGTGAACTTCACCTCCGGGATGTGTTCCTTCAGATACTCGGCCACGTCCGCCAGGTCCTTGATGCGCGGGCAGACGTAAAATGTCTGGCCGCCGCGATAGTGCTCCCGCAGGATCGCCTCGCGTACGATGACCGGATCGAACGGCGTCACGTAGGTCCGCACCGCCAGCCGGTCGACCGGCGGCGTGGCGATCAGGCTGAGCTCGCGCAGGCCGGTCAGGGCCAGTTGCAGGGTGCGCGGGATCGGCGTGGCGGTCAGCGTGAGGACATGCACGTCCGAGCGCAGTTCCTTGAGCCGTTCCTTGTGGGCGACGCCGAAGTGCTGTTCCTCGTCGACGATGACCAGGCCCAGGTCGCGGAACGACACCGATTTGCCGAGCAACGCATGGGTGCCGATGACGATGTCGACGGTGCCGTCCTGCAGGCCCTTCCTGACCGACTGCTGTTCCTTGCTGCCGACCAGGCGCGACAGCTGTCCGATGCGGATCGGCAGGCCGGCGAACCGTTGGGTGAAGGTCAGAAAGTGCTGGCGGCACAACAGGGTCGTCGGCGCGACGATGGCGACCTGCTTGCCGTGCATGGCCATGACGAAGGCACTGCGCAAGGCGACCTCGGTCTTGCCGAACCCGACGTCGCCGCAGACCAGGCGGTCCATGGGCTTGCCGGACGACAGATCGCCCAGTACGTCGCCGATGGCGCGGCTTTGGTCATCGGTTTCATGGTACGGGAAGCGCGAGCAGAACTCGTCGTAGAGGCCTTCCGCCGCCGTGACCCGCTCCGAGCGCCGCATTTCCCGGGCCGCCGCGATGGCGATCAGCTTGTCCGCCATTTCGCGGATGCGCTGCTTCAGTTTCGACTTGCGGGCCTGCCAGCCGGCGCCGCCGAGGCGGTCCAACTGGCCCTGCCCGTCGCCGCTGCCGTAGCGCGACAGCACTTCGATGTTTTCGACCGGCACGTAGAGCTTGTCGTCGCCGTCGTAGATCAGCAGCACGCAGTCGTGCGGCGCGCCGGAGATCTCCAGGGTCTTGAGGCCGGCATAGCGGCCGATGCCGTGATCGACGTGCACGACCAGGTCGCCCTCCGACAACTGGGTGGCCTCGGCGATGACGTTTTCGGCGCTTTTGTTTTTCTTGCGCGGCCGGACCAGGCGGTCGCCGAGAATGTCCTGCTCGCCGATGACCGCCATGGCGTCGGTTTCGAAGCCCTGTTCGAGCCCCAGGACCGCGACGGCGATCCGGCTGGGCGGCAGCCGGTTGACCTCGGCCCACGTGTCGACCGGCACGGCGTCCAGCACGTCGTGGTCGTGCAGCACGTTCATCAGCCGGTCGCGGGCGCCGGCGGAATAGGCCGCGACCACGGCGCGCCGTTTACCGCGCACCAGATCGCCCAAGTGTTCGCGCAGGGCGTCGTAGACGTTGACGTCGGGCTGGTTGCGCTCGGCGGAAAACTCCCGGCCCTTGCGGCCGCCGGCATCGAACACCGGCACGGTGTCCTCGCCGCCGGGCAACTGGAAGGGAGTAAACGCGCAGGTCGTCCGGCCCGTCAGCAGCGCATTCCATTCGTCCTGGTCCAGGTAAAGCGCCGACGGCGGCAGCGGATTGTAGGGATCGCTGCCTTCGGGCCGGACCAGTTCGGCGGCCTTGACGCGGGAGTCGTAATAGTCCGCGATCATGGTCAAACGGCTGGCGCAGGCTTCGTCGGCCAGGTGGTCCAGTGTGACCACGGCATCGGGCAGATAGTCGAGCAGGCTCTCCAGCGTTTCGTAGAACAACGGCAGCCAATGCTCCATGCCGGCGTGGCGGCGGCCTTCGCTGATCGCCTCGTAGAGCGGATCGTCGCCAGTGACGGCGCCGAAATGGGTGCGGTAGCCCTGCCGGAAGTGCTTGATCGCCTCCTCGCCCAGCTGGATCTCGCCGACCGGGACCAGGGCCACCGACGGCAGCGTGCCTTCGGAGCGCTGGCTGACGGCGTCGAAACGGCGGATATCCTCGAGCACGTCGCCGAACAGGTCGAGCCGGATCGGCAGGTCGAGGGTCGGTGGGAAGATGTCGATCAACCCGCCCCGGGTGGCGAACTCGCCCGGTTCCCGCACCGTGCCGGCCCGCTGATAGCCGCCGCGGCCGAGAAAGCCCTGCAGGGCCTCGACATCCACCTCCTGCCCCGCGGTCAGAACAAACGACGACTGCAGCAGCGACTCGCGGGGCGGCACCCGTTGCAGCAGGGCGTTGACGGTGGTCAGGACGATGCGGTGCGGCGCGTCGCTTTCGTGCGCCAGCCGGGACAGGGCGGCGATGCGGGCGCTGGAGATCTCCGGGTTGGGCGAGACGCGGTCGTAGGGCAGGCAATCCCAGGCCGGGAACGTCAAAACATCCGCTTCGGGTGCGAAGAACCGGATGACGTCCGCCACCGCCATCATACGCGCGTCGTCCCGGGCGACGTGCACGACACCGCCGGCATGGATCCCGGCCAGCATGGCGGTGATCCAGCCGTCCATGCCGTCGGGCGCGCCCGATACGTTCACCCGGCCCGTCTGCCGGGGTATGTCCTGCAGCGCCTTCACGGTGATGTCAGCCCAAATGCGCCTTTTGCAACATGGCGAAGACGTCGTTGTCGTATTCCGCCGGTATCGGTGCGCGGCCGACGAGCCAGTTGTAGATATCCACGTCCTCCGCCTGCAAAAGGGCCTCGTAGCGGTCCAGTTGAGCGCTGTCGAGGGATTGCAGACAGGTGCGGGCGAAGGCGCCGAAGATGATATCCAGCTCCTTGTTGCCGCGGTACAGACTGCGGAATTTCAGGCGTTTCCGCCGGGTTTGCTCGTCTTCGGCCATGCCTCATCCTTTCGGGAGGGTATAGCGCCTTCCTCGCCTGCTGTCAGCACTTGGAGGGAGCGCCCGAGTTGTTTAAGACTGGGGCATGCGCCCGGAGATTCTGTTTCCCCTGTTTTCGCCCGTGACCACCCTGCCGGGCGTCGGTCCGCGGATCGCCAAGAGTATCGAGTCCCTGGCCGGTCCGCACGTGGTCGATCTGCTCTGGCACCTGCCCGCCAACGTCATCGACCGGCGCTATTCGCCCGAATTGCGCGACGCCGCGCCGGGGCGCATCGCCACCCTCAAGGTGCAGGTGGACAGCCACGCCCCGCCGCCGACCCGGCGCCTGCCCTACAAGGTGCATTGCAGCGACGGCACCGGCACCATCGACCTGGTGTTCTTCCACGCCAAGGGCGATTACCTGCAAAAGCAACTGCCCCAGGGCGAATGGCGGGTGATTAGCGGCAAGGTCGACGAGTTCAACGGCGTCCTGCAGATGGCCCACCCCGACCACATGGCGCCGCTGGAAGAGTTCGAGAGTCTGCGCACGGTGGAACCGGTCTACCCTCTGACCGCCGGTCTCAACCTCAAACCCCTGTCCAAGGCCGTCAAGGCGTCGCTGGAGCTGGCGCCGGACCTGCCGGAATGGCTCGATCCATCGCTGAAGAGCAAACACGGCTGGCGCGATTGGCGGACGGCGCTGGCAGCGGTGCATGCGCCCGCCTCGCCCTCGGACATCGCGCTGGTGACGCCGGACCGCAAGCGCCTGGCCTACGACGAGTTGCTGGCCAGCCAACTGGCCATGGCCCTGGTCCGGGCGCGCCAGTCCAAGTCCCCCGGCCGGGTACTGAAGGGCGACGGACGGTTGCGCAGGATCGTGCTGGACGCCCTGCCCTACGCGCCGACCAACGCGCAAACCGTGGCGGTGCAGGACGTGGACGCCGACCTGGCGTCCGATCAACGCATGCTCAGGCTGCTGCAGGGCGATGTGGGCAGCGGCAAGACCCTGGTCGCCCTGATGTCCCTGCTGGCCGCCGCCGAGGCCGGCGCCCAGTCCGCCCTGATGGCACCGACGGAGATCCTGGCGCGTCAGCATTTCGAGAACCTGGCGCCGTTGTGCGCCGAGGCCGGCCTGACCGCCGTGCTGCTGACCGGCCGGGACAAGGGCAAGGCGCGATCGGCGGTTCTCGAACAGATCGCCGGCGGCGACGCACACATCGTCATCGGCACCCACGCCCTGTTTCAGCAGTCGGTGGAATTCGCCGACCTGGCCCTGGTGGTGATCGACGAACAGCACCGCTTCGGCGTGCACCAGCGGCTCATGCTGGCGGCCAAGGGCGACCGCGCCAAAGGCGCCATCAATGTCCTGGTCATGACGGCGACGCCCATCCCGCGCACCCTGACCCTGACCCTCTACGGCGACATGGAGGTTTCCCGCCTGACGGAAAAACCGCCGGGCCGCCAGCCCATCGAAACCCGTGCCATCCCCGCGGAGCGGCTGTCCGACGTGGTCGACGGCCTGGGCCGCGCCATGCAGGCCGGATCGCGGGCCTACTGGGTCTGCCCGCTGGTCTCGGAATCGGAGCTGGTCGACCTGGCTGCCGCCGAGGAACGCCATGCCATGCTCGAGAAACTCTACCCGGGCAAGGTGGGGCTCGTGCACGGCCGCATGACCGGCGCCGAGAAAGACGCCGTGATGACGGCGTTCGCGACCGGCGCCCTCAGCGTGCTGGTGGCGACGACGGTCATCGAGGTCGGGGTCGACGTGCCGGAAGCGACCATCATGGTGGTCGAACACGCCGAACGGTTCGGCCTGTCGCAATTGCACCAGTTGCGGGGCCGGGTCGGACGCGGCTCCGGCCGGTCCAACTGCGTGCTGATCTACGCCGCGCCGCTCGGTCAGACCGCCCGTGCACGGCTCGACATCATGCGCGAAACCGAGGACGGCTTTTTGATCGCCGAGGAGGACCTGCGGCTGCGCGGCACCGGCGAGTTGCTCGGAACCAGGCAAAGCGGCATGCCCGACATGCGTCTCGCCGATCTGTCGGTGCATGTGGACTTGCTGGAAACCGCGCGGGATGACGTCAAGCTCATCCTGCGCAACGATCCCGAACTGAACAGCCCACGCGGAGAGGCGTTGCGTGTCCTGCTCTATCTGTTCGAGCGGGACGCCGCCGTGAAGTACTGGCAGTCGGGATGAAGCCGGCTAACCGGCAGCCGATTTCTGATCGCGGTCGTCGGGAAGGCTTTGCGGCGTGTCTTCGTTGGACGTCACCACCTTGGCCGCCGTATCCGGCGGTACGACGAGGCCGCCCGACAGAACCAGCTTGAGACCGTCCTCGACCGACATGTCGAGGAACTTCAGATCCCGCTTCGGCACATACATCAGATAGCCCGACGTTGGATTCGGCGTGGTCGGCACATAAATGGCTATCAGATCACCTTCCGCCCGGCGCTCGATCTCGCCCTGGGCGTGGCCGGTGACGAAGGCGACGGTCCACAAGTCGCGCCTGGGCCACTCCACCAGCACGCACTGGCGGAACGACGTGGACGATTGGGCCAGAACCGTCTCGAAGATCTGCTTTAGCGCGCCGTATATGCTGCGCACCACCGGCATGCGTTCCACCATGCGCTCGCCGAACCGCACAAGTTGGCGGCCGATGAAGTTGGCGGTGAGGAAACCGACCAGGGTCAGGAAAATGACCAGGATGACCAGACCCAACCCGGGTACGCTGAACGGCAGGTAGGTTTCGGGGTTGTAACGGGCCGGGACCAGCGGTTCGATACTGGAATCGACGAACTCAATGAACCAGATGGCGATGGCCACGGTAATGGCGATCGGCGCGGTAATCAGGATGCCGGTCAGGAAATAGGTCCGCAGCCGGGCCAGCAGACCGGTCTTCACCGGTATGATGATCTGCGGCTGGCCGTCCGGCCCCTTGGGCGGCGCTTGTTGGCTATGATCTTCGGTGGGTGTCACGGGTCTCTCGACTGTTCCCTGCGTAGGCCATCATATGGCATCGGTGCCGGTTAAGGTCCAGTTTCAATTTGCTGCGGGATTATGTCGAATTGCCGGTTAGCGCAACGCATCCCGGTGTTTCACCGCCTGATCCGCCGTCCACACCGTCAGATATCGTGAGCGAAACGGCGTCCAGTGGCGGGTCGCATCCAGCGTCTCGGCACCGGGATTCTTGACCACGGCGACCAGCAGCCGGTCGGGATTGGTTTCCAGCCAGCCATCCAGGTCCTCGTGCCGCACGGTCTCGATCGGCTGTCGCAAACGGCCGGTGAACTGGAACTGGCCATGGTATTTGCCCAAAAATGCGATATTGGCACCCGTCTTCTGGATTTCGGCCACGTATGCCGCGGTTCGGTCGACGGCATAGAGCGGCGCCAAATAGGGCAGTACCCCGAGATGTAGGCTGAGAAACAGCACCGGCGCGATGGCTGTCAGCAGTGCCGGCACATTGGCGGCGGACCGCCGCGCGGCGATGACCATGCCAACGGCAAGCACGACCATGGTGAGGCCCGGCAGCGGTGAAACCTGGCTCACCCAGGCAGGCAGATCGTCGATGGCGATGAAGGGCACGGCGATCAGAGCAATACCCAGCACACCGACGAGGCCCGCCGGCAGCCAGGCGTCCAACGTTCGCGCGGGATAGACCGACAATATGCGGGCGGCCAGGAGAGCGACGGCGGGAAACAATGGCAACAGGTATTGCACCTGCTTGGCCGAGATGAAGGTCATGAAAACCAGCGGCACGGCGATCCAGATGAACAACAGCCTTGTGCCGCGGTCCGGCCGCCGTCCCTCGGCCACGAGGCCGCGCCAGAAACCGAACCATGCCGTCCACGGCAACAGGATGGGCAGGAGGACGGCCCCATACCACCACCAGGACCTTTTGTGGGCGAAGCTATCGACCACACGGCCCGCGGTCTGGCCCCACAGCAAGGCGTTCTCGAACGCCTCCCCGCCGGCCTTGGCGGCGGGCAGCGCCCAGGACAGGGCCATGAGCGCACCGACCAGCAGCGCGAAGATGCAGGCCAGGTACCAGATGATCCAGTCGTTGAAATCCCAGCGTTCGCGCCGCCACACGAACACAAGCAGCGCCGGCGGCAGCAGAAACACCAGGACGACCGGCCCCTTGGTCAGGATGCCCAGCCCGATGGACAACGTGTACAGAAGGAACCCGATCACCATGTGCCGGTCCGTGGCCAGCACCAGACCAAAGATGCCCAATGCCGCCCAGAAGGCCAACATGGTATCGAACATGGTCAGAGACCCCGCCCCGGCCCAAAGGGGGAAGCCCAGCACCATCAGCGGCGCCCAGAACCCGGCCAGGTCGGATTTGGGCCACAGCCGCTTGGCGGTCAACGTGACCACGAGCAGGGTGGCGACGGTGAACAGCGGAGCAACGGAGCGGGCCCACAACTCACTGACGCCGAACACCTTCCAACCGGCGTTGATCAGCCAGAACAGCAGCGGCGGTTTGTGATGGTAGGGTACGCCGTTGAGATGGGGTACCAACCAGTCGTCGCGCAACCACATTTCCCAGGCCACCGCCAGGTAACGGGTCTCATCGACGGCGAAGATCGGCCGCGTCGTAATGGCCACGGCGGCCATGATCAACCAGACGAGGGTCGCGAGAAGGAAACCGTTGAGAGGTTTCAGGGAAAAGGACACCGCCGGGAAACCGAACGCCGGCTAGGAGGCGCTGGCGCGCGCCCGGTCCTTGTATATCAGGTGCAGGTTCCGCAAGTAGATCAACAGGCCACCGGCCTGGCCGACGATGAAAACGGGGTCCTTGCGGTAGATGGCGTATGCCAACAGGGTTGCCCCGCCGCCGAGACTGAAAAACCAGAATGCAATCGGCATGACGCTGCGGCCGGCCTTTTCACTGGAGACCCATTGCACGAAGAACCGCGAGGCAAACAGCGCTTGGCCAAGGAAACCGATGCCAAACCAGATATCCGCAGTTTCCATGGTCAATCCTTTTGATAATGAAGTTCGTCGGCCACGGGCGCTTTTGCCCGCCGTTGCAGCCAGATTACGCCCAGGATATCGACGATGCCAACCCAAAGCCGGTTGTGCAGCCCATAGTGGGAACTGCCCTTTTCCCTGGGCCGGTGATTGACCGGAACGGACAGGATCTGTCCGCCGTCCCGAATGACCAGTGCCGGGAAAAACCGGTGAAAATGATTGAAGAACGGCACTTTGAGAATAGCCTCGCGTTTGATCAGTTTGAGGCCGCAGCCCGTGTCGGGCGTGTTGTCCTTCAGCATGGCCCCGCGAAACCGGTTTGCAATCCGCGAGGAGATGCGCTTCAGCCAGGTGTCCCGGCGATTGACCCGGTGCCCGGCGACAATGCTGAGATTTTCAGGCGTATCCGGCTTGTCCAGAATGGCCAGCAGCGCCGGAATGTCGGCCGGGTCGTTCTGCAGGTCGCTGTCCAGGGTCGCGATCCACGGCGCGCGGGCGGCCCGGAAACCCGTCATCATGGCGGCGCTCTGCCCGCTTTGCCTGCGGTGGCGCAGGACCCGAAGACGGGATGTCTTTTTGGCCAGTTTTTCCAGGATTTGGGGTGTCGCGTCCGAGGAACCGTCGTCCGTCACCACGATCTCGAAATCGATCACGCCTTCCAGCGCGTTGAGGATTTCGTCGATCAGCTGCTCGAGGTTTTCCGCCTCGTTATGCGCCGGCAGGACAACCGACAAATCGGGCGCACCCGGACTGTCCGGGCCGGTACTGGTATCCATGGTCATCGAGTGCTGTTCGTAGAATCGTTGCATGCGGACGAGACGCCGTCCACGCGTGCTTATAGGCGGGACGAAGGAATCCCGCAAGAACGCTCTTATTCCGTTGGCGGATTTGTCGGCGCAAGAAAAAAGCCCGAGGAGACCCCGGGCTTTTGGAATGGCGCTGAAGCGCCGAGTTTCACAGGCTGATATCGACGTTGTTGCCGACATCCGGCTCAGTCGAAGACGGCGCCTTCTGCGAAGCCTCCGCCTGTAATTGCTCGGCCTGCTCCTTGGCGCCGTGAAGCGATTCAAGAGCCACGGCCGAACCGGAGTTCTTCACCATGAGACGCATGGTTTCCGAAGAGATTGTCATTGAGTCCATGGAAAATCCCAGATCTAGATCACTGGGCTGGGTCTTTGAGCGTTTAGTTTGTCTTCACAATCGTTACCAAACCGTTGAAGACCGCCAATTCATCGAAAAAATCGCAGTATTTTGGGAAAAATGTATCTCAATTGGTGAGGTTTTTCGGCCCAGATGCCAGTCTTTTCCTCTTAGGTATGGATACGCCGTACCATTTGCCGCTGATTTCCCGTACGAGTTTGCTGACGATGGCGTTTCCGAATGCTTTGTAGTTCCTGGCGGGAACCGTGAACGCCCCCTCTCCGCCGATGACACTGGACTGATAATGCTCGTTCAGGTCGGGTTCCTCGTTGAGGATCGGCAAACCGTTGATGACGATGCCGGCTTGAACCGCCCTGTCCCGCGCAATATCGACGATTCCACCGTGCGTGTTGCGGCCGTCGCCGGATATGTCGATGACCGATCGTTCAGCCGGAACGGGGCTGGATTGTAACTGATGGATCGCAAAATCGATGGCGCCGCTAATGGACGTCGAACCGCGCCGGAACCCCCGTGGTGTCTCATTGATTTGATCCGCGAGGCGCTGGGCGGACGCGGCGTCTGACACTCGAATCCACGGAACCGCGACGCGTTGCTGATCGGCGCCCGACCATTCGATAACGATGACCAAAATGGCTTTCCGGCGCCCCGACGCGATGGCGTCATGCACTTCGTCCGATTCGAAGGCGTGCGCCAGTCCTTTCATTTGCAGATCGTATTCGCGTCTGTTGACGCTTGCCGATGCATCGATCGCGAGTACGAGTCTGAGGTCCACCGGGTCCGCGAATGTGGATTGCGCACGGCTCTCCGTCCCTGACCCGTCCGGTTTCCAGGGTGCGGCAACAAGTGCTAGTATGAGTAATATCAATAGCTTGTACACCGGTATTCACCCAATTCCCGATAATCCTCTTGCCTTTGCGACTTTTGCCCGATCATACTCCCTCACAAAACAAGAAACGTATCGGGGGGAATATGGCGCCGCGCGTAACGGTCATCGTCAATCCTGCGGCCAAGGGCGGACGGGTCCGCGCATTATTACCCGAATTGCGGCGACACATTGATCAATCCGGTATTGATTATCACATTGCCGTGTCTCCGGCTCCCGACGCGCCTGCCGATTTGGCCCGGGAGGCCCTGTCGGACGGACGGACGGTCATTGCCGCCGGCGGCGACGGACTGATCGGCGCCGTTGCCGGGCCGGTCGTCGATTGCGGAGGAACCCTCGGGATCGTGCCGCTGGGCTCCGGCAACGATCTGGCCAGGGACCTGGGGTATGATCTCAGCGCCCCTTTTGAGGCCATTTCGGCCATTGAATCGGGCCGCACACTGAATATGGATGTCGGCCGGGCCAACGGCCACGTTTTTTGTACGGTCGCGGGAACCGGCTTTGATGCCATGGCCGCGGCCTGGGCGCGGTCCGTCAGCTATTTGTCGGGTAATCCCCTCTACGTCGCGGCGGTGTTGCGGACCCTGGCCCGGTTTCGTCCGCGCCAAGTCCACATCGATGTTGACGGACGCACCCTGGACGTGCCCGTGGCGTTCGTGGCAATCGGCAACACCCGATATTACGGCGGCGGCATGCAAATCGCCCCACGGGCGGACTATCAGGATGGCCTTCTGAATGTCGTGATTGCGGGCAAAATCGGACGAATCGGTCTGCTGAGAGCATTTCCCAAGGTTTATTCCGGCCGTCACTTGGACCTGGACGTGGTGACCTCCATCCAGGGCCGGCGCATTCTCATCGAACAACGCGACCGGGGACCTAAACTGCCCTGGATGGCGGACGGAGAGCTCTACGGCACCCTGCCCTTGGAATTGACCGTGAACAATGAGACGTTGCGCGTCATCGTGCCAAATTCAGCCAAATTGGCGTAACTCACTTCCGGAACAGTCATCACATGAGCCAGATTTACGAAATCGACGGTGTTGCCCCCATCATCCATCCCACCGCCTTCGTGCATCCGGCGGCGGTCGTGATCGGCGATGTCACGGTCGGGCCCGGTTGCTACGTTGCGCCGGGTGCCTCCTTGCGTGGCGACATGGGCCCGCTGGTCATGGAGGACGGCTCGAACCTGCAGGACAATTGCGTGGTGCACGGCTTCCCGGGCAGCATCACGACCATCGGCAGAAACGGCCACATCGGGCACGGCGCCGTTTTGCATGGCTGTACCATCAAGGAGAACGCCCTGGTGGGCATGAGCGCCGTCGTCATGGACAACGCCGTCGTCGGCGAATCTGCCTTCGTCGCCGCCATGGCCTTCGTCAAGGCGGGGTTCGAGGTGCCGGCCAGGACACTGGTCGCCGGTATTCCGGCCAAGGTGACCCGGGACCTGTCGGACAAGGAAATGGCCTGGAAACAATCCGCCACCAAGGCCTACCAGGATTTGGCCGTGCGCAGCCGGGAAACCATGCGCCCGGTCGTGCCTTTCAGTTCCGAGGACCCGTCCCGTGGCGCCGTCAATGCCGCGGACGTGGCGTCACTGCATGTCACCAAGAAGGGCGACTGACGGTTCCTTCCGGAAACCTCACAAGCAGATCGCCAAGGTGTTACGGCTGCTGCTCGTCCAGCCCGACTATCCCCGATCGAGGCCCTTCGCCATCGCTTTGTAGGAGCCAAGCAGTTCGTCAGGCGTGGGGAGTGGCTCAGGCCGTGCAACCGGTTCGTGCAATTTGGCGGCGCGGACAATGCAGTTGATGTAATTGAACAGACCACACACCTCGACAGTCTCGTACAGCGCCTGTTCGCTCCAGCCAGCGTCAAGCGCAGCCAGAAATGCCGCGTCGCGCCCTTCGTCAGAGCCCTGGCACACATGCCGGGCATATGTCATCAGCGGCGCCAGTTTCTCGTCGGTGTCGGCGATCGGTCCACTGAGTATTTCGGAAAACAAAGTGTGATAAAAATCGCAGTATCCGACGTCGTTCAATCTGGAAACAAACGCCGCGATCGCTTCACGTTCCCCTCTCGACAATTCTCCCGGCCCGCCCATGACGTCGTCCGTCAGGCGCAACAACTGCGCGGAGTTTCTCGGGAAAGCTTTCAGTACGTCGGTCAGGCTGTTCTGATCGCCGATCGCTTTGAAGGTCGTCATGAATCCAATTCCGTAATGTTGCGCACGCACGAACGCACCGCGAGGCGGATACCAAACCGCGGTCAAACTAGTCCCATACGTCTGTACGCGTAAAGTCCCCGGCTTAGTCCGACTTTTTCTTACTCTTACTGACCCCGGCCAGTCCATCCTGCAGCGACTCACCGATTTCCTCGCCGATCTTCTTCATGGCCGGCATCTGGACCGCCATGTCGAGTATGGAATCGAGGACCTGATTGACGGCGGATTTGTCCGGCCGATCCGCCGACGCCGGCGCTTGAGAGCCGCCGAGACCCGACACCTGATGGATCTTGATGGAGTCGATCTTTTCAGCCGGTTTGACCATCTCGGCCACCAGCCTCGGCATGGTTTCCAAGCGGGCCAGATCGACCTTCATGGCGACGATCCGGTCGTCAACCTCGTTGTCGGCGCTGTTGATGGCGCGGCGGCCTTCCGCCTCGGCCAGCATTTCGCTCTTGCGGGCTTCGGCCTGATGCAGGGCAGCCTGCGCCCGGTCCGATGCCGCATCCTTGTCCGCTTGGGCCGTGAGGCGGGCGCGGGTCCCTGACGCCAGTGCCTCCTGCTCGGCCGCCAGGAGCGCGATTTCCTTGCGCCGCTGCGCCTCCGCCGTCTGCTGCACCGTGGTCACGGCTTCGGACGCCTTGACCGCGTCGGCCCGGGCCATGTCGGCCGTGACCTGTGCCTTGCTTTCCTCTTCCGCCTTGGCGGCAATGACGATCTGGCTTTCCCGGTTGGCGATTTCGATTTCGCGGTTTCGGGCGATCTCGGCTTCGTGCAGTTGCTTGTCGGAAATGATCTCGGCTTCGCGGACGGCCTGTTCCCGGGCGATGTCGGCGGCGCGGATTTCGCGTTCCATTTGGATGCGCGCCTGGGCGGCTTCCTGCTCGCCGGCGGCCTTGCGCCGGGCGACTTCGGCCAACTGCGCCGCCTTCAGGATTTCGATCTCCTGTATCTGAGCGATTTCCGCCTCCTGCTCCTCGAGGCTGATCTGCAGTTTGCGTTTGGTCGCCTCCATGGCGGCACGCCGGACGGAGACTTCGGCGTCGGCGTCGATTTCCGCCCGCTCCTTCTTCGATTTGGCGATGACTTCCGCCAGAATCCGCATGCCGACGGCGTTGAAGGCGTTGTTTTCATCGAGCGCCGTGAACGGTGTCTGGTCCAGCGCCGTCAGGGAGACCGAATCGAGTTCCAGGCCATTGCGTTCGAGCGTCTCGACGAGACTGTCGCGCACATCCGCAACGAACGCGCCCCGGTTTTCGTGCAGTTCATCCATGGTCATGCGGGCAGCCACCGATCTCAGCGAGTCGACCAGTTTACCTTCGATCAGGGCCTGCAACTGTTCGGATTGAAAGGTCTTGCGGCCAAGGGTCTGCGACGCGCGCGCGATGGCGTCCTCGTTCGGGATGACGGAGACGTGGAACTCCACCCCCACATCGACACGGAGCTTGTCCTTTGTGATCAGGGCATCCTCGCCCGTGCGGCGGACCTCCAGCCGCAGGGTCTGCATGTTGACCCGGGAGATTTCGTGAAAATAGGGCAAGGCGACCATGCCGCCGTCCACGGCGACCCGGCGGCCGCCGATGCCGCTGCGGACCAGACTGACCTCGCGGGTCGCGCGTTCGTAAAACCAGGCCATGACGACAACGGCGATTGCCAAGACGACGACAATGGCGATTGCTGAACCGATTGCGTATGACATGTCTCTATCCTCGATCTGCCATGATTACAGCCCGTGCATCTCGCACAGGATATGCGACGACATACCGCCGTCGACGGGAATGTTTGTACCGCGGATCCAATGGGTCATGTCCGACAGCAAAAAGGCGACCACCGGCGCGACGTCCGCCGGCGCGCCGGGCCGGTCCATGACCCGCATGTCTTCTTCGGCGCGTTCGCCGAGGGTTTCGAGAAAGTCCTTCAGGATCGGCGTGTCCACCGGGCCGGGACTGACGGTGTTCATGCGGATGCCGCGGTCGCGCCAGGTCCAACGGTTTTGCATGGTCCAGACGACCAGCGCTTCCTTGGAAAAGAAGTACGACCGGCCGCCCTCATTGCCGACGCCGTGACGCTCGACGAATTCCGCGACCTCATCGAACGTGAGATATTCGGCCGCCTTGATCTGATCGACGGATTGGGACCAGCCGAAACCGGCCAGCGACGCCAGGTTGACGATGGACGCGCCGTCGTTGAGCTTGTCGAGCATGCCGACGGTGAAATACTTCAGACCCACCAAATTCACCTTGAGCACCAATTCCGCCGGCGCGGTCGGCGGCAGACCGGCGATGTTGGCGATACCGTCGATTCCCGACGGCAAGGCATGGATCAGGGCATCGATGGTGTCTTCGTCGGACAGGTCGGCGATGTACAACTCATCGACATGGTCCGTTGTCTTGTTGACGTCGACGCCGACGACGTAGCCGCCCAGCTTCTTGATCAGTCCAGCGGTTTCCAGACCGATGCCCGAGGAGCAGCCGGTCACGATGACTGTTTTGCCCTTGAGGATTTTCTTCGCGCCCCAGGACGGCGTTGCAGTGTTGTCCGCCATTGTCTCCGTCCCCTTTTCTAGAATACCGGCGGATAATGGCGTCCGCCGCGGTCGAGCGTGATCCACCGGGTTTCGGTGAAGGTTTCCATCGCCCACATGCCACCGTGGCGGCCGACGCCGGATGACTTGGTGCCGCCGAAGGGGGCATGCGGTTCGTCGTTCACCGGCGAGCAGTTGATGTGGCACATGCCGGTTTCCAACTGTTCGGCGATGGCCAACCCGCGCCGCTCGTCCGTCGTGATGACGCCGGACGACAGGCCGTACATGGAGTCGTTGGCGATGGCCACGGCCTCTTCGTCGCTCCGGAACGGAATGACCGGAACCACGGGACCGAATGTTTCGTCCCGATAAACGGCCATGTCCGGTGTCACGTTGGTCAGGATGGTCGGGTGTACGAACCGGCCTTCGACACCGCCGCCCAACGCCAAATGCGCCCCCTTGGCCACCGCGTCGTCGATCTGTGCCTTGACCTTCCGGGCTTGCCGGTCGTTGATCAACGGACCGATGACGTGCGCCTGGTCCTTGGTCGTGTCACCGACTTTCAGTTTGGCGGCGCGTTCGACGAACCGGCGCAGGAACTCGTCGTAGATACCCTCCTGGACCAGCAGCTTTTCGACGGACATGCAAATCTGGCCCTGGTGCATGAAACTGCCGAAACTGGCGGCGCTGGTGGCCCGCTCCATATCGGCGTCGTCGCAGACGATCAGCGCATCCTTGCCGCCCAGTTCGACACAACATTTTTTCAGATGGGCGCCGGCCTTGGCGGCGATCTGGCGTCCAACCGGCGTGGATCCGGTGAAAGAAATGCCCTTGACCAGTGGATTCTCGATCAATTCATCGCCCACTTCGCCGACGGTTTCGCGCGAGCACGTCACCACATTCAGCACACCGGACGGCAAGCCCGCTTCCTCGAAGATTTCCGCGAACAGCAGACCACCGCAATACGGCGTTTCCTCGGACGGTTTGAGGACGATGGTGTTGCCGGCCGTCATGGCGAAGGCCATGCCGCGGCTGGTCAGGACCAGGGGTACGTTCCACGGGCTGATCACGGACACCACGCCCATGGGCCGGCGAACCGCCAGCGAAATCTTGTTGTGTTCCGACGGCATGACGTCACCGATCGGCGCGTAGCCCGCCGCCGCGGCGGACAGAAAGACATCCTTGGCGAGACCGACCTCGAACATGCCCTTGCCGAACCAGCCGCCGCCTTCGGCCTGGATGGCGGCGACGATGTCGGCGCGGCGGCGTTCCAGGATTTCCGCCGCCTTCAGCATGTATTCCGCGCGGTGATTGAACGGCGTTTCCGACCAGTCGTGAAAGGCCGCCTGTGCCGCATCGATGGCGGCGCGCGCTTCCAGGCGGCCGGCATCGGGCACCTCGGCCCATACCGAACCGTCCGACGGGTTGTAGTCGCTGAACGTACGGGTCGTCGCGGCCCAGCTGCCGCCGACATACATGCCATCGAATGTTCTAGCCATCATCGTCTCCTTTGATCCGCACCAGCTTGCCCGTGGATTTTCCGGGACGTGTCTGCGTGCGGCGGTAAATTTCAATCTTGGGCGGGCGTTTCCACACCTGAACCTTGGGTTTGTCGGGGTTGGGCCGTGGGGAACCGGCGCTCGGTGTTTTCTGCGCGCCGGTATCGGACCGTTGCCGGGGCCGCTGAGCGGCGCGCGCCGCCGCTTCGATCTCCGACAGGGTTCTTTGCAAGTCGCCGCCATGGGATGCCGTTCCGGCCGCAACCGGACGGCCGGTGTCCGCAGGCGTTGGTGCCGGTGGCTGATGGGTGGCATCGAGATCCGCGGCCTGGGTGATCAGGTCGTCGATGTTCCGGCCGATCAGCTCGCTGGCGGAATGTCTCGCTCGGGCGTGACCGGCGGGAATCAGGGGCGGTGGCGAAGCCGGTTGCGGTGGCGGTGGCGGGGTCTCCTCGCCGGCCGGCACCGCCTGTTCCATGTGACCGCCCGCGCTGGCGCCGAGGTAGGCCTTTTGCACCGCGGTGTCGCGGATCAGATTGTCGGCCGTATCCTCGCCGACAATATGGGCGTTCTCCAGCAGGTATCCCCGGTCGGCGATGGCCAGGCTCTGTTTGGCGTTTTGCTCCACCAGCAGGATACCCAGCCCGGCCTGGCGGACCTCGGTCAGATTGTGGAACAGCTCGCGGCACAGGAGCGGCGACAGGCCGAGAGACGGCTCGTCCAACATAAGGATCTGCGGGTTCGACATCATGGCCCGGCCGATGGCCACCATCTGCTGCTCGCCGCCGCTCATGGTGCGGACGATCTGGTCCTGGCGCTCCGCCAGCTTGGGAAACAGGTCGAGTACCCGGTCCAGATTGCTGCGCTGATTGTCCCGCGCCCGTTGCGAAAAGGCGCCGAGCAACAGGTTTTCCCGCACCGTCAGGTCGCCGAAAATGCCGCGGCCTTCCGGCACCAGGGCGATGCCGTTCTCGACGATCTGGTGGGGTTCCAGGCCACGGATGGGTTTGCCGTCCATGACGACGTCGCCGCCGACCTTGCCTTCGCACAGACCGCCGATGGCGCGCAGGAGCGTGCTCTTGCCGGCGCCGTTGGCGCCCAAGATGACCGCGATCTCGCCCGGTTCGACCCGCACGGACACGTCTTCCAGCGCCCGGTGCTGGCCGTAGGTGACGCAGAGCTTTTTGACCTCAAGCATCGTCGTCTCCCAGATAGGCGCGGATGACTTCGGCGTCGGCCAGCACTTCGCCGGGTGATCCCTCGGCGATCTTGGCACCCGAATTCATGACGACGCAGGCGTCGCACAGGCTGCGGATGGCGTCCATGACGTGTTCGACCAGGATGATCGTGCGGCCGTCCGCCCGCAGGTCCTTGATCAGTTCGATGCCGGTCTGCAGTTCGGTCGGGTTGAGCCCCGCGAGCCACTCGTCGAGCAGCAGGATCTCGGGGTCCGAGGCCAGGGCGCGGGCCAGTTCGAGGCGCTTCTGGTCGATGTAGGTCAGGCTGGAGACCGGCGCCAGGGCAACGGCCTCGAGCCCGACCCGTTCGAGGATGTCGTGGGCATGGTCCTCGGCATCCCGCCCCCAGCGCCGCCGGTGCCCGAACGCGCATCCGGCGATGACGTTGTCGAAGACGGACAGGGTCGGCAGAACGCGGACCAACTGGAACGTGCGGGCGACGCCGCGGCGGTTGATTTCCTGCGCCGGCAGGCCGGAAATGCGGCTGCCCTGCAGGGAGATTTGCCCCGACGACAGGCGCAGGGCGCCGGAGATCAGGTTCATCATGGTGGTCTTGCCCGAGCCGTTGGGCCCGATCAGTCCCATGACCTGATGCTCCTTGACGTCGAAGCTCATATCGCTGACGGCGACCAGGCCGCCGAACCGCTTGCTGACGCCGCGGACGGAAAGAACGGTGCGGTCCCGTGCCATGTCAGCCCGCCCCTTCCCGGGCCGCCCGATAGAGCTGTTCCAGGCGGCCGAGGATACCGTTGGGGATGACGTAGACGATCAGCAGGAAGGCGACGCCCAGCAGCAGGGTCGTCTGATTGGGAAAATGACCGGAGATGACCTCCCACAGAAGGGTGAACGGGATGACGCCGACAAGCGGCCCCCACAGCCGCGACGCGCCGCCCAGCAGGGCCATGATGACGACCTGGAACGACAGCATGGCGGAAAAGGCGATGGCCGGCTCGATGTAGGTCCAGCGCGGCGCCAGCAGGCCGCCGACCAGGGCCGCGACGCTGCCCGACACCATGAACAGCAGCACCTTCGACCGGGCGGTGTTGATGCCGCAGTGGGCGGCCACCACCTCGTCGTTGCCGATGATGCGCAGGGCGAAGCCGAGGCGCGAGCGGTTGATCCACCAGCCGACGAGATAAACCAGCGCGGCCGCGGCCAGCAATTCCCAGTAGATGATTTCCTCGGTGATGTCGGTCAGGACGTAAAGGCCGCGATGACTGCCCCAGTTGTTTTGCACCCAGGTGACGAGCTGGCGGATCATTTCCGCCAAACCGAGCGTGAAGATGACGAAGTAGACGCCCGAGAGCCGCAGGGTCGCCAGTCCGACCAGCCCGGCCGCGACGCCGCCGGCGACGAAGGCGATCAGCAGCAGCACGGGGTATGGCAGGGTGTCGATGCCGACGGCCACCACGTATGTGCCGAGGCCGTAAAACGCGCCGGTCGCCAGGGAAATGTAATGGGTGGGCCCGGAAAACAGGGCCCAGCTTGTGGCCAGCACCGTGTACATGGCGACCGTCACGCCCAGCGACAGCAGGTATCCGCTGCCCGTGAGCGGCAGCAGGGCGGCCAGCCCGAGGCCGGCCGCGGCCAGCAGGATATTGCGCAGTTCGTTGCCGTTCACGACGACCGCCTTCCGAACAGGCCCTGCGGCCGGAACAGCAGGATCAGAATGAACATGAAGTACGCCGCGGCCAGGGTCAGGCCGGGGTCGATCAGGCTGGCCACCGCGGTTTCCGCCAGCCCGAGGATCAGCGAGGCGACGATAACACCGCGCACGTCCCCGACCCCGCCCATGATGACGATGATCAGTGCCTTCATGGTGAACAGCACGCCGATGGAGGCGTCCATGGTGAGGAAGGTGCTGATCAGGGTACCGCCGACCGCCGTGACGGCGCCGCCCAAGCCGAACGCGAACGCCGACACGCGGCTGACGTTGATGCCCACCAGGCCCGACGATTCCGGATTGACCGCCACCGCCCGCACGGCCATGCCGGGCCGCGATTTGTTGAGCCAGAGATACAGCAGGCCACACATGATCGCCGCCAGCACGAACGCGACGACCCGGTTCAACGCGTAGGTTTCGCCGAGAATGACGAACGGCTCGGCCAGATAGGAGTAGGTGAAATACTCACCGCCGAAGGTGGCGATCATGATGCCGACGAACACGAACGCCAGGCCGAAGGTGGCGAGAATGCTGTCCACCTCCAATTGCCCGGCCGACTTGGCGCGCCGCACCAACGGCAGCAGCATGAAGCGGTAGATCAGCCAATTGAGCAGGAAGGCCAGCGGCGCCACCACGACGATCGACAGGATCGGGCTGATCTGCCCCGCCGTGAACACCCAGAAGGCGGCGAAGGCGCCGATGACCAGCATCTCGCCGTTGGCCAGGTTCATGATCCGGGCGACGCCGTATTGCAGGTTCAGCCCCATGGCGATCAGCGAATAGGTGCCGCCGAGCAACAGGCCGGTGATCAGAATATCCATTGCGGAAATCCGTTACGAAAAATACCCCGGTACGGCGCATGGGCCGTACCGGGGAACACCAAATGGCCTAGTTCCAGCCGGACTTGAGCTGGACCGGCTTCTCGCCCGGCCGGCCGGTAGAGGCGACGCCGTAATACTTGCCGTTCTGCCACTGGCCGACGGTCCAGAACACGTCGTTGTTCTGATTCTTGAACGTCACGTCGCCCATCACCGTCTTGAAGGTATTGTTCTTGATGTAGTCGGTGACGGCGTCACGGTCGGCCGAGCCGACACCCTCGATGGCCTGCTCGAGGATTTCCAGGCTGGCGTAGGTCGTGGCGCTGGCCCAGCCGTCGGCGTCCTTGCCGGTGATTTTCTTGTGGGCGGCCGCGTATGCCTGCATCGCCGGCGTGTCCGGGTTGATGCCTCCGGCGCCCAGATTGCCGTTGACCTTGGAGCCGAACTTGCCGCCATAGGCCGGGAAGCAGGTGGCGACGGCGGTGTAGAAGGCCTTGACGTCCAGGTTCTGGATGATGGCCTGCTGGGTCAGGCCGAAGGTGTCCGGCGGATAGGACCAGGCGACGAACGAATCCGGATTGCTGGCCTTGGCGCCCTTGACGATCGGCGACAGATCCTGGGTGCCGAGCGGATAGGACTTGTCGTAGACCACATCCAGGCCGGCCTTCTTGAAGATCGGCCGCGCGGCGGCGGCAAGCTCGATGCCGAAGGCATCGGCCACGTTGACCATGGCGACCTTGCTGCCGATTTTGCCGTCGTTTTTCATCTGGACCAGAATATCCGCCACGGCCTGGGCGAAGGCGGTCGTCGTTCCGAGCGTGAAGAACAAACGCGGATAGCGTTTGGTCAATTCGGGAATTTGGTCGGAAATGGCGCTGACGGCGATTTGCGGATAACCGTATTTGTCGAAAATCGGCGCCGTGGCCAGATTGAAGGCGGTACCGTAGGGCGCGATGATGAAGTCGACCTTGTCCTGGGTCGCCATGCGCTGGATGTTCTTGATGGCTTCGCCGGGGTTAGTCTGGTCGTCGTATTCGACCAGCTCCAGCTTGGCCTTGCCGGATTTGAGCTGCAAACCGCCGCGGGCGTTGACCTGTTCGACCCACAGCTTGATGTTGGGCCAGTGGGTCACCGTCGAACCGCCCGCCAGCGGGCCGGTCTTCGGGGCGCTGGCGCCGATCTTGATGGTATCGGCCGCCTGCGCGCCGCCGAAGGCCATGGTGCCCGCAAGCGCGGTGGCCGCCGCCAGTTTCAATATCGTTCTTCTTTTCATCTGTTCCTCCGTTTGGTGGTGTTTTCGTTTCTTGATACGCAAAACTCAGCGATGTGAACGGTCCGGACGGGCCGCTCATATGGGGTAATGGGGTGGTTCGTTGTGAATGGAAATCCAGCGCAACTCCGTGAATTCCCGCACGCCGGCCTCGCCGCCGAAGCGGCCGTAACCGCTGGATTTCATGCCGCCGATGGGCATCTGGGCTTCGTCGTACACGGTCGGCCCGTTGATGTGGCACATGCCGGATTCGATGCGCCGGGACACCGCCCTGGCCCGGTCGATATCCCGGCTGAAGACGGCCGCCGACAGACCGAATTCATTGTCGTTGGCGACCGACACGGCCTCTTCGTCGCCGTCGACCCGAATGACGGAGACGACCGGCCCGAAGGTCTCCTCTTCGTAGATCCGCATGGCGCTGGTCACGCCGTCGAGGATCGTCGGCTGCATGATGGTTTCGTCGATGCCGCCGCCGATGACCAGCGTCGCGCCCTTGGCGACCGCGTCGTCGATCAGGCCCTTCACGCGGACGGCGGCCTCGCGGCTGATCATGGAACCCAGCGAGAAGGAGCCCTCCCTGGGATCGCCGGCTTCGAGCGCGGATACCTTTGTCCGGAGCCTGTCGAGGAAGTCGTCCGCCACGGCCCGGTCGACCACGAGGATGTCGGTCGACAGGCAGATCTGGCCTTGGTTGAAATAGGCGCCGAAGGCTGCGGCGTTGACCGCCTGATCCAGATCGGCGTCATCGAGGACGAGCAGCGGCGCCTTGCCGCTGAGCTCGAGCAAGGACGGTTTGAGATACTTTGCGCACATATCCGCGATGATGCGGCCAACGCGGGTGGAGCCCGTGAAGTTGACCCGCCTTACGGCCTGATGGGCAATCAGCGTTTCGACGACATTCGGCGCCCCGTCGGGCGCATTGGTGACGAAATTGACCACGCCGGGAGGAAAACCGGCTTCCTCCATCACCACGGCGATCAGGCCGTGCACGCGCGGACAGAGTTCCGATCCCTTCAATACGACGGTGTTGCCGCAGGCCAGCGGGGTGGCGATGGCGCGGATGCCCAGAACCACGGGAGCGTTCCAGGGCGCTATCCCGAGCACGACGCCGGCCGGTTGGGTCGCCAGGTAGGCCTGTACGCCGTGACGCTTGGCCACCACCGGCGTTTCGGTCAGCCGGTCGGTCAATCTGGCGGCTTCGCGCAGCATGTCGGCCGCGATGTCGCAGTTGAACGCGGCCCATTCGTCGGTGGATCCGATTTCCGCCGCCATGGCGTCACGGAAATCGCCGGCGTGAGTCTCCAGGATTTCGGCGGCCCGGCTTAGAAAACGGGCGCGGTCGCCCGGGGTCGCTTCCGACCAGCGGGGAAATGCCCGCGCCGCCGCGTTGGCGGCTTCGTTGGCGTCGCCCTTGCCGGCGGCCGACGCGACGGTGGCCGGAACGTTGTTGACCGGATCAAACCGTTCGTAGGTCGCCCCGTCCGACGCCGTCAGCCACTCGCCGCCTATGAACAGTTTGGTTTCGAACACCTGTATTCCCGATCCGAATCAATTCACCGCACGCCACCACCCGGCCGGGCAGCGAACAACAAAACCAATTTTGAGCATGAAGGCCGTGAGTGTTATTGCGTGTTTGCGCGGCGCGGCATGCCATCCCTGTAACGTCTGGACAAAACAAACCAAATCCCATTAGGGTCGGTAATGGAGAAATTTGGTCTAATCTTGAATATTTTTGGGAATTTCGATGAACCCCCACACTGAAGACTCGCCGAAAGGCTTTCTGCCCGACGTTCAGGCCGATCGCGTGCAGTGTGCCCTGCAGGACCGGGTCTATTCCATCGGCACGTCATCGGTTGAACACCACCGGCGCGGTCTGCTGCTGACGTCGGGAACCGGGGAGATCATCACCGCCGACGAGGAAATCCAACTGAAGGCCCCGTGCCTCGCCTGGATTCCCTGGCGCGCCGGCCGCGTGCTGCGGGTGCATGCCGGCGGTGTCGGTTATCAGTTTTCGGTCGGCGAACGGATTATCGTCGACGTCATCGGCAACAACCCGGAATCGGTCAATCTCCGTCTGCTGGAGGACCGCCGGGTCATCGCCTCGTTGGAAAACGAAGACGCCATGATCGCCGATTCGGAAAACGCGTTCGATCTCATCGTCCGTGAACTGCAGCGGCCAAGGCACGGGTCATGGACCATGGTGCTGTCGCAAATCCGGACCATTCTCGTGTTCCTTTGGCGCCTGTCCGGCGCCGAGGAAGTCGCCATGCGCGCCCAAGGGGAACCGTCGCGCATATTGCAGCGGTTTCGCCAGCTTGTGGAAATCCACTTCCGCGAACGCTGGCCGGTCGCCGCCTACGCCCGCGCCATCGGCATCTCGCACGACCGGCTGCACGACGTCTGCACCCGGGAGCTGGGCAAGACGCCGAGCCAGTTGATCCACGAGCGGGTCGTGCATGAGGCGCGCCTGCGGCTGGAACGCTCGATCCTGACCGTCGAACAGGTGGCCAATTCCCTGGGGTTCCGGGACGTCGGCCATTTCAGCCGGTTCTTCAAGTCGAAGGTCGGTCTGCCGCCGGCCATGTATCGCGACAAGGTGGCCATGGCCGTCCAGGACGGCTACGCCATCGGCGACCACTCCTACGCCGATTGGCCGTAGATAACAAAACGATATCTGTTAACCCCACAGCAAAGAAAATGTATCGAAAAGCTCCGAATTGAAAGTACGCGCAAACACGTTCTTTAATTCATCACTGGTTGTATATTATCATAAATACAACTGAGTGACTGAATGTATTTGAAGTCGAAAGTGGCGGGTATCGCTATCTGGCTCAATGAGCGTAGGCGGTCGACACATTCCAATTGGTAGTCTGCCCATGAGCTTGAGAAGCACTAATCAGATCAAACCACATTGTTGATGTCCCAGCATAGAAGTTAAGTTTCCCAGCTGCGTCGGTATTGATTCGTTTGATGACGCGAATCTTCGTGACAGAAGAATTCAAATGACAAACCCGAAATTCCAACAATCCATATTGGCGACAATAACATTTTGTCTTTCCTTGGCTCTGCTTTTCTTCTGCATCCGTTATTCTGCGGACGTGATACAGCTTGATTGGTCCGTCTCATCACTTGCTACTGTGTTAGCGGCGGCCGCCACTACGGCGGCTGCAGTATTTGCAGCTCGTTCCGCCGGAGAGACGAAGAAAGCCACTCAGGCCCAACTTGTAGCCCAGCTGCTTCACTTCTATTCGTCTAACGATATGTTTGAGGCGATGAGAACGATGGGCGAAATAGAGGCAGTGGCTGAGAAGCGTGATCTTGATATCGCAACTACTGATACTTCTGAGTTGTTTGTCAGTTCAGACCAAACTTTCGAAATCGACAAGAAAAGAAGGCTGGCCTCACATTATTTCGGCAGAGCTTATAGGCTACATAAAGGAGGATATCTCTCATTGAGTTCGCTAGAGATCGTATGCGACGTGGCAGGATATCGATTGCTCTACGATGTGATCGAGCCACTCACGCAAAACTTAAAAAAGTCGATAAGAGTTGAATCATCTGATGACTGGATTCAAGACCTCAGAAAACTCGTGCCACCTCCCTATGACGATTGACGTGACCTGACCTCGCTCTCAACTACGCGCGCTATCCCACTACCGCCGCCTTCTGAAATCGTTCCAGCATGTGCTGGCGCAGCGCCTCGACCGTCTTGATCGGCCGCATGACGACGGTGAATTCGGACACCTTGCCGTCGGCATCGAGGGTAATCAGGTCGACCCCCTCCGCATCCAGATCCCCGACCTTGCACTTGAATTCCAGCGCATAGTTGGGGTGGTCGTTCCAAATCCGCTTGTAGTGGAAATCCTCGAACAGCTCCATGACATGACCGAGAATGGTCAGCGCGATCTCGGGCCCTTCCCAATCCTTCCAATAGGTCGGCGGCCGGAAGATCACGTCATCGGCCAGGCAGGCGCGCAGGGCGTCTACGTCCTTGCCAACCAAAGCGGTATGCAAGGGGGCGAGTTCGGGAGCGATGGTGAGGTCGTTCATAGATTTCTCTGATACTAGTGTGGTGGACGACCATCTGGCCAACCTAACGTAACCCGAATCTTGTTCGATAACTCCGTATTTGATCCCAGTGATTCGATATTTAGATGTTTTCTCGCTGAAACGTACAGCGGTTCTACTTTCAAACTGAGTTCAGCCGCTTCATTAATGTATCGAAGCGCATCATGTTGGGTGATGACAGTTTCGTAAACACCCGTTTTCGGAAAATGGTAGGAATGAACTAAATATCGCAAACGGATATTCTGAATCTGATACCAAGCTAACATATCCGCAATCGCAGACCCTTCAAATTCATCTAGGGTTGCGGAAGCTGTTCCCAAGCTATCGAGAATATCTCTGTCAATCGATGGTACTTCTTCAACGTTTTCTAATTCCGTAGTTTGCTCGCCAGTTTCTCTTCTCAATAGTCGTCTTCGATACAAGTCGGCAAGCTTCATACTGTTTTCTGCGTAAGTGGATACTACGTCGAGATTTACTGCTAGAAGAGCCAAAGCAATTTTTTTCCGCCTGTTCCTGTCTTCCAGTATCTGACGCTGTAGATGAAAAACGGTAAGCAGCGCACCGACGAGAGCAAATGAGCCGGCCAATATTGTCTGGTACCTGTGTACAAAATCTGAAATCGACATTCCTGCGTCGACAACTGTTAACATTAAGCCAAAAATGACAATTCCAACAAAAGCCCCACCCAAAGATGCCGATACAAAATCATCATATCTCATGAGCCACATCCTTAATGCCAGAACGCGTGACTTAATTCCGTTTGTGAGGACAGTAAAAAAGGCCGGAGAATTATCAGCAATTCATGAACAGGGTTCTCTGGCCTTTCACAGTCGGTGATAACAGACTTCGGTCTCAGGTTTCGGAAGCAGAAGAGTCCCCCTTCTTAATCTTGTCCTTCTCGGCAGTGATAAAGCTCAGGTTTTTAAGTCGTTCCTCGCGAGAATGGCGTGCTACGTACCATTCTTCGAACAGCATCTCCAATAGCTCGATCATTGCTTGAGCTTCACCGGCATCAACATCAACAATTAAATTGATGTCCTTTTCCATGTGGGCGCCAATGTTTCCGAGTTCTCTGACCTGATGTAGTGCATCGATGGTTTCAGCACTTACTCCTTTAGGGGCGGCATCACACTCGATTGCCTTCTCGAGCGCTCTTATTTCGTCAACCAATCTGGACTTCGTAATTCCGCAAAAGTCCCTAATCATACCTTGAAGACATCGACGAGAAAGTGTCGCAGACGCTTTGGGACTTAGGTCGCGAATTTTGCAGGCCTCATAGTAGTCTTCACGCAAGGGTGCCGGAACGTAATCGGGTTGTGGTTTGGCTAACGAGTAAGGTCTTAGCTTCCATTCATCGATTATTTCGGAGAGTTTGACGCGTCTCGGGTTTGACACTATTTGCAAATGGGCGAGGATGGCAGAAAGCGTCAACTCCATACAGTCAGGATTTGCGCACGCTATTTCATTCACTCGTACTCCAACAGGTCCATACTTGCTGTTTGTTGTATCCAACTCTAATACCTGAGAACTGCGATTATCGTTTGTCACAGTTTGAACTCTATTGCAGTAAGGGCATGTCCAATTGATCGGATTGACCATCTGTCGGTATTTCCCAAAACGTGTGAATGGTTGCAGTATAAAGATACCTTTTTCCGGAATACGATACCAAGTTTTCAAAAGAGTCGTATTAGTCATCATTAGTTTTGTTGTTGTTCGATAACTGTGGGCGAGAATAGCGCTGCGGAATTATCACCAATGTCATTACTTTTTGGCCACAGCGGGAGTAAACGAGTCGTATTCGAACTAGTAGCCAATGATTACTACATCTCGACCTTACCGAGCCACCAGACCATCGTAGTGCAGTATCTGACTTATCCACAGAGCAAGGTTAGGTGTTCGGTGCAAAGACTGTGCTGTTGGTCGACTAGATCGCCAATTTGCTCGACCCTGATATGTGATTTGCGGCGCATACCGGCTGGTATTTTCATACCTTACACGCCTGCGGAAGGAAATTTCGCTTTTAGAGCCAAAGTCTGATCAATACCGGCGGCGCATTACAGAGCGAACCTTACCCGGCGGCGGTGTGACTGTCATGTCGAATGGGAAAAAGGTGGTACGCCCGACAGGAATCGAACCTGTGACCCACTGATTAAAAGTCAGTTGCTCTACCAACTGAGCTACGGGCGCGCGGTGCCGAAACATATTCGCCGTTTGTGCCCCGGTCAATACCGAGAATCGGCCATATCGTAAAGATTTCCACGTCTCCGGCGTCTCCGGCCGGGTGCGGAAGATTGCGGTTCCTTAACCAAGTTTTAGCGCCTTTCAGGCACACTCATGCCGGGAATTCCAATATCTGTTTTCGGTATGACTCCAAGCGCCCAACTTAAGCGGCTGGTCGACGCGCAATCGCGCGGGCAACTCGGGTTTCGCGACAAGGTCCTTGCCTGGTGGGAAGGATACGACCTGAGCGGTGTGCCCAAGAAAGAAGCCGCGGCCAAATCCGGGGAGACGGATGCGGGTGACGAACCGCCCAGCAAGGAGACCATCAAACTCGAATTGTCCGAACTGGTGTGGGGCACCGGGTTCGGGGCGCCGTGGGAGCCTGAGTTCTATACCAAACCGATCAGCCTGACCGGACTGCCGGAAGACAACACGGACATCGCCTTCGTCGGTGCCGATGTCGGCGGACCGGCCATCGAACTGGCCGACGCCTTGGATTGCTCCATCACGATCTACGAGTCCGATGAGTGGAAGTCGGACATGGCGGAGTTGCGCATCGCGCAACGGGACCTGGCCGACCGGATCCGCGTGGAGCGGCGGCCGATCGATGCGCTCGACCTGGAACCGCAATCGCTCGGCGCCATCATTTGCCGGGACCGGTTTTTCGAGATCGCCGACACCTATCCCGTTCTGAAGCATTTCGAGGAAGCCCTGGTGCCGCTGGGCCATCTGCTGATCAGCGACTACGTCATGCACCTGCCCGAGGACTACAAGGACCTCATCGATCGGTGGGTGGCGGTCGAGCCCAACGACGTGCGGCTATGGAGCATCGAGGATTACCAGGACAATCTGCGCGACCTGAAGTTCAAGGTTTACGACTGCAAGGACGTCAGCGCGGAATACAAGTCCAAGATCGTCAAGGCCTGGAGTGCCGTGACGAAGGCAGTGCCCGGCTTGATCAAACGGGAAGGTTCCGAGTTCTTCATCGAGTCTCTCAGCGAGGACGGCGTTTTCTGGAACCACCGCTGGGACGCCCTGCACAACCCGGGCATTCGCAATTACGTCGTGCACGCCCTCAAGCCCAATTCGGGCAAGATCATGTCCGACTGGTAGGCTTTACAACGGTTCGATATCCCCCAACGCCTGTTGAGCGTGAAACTTGGCGACGAACGCGGACAGTGTCCCGTCGGATATGGCGTCGCGCAGACCGCCCATCAATTCCTGGTAATAGTGCAGATTGTGCCAGGTCAGCAGCGTATAGCCGAGGATCTCCCGGCTTTTGAACAGATGATGCAGATAGGCGCGGCTGTAGTCGCGGCAGGCCGGGCAGCCGCAGTCTTCGTCGAGCGGCCTCGGATCCTCGGCATGACGGGCGTTCATCATGTTGACGGTACCACGGCGGGTAAACCCCTGCCCCGTGCGTCCCGAACGGGTCGGCAGGACGCAATCGAACATGTCGATGCCGCGGCAGACCGCTTCCACGATATCGTCCGGCTTGCCCACGCCCATCAGGTAGCGCGGCTTGTCGTCCGGTAGCGCCGGGACGGCGACGTCGAGGACCCGCAGCATCTGCTCCTGTCCCTCGCCGACCGCGAGACCGCCGACCGCGTAACCGTCGAACCCGATATCGATCAGGCCCCGGGCCGATTCCGTCCGAAGGTCCGGAAACACACTGCCCTGTACGATGCCGAATAGGCCATATCCCGCCCGTTCCGTGAACGCGTCACGGCAGCGCTGCGCCCAGCGCAGGGAAAGGCGCATGGACATGTCGGCATCCGTTTCCGATACCGGATACGGCGTGCATTCGTCCAACTGCATGGTGATGTTGGCATCCAGGTGGTGCTGGATCTCGATCGACCGTTCCGGCGTCAGCTCGAATTTGCGGCCGTCGATGTGGGACTGAAAGATGACGCCGCTTTCGTCCATCTTGCGCAGCTTGGCCAGGGACATGACCTGAAACCCCCCGGAATCCGTCAGGATCGGCCCTTGCCAATTCATGAACCGGTGCAGACCGCCCAGTTTGGCGACCCGTTCCGAACCGGGGCGCAGCATCAGGTGATAGGTGTTGCACAACAGGATATCGGCGCCGGTCTCCCGTACCGCTTCCGGCCGCATGGCCTTGACCGTCGCCGCCGTGCCGACGGGCATGAAGGCCGGCGTGCGGATGTCGCCATGGGCCGTGCCCAGGGTCCCGGTGCGCGCGGCGCCGTCCCGGCCGTGCACCTGAAAGGAAAACGCTCCGCTCATGACGCCGCCCGGTGCAACACGCTGGTGTCGCCGTAGGAGTAAAACCGGTAGCGTTCCTGCATGGCGACGCCGTAGGCGCGCTTCATGGTGTCCATGCCGGCGAAGGCGCACACCAGCATGAAAAGCGTCGACTTCGGCAAATGAAAGTTCGTCATCAGCAGGTCCGCGGTTTTGAAGGCATAGCCGGGCGTAATGAAGATGTCGGTCTCGCCTTCGAATGGCGCGATTTCTCCGGCGCCGGCCGCCGCCGATTCGAGCAGGCGCAGCGATGTCGTGCCGACGGCCATCACCCGTCCGCCGGCGGCCTTGACGCGGTTGAAATGATCCGCCGTGCCAGCGCCGACCTGGCCCCATTCGCTGTGCATGAAGTGGTCGTCGGTGTCCTCGCTACGCACGGGAAGGAACGTCCCGGCCCCCACATGCAAGGTGACCCGGGCGGTTTCGACTCCCCGGGCGGCCAGTGCCTCCATCAGTGCGGGCGTGAAGTGCAGGCCGGCCGTCGGCGCGGCGACCGATCCGTCTTCCCGGGCAAAGTGGGTCTGGTAGTCCTGCTTGTCCCGTTCGTCCGTCGCACGGAGTGACTGGATATACGGCGGCAGCGGCATCTCTCCGCTTCGTTCGAGAGCAGCATTCAAGTCGGCGGCGGCGTAGGAAAAGTCGAGCGTGACCTCGCCCGCCTCGCCTTTCTCCGTGACGACGGCGCTGAAGGATGTGTCGAACGTGACGACGTCGCCGGGCCTCAATCGTTTGGCCGGTTTGGCGAAGACGCGCCAGGAATTGGCATTCCGTCTCTGGTGCAGGGTGACCTCGACCTTGGCGTCGCCCCGCATGCCTCGCAGGCGGGCGGGAATGACCCTGGTGTCGTTGAACACCATCAGATCGCCCGGCCGCAGCAATTGCGGCAGATCGCGCACGATGTGGTGCGTCAAGGCTTCGCTGTCGACTTCCAGCAGACGGGCGCTGTCGCGCGGCCGCGCCGGGCGGTCGGCAATCAGCGCCTTGGGCAGTTCGAAATCGAAAAGGTCGACCTTCATGGCTTCGTCCGCTCAACATGGCCGCGACCGGCGTGCCGGAACGGAAGAAACACGCCGTGGAGGGACGACCGCGCGCTCCTACTCGTCGACGTCGGCGGCGACCTTCATCGAGACGATGACATCCGGATCGTCAACGGTGCCGTTGGCGGCCCGGTCACCCTTCTTGATCTGGTCGACGAATTCCATGCCCGACGTCACCTTGCCCCACACCGTGTACTGGTTGTCGAGATACGGCGCGTCACCCAGCATGATGAAGAACTGGCTGTCGGCGCTGTCGGGATGCTGGGCCCGGGCCATGGAGGTAACACCCCGGACATGCGGTTCGGCGGAAAACTCGGCGGCCAGGTTCTTTCCGGAACCGCCGGTGCCGTTGCCCAGCGGATCGCCGGTCTGCACCATGAAATTCTCGATCACGCGATGGAACTTCAGGCCGTCGTAGAAGCCCTGACGGGTCAGTTCCTTGATGCGGGCGACATGGTTGGGCGCCAGGTCCGGCCGCAACTCGATGACCACGCGTCCGTCCTTGGTTTCGAGATAAATGGTGTTTTCCTTATCTGCGGCCATGGCCACCTCCGTCATCAGTCCAACAGCGAACAGGGCCGGCAAGAAAAAGACAAAATTGATAAACCTGCCAATCATTGTATTGCGCCGCTTTCCTATCATTGATCCAGCATTATCCCTATTGCAGCTTGCCCAACAACTGTTCGGCAACAGCGGGAGAAACGAAGTTCGAAACATCGCCGCCCAAGCGGGCGATTTCCTTGACCAGCCGCGAGGCGATGAACTGGTTCTTGTCCGACGCCATCAGGAACACGGTTTCGATTTCCGGGTTGAGCCGGGCGTTCATGCCGACCATCTGAAACTCGTATTCGAAGTCCGACACCGCGCGCAGGCCGCGGATGATCATGCAGGCGTCCACTTCCATGGCGAAGTGCATCAGCAGATTGTCGAACGGCTTGACTTCGATCTCCACACCGCGGCCGTCGGCCAGCGGCTTGACCTCCCGTTCCACCATCGTGACCCGTTCATCCAGGTTGAACAGCGGCCCCTTGTCGGCGTTGATGGCGACGCCGATGACCAGCTTGTCCACCAGTTTCAATGCCCGGGAAACGATATCGATGTGGCCGTTGGTGATGGGGTCGAACGTCCCCGGATACAAACCGACATACTTTGACACGCGCGCCTCCTGGTCCCGATCCGTTACTCTTCGGTGCCCGTCTCTGACGGGTTACCGTCGCCCTCTTCCTCGGCGCTTTCCTCGCTGTCGGTCACGTCACGCAGACGGCTGACCGAGACCACACGCTCTTCTTCGCTCGTTCTGATCAACCGCACGCCGGCGGTTCCGCGCCCGGCAATGCGGATATCGTCGACCGGGAAGCGGATCAACTGCCCGCCGTCGGTGACGACCATGACCTCGTCGGTGTCCTCCACCGGGAAACCACCGACCATCTTGCCGTTGCGGGCGCCGGTTTCGATGTTGATGATGCCCTGTCCGCCGCGCCCGGCGACCCGGTATTCGTAGGCCGACGTGCGTTTGCCGTAGCCGTTTTCGGTCACCGACAGCACGAACTGTTCCTGCGCCGCCAGTTCTTCCGCCCGCTCGATGGCGATATCGCCCGTGACGATTTCCTCGCCTTCGCCCTCGTCTTCTTCCTCGTCGCCGTGACGGCGCAGCGACTTGGCGTATTTCAGGTAGGCGTCCCGTTCCGCCGTGTCGACATCGATGTGAGTGAGGATCGACATACCGATGACTTCGTCGTCCTTGGCCAGTTTCATGCCGCGCACGCCGACGGAATCGCGGCCCTTGAACACGCGCACGTCGGTGGACGGGAAGCGGATGCATTTGCCGTCGCGGGCGAACAGGATGATGTCGTCGTCTTCCGTGCAGGTCCGCACCCGGACGATGCGGTCGCCTTCGTCCAGCTTCATGGCGATCTTGCCGTTGGCCTTGACGTTGACGAAGTCGCTGAGCGCGTTGCGCCGCACATTGCCGCTGGCGGTGGCGAACATGACATGCAAATCGCCCCAGCTGTCCTCGTCCTCGGGCAAGGGCAGCACCGTGCCGATGGTTTCCTCGCCTTCCAACGGCAGCAGGTTGATCAACGGCTTGCCGCGGGCCTGGGGCGTGCCGAGCGGCAGGCGGTAGACCTTGAGCTTGTAGACCCGGCCGGTGGTGGAGAAGAACAGCACCGGCGTGTGGGTGTTGACGACGAAGATCTGGGTGACGAAGTCCTCGTCCCGCGTCGCCATGCCGGACCGGCCCTTGCCGCCCCGCTTCTGGGTGCGGTAGGCCGACAACGGCACCCGCTTGATGTAGCCGCCGTGGCTCAGGGTGACGACCATGTCCTCGCGCTGGATCAGGTCCTCGTCGTCGTATTCGGCTTCGGCTTCCTGGATTTGGGTGCGGCGCTCGTCCGCGAACTTGCCGCGCATCTCGATCAGTTCGTCGCGGATAATGCCGTAGAGTCTCTCGCGGCTCGACAGGATCTCGAGGTATTCCCTGATCTTCTCGCCCAGGCCCTTGAGCTCGTCGCCGATGTCGTCCCGGCCCAGTGCCGTCAGGCGGTGCAGGCGCAGTTCCAAAATGGCCCGGGCCTGTACTTCGGTCAGACGGTATTTGCCGTCCTCGGCGGTGTTGCCCGGCTCGTCGATCAACGCGATCAGCGCCGCGACATCGGACGCCGGCCAAAGCCGGTCCATGATCTGCCGGCGCGCTTCGGCCGGGTTGGGCGCCTTGCGGATCAAGGCGATCATCTCGTCGATATTGGCGACGGCGATGGCCAGGCCGACCAGCACGTGGGCCCGGTCGCGGGCCTTGCCCAGCAAATACTTGGTGCGCCGGGTGACCACGTCCTCGCGGAACAGGACGAATGCCTCGAGCATCTGCTTGAGGTTCATCAGGTCGGGCTTGCCGCCGCTCAGGGCCAGCATGTTGACGCCGAAGGTGCTCTGCAGCGCCGTGAAGCGGTAGAGCTGGTTCAGCACGACGTCGGTCACGGCATCGCGTTTGACCTCGACGACGACGCGGACCCCGTCCTTGTCGGATTCGTCGCGCATCTCCGAGATGCCCTCGATACGCTTGCCGCGCACCGCATCGGCGATCTGTTCGATCATCCGGGCCTTGTTGACCTGGTAGGGTACCTCGGTGACGACGATGGCTTCCCGGTCCTTGCGGATCTCCTCCACATGCACCTTGCCGCGCATGACCACCGATCCGCGGCCGGTGTGGAAGGCCGAACGGATACCGGCCCGGCCGAGGATGATGCCGCCGGTCGGGAAATCCGGACCGGGCATGATCTC
>JANQFL010000032.1 GCA_028277845.1 Sneathiellales bacterium
GAAGGCCGCGTGCTCGTATACGACACCTATCCCGAGATGAAAGCCGCGGTCGACGACGAGAACCTCGATGTGACCGCGGACGACATTCTGGTTCTGCGGAATGCGGGGCCCAAGGGCGGGCCCGGCATGCCGGAATGGGGCATGCTGCCGATCCCGACCAAGCTGGTGAAGCAGGGCGTTCGCGACATGCTGCGCATCTCCGATGCACGCATGAGCGGAACCAGCTACGGCGCCTGCATCCTGCACGTCTCGCCTGAGTCGCATGTGGGCGGTCCGCTGGCATTGCTGCGCACCGGGGACCGGGTGCGCATCGACGTACCGGGCCGAAGAATCGATATCGTCATCGACGATGAGGAACTCGAAGCGCGCCGCGCCGCATGGACGCCCCCGCCGGACAAATTCGCGCGCGGGTTCGGCTGGATGTTCTCGCAGCACATCAAGCAGGCGCACGAAGGGTGCGACTTCGACTACCTGGAAACCCAGTTCGGCGCGCCGGTCGGCGAGCCGGATATCTACTGAGCCCGATCAACAGACACATGTGAAGGGCGCCGGTGTACCGTGCGGTCCTTTGCGGGAGAGGACCGATGACGGAATTGACGGCTGACGACCTGGCAGTACTGACCAAGTGGGATACGCCCACGATCTGCAACGCGCTCGAGCTCATTGTACCGGAACGGCGCGGACACGGCTTCACCACCGAGCCGCTGGTCCCACTCGACCCCGACCTGCCCCCTGTCTGCGGCTTCGCCCGCACGGCGACCATCCGCGCTGCCGAACCGCCGAACGAAACGGCCGAGGAAAGCGCCGCCAAGCGCGCCGCCTACTACGAATATGTCGCCCGCGACCCGCAGCCGACCATCGTCGTGATCCAGGACCTCGACCCGCGTCCGGGCATCGGCGCGTTCTGGGGCGAGGTGCAGACCAACATTCACAAGGGCCTGAAATGCGTCGGCGCCGTGACCAACGGCTCATTCCGCGATGTCACCGACAGCGCGCGCGGGTTCAACCTGCTCGGTGGCGAGGTCGGGCCGAGCCATGCCTATGTGCACGTCGTCGACATCGACTGTCAGGTCACGGTCTACGGCCTGACCGTTTCCACCGACGATATTGTGCATGCGGACCGGCATGGCGCCGTGATGGTTCCCGCCGAGGCCGTCAAAAAAATCCCCGATGCGGTTGATCTTATTGCCCGGCGCGAGGCAAAAATCCTCGAAGCGGCCAAGGCGCCGGATTTCGACGTCGAAAAGCTCAAGGCCGCGATGGGAGCCGCCAAGGACATTCACTGAGCAGACACGAGTATTTGAGGAACGCAGATGATCACCCATCTCAAGCGCGGCCGGAGCGCGGCAGATGTCGCCGAGGCCGACACGCAGGTCCGCCAGACGGTCGAGGGCATTCTTGCCGACATCGAGAAACGCGGCGACGAGGCCGTGCGCGAGCTTGCGGCGAAGTTTGATGGTGATGCCCGCAAGGAGTTCCGGCTGACGCCCGAGGAAATCGATGCTGCCGTCGCCAAGGTTTCGCCTGACGATATCGACGACATCAAATTCGCACAGGCGCAGGTCCGCAATTTTGCCGAAAGACAAAAGGAATGCCTGCAGGACCTTGAGGTCGAGACCCTTCCCGGCGTTGTCCTCGGCCACAAGAATGTGCCCGTAAACTCGGTCGGGTGCTACGTGCCGGGCGGCAAATACCCGATGGTCGCGTCCGCGCATATGAGCGTCGTGACCGCCAAGGTTGCCGGTGTGAAACGGATCGTGGCGTCGGCACCTCCGCATGAAGGCGAGCCACACCCGGCGATCGTTGCAGCGATGCACATGGCGGGCGCCGATGAAATCCTGGTCCTCGGCGGCGTACAGGCAGTCGGCGCCATGGCACTGGGCACGCAGACCATCGACCCCGTCGACATGCTCGTCGGCCCGGGCAACATGTACGTGGCCGAGGCCAAGCGGCAGCTGTTCGGACGGGTTGGGATCGACCTGTTCGCGGGCCCCACGGAAACGCTCGTCATTGCCGATGACAGCGTGGACGCCGAAATCTGCGCCGTTGATCTGCTCGGGCAGGCCGAGCACGGGCCGACCTCTCCGGCAGCGCTTCTGACGAACTCGAAGAAGCTCGCCGAAGAGACTATCGCCGAGGTCGAACGTCAACTCGAGATCCTGCCCACGGCGGATATTGCCCGCGTCGCGTGGACCGACTTCGGCTCTGTCACGGTCTGCGACACGCTGGAGGAAATGGTCGAGGAAGCGGACCGTCTGGCCTACGAGCATGTTCAGGTCATGACGTCGAATCCCGACTACTTCGCCGAGAACATGAGCAATTATGGAGCCCTGTTCCTCGGCCCCCGGACCAACGTGTCCTACGGCGACAAGGTCATCGGCACCAACCACACGCTTCCCACCAAGCAGGCGGCCCGCTATACCGGCGGTCTGTGGGTGGGCAAGTTCATGAAGACCTGCACCTATCAGAAGGTTCTGAGCGACGAGGCATCGGCGATGATCGGCAGTTACTGCTCGCGGCTGTGCGCCATCGAAGGCTTTTCCGGGCATGCGGAACAGGCGAACATCCGCGTGCGCCGCTACGGCGGCAGCAATGTGGCGCCCTACGGCGTTGTGGAGAAACGATGACCCAGGCCGTCGAGCTGCCGCAAACGCCCAGTTTTCGTCTCGACGGGCGCCGCGCCCTGGTGACCGGCGCCAGCCGCGGTCTCGGGCTCGCAATGGCGGCCGCGCTTGCCGAATTCGGCGCCGACGTGGTGCTCGCGGCGCGCAGCGCCGATCAGGTGGAAGCCGTCGCAGAGGCCATTCGCCAGCGCGGTGAACGGGCCGAAGCCATCGCCCTTGACGTGACCGACACCGCCCGCGTCAACGAAGAGATCGCCGCGCGCGGCCCTTTCCAGATCCTCGTCAACAATGCCGGCATGAACCGCCCGGCCGACCTCGTCGACGTGACCGAAGAGGATTACGACGCGATCACCGATACCAATGTCCGCTCGGCTGTTTTCGTGGCCCGCGCGGTGATCAAGGGTCTGATCGACGCCGGCCTGCCGGGATCGATCATAAACATCTCCTCGCAGATGGGCCTTGTCGGCGGACCGAAGCGGACCGTCTATTGCGCGACCAAACACGCCATCGAGGGCATGACCAAAGCCCTGTCCTGGGAACTCGGCGACCACGGCATCCGCGTCAACACGATTTGCCCCACCTTCATCGAGACGGACCTGACGGCGAAATCGCTCGAAGACCCCTCGTTCCGGAAACTGGTGACCGACAAGATCGCGCTGGGACGCGTCGGACAGGTCGAGGATGTGATGGGTGCGGTCGTCTACCTGGCCTCAGACGCCTCGTCGCTGGTGACCGGATCGGCCCTGGTCGTGGATGGCGGCTGGACCGCCGCCTGACGCAATGTTCGAAACTACCATCACGCCCCGCGTGTCGGAGACCGACGGCGCCGGCCACATCAACAACGTGTTCGTACCCGTCTGGTTCGAAGCGGGACGCCGCGAGATCTTTCGCATCCTGACGCCGGACCTGTCGTTTGCGCGCTGGCGCGCCACTCTGGTCAACATGAACGTCGACTATCTGGATCAGATCTATCTGCATGAGGACGTACAGGTGCGCGTCTGGGTCGAGCGCATCGGCACCAAGAGCTTCACGCTCTATGAGGAAATCTGGCAGGGCGAACGCCACTGCGCCACCGGTACGGCCACCTACGTCTACTTCAACATCGAGACCCAGCGCTCGGAGCCCGTTCCACCCCACTGCCGGGAGGCGTTCGAAACACATCTGAAGGAAAAGTAAGAGATAGTGTCAGGCGGCACACGCCCGGCAGATGCCGCGCAATTCGACCGTTGTCTTCTTCGACAGAAACCCTGTTTCCTTGACAAGGCTCTTCAGCCGGCGCGTCAGTGAATCATCGGAAAGCTCAGTGACTTGCCCGCACGTTTCGCAGATCGTGAAGGCGATAATCTCGTGCGCGTCGCACCCGGGATGACGGCACGCGATAAACGCGTTCAGGCTCTCCAGCCGATGCACCATGCCGAACTCCACCAGCTTGTCGAGCGCCCGGTAGACCTGCAGCGGCGCCCGAAAGCCGTGCTCGCGCAGTTGATCCAGGATCGTGTAGGCACTGAGCGGCGCCTTGGCCTGGGACAAGGCCCCCATCACCAGCGACTGGTTCTTGGTCAGGTCAGGGTGTGCGTGCGTGTCATGCGCCATATTCTTCAACTCTCATCCGATACGGGCCGGGCCTGCTTGTTCGCACCGATCAGGTTGGCCAGCGGCGAGATGCTGAGGAGAAACAGCACCAGCGCCGCGACGACGATGCTCGGACCCGACGGCGTGTCCCATTCCAGCGAGCCATAAAGACCGGCGACCACCGACACAACCCCGATCAATGCGGCAAGAAGCGCCATCTGCTCCGGGCCCGAAGCAAAGCGGCGCGCTGCGGCAGCCGGAATGATCAGCATCGCCGTGATCAGCAGAACGCCGACGATCTTCATTGCGATCGCGATCACGCCGGCCATGAGCAGCATGAAGATGAAGTTCGCACGCGCCACGTTCAGCCCTTCCGCATCGGCCAGTTCGCGGTTGACGGTCGCGGCGAACAGCGGTCGCCAGATCGCCGCCAGAACACCCAGTACAAGCGCGCCGCCGATATATATCACCAGGATGTCCGTGGTCGATACGGCGAGAATGTCGCCGAAGAGGAAGCCCATCAGGTCGACACGTACCCAGGTCATGAACGCAAGCACGACAAGGCCGATGGCCAATGCTGAATGCGCAAGGAGGCCGAGCAATGAATCCGACGACAGGCTGGCGCGTTTCTGCAGCATCAGAAGCGCCAGAGCGACACCCGCCGAGACGAAGAAGACCGCAAGGGTGATGTTGAGCTGCAGCAGGAATGCGAGCGCTACACCGAGCAATGCCGCATGGGACAGCGTGTCCCCGAAATAGGCGAGACGGCGCCAGACGATGAAACAGCCAAGCGGCCCGGCGACAATGGCGACGCCAACT
>JANQFL010000036.1 GCA_028277845.1 Sneathiellales bacterium
ACAAGCCAAAAACCTCAGCCCGGAACCCAGATGCGCAATACGGACTTACAAAACCGCCGCCTGCGCATCCCTTCCCATATCAACAATGTCAAAGAACAAAAACAAAGCCCGCCGATCGGCACCTAATCCTGAGGAGCGGTGCCGCCCCGAACGAGCCGGCGGAAACTACCCAAGCCGACATGGTTCGTCAATCGATTTCGTGACGGGCGTGAAAGATAATTATAGGCGCCCGAGGTGCGCGTTTCAAGTCAGCCCGCTGGCCGCGACAATCAGCCGCTGGAAATATAGTCGCGTAGCGCCGCGGCTTCCATTTCCGCCTCGGCGATGCGCTGCTTGACCACATCACCGATACTGATGACGCCGACCAGGTTGCCGTCCTCGACGATGGGCAGGTGGCGGATGCGTCGGGCCGTCATCATGGCCATGATCTGGTCGACCGTGTCGGACGGCGCACAGGTCACAACTTCGCTGGTCATCAGGGTGCGGACCTCCTGGGTCAGGCACAGGTCGCCCTGTTCGGCCACGCCCCGGACGATATCGCGTTCCGATAGAATGCCGCTGATCTGTTCGCCATCCAGGACCATGACGGCGCCGATTCTGTTTTGCGCCAGCACCTTCGCCGCACTGGCGATCGAATCCCCCGCCGCCACGCTGATGATGGCGTTGCCCTTGTCGTTGAGGATGGTTTTCACATTCATGCTGCAAACCCCTGTACCGACTGATCCAATCCGTCCGGTGCCGTCGCCTCGACCATGCACCGGTCCCACTATGATGCACCCGGAGCCGGTCGAGGGGCAAGGGTTGCCATGCAAACAAAAGACGATGGACGGCGAGGCAATACCCGTGCCAATGTCCGCGGCCAAGGCGCAGCGAGCACGCCCTTGTTCAAACCAACACCAGGAAACGACATGACCAGGCAGGCAGCCATCGACCACATCTTGGCCTATTTCGACGATGGACATTACGAAGCGGACCTGGCCCGCCGCATCGCCATACCGACGGAAAGCCAGAACCCGGAGCGGGGTGACGCCATGCACGCCTATCTGGACGACGAAATGCGCGGCACGCTGGAAGCCATGGGCTACACCTGCACGCTGATCGAAAACCCGCACGAGCATGGCTGGCCGCTTTTGGCTGCGGAACGGCACGAAGGCAACGACCTGCCGACCGTGTTCACCTACGGGCACGGCGACGTCATCCGCGGCCAGGACGCCAGCTGGAACGACGGCCTGTCGCCGTGGACCCTGAGCAAGGACGGCGAGCGCTGGTATGGCCGCGGCACCGCCGACAACAAGGGCCAGCACAGCATCAACCTGGCCGCCCTCAATGCCGTGATCCAGACCCGGGGACGGCTCGGTTTCAATTCACGGGTGATGATCGAGACCGGCGAGGAAATCGGCTCGCCGGGTCTGCGTGAGCTCTGCATCGAACACAAGGACAAATTCGCCGCCGACGTGCTCATCGCCTCGGACGGTCCGCGGGTACGGCCCGACCGGCCGTCCCTGGTCATGGGTACCCGGGGTGCCATGAATTTCGACTTGATCGTGGACTGCCGCAAGGGCGGCCATCACTCGGGCAACTGGGGCGGGTTGCTGGCCAATCCTGGCGTCATCCTGGCCAACGCCATCGCCTCCATCATCGGCAAGGACGGGCATGTCACTGTCGCCGGCATCAAACCGGAACATGTGCCCGACGACGTGCGCGACGCCTTGCGCGACGTGGTGGTGGACAGCGGCACCACCGAACCGGTGGTCGATCCCGACTGGGGCGAACACGGTCTGACGCCGACCGAGCGGGTGTTCGCCTGGAACACCTTCGAAGTACTGGCCATGGAAACCGGCAATCCGCAAAGGCCGGTCAACGCCGTGCCGCCGAAAGCAAAAGCCCACTGCCAGATCCGTTTCGTCGTCGGCCGCGACCCTGAAACATTTCTGCCGGCGTTGCGCGAGCACCTGGATGCCCACGGCTTCGACATGGTCGAAATCGTCCGCTCGGAAACCGGCTTCTTTCCTGCCACGCGGCTCAGCCCGTCCCATCCCTGGGCACAGTGGGCGGCGCAGTCGATGGCCACGACGGCGGGCGGCGCGCCCGACGTGGTGCCCAACGCCGGCGGGTCCCTGCCCAACGACATCTTCACCGACGACCTCGGCATGCCGACACTTTGGGTACCGCACTCCTACGGCGCCTGTTCCCAGCACGCCCCAAATGAACATTTGTTGGCACCCCTGGCCCGGGAGGGTCTGGCCATCATGACGGGTCTGTTCTGGGATCTGGGAGAGGACGGCACACCGCTCTAAATGGTTCCGGTCACCGGTTCCTCGAGGAAGTGGCGGCCGTCCCGGTCCTCGACTTCAACCACCCAGAGGTCCGGATCGAAGGACAGTTGGCGGGCGATGTAGGCATCGGCGTCGGCCTCGCTCACCGGATCCGGTCCGGTCGCCCGCGACCACACCCGGTTGCCGTCCAGGTCACGGGACGGGCTGTAGACCATACAACCGGGATCGACGAGCCGGTTGGTCTTGATGAGAACCAGGCCGGCATCCGTGTCGCCCTTGCGCACAACCATCGCCGCGGTGCCATCAGCGCCGACGCGGCGGATAAAGGCGCTGACCCAAATGCCGGTTTTAATCCGCGATTCCATGCTGCCCCTCTCCTCGGAGCCGCCGAAATTGAATTGCACGAATCATCGCTTCGCCGGGCTCCTGCCGTGGTCTATATAGAGCATATGAGTGATCCCTTCGACCTCGGTGGCGCCGAGCCCTTGCCCGGCGAACCTGCACCGCCGCCGTATCTTTCCGGATTGAACGGGGAACAGCGCGCCGCCGTCGAGGCGACGGACGGGCCGTTGCTGGTACTGGCCGGTGCCGGCACGGGCAAGACCCGCGTGCTGACGTCGCGCCTGGCCAACATCCTTTGGAGCCAGAAAGCGTGGCCGAGCCAGGTTCTGGCGGTGACCTTCACCAACAAGGCGGCCCGGGAAATGCGCGAGCGGCTGGAGACCCTGCTGGGCGGTACGGTCGAGGGCCTGTGGATCGGCACCTTCCACGCCATGGCCGCGCGCATCCTACGTCGCCACGCCGAACTGGTCGGCCTGAAATCAGATTTCACCATTCTCGACACAGACGACCAGATCCGCCTGCTGAAGCAGTTGCTGTCTGCGGCCAATATCGACGACAAGCGTTGGCCGGCACGGGCCTTGTCGGCCGTCATCGACCGCTGGAAGAACGCCGGCCTGTCGCCCCAACAGATCGGCCAGGGTCACCCGTTGGACAATGGTTTCGCCAACGGCAAGGCGGCGGAGCTGTACGCCGCTTATCAGCAACGGCTGGTCGAGTTGAACGCCGCCGACTTCGGCGACCTGCTTTTGCACTGTCTGAGCATCTTCGCCAAATACCCGGACGTGCTGAAGGATTATCAGGAACGATTCCGCTACATCCTGGTGGACGAGTACCAGGATACCAACGTGGCTCAGTATCTGTGGTTGCGACTGCTGGCACAGTCCCATCACAATATCTGCTGCGTCGGCGACGACGATCAGAGCATCTACGGCTGGCGCGGCGCCGAGGTGGGCAACATACTGCGCTTCGAGAAGGATTTCCCGGGCGCCGCCGTGGTCCGGCTCGAACGCAACTACCGCTCGACGCCGCACATCCTCGGCGCGGCATCCGGCGTCATCGCCCACAATCAGGGCCGGCTCGGCAAGACCCTATGGACCGACACCAACGAAGGCGAACCGGTTCAGGTGCGGGCGGTGTGGGACGGCGATGCCGAGGCCCGCATGGTCGGCGATGAAGTGGAAGCGCTGCAAAGCAAGGGCGATACGCTGGACGAGATGGCCGTGCTGGTGCGTGCGAGCTTTCAGACCCGCGCCTTCGAGGAGCGTTTCATCACCCTGGGCGTGCCCTACCGGGTGATCGGCGGCCCCCGGTTCTACGAGCGGCGCGAAATCCGCGACGCCCTGGCCTATGTACGCGCGGTCGTGTCGCCGGCTGACGACCTGGCGTTCGAGCGCATCGTCAACGTGCCCAAGCGCGGCCTGGGCGACGCCACCATGCGCACCCTGCACACGACGGCCCGGGCCTCGGGTGTGTCTCTGATGGCGGCGGCACAGGTTCTGTGCGAGACGGACGACCTACGCGCCCAGGCCCGCAATGCGCTGCAACGGCTGCTCAACGACTTCGCCCGCTGGCGCGGCCTGCTGTCCACCATGAACCACCCGGAACTGGTCGAGGTGATCCTGGATGAGTCGGGCTATACGTCCATGTGGCAGCAGGACAAGTCGGCGGACGCGCCGGGGCGGCTTGAGAACCTGAAGGAACTGATCCAGGCCCTGGAGGAGTTCGAGAACCTGTCCGGGTTCCTCGAACATGTCAGTCTGGTCATGGACAACGCCGCCAACGACGACGGCGACATGGTCAGCCTGATGACCCTGCACGGCGCCAAGGGCCTGGAGTTCGACACGGTGTTTCTGCCCGGCTGGGAAGAAGAGCTGTTTCCCCACCAGCGGGCACTGGACGAAGGCGGCCTGGCGGCCCTGGAGGAGGAACGCCGGCTGGCCTATGTCGGCCTGACCCGTGCACGCAAGCGGGCGATCGTCTCCTATGCCGCCAACCGGCGCATCTTCGACCGCTGGGTCAACAGCGCGCCCAGCCGATTCATCGAGGAACTGCCGGAAGACCATATCGAGCGTGAAGGCGAAACCGGGCTATCGGCGACGGAATGGCACGACCCGGGCGCGGCGCCGGCATGGCTCAAGCCCGCTCATCGGGGCATCCGGGAAGACCGCGCCCCGCGTTGGGCCGCTCGCGGCCAGGCCGATCATGTATTCGACGAAGGCGACCGCATCTTTCACCAGAAATTCGGCTACGGCCGGATCCTGGAAATGGACGGCGACAAACTCTACATCGCCTTCGAGAAAGCGGGCGATAAAACGGTCCTGGCCAGCTTCGTCGAACCGGCCAAATGAGCGAGCAACAAAGCCTGTGGTGCGTGGGTGTTTCCGTGCCCGCGGCGGCGGTCGACCTGGTCGAGGACATGCTCGGCGACGATGCGCTTGCCGTATCCCGTTTCGAGGATGGCGGTCCCGACATCTGGCGCGTCGAAGCGCTGTTTCCCCACGCGCCGCTGTCCGACCACATCGAGGCCCGGCTGGCGCTGGCGTCGGCAGCCAGTGGATGCACGCTCGGCACCCCAACGGTCATCCCGGTGGCGCAGCGCGACTGGGTCCGTGAATCGCAGGAAAACCTGCCACCGATCCGGGCCGGACGTTTCTACATTCATGGCAGCCACGATCCCGCCACCACTTGCGCCAATCTGATCGATCTGCTGGTTGATGCCGGGCCGGCGTTCGGCACGGGGCGCCATGGTTCCACCTACGGATGCCTACAGGCGATCGAGATCTTGCGCTGGAAACCCATTCGCCACGCTTTGGATCTCGGTTGCGGGACCGGACTGCTCGCACTGGCGATGACGAAGATCTGGCCGGCGGCACAGATTGCGGCGAGCGACATCGATCCCGATGCGGTGCGGACGACACGGGAAAACGCCCGCGTCAATCGCGTCGCGGGCCGCGTCAGGCCGGTGGTGTCGGATGGTTTGGCCCGCCGGAGAACCGAGCGGACGGGCGGATATCAGCTGATCGTCGCCAATATTCTGGCGCGGCCGCTGGTCGGCATGGCACCGGATATCAAGAAACATCTGACGCCGGGAGGCACGGTCGTCCTGTCCGGATTGCTTGTGGAACAGGAAGCACTCGTGCTCTCGGCGTTCAGGATGCAGAGCCTTTACTTGGACCGCCGCATCACCGTAGACGGCTGGCGGACCTTGATCCTGCGATAGGTTGGTCTTGACGCCTTATGCGGCGGTGCGGGGCTGATTGGTGTTGGCCACCAGGCCCTGGTAGTCGTTGCCACCGTACACCACGTTGGCGATGTCGCCGCGGGCGACGCCGATGTCACGCAAAACGTGATCGTCAAGGCTGTTCAGTTCGACGAACGTCTGCTGACGGCGGTGCCAGTCGGCGATACCGGCAAACAAAGTCCGCACGGCGGCGGTAACGGCCTGGCCGATCCGGCGATGCAGCGGCAGTGTCCGGCCGTAGACGGCAAATTTGATTTCCGCCCGGTTCAAGCCGATGTCATGCAACTCGCTGTCGGTGAACGTCTGCAGCTCCAGGTAAGCCCGGCGGTACTGACGGTTCTTGAGCCAAGCGCCAATCAGTGCCTTTACGGCCCGGCTGGTCCAGGCGCCGATATAGCGAGCCCGCAGAGCCCTCGCGTTGGCGACGATCGCCGTCATGTCGGCGGAAGCGGGGTCGAACGCGGGCCGGATTTCGGCCTTGCGCTCGAGGGCGTCAAAGGTATGCGCCATCATTGTATTAATCTCCAGATACAGATGCGATATGAGCTGTTATGTTGCAGTGCATATATTATTTTTCAGTAAGTTATCCAATACGGATCGCCGGAAATTCTTGCAGCGCAGCATTGCACATCGCGCATACGTCGGACACCGCAGCTATGCATTGCCGGACACCGCCGGGATAGCCATAATCTGCCGGAATTCAGACAGGAGACCCCCTTTGGCAACGACCGGTTCCAAATCCACTCAATCAGCGGTCGATACGACAGATCTCGAGAAACAACTTGCGGACGCCGGGCTCGAGTCCGACCCTGCTGCCGTCCGGGAGATTTTGGCCGGTTTGGCTGCCGCCCCGCTGTCCCTGGACCCGACTGAATCCCTCGGTCTGGCCGTGGAGGCACGGACCGAGACGCTGGACCAGTTCCTGCTGGATTGTCGAAAGACGATCGCGGACCGGTTTGAAGCGGCCCTTCTCGAAACCGGCGCAAGTGCGGACCGTTTGGCGCAACTGCGGGATACCTTGGCGGCACGAAATCTGACCGGGTTTGTGGTGCCGCTCACCGATGAGCATCACAACGAATATGTCGCTTTACGGGCGCAGAGACTGGCATGGCTGACGGGGTTTACCGGATCGGCGGGTCTTGCGGCGGTACTACGCGACAACGCGGCGATGTTCGTCGACGGCCGATATACCCTTCAGGTCCAGGACCAAGTCGACGGTTCGTTGTACGACATTCGCCATATGATCGACGAGCCGCTGGAAGAATGGCTGGCCGACCATCTGAAAGCCGGCGATAAACTGGGATTCGATCCTTTGTTGCACACCCCGGGATCGGTCCGGAAACTGGAAACGGTGTGCGAAGATGCCGGGGCCGAATTGGTGCCCTGCACCGACAATCCCGTCGATGCCGTTTGGACGGACCAACCGCCGCCCCCGATTTCACCCATCGTTCCTCATGGCGACAGGTTTGCCGGCGAGTCATCCGCCAAGAAGCGCGGCGATATCGCAGCATCGCTGACGGACAGGAATATCGACACCGTTGTCATCAGCGCACCTGATTCGATTGCCTGGCTTTTGAACGTTCGGGGCGGCGATGTTGAGAACACGCCCCTGCCCCTTTCGTTCGCGCTGCTGCACGCCAATGGTGAGGTGGACTGGTTCGTCGACACGCGCAAACTGACGGCCCCGGTACGCCAGCATGTCGGTAACGCTGTGTCGATCCACGAGCCGGATGCACTCGAGTCCGAACTGAAAGCGCTGGGTGGCAACGAGCGGACGGTGCAACTGGACGAGACAACGATGGGGGTCTGGTTCTTCGATACGTTGGAGCAGGCCGGCGCCAGGATCATCAAGGCGCCCGATCCATGTGCGTTGCCCAAAGCGCGGAAAAACGACGTGGAACAGGCGGGCACCAGGGCCGCCCACGTGCGCGATGGTGCGGCTCTCACCAATTTTCTTGCCTGGCTGTCCGGTCAAACTGACTCGACGGACCTCGACGAGATCTCTGCCGCCGCCAAGTTGCAGCAGTTCCGCGAGGCCGATCCGTCCTTCAAAGGACCGAGCTTTACGACAATATCGGGCGCCGGCGCCAATGGCGCGATTGTTCACTACAGGGTCGATGACGAAAGCAACAAGGCCATTCAGGCGCCGATGCTTTACCTGGTCGATTCCGGCGGCCAGTACCCCGACGGCACTACGGATGTCACCCGTACCGTGGCCTTCGGTGTTCCGACCCAGGCGCAACGTGAGCACTTCACCCGGGTCCTCAAAGGCCACATCGCCTTGGCCCGGGCGATATTCCCCGAGGGCACCAAGGGCAGCCAACTCGATGTACTGGCGCGCTTGCCCTTGTGGGAAGCCGGCTTGGACTTCGATCATGGGACCGGTCACGGTGTCGGCAGCTATCTGGCGGTCCATGAAGGACCGCACCGCATTTCCAAGGCGCCCAACAACACCGCACTGCAGCCGGGCATGATCGTTTCCAACGAACCCGGGTACTACCTGACGGGTGAATACGGCATCCGCATCGAGAACCTGGTCCTGGTGTGTGAGCGCGGCACCCTGGAGAACGGTAAACAGCTCCTGGGTTTCGATACTCTGACATTGGCGCCGATCGACCGGACGCTTATCGACGCCGACCTGATGACCGTCGAAGAGGTCGCCTGGCTTGACGACTATCATCAACGCGTCAGAGACACATTGTCCGATTTGGTCGCTGACGACACGCGGACCTGGCTGGAAAACGTGACCCGCCCGATCAAAGAAGGCTGAAGGTTTCCATTGTTACAGGCCGCGGTTTCACCACGTTGCCATGCGTCCGGATCAATATGTGTGGACGGTCGCGTTCAGCGGTTGCCGGCCGCTTCTCTGTGAAAATCTTCCGCGTGGGCGTCATACAGTTCGCGGTGGGACTGCAAAGCCGCATTTCCGGAAAAACGCATACCCAAAAGAACGTATTTGTGGCCACGTGCCGGTGTCGGCGGAAAGCGGTTGCCTTCCGCAACCAGGCGTTTACTGCCCGTCAGGCGCCCACGCCGATCTACGACGAGATAGAGCCCCCCTTCCGAGGCGATTTGCCCTGGCCTGTAGATTTTCACAATCCGGTACTCTTCGTGCTTGTTTTGACCGATTGTACGCCGAAATCATCGGGCCATCAATTTGACTCTAAACTTGACTCGTCGAACCACTGCTCAAATCACACTTACGGCACAAATTAAATTTGTTCGACCTAGCCACATAAACGATTGTTTTCAAAAAACAAATTTTTAGAAATCGATTTGGTTGGTGTTCGCAATCTCCAACCAGGCTGATTCATCGACAGTTTGAATGCCCAGTTCCTGCGCTTTTTTTGCCTTTGAGCCGGCTCCGGGCCCGGCCACGACCAGATCGGTCTTTTTTGACACGGACCCCGCCACCTTCGCTCCCATGGCCTCCGCCCGGGCTTTGGCCTCGGCGCGACTCATGGTTTCCAAAGTGCCAGTAAAAACAACGGTTTTACCGGACAGCGGCGAGTCGGATTCGGGCGCTTCAAAGGGTTCGACCGACACCTGCCTGGCCAAGTCCTCGACCACGTCCACATTGTGTTGCTCGGCGAAGAAATCGAGGAACGCGGCCGCCATCGTCGCGCCGAATCCATCTATATTGAGAAAATTTTCCCAAGCTTCGCCCTCTCTGGACTGCGCTTGCCTAACGGCGTCCGTCAAGGCATCGAGAGTGCCATAGGTTTTGGCCAACATGCGTGCCGTCGCCTGACCGATGTGGCGGATTCCAAGGGCGAACAGAAAACGGTCGAATGAAATCGAGCGCCGCTCCTCGATCGCCTGGAACAGGTTGCGGGCAGATACGTCTCCCCACCCTTCGCGATCCGCCAATGCTGCGCCGGTCTGGCCATCCAGTTCGGCCATACGGAACAGATCGCCCGGTGTCTCGATCGTGCCGTCCTCGAAAAAGGCGACGATCTGCTTCTGCCCCAAGCCGTCGATGTCGAACGCATTGCGGGACACGAAGTGTTTGAGCCGTTCGACCTGCTGGGCGGGGCAGATCAAGCCACCCGTGCAGCGGCGCACCGCCTCCCCGTCCTCCCGCACGGCCAGACTGCCGCAAATAGGACAGCGGTCGGGGAACGAAAACGGCTGGGAGTCGCCGGAGCGCTTTTCCGCAATAACACGGACCACCTGCGGGATGACATCACCCGCCCGCTGCACAACGACCGTATCGCCCACTCGAATACCCTTGCGGTCGATCTCGTCTTCATTGTGGAGCGTGGCGTTGGAGACGACCACGCCGCCGACGGTCACCGGCTGCAGTTTGGCGACGGGGGTCAGAGCGCCGGTGCGGCCGACTTGAATATCAATGCCTTGCAGCACGGTTTGCGCCTGCTCGGCGGGAAATTTGTGAGCGATTGCCCAACGTGGACTGCGGCTGATGAAACCCAGTCTGTCCTGCCAATCGAGCCGGTCCACCTTGTAGACCACACCGTCGATGTCATAGGGCAGACCGGACCGTTCGCCTTCGATCCTGGCATAATAGTCCAGTATTTCCGGCACGGACCGGCATATGGCCGTGAGTGCGTTTGTGGCCAATCCCCATTCTGCGAACGACCGAACGACGCCGAATTGGGTGTCGGCGGGAAGCGCACTGGTTTCGCCCCAAGCGTAAGCGAAAAAGCGCAGCGGACGCTGCGCCGTGATGGTGGGGTCGAGCTGACGCAGGGAACCGGATGCCGCGTTCCTGGGGTTGGCAAATACTGTTTTGCCGGCCGCATCCTGGTTTTCGTTCAGTTTGGCGAAATCCGCATGGCTCATATAGACCTCGCCACGCACTTCAAACACGTCCGGCGGGTCGTCAAGCTCCAAAGTCTCGGGGATATCAATGATCGTGCGCAGATTCTGGGTGATGTCCTCACCCACCTGGCCGTCGCCCCGGGTCAGTCCGCAGACGAAGCGGCCCTGCTCGTAGCGCAGCGACGCCGAAACGCCATCGATCTTGGGTTCTGCCACGAGGGCGACCTCGTCATTATCTTCCAGGGACAGGAAACGGCGGATGCGGTCGACGAATTCTTCGATGTCCTCCGGCGCGAACGCATTGCCCAAGGACAGCATGGGCTTACTGTGGGCGACCTTCGCGAATCCGGAGGACACTGTACCGCCGACCGTCTGGGTCGGGCTGTTCTCGTCGGCCAGGGACGGGAACCGGTTTTCGATCAGTTGCAGACGCCGGAACAGCGCGTCGTATTCCGCATCCGTCACGGTCGGCGCCGACTCGGCATAGTAGCGCCGGTCATGCTCGCGGATTTCATCGCACAGCCAGGCGTGATGGTCCTTGGCCTGTTCCGCGGTCAAGTCCTCGACAGGCGTTTTCAATAAGTCCTGATGAACGGGATCGCTCACGCCATGGATCCCGACATCAAGGTATCGGCGGCCGCGCGTGCTTCATTGGTGACCTCGGCGCCGGCCAGCATCCGGGCAATCTCCTCGCGCCGGTCATCGCCGGATAATTCCTCGACCTCGGTCGTCGTCACGCCATTCCTGCCTTTCCTGCCTTTGCTCACTTGCCAATGGTACTGCCCGCGCGCGGCCACCTGGGGAGAGTGGGTGATGACCATGACCTGAACGCCGTCCGCCAGTTGCGCCAAACGGGCCCCGACAGCCGCAGCCGTGGAACCACCGACGCCCCGGTCGATCTCGTCGAAGATCACCGTCGGAACCGATGCCGTCTGCGCCAGCACCACCTTCATTGCCAGCATGAAACGCGACAACTCGCCGCCCGAAGCGACGCGTGCCAGTGGCCCTGGCGGGTTGCCCGGATTGGTGCTTGCGAGAAACCGGACGGTATCCCGCCCCTCGGCACCACCGGCACCGTCCTCAATAGGTTCCACGATGGTATGGAAGGTCGCACCGCCGAGTTTCAACGGCGCCAGTTCCCTTTGTACGGCCGAGTCCAGCTTCTTGGCGGCCTTTCGCCGTTTTCCGGACAGTTTCTCCGCCACCGTTTCGTATTCACCACGGCAGGTGTCCGCAGCTTCCCGCAACGCATCGATGTGCCGGCCGGAGTCGTCGATCGCCGATAGCTGCGCGGCAAACTTGTCGTGCAGTGCCGGCAGGGCGTCCGATTCGACTTGGTGTTTGCGGGCCAGAGCCCGGATTTCGAACAGCCGCTCCTCGACCCGGTCCAATTCTCCAGGATCACGTTCGATTTCGCGGCTGACCGACTGCACGGCATCGATCGCCTCCGAAACCTCGACGGCCGCGCGGTCCACGGCGGCAATGACGGGCTCGAACAAACCGCCGGAACGATCGGCCACCCGCTCGAGACTGCGCAGCGCCACCCTCAGACGGGCCTCCACGCTCTCGTCCCGGCTCAAGGCATCAAAGGCCTGGCCAACCGCTTCCAGCAGCTTTTCGGCCTGCTGCAGAACGATCCGACGGTCGGCCAGTTCGTTCTCTTCGCCGGCGAAGACGCTCAGTGCCTCCAGTTCTTCGACGGCATGGCGCAGATAGGCCTCATCGGACCGGGACTGCTCCAGTTCCGCCTGTGCCGCCGCCAGGTCACGACGTGCCGCATCCCAGGCGCCATAGGCCGCGCGCACGGCCGCCAGGTCTTTTTCCAGCCCGCCAAAGCCGTCCAGGATCTCCCGGTGCAGCCGCTGCTCGAACAAACGTTGTTCGGCGCCCTGTCCATGCACCTCCACCAACGCGGCGCCGACACGCTTGAGCAAGCCGGCCGAGACCGGTTCGTCGTTGACGAAGGCCCGGCTGCGGCCGTCGGTCGAGACGGTGCGGCGGACAACGATTTCGTCATCGCCGTCGATGTCCGCATCCTTCAGCAGCATCCATGCCTCGTGATCCCGCGGAACCGAGAAAACGGCCGTGACGGATCCCTTGTCGGCGCCGTGGCGGACCAGGCTGCTGTCGCTGCGGGCCCCCAGCACAAGGCCGAGCGATTCCAACAGGATCGATTTACCCGCGCCGGTTTCGCCGGTCAGTACGCACAGCCCATCCTGGAAACGCAGATCGAGGCGTTCGATCAGAACAATGTCCCGGATAGAAAGCCCGACCAACATCGTGAAGGCAGTCCTTTCCGGAGGTCTTACAGAATATCGATTTTCTTGAGAACGCGGCTGATCCAGGAACCTTCGTGTTCCAGCGGCTCCAACTGTTCGCCGGTCAGAAGCACGTAGGAATCCTGATACCACGCGCTGCCGGGGAAGTTGTATCCCAGAACGGCGGCCGCGGTCTGTGCCTCGTCCTTGACCCCAAGCATCAAGTAGGACTCGGTCAGGCGATGCAGGGCCTCGGGCACGTGCGTGGTTGTCTGAAAGTTCTCGAGCACCCGGCGAAACCTGTTGATGGCGGCCACATAATTGCCGCGTTGCAGGTAATACCGGCCAATGTCCATTTCCTTGCCGGCCAGATGGTCGCGCGCCAGGTCGATTTTCAGTTTGGCATCCTTGGCGTATTCGGTGTCCGGGAACCGGTTGACCACCTCACTCAAGGACTTGAGCGCCATTTCCGTATTCTTTTGATCGCGTCGGGCATCGGCGATCTGCTCGTAGTAGCTGATGGCGCGCAAATAATAGGCGTATGGCGCGTTGCTGTTGCCCGGATGCAACTCGACGAACCGCTCGGCGGCGAGGATGGCTTCGTCGTAGCGGTTGCTCTGGTAATAAGCGAACGCCGCCATGACTTGCGCCTTGGTCGCCCAGACCGAATACGGATGCTGGCGTTCCACTTCGTCGAAGTTCTTTGCCGCGGCCTCGTAGTTTCCGCCAATCAGATAATCCATGGCCTCGTTGTAAAGGTCTTCCACCGGGCGCTCGACATACTCCGGTTCGGAACTGGAGCAGGCCGCGAGGATGCCAAGGGCAAATAAGACTGTCAGAAGTTTCGTCATGCCGCGTTCGAAGATTGTCTTGTCCGTATCCATTGCCCACTACCTACAACGGCGCACCGGGCCCGTCCACCAGGGAAACCGGCCCCTATCATACGCCTGGGCCAAGCGCAGGCAATGTAAAGCTGATCAGCCGGGCGCGTGCACCACACATAAAAGTGACGCTACTCAAGCTTGCAATCAGAGATAATGGGATTTGGAATACTTTGAGTAGCAAGAGTAAGTATGTAATAATTCCGGATGTAGGACGAACTGGCCGGAACGGCCGAAAAAAAACCATCGACGCAGGCCTTACAGATCGTACCAATCGGCGCAAACGAGTGTCATTTGTAGCGAAGGGAGTTCAGGAACCGGGGCGACACGAACAAAACTGGAGAAGGCGAAATCATGGGCAAACTCGCAAAGCGTGTAGACGATCACGTGGGAGAACGTATTCGCCAAAGGCGCACCATGCTGGGGCTGACGCAGGAGCATCTGGCGTCCGCACTGAATATCTCCTATCAACAGGTACAGAAATACGAAACCGGCGCCAACCGCGTCAGCGCGGGCCGGTTATTTGAAATCGCCAAACGTCTGGAAACGGATGTCGCTTATTTCTTCGACGGGGTCGAACCGGACGACGAAAGCAAGCCACTGGCCCATGGCGGCAAGAACCGCTCGACCATCGAACTTGTGCGCAACTTCAACGAAATCGGCGATCCGGCGGTCCGCTCGGCGGTGACAGGGTTGTTGAAGAGTCTGGCCAGCCACCCGGTGGAGCATTTCGCCGAACAATGACCACGGCCGTCGTAAAGGCCGGCGGCAACAGGTTCAAACTAGCGGCAACAACGCTAGCGTCGGTACCGAATATGACCGATGAAAGGTGGTAGGATCAGGCTGTCGCCGCAGTCGCCATCGCCGGTTCGCCGGCAAACTGATCCGGGCCGTGCTCGCTGTAGCACCACGCCGTCTCATCCTCGAACAAAGCACATAGCAGCGCGTTGTTCATGGCGTGGCCGGACCGCTCGCCGGTAAAGTGCCCGATGATGGGCGCACCGGACAGATACAGATCCCCGATCGAGTCCAGAATTTTATGACGGACGAATTCATTGCCGTAACGCAAGCCGTCTTCGTTCAGGATCTTGTTGTTGTCGACGATCACCACATTGTCGAGCGAGCCGCCGCGGGCCAAACCCAGCTGGCGCAGCTTGTCGACCTCGGAGATAAATCCGAACGTGCGGGCGCGGGCAACCTCGGCCTTGAAGACACCGTCTTGCATGTCGAGAAAATAGCTTTGCTTGGCCACGACTTCGTTGTCGAAATCGATGGAGAAGCTGACCGAAAATCCTTCCGACGGTACCAGCGATGCGGATTTGTCGGTGCCGCCGACCTTGACCGGCTTCAACACCTTGATCCAACGCTTCGCCGCATCCTGCTCAACCAGGTCGGCGCACTCGATGAGGAAAACGAACGGCGCCGAACTGCCATCCATGACCGGAACCTCGGGGCCGTCCAGTTCCACCAGGACATTGTCGACGCCGCAACCGGCAAACGCCGCCATGAGGTGCTCGATGGTGGCCACCTTGCAACCGTCCTGGCCGATGGTGGTGCACAGTGTCGTATCGCTGACCGTATCGAAGCGGGCGGGAATGGGATCGGATCCCGGGACGTCGGTCCGCAGGAAACGAACACCTGTGCCCGGGTCCGCAGGGCGCAGAGTCATGTTGATCTTGGCACCGCTATGCAGGCCGATGCCGACGCAATGGATGCTGTTACCGAGTGTTTTCTGGCTTGAAATACTCAAATCGCCAATCGACGAATGTCGTCCCCTGTGAATGCCCTCTCGAAGCTGAAACCGCTTGGGTCCAGTTCGCCGGAAAATTGAATAAAATCTTTAACCGTAATTCCTTACGCAGGGAGATTTAGCAAGACGCCGAATCGGACACAAATCAATGATTGTTACATAATGTTTCCGGTAGAAAATCCGTAAGTCCCTGAGAACGCAGTAGATTCCCAGGGACTTACGGCCAGTCGGAGAGCAGCGTCAGTTGGCCTGCCGGCGCAGGAAAGCAGGGATATCGAGCAGATCATCCTCTACTTTTTCGGGATTCACCGGCACGGAAGCCTCTTCCATCCCGGTCGACGTCAAGGTCGGCTCGACCCGATCCGCCTGAGGCTGCACCGGTTGAGAGACGAAACTCTGTTTATTTTCAACAGGTTGCACTTCTTCCTCTTTTTCCTGACGAGACCATGCACCACCGGTTACACGCTCGAACAGGCTGACCGAGCGGTAGCGCTTCTTGCTGCCTGTATCCGCTTCGGGGTTGGCCTGAACCGTCGGCTGAGGCGCCGGTTGGGCGGCAGGCTGCACCACAGGTTCAGATGCCAGAATCGGCGCCCGGTGTGCCCGGGGCTCCATCGGCTGGGGTGCAACAAAACCCATATTTTCCGCACCAACCGCCTTTTTCGGTGCCTCGGCCATCACGTGCTCCTCGGATTCAAACGCCTGCGCCACCGGGGCCTGCTCGGCCTGGGCGGTATTGGCCGACGTCGGCACACCGGCCGAAACCACGTCCAGATACGGACGGGTTGCCACGTCCGGCATGGAACCGCCATCGTCCTCCGACGTGCCCAGCGACTCGGGCCGGGTGGTCAGACCGGAGGTCACCAGGGACAGCGGTTTGGGCTGGATGGCTTCCTCCACATCGATGCCGGTGGCAACCACGGACACCCGCATGCTTCCGGCCAGGCTTTCCTCGAAGGTCGAGCCGACGATGATGTTGGCATCGGGGTCGACCTCGTTGCGGATGCGGTTGGCGGCTTCATCCACCTCGAACAGCGTCAAGTCCATGCCGCCGGTGATATTGATCAGAACGCCGCGGGCACCCTTCATAGACACATCGTCCAGCAGGGGGTTGGAGATGGCGGCCTCGGCGGCCTCGATGGCGCGCTTTTCGCCTTCCGCCTCGCCGGTGCCCATCATGGCCTTGCCCATTTCGCTCATCACCGTCTTGACGTCGGCGAAGTCGAGATTGATGAGGCCCGGCATGACCATCAAATCGGTCACACCACGCACACCGGAATGCAGCACGTCGTCGGCCATGTTGAAGGCATCGGCGAACGTGGTTTTCTCGTTGGCGATGCGGAACAGGTTCTGGTTGGGAATGATGATCAGCGTGTCGACCACCTTTTGCAGTTCTTCGATGCCCGCTTCCGCCATGGTCATGCGGTGGGTGCCTTCGAACTGGAACGGTTTGGTCACGACACCGACCGTCAGAATGCCCATGTCCCGTGCCGCCCGGGCGATGACCGGGGCTCCGCCCGTGCCCGTGCCGCCGCCCATGCCGGCGGTGATGAACGCCATGTGGCAGCCATGGAATTCCTGCACGATGGTTTCGATGGCTTCTTCCGCCGCCGCGCGGCCGACGTCCGGACGCGACCCTGCGCCGAGGCCCTGGGTAATGTTGACGCCCAACTGCAGGCGCCGGTCGCAGCGGGAATTGGCCAGCGCCTGGGCGTCCGTATTGGCGACCAGGAATTCGACCCCTTCCAACTGCGAGGCAATCATGTTGTTGACCGCGTTGCCACCGGCGCCGCCGACGCCGATCACGACGATCCTTGGTTTCAACTCTGTGGTAGGCGGTACGCTAAGATTGATGCTCATAGCTATTTCTCCGACTGGTTAGCTGCTTTGACCTTCACGCCTCTCCCGGTATGTGTACCGGCGCCGCCTGCCCGGTACGGTTCCCTTCGGCCTGGGAGAGTGGCCGAGGGAATTGAGATCAAAAATTCGACATGAACCAACGGCCGAACCGGGTGAAGCGGCCACCCTGTTCGGCCTGGCTCGTGGTTGCGAGTTCGGTTAGCGCCGGGCGTTCCCGTGCCGCCCAGATCAACAATCCGGCACATGTGGAAAACGCCGGCCCACCCGTGGCGTCGGCCAGTCCGGCAATGCGTAGCGGCCTGCCGACACGGACCTGCTTGTCCAGGACCCGCGCGGCCAACTCCCGCGCGCCTTGCAGTTGGCTGGCACCGCCGGACAACACCAGGCGTTTGCCGACGGCCTTGTCCAACCCGGCCACCTCGAGGCGGCCGCGTACCAGCTCGAAAATCTCCTCCACACGCGGCTGGATGATGCCGACCAGGAGCGAACGGGGAATGTGGTTGGCGGAATCGGGATCGTTCTCGCCGACCAGCGGCACGTCGAGCATTTCGGTCTCGTCGGACGGGCTGGCGATGGCCGAGCCATAAAGATTTTTCAGGCGCTCCGCCTTGGCCACCGGGGTCGACAATCCCCGGGCGATATCGTTGGTGACATGGCTGCCGCCGACCGGCACGAAATCGGTGAAAATCAGGCTGCCGTCGTAGAACACGGCGATGGATGTCGTGCCGCCGCCCATCTCGACATGGGTGACCCCCAGATCGACCTCGTCCTCGACCAGTGTCGCCAGGCCCGAGGCGTAAGGTGACACGGCCATGCCGGCGATTTCCAGATGACAGCGCTCGACGGCCAGACGCAGATTACGCACTGGCCCGTTGGCCGCCGTCACCACATGCATGTCGACTCCGAGACGTTCGCCGAACATCCCGCGCGGATCGCGGATCCCGCGGTTACCGTCGATCGTGTAGCCGACGGGAATGGAGTGGATGACCTGGCGCTCGCCCGGTTCGGAGCGCGCTGCGCCCTGTTCCAGTACCCGCCGGATATCGCGCTCGCCGATTTCATGGCCGGCCAGGGCGACTTCCACTCCGACGGTGTGAGAACTGGGATGACCGCACGACAGGTTGACATAAACCTCGCGGATGGTTTCCCCCGCCATGCGCTCGGCCGTATCGACGGCGGCGCGTATGGCTTCTTCCGCGGCCTCCATATTGACGATGGCACCGCCCCGCATGCCTTGCGACACCTGATGGCCGATGCCCAGCACGCGCATACCGCTTGCCTCGTTGCGCGCCACGAAGCACGCAACCTTCGTCGTCCCCACATCGAGGGCGGCCATCACGCTGGACCGACCTACCGCCATGATTTCATCCCCTCACTCAACGTCACTGTGCTTGCCCCATGCCCTCGCTGGATATCTCTCGCCCCGCCTGCCGGCATTACGTATCGCGCCCCGGATCGCGCCGCCGCTGTGCGGCGTCCTTGGTTAGCCGGACGATCAACCGGTCATCGATGCGCATGTCGACGAGTTTCAGGTCGCGCGACAAAATCCGGTAGTTCAACTCAAGCGCCGCCAATTGCCGCCATGCCGCCTGCACATTCTTCTCGGGAAGCCGGATATCGATACCGTTGTCCATGCGCACATTCCACCGCCGCCCGCGAACCAAAGTGACTGCCGCCACCCGTGGCGCCAGCAAAGTCTCGCTGTTGATGACGCCCAGAATGCGCTGGGCCCGTTCCGCGGCCCCATCGCCCACGACTTTGGGCAAATGCCTGAACTCGCGCGCATTGCGGCTTGAAACGACATGGCCGCTCCTATCGATGATCACGGTCTTGCCTTGATGTTGCCAAAGGGCAAAGGGACGGCGCTCGACAATTTCGATGTGAATGGTGTCGGGCAATGCACGCTTGACCGCGGCGGTTTCGACCCAGGCCAATTGCGCGATACGTTGCCGTGCCTGCTCCGGATCGAACGCCAGCATGGAATCACCCCGATCCGCGCCAAGAGCGGCGAGCAGGTCCGGAACGGATGTCTGCCTGCGTCCCGTGACGGTGACTTCCTGAACGGTGAGGCCCAAGGTCTTCGCCGTGTCCAATACGGACTGGTCCACGGCGTGCCGTGCCCGGTCGGCGTATCCCGCATCCCAGGCCCAATACGACGCGCCCGAAACACCGGCCAGCAGGGCTATGCCGCACAGCGTCACGAGGGCCGGGCGCGCCCAAGTCGGCAAGGGCTTACGCCGGCTCTTGCCGGCACCGGATCTGGCCGCTTTCTTTTTCGACTTCGCCGGCGCTGCCTTTCTGGTGATCTTGACCGGCGGCACCAGCCGATCGGAGGCGGATGCACTTAGCGGTCGCATGACGCATCCTCCACCATCCAGGTTACGAGCTCGGTGAAATCGATGCCTTCATGGGCGGCGATTTCCGGCACCAGCGACAAAGGCGTCATGCCCGGCTGGGTATTGGTCTCCAGCACGTAAAACTCGCCATCGCCGTCGCCGGTGTCGTCGAAACGAAGGTCCGCCCGGCTGACACCCCGGCAACCCAGTGTTTGGTGAATCAGCAGCCCGAGGCGCAAGGCTTCTTCGTAGGCTTCGTCGCTGATCGGCGCCGGCATCAAGTGCCGCGCCTTGTCGTCGGTGTATTTCGCTTCGTAATCGTAAAAACGGCCGAGCGGCCGGATTTCGATGGCGCCCAGTGCCCTGTCACCCATGACGGCGACCTGGATTTCCTTACCCGGAATGTACCGCTCGACCAGAACCTGGTCGCCGAACGTCCAGGACATGTCGTCCTCGAAGCGGAAATTGTCCCCTTCGAACACCAGCCGCACACCCACGCTGGAGCCCTCGTTGATGGGCTTGATGACATAAGGCGGTTCGAAACCTTCGCCGTCTATCAACTGCTTGCGGGTCAGAACCTTGCCTTCGGCGCAGGTCATGCCGGCAGCTTCGAACAGCGATCGCGCGACCGGCTTGTCCATGGCCAGCGCGGAGGCAAGCACGCCCGAGTGGGTGTAGGGGATCTGCATGATTTCCAGCAATCCCTGGATCACGCCGTCTTCGCCGAAGCGGCCGTGCAGCGCGTTGAACGCCACGTCCGGCTTGACGTCCGCCAATGTCAGCGCCACCGATCTGTCCACATCGACCGGAACGGCATCGAACCCGGCGTCGCTCAGCGCCTTGGTGACGGCGTTGCCGCTGACGAGCGAGACCTCGCGCTCGGCGGACCATCCTCCCATCAACACGGCAATCCGGCGGCTCATCGCACACCTCCACCGTTGCCGTTGTTGCCGATGCGGCGGATTTCCCACTCCAATTCGATGCCGGTCTCTGCGGCGACCCGTCGGCGCACTTCCTCGCCCAGGGACTCGATGTCCGTCGCGGTCGCCGTGCCGGTATTGACCAGGAAGTTGCAATGCTGTTCCGACACCATGGCACCGCCGATACGCAGCCCCCGGCACCCGGCCTTGTCGATGAGTTTCCAGGCGCTCTCGCCGGCCGGGTTCTTGAACGTGGAGCCGCCCGTACGCGTGCGGATCGGTTGGCTCGATTCCCGTGCTTCGCTGATTTCCGTCATGCGAGCCGCAATCTCCCGCGGGGTGCCTTTGCGCCCACGCAAAGACGCGGATACGAAAATCCAATCGGCGGGCACCGCACTGCGCCGGTAGGAAAAACCCAACTCCTGAACGGTCAGGATGTGCAGATTGCCGGCCATGTCGAGCGCTTCGGCGTCGACCACCACATCCTTCATTTCACGGCCATAGGCACCGGCGTTCATGCGCAGGGCGCCACCGATCGTACCCGGCACGCCACGCAGAAACTCCAGTCCGGCGATACCGGCGTCGCGGCATGTCAGCGCGACGTTGACATCCAATGCCGATGCACCGGCGCGGACGGAATAGCCATCCACCTCGATACCCGCGAACCCGCGGCCCAGCCGAATCACGACGCCGTCGATACCGCCATCACGCACCAGCAGGTTGGACCCGACACCGATCACCTGGACCGGCACGTCCGACGGGCAATCCTGCAGGAACAGCTGCAGATCGGCCTTGTCCGCGGGACGGAACACGACTTCCGCCGGTCCGCCGACGCGGAACCACGTGACGTTCGACAACGGGACGTTTTCGCTGTACCGGCCACGAACGGCGGGCAACCGGTCGAGCAGACGGGGCTGAACGGTTGCGGCCATCATGTCCGTCCTCCCGTACCGTCGAACCCGAGAGCCTCCAGTTCGCTGGGCAATGCATTGGCCCACTGGGTGATATTGCCGGCGCCGAGGCAGATCACCATATCGCCGTCACGGGCGATATCGGCAATCACGCGGGCCAGTTGATCCGGGCCGTCAAGGGCGATCGCGTTGCGGTGACCGTGGTTGCGCAGGCCTTCGACCAACGAGTCTTGCGTCGCGCCTTCGATGGGATCTTCACCGGCGGCATAAACGTCTGTGACGATCACCGTGTCGGCCTGGTTGAAGCAGGTGCAGAAGTCCTCGAACAGATCCTGCAGCCGCGTATAGCGATGGGGCTGCACCACGGCGATCACCCGCGCATCCGTGGCCTGGCGCGCGGCAGCGAGGACGGCGGAGATTTCCACCGGATGATGGCCGTAATCGTCGATGACCGTCACGCCGCCGACTGTCCCGGTCGCGGTGAACCGGCGTTTGACACCGGCGAAGCCGGCCAGGGCCTGCCGGGTAACGTCATCGGGGATATTCAGTTCGGCCGCAATGGTCACGGTGGCCAGGGCATTCTGTACGTTGTGGCGCCCGGGCATGGGCAGGCTCATGCCTTCCATGCGGCGGGCGCCGCCGCGCACACGGTCCGTCGTCTCCACATGGAACTGGGAGCGGCCGGCGTTGAACTGCAAATCGATGGCGCGCACGTCGGCCTGCGGGCTCATACCGTAGGTGATGAGCCGCCGATCGGAAATTCGGCCCAGCATCGCCTGGACCTCCGGATGGTCGAGGCACAAAGCGGCGAAGCCATAGAACGGGATGTTTTCGACGAAAGCCTGAAACGCGGCGCGCAATTTATCGAAGTCGCCAAAGAAGTTCAGGTGCTCCGGATCGATATTGGTAACGACGGCGGCCGTCGCCGGCAGCTTGACGAATGTGCCGTCGGATTCGTCGGCTTCCACCACCATCCACTTACCGCCGCCGAGGCGCGCGTTGGTGCCGTAAGCATTGATGATGCCGCCGTTGATCACGGTCGGATCCAGCTTGGCCGCATCGAGCAGCGAGGCGACCAGCGAGGTTGTCGTGGTCTTGCCGTGGGTACCGCCGACGGCGATGGACCACTTCAGACGCATCAGTTCCGCCAGCATTTCCGCCCGCCGCACCACCGGCACCAGACCGGTACGGGCGGCCTGCACTTCGGGGTTGTCGGACTGCACGGCGGAGGATACGACGACCACCTTGGCGTCGCCCAGATTCCCGGCCGCATGGCCCTGCATGACCGTCACGCCCATGGTGCGCAGGCGCTGCACGTTGGCATTTTCAGAAAGATCGCTGCCTTGCACCTGGTAGCCCAGATTGTGCATGACTTCGGCGATGCCGCTCATGCCGATGCCGCCAATGCCGACGAAATGCACCGCACCGATATCGAAGGGCAGTTCCATCATGATCCTGCTCCTTCCGGAACAAAGCGGTTCACCAGGCCGGCCAGCGCCGATGCGGCATCAGGCCGACCGCAGTTCCGGCTGGCAGTGGCCATTTTGGTCAGCGTCAACGGGTCGTTGGCCAGCGCCTCGAGCGTTTCGCGGCACGCGGTCACGGTGAACTTGTCCTGCGGCACGACACGGGCGCCGCCGCCCTTGGCGACCGTGCGGGCGTTGGCGTCCTGATGGTTGTCGGTGGCATGAGGATAGGGCACGAACACAGCCGGCCGGCCCACGGCGGTGACCTCGAATACGGTCGACGCCCCTGCCCGGCTGATGACCAGGTGGCAATCGGCCAGTGCGCCGGGCACGTCGTCAATAAACGTGTCCAGGTCGGCATCGACACCAGCCTCTTTGTATGCCGCGACAACAGACGGCAAGTCCTCTGCCCGGCATTGCTGCGTCAGACGCAAGCGTTGACGCAATTTATCGGGCAATTCTGAAACGGCCTTCGGCAGGATCTCCGAGAACACGGTCGCGCCCTGGCTGCCGCCCAGTACAAGCACGCGGACCTGACCACCCCTTTCCGGCGGGTGGAAGGCATCGTCTCGGCGTTCCGACACCGCCTGGCGCACCGGATTGCCGACGACCGTCACCTTGTCTTGCGAACCGGCGCCGATGCCGGTGGTGGGATCGAAGCTGGCGGCGATGGCGCCGACGCGGCCGGCCAGCAAACGGTTGACCCGGCCCAGCACGGCGTTCTGTTCGTGGATGATTGTCGGTAGTTTGGCCCAGGCCGCGGCCAGCATGGTGGGCAGGGACGGATAACCTCCGAAGCCGACCACGACGGCCGCCTTCAACTGCCTGAGGATGCGTTTCGCCTGCAGCACGCCGGCCAGGATTTCCATGGCGCCGCGCGCTTTTCCACTCAAGCCCTGGCCACTGAAGGTCGCCGCGCGGATGCGGAAAATGTCGACACCGGGGAAACGGTCTTCGTAGCCGGTGCCGCGGCGGTCGGTGATCAGCGCCACCTTGCGCCCCTGTTTCATCAGTTCCGCCGCCAAGGCCTGAGCCGGGAAGATATGCCCGCCGGTACCACCGGCCGCGAGGACGATGGGCCCGGTCACAGCGTGTCCTCCCGCCCGACGCGGCGGCGCGTCAGAGCCAGGATCATGCCCATACCCAGGGCGACGGCGAGAAGCGACGACCCGCCGTAGGAGACGAACGGCAGGGTCATGCCTTTGGTCGGCATCAGACGCAGATTGACACCCATGTTGATCACCGCCTGGATACCGAACTGAACCAGCAACCCACCGGCGGCCAACATGACGAACAGATTGTTTTCCTGCACCATGCGGCCGAGACCGCGCAGCACGATGAAGGCGAACAGGGCGACGATGAGCAGGCAGGCAAACAGGCCGAACTCTTCGCCGGCCACGGCGAAGATGAAATCCGTGTGGGCGTCGGGCAGCACCGACTTGACCGAGCCCTCGCCCGGACCGCGTCCGGCCAGGCCGCCGGTGCGGAACGCTTCCAGCGCCGTGTTGATCTGATAGCTGTCGCCGCTGGCCGGATCGACGAAACGGTCGACCCGGCTGGCAACGTGGGGGAACAGGGCGTAAGCGACGATGCCGCCCACCACAACCAGGGCCGCCAGCACGCCCACCCAAACCATGGACATGCCGGCGACGAAGACCTGGCCAATCCATACGGCCATGACGACCACCGCCATGCCGACGTCGGGCTGCAAGGCCAACAGGCCGATCATCACCGCCAGCAAACCGAGCGCGACCCAACCACCGGGAAATCCTTCGCCCTTGGCCCGCTCGGCCAGCATCCAAGCGACCACGACGGCGAACAGCGGTTTGGCGAATTCGGAGGGCTGGATCGACATGCCCCCGACATAAAGCCAACGCTGCGCGCCCTTGACCTCGCCGCCCACGAACAGGGTCGCCAGCATCATCAGGAAGGCGATACCCAGGCCGATGACCGCAAGCCGCCGGACGCCGAGCGGCGACATGAGTGACACGCCAAGCATGACGGCGACAGCCGGGATCAGGATAGCCATCTGGCGGCGCGAGAAATGATACTGATCGAGGCCGAGCTTCTCCGCCACGGCCGGGCCGGCGGCGAGTCCCAGCACGGCACCGACGGCGATCAGCAGCGCCACGGCCACCAGGGTCCAGCGGTCTACGGTCCACCACCAGCGGCCGACCAGGCTGGTATCGAGGCGCGACAGCGTGCTCATGCTGTACCCTCCCGCAAAGTCTCGACCTGCGTCCGGAAGTCGTCGCCACGGGCTTCGAAGTCGGAATATTGATCGAATGAGGCGCAGGCCGGCGACAGCAGCACCACCGAACCCGCTTCGGCGTCCGCGGCAGCTTGGGCCACGGCGGTTTCCATGTTGCCGCACTGGGCAACCGGCACATGGCCGAGCGCAGCGGCGAAGTCCTCTGCCGCCTCGCCGATCAAGTACGCCTTGCGGATACGCGGGAAGTACTCGCTGAGCGTAGCGATGCCGCCTTCCTTGGACCGGCCGCCGGCGATCCAGTAGATGCTGTCATAACTCGACAACGCACGGGCGGCGGCCTCGGCGTTGGTCGCTTTGGAATCATTGACGTAAGTCACACCGCCGATCTCGCCGACCAGCTCCATGCGGTGAGCCAGACCGGGAAACGAGAACAGCGCGTTGACGATGTCGGCCGGAAAAAAACCGAGGGCACAAGTGGCCGCATATGCGGCGGCAGCGTTCTGCCAGTTGTGGGCGCCCGGGAGGCGAGGCGCCGAACGCAGGTCGGCTACCATTCCACCTGCGCCCTTCGGATCAAAGAGAACGCCGTCCAATACATAGACGCCGTCCTCCATCGGTCGGCCAACCGAAACCGGAATGATGTTCTGCCGGCCCTGCTGCACGAGCCGGTCGTAGATTGCCTTGCAGTGTTCGTCGTCGACCCCGATCACCGCGGTATCCTCGGCGCCCTGACCGTCGAAGATGCGTTGCTTGACCGAGACGTATCCGGCCATGCCGCCGTGACGGTCGAGGTGATCGGGGGAAATATTGAGCAGCACCGCCACGTCGCAATGCAACGACGGTGTCAGGTCGATCTGATAGGACGACAGCTCCAGCACATAGTGGCCACCCTCGTCCAACGTGGCGAGTTCGCCGATGGCGGTGCCGATATTGCCGCCCACCTCCACCGCGCCGCCGCATTCGCGCAGGATGTGGCCGATCAGCGCGGTCGTGGTCGACTTGCCGTTGGTGCCGGTGATGCCGGTGATTTTCGCCGCCGATTGTTCGCGCATCAGCAGTTCGACGTCGCCGATGACCTCGGCACCGGCCTCGCGGGCGCGCAGGACCGTCGCATGGGGCTGCGGATGGGTCAGCGGTATGCCGGGGCTGAGCAACAGGGCATCCGTGCCCTGCCAGTCGTCGGCGTAGAGATCGACCAGCGGCAGTCCGGCCTTTGCCGCCGCCGCACGGCTGGCTTCATTGTCGTCCCACGCCTTGACCGTGGCCCCACCCTCGGCCAATGCCCGCGCGGAAGCGATACCCGTGCGGCCCAGGCCGAATACGGCGACGGTGCGGTGATCGAAGCTGGAGAAGACCGTCATCGTCTACCTCAGCTTCAACGTAGCCAGCCCGAACAGGGCGAGGATGAGGGCGATGATCCAGAACCGGATTACGATGGTCGGTTCTGCCCAGCCCTTCTGCTCGAAATGATGATGCAGCGGCGCCATGCGGAAGACGCGCTTGCCGGTCAGCTTAAACGACACCACCTGGACAATGACCGACACGGTTTCCAGCACGAACAGGCCGCCGACGATGGCCAGCACCAGTTCGTGCTTGGTCACGACGGCGGTGGACCCCAGCGCGCCACCCATGGCCAAACTGCCGGTGTCCCCCATGAACACCATGGCCGGCGGCGCGTTGAACCACAGGAATCCCAATCCGGCCCCGATCAGGGCGCCCAGAAACACCGTCAGTTCGCCGGCACCCTGGACGAAATGGATCTGCAGATAGTCGGCGAACACCTTGTTGCCCGTCAGATAGGCGATCAGCGCGAAGGTGGCGGCGGCGATCATCACCGGCACGATCGCCAGGCCGTCCAGGCCGTCGGTCAGATTGACGGAGTTGGACGATCCGACCATGACGAACACGGCCAGCGGAATGAAGAGAATGCCGAAATTGACCAACACATCCTTGAAGAACGGTACCGCCAAGCCGGTCGCCAGCGGATCGGCGGTCAGACGCACGATCCAAGCGGCCGCCGCCACGGCGATGATGATTTCCAGTACCAGTTTCAGCTTGCCGGGCAGGCCGCGGGTGGCGTGCTGTGACACCTTGAGGTAATCGTCGGCAAAGCCGATGGCGCCAAAGCCGAGCGTCACCAACAGGACCGACCAGACATAGCCGTTGCGCAAGTCGGCCCATAGCAAAGTCCCGATGCCCAGACCGAGCAGGATGAGGAAACCGCCCATGGTCGGCGTGCCCTGCTTGGTCAGGATATGGCTTTCCGGCCCGTCGTCGCGGATGGGCTGGCCCGCCCGCTGCTTGGACCGCAACCAGTCGATCAGCGGCTGGCCGAACACGAAACTCACCAGCAACGCTGTCAGCACGGCCCCGCCCGTCCGGAACGTCAGGTACCGGAAGAGATTGAAAATGCCGAACTCGTCGGACAGGGGGTAAAGCAGGTTGAACAACATTGCGACTACGTCTCGACTGACTCTCTGAACCTGTTATCCGTTCTCGTTCTCTCGTTATCCGTTGGCCACTTGGACCGGTGGTTCTCCCAGCGCCATCAAGGCTTCCACGATCGGCCCCATGCGGCTGCCGAGCGATCCCTTGACCAGCACCACATCGCCCGGCCGCACTTCGCCGATGACCGCAGAATGCAGCGCGTCCGAATCGGCGGTGTGCGCACCCCGCAGTTTTGCCGGCAGCGTGTCATGCAGGGCCTGCATGTTGGGTCCGGCGCAGAACACGATGTCGGTGCCGGCGGCGACCACGTCGTCCGCCAATTCGGCATGCAGCTTGGGCGCGTCGTCGCCCAGTTCCAGCATGTCGCCGAGGACCGCGATGCGGCGGCCCTGTTTTTCCGGTTCCAGATGCGCCAGCACATCGAACGCCGCGCGCATGGCGACGGGGCTGGCGTTGTAGCTTTCGTCCACCAGCGTGAAGTCGCCGCCGGGACAATGCACCACGTGGCGCTCGCCCCGGCCTTTCAGGGGCTTCAGGCCCGCAAGGCTCAATGCCGCCCGGCCCAGATCGCCACCGGCGGCAACGACGGCCGCCAGAACGCCGACGCTATTGAGCGCCCAATGCGCGCCGGAAATGCCAACCTTGTAGGTGACCGGCTGGCCATCGATTTGCGCCACGACACAGGTGCAGTCGGGATGTACTTTGAATTTGGTGATGCAGGCGTCAGCGTCCGCGTGCTGGCCGAACCCGACGATGCGTTCGATCCCGGCGGCCTTGGCCTGACCCGCCAGGTAATCGAAGTGCGGGTTGTCCCGGTTGAGCACCGCGACGCCGCCCTCTTCCACGCCGGCGAAAATCTCCGCCTTGGCTTCGGCGATGGCTTCGACGGACGCGAAATGTCCGAGGTGAACCGCTTCCACATTGGTGATCAGGGCGACATGCGGCCGGACCTGCTTGCTCAAAGGCGTCAGTTCACCCGCATGGTTCATGCCGAGTTCGAAAACGCCATACACCGTATCGCGTGGCATGCGGGCCATTGACAGCGGCACACCCCACAAGTTGTTCAGGCTGCCGGCACTGGCGTGGGTCGGCCCCTGATCCGACAGAACCTGACGCAGTGCTTCCTTGGTGCCGGTCTTGCCGACGCTGCCGGTCACGGCGATCACGCGCGCGCCGACGCGGGCGCGGGACGACGCGCCCAGGGCCTCGAGTCCCGCCTGGGTATCGTCCACCCGCAACACCGGCGCCCCCGGCGGCAGATCGGAAATATCCTTGTGAATCATCGCGGCGGACGCACCGGCGGCAAACGCGGCGGCGACATAGTCGTGCCCGTCGACCCGCGGCCCCTTGATGGCGACGAACAGTTCATCCCCCGCCAGGGACCGGCTGTCGATCGACACGCCCGACGCCGTCCAGTCGAAACTGGACTGCCCACCGGTGGCGTTTCCGGCCTCGGCCGATGTCCAAAGGGTATCCCGGATCATCGTCCGGCCTCCGCGACGGCTGCCAGGGCACCCTGAGCAACGGACTTGTCCTCGAACGGCAAAATCTTGTCGCCGACGATCTGGCCCCGTTCATGCCCTTTGCCGGCAATCACCAGCACGTCGCCGGTCTTCAGAGCCGAAACGGCGGCATGGATCGCGTCGGCACGGTCGCCGATCTCCGTCGCGTCGGGACAGCCGGCCATGATTTCCCGACGCACTTGCGCCGGATCCTCGCCGCGCGGATTGTCGTCGGTGACGATGGTGACGTCGGCCAGTTTCCGCGCGATTTCACCCATGATCTGCCGCTTGCCCTTGTCCCGGTCGCCGCCGCAGCCGAAGACGACGTGCAGCCGGCCACTGACATGGGGCCGCACCGCATTCAGGACGGCATCCAGAGCCCCTGGCTTGTGCGCGTAGTCGACATAGATGGCCGCGCCCGACGGATGCTTGCCGATCCGCTCGAGCCGGCCCGGCACGCCGCGCAGGGTCGTCAGGGCGTTGACCGACTCGGCTTCCGGACTGCCGCTGGCCAGCGCCAAGCCGAGAGCGCACAAGGCGTTGCTGGCCTGGAAGCCGCCGATCAGCGGCAGCTCCACCTGGTAAGAGGTTCCGAACACGGAGATCTTAAGCGACTGCCCGCCGGCGCTCGTCGCCGTATCGATCAATGCGATGTCGGACTCCGGCATGCCATAGGAAACCACGCGGTGACCGGCCTTGCGCACCACTTTGGCGACGTCATCGAAATAGTCCGAACCGGCGAAGACAATGACCGTTCCGCCCGGCCTCATCACGGTACGGAACAGACGCATCTTCGCGGCCAGGTACTCTTCGGTGTCGGCATGATAGTCAAGGTGGTCGCGCGACAGGTTCGTGAACGCGGCGCAGGAAATGCCGATCCCGTCCAGCCGGCGCTGATCCAGGCCGTGACTTGACGCTTCCAGCGCCAGATGATCGACACCGTCGTCGGCGAGCTCGGCCAAAATCCTGTGCACGGTGACGGGATCGGGCGTGGTATGGGCCAGCGACTGCTCGCGTCCGGGCGCCCGAACCCCGATCGTGCCCATGCTGGCCGCCTTCAAGCCCTGGCGGCTCCAGATCTGGCGCAGGAACGTGACGACCGATGACTTGCCGTTCGTGCCGGTGACGGCGGCGACCGTTTCCGGCTGGCGGCCATAGAACCGCGCGGCGATGAGGGCCAGGCGATGCCGCGGATCCTCATCCGTGACCACCGCCACATGATCGTTGGCCACGGTCACCCCGCGCGCCGCCAACACGGCCGCCGCACCCCGTTCGATGGCGTCGCCGATGAACTTGGCGCCATCGACCTGCGTGCCGGACAGGGCCGCGAACAGATAGCCGGGCCGCACTTCGCGGCTGTCCGCGGACAGACCTACGATGTCGACATCGGCGTAGCGGTCGGGTTGGTCACCGTTTATGAGTTCAGAAAGACGCAACGGCCCGGCCTTTCTGACGCCAATTGGCCATCATGGCCTTGCGTTCGTCCTGATCGATTTCGTCAACCGGCTCGATGCCCATGAGCGGCGCCAGGCGCGAGACCACACCGCCGACGACCGGCGCGGCCGTCCAGCCGCCTGTCGCGTAACCGTGGGTTTCCTTGGTGCCTTGCGGTTCGTCGAGCACGGCGAGCACGACATATCGCGGCTTGTCGATGGGAAAGGCGCCGACGAAGGAACTGACCAGCGCCTTGCGGCGATAGCCGCCGCGAAAGGACTTCTCCGCCGTACCGGTCTTACCGCCGACCATGTAGCCCGGCGCGTCGGCCCGTTTGCCGGTTCCGAAAGCAACGACCTGGCGCATCAACCGCCGCACCGCCACCGACGTCCGACTGGACATGACGCGCTTGCCGGCGGCCATGGCATTGTCGTCCCGTTTGATGATCGTCGGCGGCACCATGATGCCGCCGTTGACCGTGGCCGAAATCGCGCCGGCCATCTGCACGGGGGTGACCGCGATGCCATGGCCATAGGAAACGGTCATGGTGTTGATGTCGCCCCAACGGGGCGGCAGCAGTGGGCTGCCGACTTCGGGCAGTTCAAGATCCGGTTTTTGCAGCAAACCGAGCTTGTCGAGGAACCGGCGCTGACGCGGCGCGCCAACATCCATGGCCATCTTGGCGGAGCCGATGTTGGACGAATACACATAGATCTCGGGCACCGACAGCCACCGCCGTTTGGCGTGATAATCGCGGATGGTGAAGCGCGAAATGCGGATAGGGTCGGTCGCGTCATACCCGCCGTTCATGCCGACCGTGCCGCTTTCCAGCGCCATGGCGACGGTGAACGTCTTGAATGTGGACCCCATCTCGTAAACGCCGAGCGTCGCGCGGTTGAACAACGCGTCCTGCGACGCCTGTCCGGCATCGTTAGGGTCGTAGTCGGGCAAGGACACCATCGCCAGCACTTCGCCGGACCGCACGTCCATGACGAGTCCGACTCCCGCTTTGGCCCGGTACTCGGCCACGGCACGCATCAACTCGTCGCGCAAGATGTGCTGCGCCCGGACGTCCAACGACACCTGGACCGGCTCGCCCGCACTGCCGGGATCGCGCAGTTTGGTATCGAAGTATTTCTCCAGGCCGGCGATGCCGTTGCTGTCGACGTCGGTGTACCCAAGGATATGCGCCATCAACGCGCCATGCGGGTAGATGCGCTTTTCCTCGGTCTGGAACGAAAGGCCCGGCAGGCCGAGGCGGTTGACCGTGTAGTGCTGGGCCGGCGTGAGGTTGCGCTTGAGCCACACGAAACTGCGTCCCGACGTCAGCTTCTCGAACACCTGATCGCGGTCCAGGTCCGGCAACACGGCGGACAGTTGGTCGGCCGCTTCGGCCGCGTCCATCACTTTTTGCGGATTGGCATAAAGTGACGCGGTTTTCAGGTTGACCGCCAGCAACACGCCGTTGCGGTCGACGATCGCCGCCCGCTGCACATCGGTGACCACCTTGTGCCCCGCTGCCGCCAGGGCGGGCTCGCCGCCGCCACGCAGCACCATCAGGTCGAACAAACGTAATCCGATGACCGTGAAGCACAAAGCGAACAGAACGCCCGTGATGACGATCCGGGTCCGCCCGACTTCGACGGCATGCTTGGTAACCCCGTCGAAGGAAACCGCTCCGTCCGCACACTCGCGCCGTTGCCGCTGGTGTTCGGATACCATGTGCGAACCCTCAATCCGTGCCACGGGACTCTCCTATGGCATTCAGCGCGGCCGCAATGAACGATTTGCCGCCGGGCTCGCCCTTTCGGGCCATCGGCATGGACGGCTTTTGCTTAGGCAGCGGCGTCTGCGGCTGCAATTGGAGATCATCGCTGGGATCGGGCCGCATGGGCAGCTCCTGCAACGCCGCGATCTGATGGGGATCGACGGCAACCAGGTCGAGATGACGCGCCGCCAGCAGGCGCAAACGCTCGGGCTGGTTCAGATAGCTCCACTCGGCATCCAACACCTGAACCAACTCGCGTTCCTTGAGCAACGCGGTGTTGGTGTCCGCGAGGATGCCTTCCAGGCGCTGCACTTCATAGGACAAGGCATACAGCCCGACGGACACGGCCGCGGTCAGGCACAAGGCGCCGGCTGTGATCGGACGGATCATGCCGCCTCCTCCACCGGCCATGCCGGTGCATCCGTGCGAATCGCCGAGCGCAGACTTGCCGAACGGGCGCGCGGATTACGCTCTATTTCATCGTCGCCGGGCGCCACGGCGCCACGCACGCGCAATTCGAATGTGGGCTGCTGGCCTTGGTCCGCAGATTGCGGCGGCAAGTGCCGCGAGCCCTTGGACACGCGGCCCGAGCGCTCCATCAGGAAGCGCTTCACCAGCCGGCTTTCGAGACTCTGAAACGACACGACGACCAAGCGTCCGCCGGGTGCCAGAATACGCTCGGCCGCTTCGAGACCGCGGGACAACTGACCCAGTTCGTCATTGACGTACACCCGCAGCGCCTGGAATGTCCGGGTGGCCGGATGGTGGCCGGGACGGCCGCGAACAACACTGCCGACGATGGCGGCCAGTTCCATGGTTCCTTCGATCGGCGCCTTTTCGCGCGCCCGCACAACCGCTCGGGCGACGGCACGCGAACGGCGTTCCTCGCCGTATTTGAACAGAATGTCGGCCAGGTCTTCTTCGTCGTAGTGATTGACGATGTCCGCGGCACTCTCGCCGTCTCCGCTCATGCGCATGTCCAGCGGGCCATCGTGCTGAAAGGAAAATCCGCGCGACGGATCGTCGAGCTGCATGGACGAGACACCGATATCGAGCACGACGCCGTCCACGGCGTCGACACCCTCGCTCCGCAACAACGAGTCCATCTCGCCGAACACGCCGGCCAGCAAATGGAAGCGGCCGGGATATTGCGCGACCACCGACTGCCCTTCGGCCAGCGCCCGCGGGTCGCGGTCGATGGCATAAACCGTGCAGTCGGCGCTTTCGAGAATGGCCCGGCTGTATCCGCCCGCGCCGAACGTGCCGTCGAGATAGATCTCACCTTCTGCCGGCGCCAGGGCATCGAGCACCGGACGCAACATGACGGGGATGTGCAGACCGGTCACGACCCACCCCCGTCTCCGGCCCGGATCCGGCGCATGGCGGCGCGGTTCTTGCGGGCACGCTCCAACGCTTCAGCCTGACGCAGGCGGAAGGCCTCGGGCTCCCAAATCTGGAAGCGCTCGCCGCGGCCGACGAAGGCCGCCCGGTCGGTGATATTGGCCTCCTCCAACAACTCGGCCGGCAGGCTGATACGGCCATCGCCGTCGAACGGCAGCTCGAAGGAGAGGGGCATCAGGGCGTCGGCAAAATCGTCGTGCTCGTCGCTGAAGGGATTGAAGTCGTCCAGGCCGCGATTGAGGCTTTCCATGAAATCCATGCCGCAGCCCTCGATGGCCGGACTGCTGAGGGACAGAAAAGCGACCACGCCGTTGAACGACGGAGTCGCGGCATTTTGCTCGGCCAAGACCGCACGGAATCGGGCCGGGACGGAGACCCGCCCCTTCTTGTCGATCTTGTTCACATATGTGGACAGGAACAATGCCATGCCGCGATTCCGCTGAAACTTTCAAGGCGTCACGTTTTCCGTAACGGCCCCTCACCGACGCGCGCCTCCTCTTTTGCGCCAAATTGGGACATCATGGGATACCATGGGATTACATGGGGGTCAATGGAAAATGATAGGAAAAACCTAGGCTTCTTAAGAACTTGTTAACGATTTCGGGACGGTTCAAAAGCAACGCGGCAAGTATTGCGAAGATCATCCGTCGACAATTCTCGATGTGGATAAGTCGAGAATTTGGCAAAATTATGTTCCTGTTATGTTCCATTTGTGTTGTTCAGATCAATTCATGGCCTTTTGGTGACGCCACCACCTTAGGGTCGCACTCCCCTCACGTCACACACGTCTCTCTGAAGTATCGATGAGCCAGACGGCCTATAAGCCGGGTTCTGTTCCCGCCGAAACCGGCGGTCGATGACCATTCATCTAGGGCGTTTGTCGCCAAACGCCTCGTGCAGCCTACCCGGACGGCGAACTGGAAACCGTTCTGCCGCGCGAACGCGGCTGCCGCCCCTATTTGGCCTTGCTCCCGGTGGGGTTTACCCTGCCACCGCCGTTACCGGCGGCGCGGTGCGCTCTTACCGCACCCTTTCACCCTTGCCGCGCCCGCCGAAGCGGACAGGCGGTTTGCTTTCTGTGGCACTTTCCCTGGGGTTGCCCCCGCCGGGCGTTACCCGGCACCGTGTTTCCGTGGAGCCCGGACTTTCCTCCCCCGCCCGAAGGCGGCGGCGGCCATCCGGCCATCTGGCTCACAAATCTACTTAATCCGCCGCACGAGGCGGGTCAATGACCGTCGATGGACACCATCTGCAGCAATCCGTCCAGCAAGGCCAGGGTTTCGCCATCGGCGACGCCATCGACCCGGCCGGGCCGGAAGTGGCGCTGGAAAGCGGCGACGACATGCGCCGTGTGTGCGCCGAAGGCGCCGTCGGGTGAAATGCCGTAGCCATACGCGCGCAGCTTGTCCTGCATATTCTCGACGCGTTGGCCGGATTGTCCTTCCGACAACGGCTCGTCACCACCGCGTAGTGGCTGTGGCACGAGTCCGATGCCGTTGCGTGCCAGCCTCGGCCAATCGAACAGCTCTCCAGGATCCGTTTTGCGTTCGGGTGCCACATCCGAATGTCCGACAACGTTGCGCGCCGGGATCGGCCAGCGCGCCAGAATGTCCTGGCACAGCTCTTCGACCGCACGCATCTGGACCTCGGGAAACGGCCGGTAGCCGAACTCGTGTCCGGGATTGACGATCTCGATACCGATGGACCGCCCGTTGACATCCGTTTCTCCGCGCCAGCTTGCCACCCCGGCATGCCAGGCACGATGACTCTCGTCGACAAGCCGTACGATCGTGCCGTCTTCATCGACGCAGTAGTGGGCGCTGACCTTGGCCGCCCGGTCACACATGCGGTCAAGCGCCTCTTCCGCCGAGCGCATGCCGGTGTAATGCAACATCAGTATATCGACCGGCGTATCCGCCGCCCGTTGATCGTAGTTCCCCGAAGGCCGATCCGTGATTTTCATGGCCGCCCTTATTTTGCCGCTCTCGTCTCACGCAGGGTGATGAAAGCGACACCACCGATGGTCAGCACCCCACCCAGGACGAGACGCCACGTCAGTACATCCCCCCAAATGAAAACGCCGAACGCCACGGCGAACACCGGCGTCAACAAAAGCAGGGGCGTGACCTGGCTGACCGGATAGCGCTTGAGCAAATAATACACCAGACCGTGGCCGACCAGCGAGGCGCCGATGGTGGAGTAGGCGACCGCACCCCATTCCAGCCAATCGGCGTCGACGACGGACTGCCATTGGCCGTCCTCCACGAAGAACGACAGGGCCAACAATATCGGCGCTGCGATGATGCCGAGCCAGGCCTGCATGTTGAAGGCGCCGATATCCCTCATGGATCTGACGAAGATGTTGGAGACCGACATGAAAAACGCGGCGAACAGGATCAGCACCAGACCGGCCCAGAACTCGAAGACGATCGGATCGAAGCCGATCACAAGCACGCCGAGAAAGGCAATGGCGATGCCGGCCGCCCGGCGCCATCCGAACCGTTCCTTGAGGAACACGACCGCAAGCAACGCCGCCATGGGCACGTGCAGTTGCACGGCGATGGCCATGGCCGACAGGTTTTCGCCGTGGGCCAGTCCGGTGAACATGAAGGCGAAGTGCAGCACGCCCATGGTCATGCCGACGGCCAGCAGATGCCGCCACTGGCCCGTTGGCCAGCGCAGGAACGGAAACAGCAAGGCGACCAGCAGAAAAAACCGCAGACTGGTGAACAGGATCGGCGGAAAATGCCCGACGCCGACCTTTCCCGCGATGAAATTGAACGCCCACGCCGCGTTGACGACCATGATGAGAAACAGGTGGAGGGGCGTCACGGGCGCTCCGGCAGATGGTTACTGATAGCTAACTGATACCGCGGTTGCGGCAAATGCGTTCATAGGCGTCGTTGATGGCGGCCAGCTTCTCGTTCGCCACCTCGATGAATTCCTGGGGCAGACCGTCGGCGATCGCTTTGTCCGGATGGTTTTCCCGCACCAGACGGCGATAGGCGGCTTTCAGTTCGTCATCGGAAATGTCATGCGGCACGCCGAGGATGCTGTAGGGGTCGGCGTCGCTCGGTCCGAGGTAACTCGACTTGACCCGTTCGAAGGCGATGTCGTCGAAGCCGAAAATCTCGGCCACCCGGCGTAGATAGTCGAGCTCGGCGGGGTGAATGACATTGTCCGCCTGGGCGATGTGGAACAGTCCGCCCAATAGATCTTCGAGCACCGCCTTGTTGTTCTCGAACAGCCGGGCGATTTGTTTGGCGTAGGGTTCGAAGCCGGCGGCGTCCTTCTTGGCCAGGTCGAAGACGCGGGCAACGTTTTTCATCTCATTGGGCGGAACGTGAAACACTTCCTTGAAGGCGGCGATCTCGTCTTTGCTCACATGACCGTCGGCCTTGGCCATCTTGGCGCCCAACACGATGACGGCGATGGTGAAGGCGATCTGCTTGGTGCCGTCCTGACCTTCGGGCAGCGGCGTGCGCATCTTGTCGATGGCGTGCCCGGCCAAGCCGCCGAGCAGGGCACCGATCGGCCCGCCCAGCGCGAAACCCGCCGCGCCGCCGATGATCTTTCCCCAGATGCTCATGCAATCAAGTCCTCGCCCCTCGGGTTGATTGGTGCGGCGAACATAGCGTGCACCGCTTGCGAACGCCAGACGCTCGAACCGATACATTGGCCGTGCATACCGGACGAAATTCTTTATCGAAACAGTATTGGAATGATAGGTTGCCTTTATCGCTCAGCGCCAACAATTGCCTCATGACTCTCCGCCAACTCGAAACCTTTCTTCTCGTCGCGACGCTGGGCAGTTTTCGCCAGGCCGCGGAACGCCTGTTCACAACGCAGCCGGCCGTGTCGTCCCGTATCGCCGCATTGGAGGACGAACTGGGCGCCAGACTGTTCGAACGCGCGCCCGGCGCGGTGCGGCTGACGGCCAAGGGCCAGGAACTGCTGCCGTATGCCGAGAAGGTGTTGCGCTCGGCGGAGAATTTACGCGAACGCGCCGGCGACCGGTCGGATCATACCGGCGTGCTGCGTCTCGGTGTTTCGGAAACCATCGTGCATACCTTGCTACCGCACTTTCTGGCCCGGTTTCACGAAACCTACCCCAATGTGGATGTCGACCTCACCGTCGATATCACCATCAACCTGCGCAACGAACTGGTGGCCCGCTCCCTTGATCTGGCGTTTCTCATGGGCCCGGTCTCCGAATCGAGTATCGCCAATCACGCTCTGTGCACCTTCCCCCTGGTGTGGGCGGCCAATCCGTCGCTTGGCCTGCCCAAACGCAGGAAATTGGACGCGTCGGAACTGGCGCGCTTTCCCATCATCACCTACGCCCGCCACACCCGTCCTTATGTTGAGATTCAGACCCATCTTCGGGAGACGGCGGACACGCCGCCACGGATCTTCGCCTCGTCATCCTTGTCCGCCGCCCTGCGCATGACCATCGACGGTATCGGCATCGGGTCCCTGCCCGAACCGATGATCCGCGATGAGCTGGCCGGCGGATCGCTGCAAAAAGTTGCTGCCGCTTGGAAACCGGCCGACCTGGGTTTTACGGCCTCCTATCCCGTCGAACCCTGGAACCCGTTGGTCGAGCAAGCGGCACTGCTGGCGCGGGATGTGGCGGGCAACCCTGCTTGATAAATTTTCTTTATCGGTGACGACAAAAATTAACAATTAGACATAATCGCCAACTTTCGGAATCCTTTGAGCCGAGTTCGAACCGGTCCACGATGACCGGACACCGGGGAGCAAGGACGCCGATCATGGCCATTGCCGGACAAGACACCACAACCGCCGACGCCGTGTCATTTGAAGACATGCGCGTACTGACGGCGGTTGCCGCGCGGCAGGCGATCCGGGATGGCCGCTACGACGGTCAGACCGCCGGCATCGGCCTTGGCCACCTGCAGGGCAATCTGGTCATCCTGCCCGTCGATTACGCCCTCGACTTCTTTCGCTATTGCCAACGAAACAGCACCGCCTGCCCGCTGGTCGGCGTTTCCGATACCGGCAACCCGATGCTGTCCACGCTAGGCGCCGATATCGACGTCCGTACCGACGTGCCCGCCTACAACGTCTATCACGACGGCAAGTTCGCCGCCCAGGTCACCGACATCGGCGGGCTTTGGCGTAATGACCTGGTCGCTTTCGTGCTTGGCTGCTCGTTCACCTTCGAAGACGCCTTGATGGCCAAGGGCATACCGCTGCGGCACATCGACCAGAACCGCACCGTGTCCATGTACCGCACCGGCATCGACACCGTGCCAGCCGGCCCGTTCTCCGGCGGCATGGTCGTGTCCATGCGGCCGCTCAAGGCCGCCGATGTCATTCGCGCCAGCGAGATCACCGCGCGGTACCCCGATGCGCACGGTGCACCGATCCATTTTGGCGATCCTGCCGCTATCGGAATCGCCGACATCAAGCAGCCGGACTGGGGAGACCCGGTCGACATTCTGGGCGACGAGGTGCCCGTTTTCTGGGCTTGCGGAGTCACCCCGCAAGTCGCCGTGCGGACGGCGCGCCCATCTCTGTGCATCACCCATGCCCCCGGACGCATGTTGATTACAGATACGCGGTTGTAGCGCCGCACCCCGCCGGGGGCCCCACAAACCCAAGCCTGAACGAAGAAACCGAGGGAGGATTCTCAATGAAGACGTTTGTGCAAATCGCGGCCGCCACGGCCATCGCCGCCGTTGCGGCGTTCACATCGCCACCGCTGGCCAATGCCGAAAAAGCCGTGCACCTCAAGGCGGTCGGCACCTGGGGCAATCTGAGCAACTACTTCAAGCACGAAGGGCCATTCTGGAACGAAAGAATCGGCACGGCGACCGAAGGCCGGATCGGCGGCGAAATCAAACCGCTGACCGAACTGGGCCTGAAGGGCTTCGAAATCATGCGCCTGTTGAAGCTCGGCGTGTTCGACTACGCCCATGGACTGCCGGGTTACGTCGCCGCCGAAAACGCCATCTTCGAGGGCGCCGACCTTTCGGCGTTGACGCAGGATATCGGTACCCAGCGCAAGGTGGCCGAGGCCTACTTCCCCACCTTGGAAAAGGCGTTTGCTGAAACCTACAACGCCAAGCTACTGCAGCTTTACCCCTTTCCCAGCCAGACCCTATGGTGCAACGCCGAGGTCAACGGCATTGCGGACCTGAAGGGTAAGAAGATCCGCGTCTACTCGACGACGCTTGGCGATTTCGTCGAGGGCGCCGGCGGCACCAGCGTGACCGTCGCGTTTGCCGAAGTCATCCCGGCCCTTGAGAAGGGCGTGGTGGACTGTGCCATCACCGGCACCATGTCGGCCTACACCGCGAAATGGTATCAGGTCGCGACCCACGCCTACACGCTGCGCGTCGGTTGGGGCTTGGCGTTCGGCGCCATGAACATGGACAAGTGGAACGCACTGGGCGCCAAGGGACAACAGGAACTCGAGGCGCAACTGGACACACTCACCGAAGCCATGTGGGCCGAAACCGCCACCGAGGACGAAGTCGCCATATCCTGCCTGACGGGCGGCAAGTGCGACATCGGCCCCGGCGCCAACATGAAACTGGTCAAGCCCACGGCACAGGATCTGAAAGTACGCGACAAGATCGCCAACGACGTCATCCTGGCCCGTTGGGCGGCCCGCTGCGGCAAGGACTGCGCCGACAACTGGAACGACACCGTCGGTGCGATCGTCGGCCTGAAGGCCGCCGCCAAGTAATTCCTGCCAACACGATACGGGCGGCCGGAGCAATCTCGTGGCCGCCCGTCTTCAACCGGACATAGACCATGCGCGCTTCCGAAAAAGTCATCGACGTCCTGCACGGCATCGCCAGCAAGCTGGTCTGGCTCGGCGGCACTATGTTGATCCTGTCGGCTGCCGTAGTGACCGTGGACGTTTTCATGCGTAAGGCGTTTTCCGTCAGTCTGGGCGGCTCCGACGAGCTTTCCGGTTACGCCTTCGGCATCGCCACCATGTTGTCCTTGGCGTACGCGCTGCTGCATCGCGCCAACATCCGGGTGGACGCGTTCTACCACCACTTCCCCAGGCCGGTGCGCGCGGTCGCGGATATCGTCGGCCTGATACTACTGATTGCCTTTCTGACGATGATCGCCCGGCTCGGCTTCAACATGTGGTCGGACTCCCTTGCTTTCGGCTCCCGCTCGATCACGCCCATGCGGACGCCGCTGGCCATTCCGCAGGGGCTGTGGCTGGCCGGACTCGTGTTCGGTGTATTTGCCGGTTTGGTTCTGATTGGCGCCAGCGCAGCGGCCTTGTGGCGCCGGGACTGGCAGCGCGTTCAGGCCCTTGTCGGCGTCAAGTCCGTCGACGAACAGATCGAGGAAGAAACCGACTGAGCCCTTGAGGCCGGTTCGCTGAGGATCCATCCATGCTTGTACAATCCGTCGCCCTGCTGCTGGTCCTGATCGCCCTGAGCTTCCCCATCGCGGCGTCGCTCGGCTGGCTGGCACTCTACCTCGACAATGTGCACTCCAGCATGCCGTTGCACCTGGCGCTGGGCGACATCGCCTGGCAGAACAGCACCGAGTTTCTGCTGGTCGCCATCCCCATGTTCGTGCTGCTGGGCGAAATCCTGCTGCGCGCCGGCATCACCGAAAAAATGTACGAAGGCATGGTGCGCTGGCTGTCGTGGCTGCCGGGCGGGTTGATGCATTCCAACATCGGGTCCTGTTCCCTGTTCGCGGCGACATCCGGTTCGAGCGTCGCGACGGCGGCCACCATCGGCACGGTGGCTCTGCCGGAAGTCTCCAAGCGCCGCTACAACGAACCGCTGTTTCTCGGCACCATAGCCGCCGGCGGCACGCTCGGTATTCTCATCCCGCCGTCCATCAACCTCATCATCTACGGCCTGCTGACCGACACGTCGGTGCCGGAACTGTATCTCGCCGGGTTCCTGCCGGGACTGGTGCTTGCCGGACTGTTCATGGTGACCATCGTCGCGGCCTGTCTGATCCGCAAGGACTGGGGCGGCGATCCTGTGAAATTTTCGTGGCGCGACCGGATCCGGTCCTTGTCCGGCCTGATCCCGCCACTCGGCATCTTTCTGGTCGTCGTCGGATCGATCTACGCCGGTTTGGCGACACCGACCGAAGCGGCTTCCCCCGGCGTCATGGCAGCCATCGGCCTGGCCGCCGCCAACGGCACGCTGAGCATCAGTATGCTGAAGGCCGCCGTCGAAGGCACCATGCGTACCACCGCCATGATCATGCTGATCATCCTGGCCGCCATTTTCCTCAACTTCGTTCTCGCGGCCATCGGCCTGACCCAGGCCTTGACCGACTTCATCGTCGGCCTGGGGCTATCGCCCATGCAGACCATGCTGCTGATCATCGGTTTCTACATTGTGCTCGGCTGCTTCATGGAAACCCTCTCGATGCTGCTGACCACGGCGCCGCTGGTCGCACCCATCGTCGTGCAGATGGGCTTCGACCCGGTGTGGTTCGGGGTGCTGTTGATGGTGCTGCTGGAAACCGCGCTGATCACGCCGCCCATCGGCATCAACCTGTATGTGGTGCAAGGGATCCGTAAGAACGGGCGGCTCAATGACGTTATCGTCGGCACCTTGCCGTTCGTGGTCACCATGTTCGCCATGATCGGTCTATTGCTGATTTTTCCCAATCTGGCTCTGTGGTTACCCGGTATGTTCTACTAATCTGCACCGGCACCCGGCCAAACCCCGATAAACAGGCTTGTCTGCGGGTTCCCGGTCCTCTAGTTCCCCTCTCATTGTGGGCTGGACCGAACCCGGATAGGCTCCCTTTGACCCCACCGCAGGCAAGCGGCAGAGACCGAGAAAGACAGAGTGAAGCGTATGTCCACGACCGAAGACATTGGCAGCAAATGGGATTTCTGGATCGACCGGGGCGGCACGTTCACGGACATCGTGGCCCGCAAGCCCGACGGCGCCATCGTCACCCACAAGCTGTTGTCGGAAAATCCCGAACAATATGACGACGCCTCGCTCCAGGGCATGCGCGACCTGCTGGCGTTGGATGCCGGTGAAACGTTTCCGGCGGGCCAAGTCTCCGCGGTCAAGATGGGCACGACCGTCGCCACCAACGCCCTGCTCGAACGCAAGGGCGACCGCACCGTGCTGATCACCAACCGCGGATTCAAGGACGCGCTGCGGATCGGCTACCAGACCCGCCCAAACCTGTTCGCCCTGCACATCGTGCTGCCCGACATGCTGTATGAAACGGTCGTCGAAGTGGATGGCCGCGTGTCGGCCCATGGCGACGAACTGGCGCCGCTCGGTCTCGATCGCGCCCGTGGCGAATTGCAAGCGGTGTTCGACAGCGGCATCCGCTCGGCGGCCATCGTCCTGATGCACGGCTACCGTTACACCCGCCACGAGGAGCAACTCGCAGCGCTGGCGCGGGAGATCGGTTTCACACAGGTCTCCACCAGCCATCAGGTCAGTCCGCTGATGAAGCTGGTGAGCCGGGGCGACACCACCGTGGTCGACGCCTACCTGTCGCCGATCCTGCGGCGTTATGTGGATACCGTCGCCGCCGATCTCGGCGGTACGCAACTCATGTTCATGCAATCGAACGGCGGCCTGACCGACGCCCGGCATTTCCAGGGCAAGGACTCCATCCTCTCGGGCCCCGCCGGCGGGGTGGTCGGTATGGTGCGGACCAGTGCCATGGCCGGTTTCGACAAGGTCATCGGCTTCGACATGGGCGGCACGTCGACGGACGTCTCCCACTACAACGGCGAATACGAACGCGCCTTCGAGACCGAGGTCGCCGGCGTGCGCATGCGGGCGCCGATGATGTTGATTCACACCGTGGCCGCCGGCGGCGGTTCGATCCTCAACTTCGATGGCGCCCGTTACCGGGTCGGCCCGGAATCCGCCGGCGCCAATCCCGGTCCGGCCTGCTACCGCAAGGGCGGGCCGCTCACGGTGACCGACTGCAATGTCATGCTCGGCAAGCTGGACCCCGAGTTCTTTCCCAAGGTGTTCGGGCCCAACGCCAACCAACCGCTCGACACCGGCGTCGTGCGGGAAAAATTCGCAGCGCTGGCTGCGGAGATCAAGGCGGCCACCGGCGACGACCGCACGCCGGAACAGGTCGCGGAGGGTTTCCTGGCCATCGCCGTCGAGAACATGGCCAACGCCATCAAGAAGATCTCCACCCAGCGGGGCTATGACGTCTCGGAGTATGTGCTGTCGTGCTTCGGCGGCGCCGGCGGCCAGCACGCCTGCCTCGTTGCCGATGCGCTCGGCATGAGGAAAGTGCTGCTGCACCCCTATGCCGGCGTGCTGTCGGCCTACGGCATGGGCCTGGCCGACATGCGTTTGATGCGGGAGCGAAGCGTGGAGGCGACGCTGACCGAGGACTCATTGACGTCGGTCACGGCTGTTTTGGACGACATGGTCCGCGACGGCACGGCGGAGATGGCCAACCAGGGCGTCTCGCCCGAACGCATCGAGGCGTACCGCAAGCTGCATCTGCGTTATGAGGGATCGGACACCGCCATGGTGACCGACTTCGGCACGCTGGACGAAATCGTTGCCGCCTTCGAGCACACACACAAACAACGGTTTGGATTTGTATCGCCGGAAAAATCCATCACCATCGAAGCGGCGGCGGTGGAAGTTGTCGGCGTTTCCGACACCATCGACGACCCGATGCTCGATCCGGCCGGTGGTGGCCGACATGGCGATATACCTGCTCAGGCCGAGATTCCCGTAACCATGGTGGGTGAACATTTCACCGCCCCGGTGATCGACCGGAACGATTTGCGGCCCGCCGACAAGGTGGACGGTCCGGCCGTGATCATCGAATCCACGGCCACCACGGTCGTTGAACCGGGCTGGCAGGCCGAACTGAACGACCGCGGGCACCTGGTGCTGACGCGGGTCGTCGACTTGCCCAAGCGGGTCGCCATCGGCACCGATGTCGACCCGGTCATGCTGGAGATCTTCAACAACCTGTTCATGTCCATCGCCGAACAGATGGGATCGGTGCTGCAGAACACCGCCTCCTCGGTCAACATCAAGGAACGGCTCGATTTCTCCTGCGCCGTGTTCGACCAGGACGGCGACCTGATCGCCAACGCGCCGCACATGCCGGTGCATCTGGGCTCCATGAGCGAAAGCATCAAGACTGTAATCCGCGAACGGGCGGCCAGCATGGCACCCGGCGATGTCTACGTGCTCAACGCCCCCTACAACGGCGGCACCCACCTGCCCGACGTCACCGTGATCACGCCGGTGTTCGATAACAATGACGACAAGGTGCTGTTCTATGTCGCCAGCCGCGGCCACCAGGCCGACATCGGCGGCATCACGCCCGGCTCCATGCCGCCCGACAGCCGTACGGTCGACGAGGAAGGCGTGCTGATCGACAACGAGGTGCTGGTCGAACGGGGACGCTTCCGTGAAACCGAGATCATGGAGCTGTTGACGTCGGGCCAGTACCCGGCGCGCAATCCCGAGCAGAACGTGGCCGACCTGAAGGCCCAGGTGGCGGCCTGCGAGAAGGGTGCGCAGGAGCTGCGCCGCATGGTCGGGCATTTCGGTCTGGATGTGGTGCACGCCTACATGCTGCACGTGCAGGACAATGCCGAGGAATCCGTGCGCCGGGTCATCGACGTGCTCAAGGACAGCCACTTCACCTACGAGATGGACGATGGCAGCCAGATCGTCGTCAATATCACCGTCGATCACGCCAACCGCAGCGCCACGGTCGATTTCACCGGCACCAGCGACCAGCACCCGACCAACTACAACGCGCCCAAGGCGGTGTGCATGGCGGCGGTGCTGTATGTCTTCCGCTGCATGTGCAACGCCGACATCCCGCTCAACTCGGGCTGCCTGAAGCCGCTCAACGTGATCATTCCGGACCGCAGCATGCTCAATCCGGAATTCCCCGCCGCCGTCGTCGCCGGCAATGTGGAAACCTCCCAGTGCATCACCGACACCCTGTTCGGCGCGCTGGGCGTGGTGGCCGCCGCCCAGGGCACCATGAACAACTTCACCTTCGGCAACGACCGTTACCAGTACTACGAAACCATCTGCGGCGGATCGGGCGCGGGGCCCGATTTCGACGGCACGTCGGCGGTGCACACCCACATGACCAATGCCCGCCTGACCGATCCGGAGGTACTGGAGTGGCGCTTCCCGGTGGTGCTGGAAAGTTTCTCCATCCGCCCCGGTTCGGGCGGCAGCGGCGCCCACAAGGGCGGCGACGGCACCCTGCGGCGCATCCAGTTCCTCGAGCCCATGACGGCGTCCCTGTTGTCGAGCCACCGCCGTATACCGCCCTTCGGGCTCGCCGGCGCGGAGCCCGGCCAGGTCGGAGAGCAGTGGGTCGAGCGGGCGTCGGGCGAAACCCAAGAAGTCGGCGGTCGCGACAAGGTCGAACTGGACTCGGGCGACGTATTCGTGATCCAGACACCGACCGGCGGCGGCTATGGCGCACCCGATCGCCAATAGCATAGAGGGATTGACCGTTCGGTGAAGTCGGCACTGGAATGGCTGGGCGACAAGGCGACGAAGGTCCTGTTCGTCGGGGTCATCGCCGCCCTCGCCGTGCAGCCGCTGTCCCAGCTGGCACGGCCGTTCATGGTCATCGCCATTTTCATTCCGCTGGTCATCGCCCTGGTGCGTCTGGACTGGTCGCATTTGGGCGCCTATGCGCGGCGGCCCTTATTGATCGTTTCGCTGACGGCCTGGATTCTGATCGTCTCCCCCATTCTGGTCTGGCTGGTCATCACGCCGTTGGGTCTGCCGTCCGGCCTGCATGCCGGTTTGGTCCTGATGGCCGCGGCGCCGCCCATCGTCTCGGCCGGCGCCTACGCCCTGCTGCTGCGTCTCGACGCGCCGCTGGTGGTGGTGGCCATCGTGTCGGCAAGCACCCTGGTGCCGCTGACCCTGCCGCCCCTGGCCCTGTGGCTATTGGATCTGCAGATCGACATCGGCCTGGTCGAGTTCATGCTGCGCCTGGCGGCCTATATCGGCGGCGCCTTCCTGGTGGCCGCCCTGATCCGCCGGTTCGCGGCCCATGATTGGCTGCAGGCCAACGCCCGGGCCATCGACGGCATCGGCGTACTGTCGATGCTGGTGTTCGCCCTGGCGATCATGCATGGCGTCACCGCCTTGTTCTTCGAACGGCCGGGTTATATCGCGCTGTGCATCGCCGCGGCATTCCTTGCCAACCTGGCCCTGCAGGCGGCCACCTTCGGCGTGTTCCTGACGCTCGGCCGGGCGCGCGCGGCGTCGCTCGGCCTGTCGGCGGGCTTCTGCAATATGGGCCTGGTATTGGCGGTGCTGGCGGACAAGGCCGAACCCGATCTGGTGGTCTACTTCGCCATGGGCCAGTTCCCCATCTACATGCTGCCAGCACTTTTGCAGCCGGTGTACCGGCGGATGACGAAAAACGCCTAGATCGCGGCGCGGGTCCTTGTTTGCACCACGGCGCGCGGATATGGTGCCGGCATGCAAACTATTCTCATCACCGGGGCGAACCGGGGCATTGGCCTCGAGTTCACCAAACAATACGCGGCCGACGGCCTGACCATCCACGCCTGCTGCCGCAATCCCTCCGCGGCGATCGATCTGTCCACCATAGCCGCCGACAGCGGCGGCCGGGTGCAGATCCACGCCCTCGATGTCACCGACGAAACCAGCGTGGGCGTGCTGGCCCAGGCGCTCGGCGCCACGCCGCTCGACATGATCATCAACAACGCCGGCATCTACGGCCCGCGCGAAGAAGGCAATTTCGGCAAGATCGATTACGCCGCCTGGCCCGAGGTCCTGAACGTCAACGTCATGGGCCCCATGCGGGTGGTTGAGGCGCTGGCCGGCAATCTCGCCCAGGGTTCTGAAAAACGTTTGGTCACCATCTCCAGCCGCATGGGCTCGATGGCCGAGAACACCAGCGGCGGATCCTATATTTACCGTTCGAGCAAGGCGGCGGTGAACGCCGTAATCAAAAGCTGGTCGGTCGATCTGGCGGACCAGGGCATCGTGGCGGTCGCCTTCCATCCCGGTTGGGTGCAGACCGACATGGGCGGAAGCAGCGCGGCGATATCGGTGCAGGAAAGCGTGACCGGCATGCGCGCCGTCATCGCCCGTCTGGGCGCCGACGACAACGGCAGCTTCTGGAATTATGACGGCAGTCCCATGCCATGGTAAACGGATATTAGGACTTCCCCGCATTGTCACTCAAAAGACATGTCACTATCGTCAAATTCCGGCCATATTCGGCCGGTAATTTGCGCGTGTCGGTAAACCTTCTATCAACCCTTGAACGATAGGATGCCGGTCACATCAAGGGGATGAGTTCGTGAGTCAAGTCAAGAGTCTTCCGGGCCCTATTCGGGCACTACTTCTCGGTCTGGTTGTCGCGTCGTTCACGGCGACGGCTTTGAGTTTTTGGGTCGAGCCGATCCAGGCATCGGGCCAGCGCATTGCCGCCCCCATCACGACCGCAGCCGTGAGCGACTGACCACGGCACGCACCGGCCACAGACATCCGGCCGGACCCTCCCCGATCACACGGAAAAATACCGCGCCTGCGGATGGTGGATCACCAGCGCCGAGGTTGATTGCTCGGGATGCAGCTGGTCCTCGTCCGCCATATCGATGCCGATACGCTTGGCGCCGAGCAGGTCCAGCAGCGTTCGCTGGTCGGCCATATTCGGACAGGCCGGATAGCCGAACGAATAGCGCGAGCCCCGGTACCCCTGCTTGAGCATCTTGGCCAAGTCCCGGTCGTCCAGGTGACCGAAGCCCAATTCGCCGCGGATGCGCTTGTGCACGTACTCGGCCATGGCCTCCGCCATTTCGACGCTGAGACCGTGCAGGTAGAGGTAATCCTGATAGCGGTCGCCCTGGAACCAGTCCCGTGCCACGTCGGACGCCCTTTGGCCGATGGTCACGACCTGCAGGCCGATGACGTCGCGCTCATCCTCGGCGATGTCATGGACGAAATCGGGAATGCTGACGCCATCGTTCCTGTTCTGGCGCGGCAAGCTGAAACGGGCCACTTCCGTGCGGCCGTCCTCCTCGAACAGCACCAGGTCGTTGCCGTCGCCCGCCGCCTTCCAATAGCCGTATACCGCTTGCGGCAGCAGAATGTCCTCGGTCTCGCACATCTCGACCATGCGGTTGAGAATGGGCCGGACTTCCTGCTCGGCCCATGCCTGATATTCCTCGCGCGACTTGCCGGCTTTTCGGAAGCCCCACTGGAACTGATAGAGCATGGTTTCGTTGAGGAACGGCACCAGGGCGCGGACGGACACACGTTCGATCAGCCGCGGCCCCCAGAACGGCGGCTCGGGCACGGCCACGCCGTTGGACAACTCGCGCCGGCGCACACGGATTTCCTCCAGATCGATGGGCCGCTCCGGCCGCTCGGAGACCTCGCCGATGCGCTTCTTGCTGGACGGCCGGCCCTCCCGTTTGCGGGCACACTCGGCGATATGGTCGTCGAACTGTTCGCCCACCACCTTACCCATCAGCGACAGGCCGTCGAACGCATCGCGGGCATAGGCGACGCGACCGGCGTCATAGGCCTGGACGCAATCCTCCTCGACATATTTGCGGGTCAGGGCGGCACCGCCGAGGAACACCGGCATGCGGAGCTGTGAACGGGACATCTCCTCCAGATTCTGGCGCATGATCACCGTCGATTTGACCAGCAGGCCGGACATGCCGATGGCGTCGGCGTTGTGTTGCTCGGCGGCGCTGATGATATCGGCGATGGGCTGTTTGATGCCCAGATTGACCACCTTGTAGCCGTTGTTGGTGAGGATGATGTCCACCAGGTTCTTGCCGATGTCGTGCACGTCGCCCTTCACGGTGGCGAGCACGATGGTGCCTTTCTCCTGACCCTCGACCTTTTCCATGTGGGGTTCGAGATAGGCCACCGCCGCCTTCATGGTTTCGGCGGAGCGCAGCACGAACGGCAACTGCATCTTGCCGGCGCCGAACAGTTCGCCGACCACCTTCATGCCGTCGAGCAGGAAGGTGTTGATGATATCGAGCGGCGCGTGTTTGCCGAGCGCCTCGTCCAGATCCTCCTCGAGGCCCTGACGGTCGCCGTCGATGATGCGCTGGGACAGACGGTCCTCCACCTCGGCCGGCACCTCGGTCTTGGCGGCCGCCGCGGCATCGCGGTCCTCGAACAGGGCGATGAAGGCCTCCAACGGATCATAGTCCTCGGTGCGGCGGTCGAAGATCAGGTCCTCCGCCACCTTGACCTCGTTCTCGGGAATGGCGTGCAGCGGCAGGATCTTGCTGACATGCACGATCGCGCCGGACATACCGCGCCGCAGCGCGTGATCGAGGAACACCGAGTTCAGAACGTGCCGCGCCGCCGCCTTCAGGCCGAACGAGATATTCGACAGGCCGAGTACGATTTGGCATCGGGGCAGTTCGGCGCGGATGCGTTCGATGGCTTCCAAGGTCCACAGTCCCAGCTTGCGGTCTTCCTCGTTGCCCGTGCAGATGGTGAAGGTCAGCGGATCGAACAGCAGGTCTTCCGGCGGCAGGCCGTGTCGGTTGACCGCGAAGTCGTGGAGCCGGTGGGCGACCGCGACCTTGTCGTCGGGTTCCTTGGCCATACCCTCTTCATTGATGGTCAGGGCTATGACACCGGCACCGAATTTGCGGGCCAGGCCGAGCCGGGCGGCGGCCGGTTCCTCGCCGTCCTCGAAGTTGATCGAGTTGATGATCGGCTTGCCGCCGTACAGCTTGAGGGACGATTCGAGCACCGGCAGTTCGGTCGAATCGATCACCAGAGGCGCGTTCACGGCGCCGCGCATACGGCCGATGACCTCGTTCATGTCCGCCACTTCGTCGCGTCCGACGAAGGCGGTGCAAACGTCGATGGTGTGGCTGCCTTCCTTGACCTGGGCTGTGGCCATGGCGACACAACCTTCCCAGTCGTTGGCCGCCTGCAGCTCACGGAACTTTTTCGAACCGTTGGCGTTGCAGCGTTCGCCGATGGACAGGTAGGCGTTCTCCTGCACATAGGGTGTCTGGCCGTAGAGGGATGCGACCGAGGGGACCCATTCCGGCTGCCGGGTTTTGGGCACCGGGCGCCAGCCGTCCTCGCTCAATTCCCGCAACATGGCGTCGTAGGCGGCGATATGCTCCTGGGTCGAGCCGCAGCAGCCGCCGATCAGGTTGACGCCGTCCTCCAGGATGAACCGCCGCAGCCATTGCGACGCTTCATCGGGTGTCAACGGATAGTGGGTCTGGCCGTTGACCAGTTCCGGCAGCCCCGCGTTGGGCTGCACGCTGATCTGGCCGCGCCAGTTTTCGCTGAGCCAATGCACATGCTCCGCCATTTCCTGCGGTCCGGTGGCGCAGTTGAGGCCCAGAACCGGAATATCCAACGCGCCGATGATCGTGGCGGCGGCGGCGATGTCTGTCCCCACCAGCATGGTCCCGGTGGTTTCGACCGTCACCTGCACCATGACGGGAATATCCTTGCCGCTCCCGTCCAACGCGGCCCGGACGCCGTTTACGGCGGCCTTGATCTGCAACGGATCCTGGCAGGTTTCGATCAGGAAGGCGTCGACGTCGCCATCCGCCAAACCCTGGGCTTGGACGGCAAAGGCGTCTTCCAGTTCGTCGTAACCGATATGCCCGAGGCTGGGCAGGCGCGTACCGGGCCCGATGGCGCCCAGAACAAAGCGCGGACGACCGTCTGAGGTGAATTCATCGATGGCGTCCCGTGCCAGCGCCGCAGCCCGATGATTGAGGTCGTAGGCCTCGTCCTGCAGGCCGAACTCCGCCAGCGTGATCGGCGAGCCGCCGAACGTGTTGGTCTGGACCATATCGGCGCCGGCATCCAGATAGCCGTGGTGGATGTCGCGCACGATGTCGGGCCGCGTCCGGTTGAGGATCTCGGTGCAGTTTTCGCATCCCTCGAAATCGCGGTCGATGTCCAGATCCAGCGCCTGGACACGGCTGCCGACGGGACCGTCGGCCAGCAATACGCGGTGCGTAAGCGCTTCGATAATCGAACTCATGGGATACGGCTCTTTCCAAATTCGCGGGGTCTAACTCGCGGCCTTCAATTCCGGGCCGTTGGGTTGCTGGCCCGACCGCACGGGATTTGGCCGCAAACCAAGAATGTGGCAGATCGCGAACACGAGATCGGCACGGTTCAACGTATAGAAGTGAAAGTCGCTGACGCCGGCGGCCTGAAGCAACCGGCACTGTTCGGCCGCAACCGTGGCCGCCACCAGCTTTCGCGTTTCCGGATCCTCGTCCAGGCCTTCGAAAAGATGCGCCATCCAGGCCGGCACGGACGTGCCACATTGCTCGCTGAACCGCACAACCTGGGTAAAGTTGGTCACGGGCAATATGCCGGGGACAATAGGGATATCGATACCGGCGGCGCGGGCCCGGTCGAGGAAGCGCAAATAGGTATCGACGTCGAAGAAGAACTGCGTGATCGCCCGGCTCGCCCCGGCATCGACCTTGCGCTTGAGATTGTCGAGATCGGCCTGGCTCGACACGGCGTCGGGGTGAATTTCCGGGTAGGCCGCGACGATGATGTCGAAATCGGCGATGCGTTTCAGACCGGCAACCAGATCCGATGCGTAGGCATAGCCATCGGGGTGCGGCACGTAACTGGTTTCGCCTTCCGGTGGATCACCGCGCAGGGCGACAATGTGGCGGATTCCGGCTTCGTGATACCGTTGTGCAACCTCGTCCACGTCCGCGCGGGACGCACCGACACATGTCAGATGCGCCACCGGCGTCAGATTGGTTTCCTTCAATATGCGTTCGACGGTTTCATGGGTGCGGACACGTGTCGAACCTCCGGCGCCGTATGTCACGGAAACGAATGACGGATCCAAAGGCTCCAGCCGCTTGATGGCGCGCCAGAGGGACTGCTCCATCTTTTCCGATTTCGGCGGGAAAAACTCGAACGATACCTGCAGCCCGGCAGAGCTGCCTGCGCTTGAGGCATTGGGCAGCACGCCCGGATAGAAAGCAATCATGCTTCAGCTCTCCCGTTGTCCATCTTGACCGCCGGCCACACGCCGACGGTCAGCGGATCGCCCTTCAGGTGTTCGCACGCCTCGCAACTCATGCCCGATGCCTCGAACCACGTCTTGACCTCCGTGTCGGCGAAACCCAACCGCCGGTGAGCATGGTCGGTCCGCAGGAATTCCAGTTCGTGCGGCAGGAAATCGACAACGACCATGCGGCCGCCCGGCTTGAGGACACGGCTGGCTTCCGAAATGGCCGCGGCGGGGTCGTCGGCGAAGTGCAGCACCTGATGGATGGTCACCGCATCGACGGAATCGTTCTCCATGGGCAGGCTGTACATGTCGCCGTGGCGGACCTGGCAGTGTTTGACGCCATTGCGCTCCAGATCCGTACGGGCGATGGCCAGCATGTCCCTGCTGGCATCGACCCCGATCCCCCGGTTGCAGCGATCGCTCAACACCTCGAGGATGCGGCCGGTACCGGTGCCCACATCCAGCAGGGTGTCGACGCTGTCGTCCTTGAACGCACCGACCAGCGCCCTCTCGATGTCGTCTTCGGAAACATAGAGTGCGCGAATTTCATCCCAACGATCGGCATTGGCGCGGAAATACTCCGCGGCCGCCCTGGCGCGGGCATCCTTTACGGCCGCCAGCCGCTCGCGGTCCCGTCTGAGGGTCGGGTCGTCCGTCGGCAGGTGGTTTACCAATAATGCCGACAGTCCGGCCGTACTTCCCGTTTCCGACAACCGGTAGAACACCCAGGTGCCTTCCCGGAATCGGTCCAGGAGGTTGGCCTCGCACAACAATTTCAAGTGCCGGGATACACGCGGTTGGCTCTGGCCGAGAATTTGGGTGAGCTCCGTAACGGTCAATTCGCCGTTGGCGCACAAGGCCAACAGACGTAACCGCGTCGGCTCCGCCGCCGCGCGCAATGCGCCCAAAAGGGAATCGATGTTCATATCCACGCCACTCGAACTAAGGATTTAATATATAAATATATCTTTATATTTGACCTGACAACAGTCAGATTAGCGAACGCCGGTTACCAAATCGTTAGAGTCGGATACCGTCGAATCGAGTGAGCACTCACCGGTTACTGGTTTAGGGCGAAAGAAGACTCAATTTCAGGTCGTGAGGCTTTTCACCCGCCGTAAACAAAAATTAGTGTGCCTTTCGAGCAACAGGCGGGGCTTTTTTCCCACAACATATTGTGCATGCGCTAGTCATGCACGACACCATGTGTTAGGGAGAGCGTGCTGGTGAATTTGCACTTGCGACGATCCGCGCAATGCGGATTAACTGTTTATTATAGGGAGTTTGCCTCTCATTCGGACGTAGTCGTAGGCCGTTCGGTAGAGAGCACCTGATCAAGGAGGGGATCGGGTGCAGTTGTGCCTTTGCCGACCGGTTATTTCGAATAATCCTCGGGTGTGCAGTTAAGTATCCGACATGTCACATAAGTTTACGTATTTCGCGACAAGAAGCTTGGTCGGTGTAGCAATGATGATGACCGTTGCGGCTTGCGCAACGGCGCCGTCTTCCGACGACCCTGAAGCAATGGCCGCTTTCGAAGAGGCGAACGACCCGATCGAGCCGGTCAACAGAGCCATTTTTGCGTTCAACCAGGGTGTCGATAAAGCCGTCATCAAGCCGGTCGCGCAGGTCTATCGCGGTATTCTTCCCGAAGCCGTCAGGGACTCGGTGCGCAATTTCATGCGCAACCTGCGGGCGCCCCTCATTTTCGCCAATGATTTGCTGCAAGGCGAACCTGACCGCGCCATGGAAACCTTCGGCCGCTTTGCCGCCAATACCCTATGGGGACTGGGAGGTTTGTTCGAAATCGTCCCGGACAAGCCCCATCATGAGGAAGATCTCGGCCAAACGCTTGCCGTTTGGGGCGCCGGCGAAGGACCGTATCTCGTGCTGCCGATCATCGGGCCGTCCAGTGTGCGTCATACTTTCGGCCGCGTCGGTGACTATTTCATGGATCCGATCAACTACTGGGCCAACCACCAGGGCGAGGACTGGATCCCGATCACCCGCACCGTCGTGACCGGCATCGACAGCCGGTCCCGTGTCATCGAGACCCTGGACGAAATCGAGCGGACGTCGATCGATTTCTACGCCGCGATCCGTAGCCTCTATCGTCAGCAACGGGCTGATTTGATTCGCAACGGCGCGCCGGGCGAGGATTCGCCGCTCCCGGATATCTCGATCGACTTTGAAGACGACGAAAACCAGGAAAAGACTTCCGCGCTGAAGGAAGGCTGACCGGACACTCCCATGACGCACCGTTTTTCGCCATTATTTGCGGCGCTTCTACTGACTGTTGTCGCCTTTACGCCGGCTCCTTCCCATGCCGCCGGCGATGCCAAGGGATTCGTTAAGTCGCTGGCGGACCAAGCGCTCTCCGTCCTGGCCGACAATTCGCTGTCCAACGGCGACCGGGAAAAGGCTTTTCGCAGCCTGTTCGTCGGCCACTTCGACGTACGGGCCCTGAGCCGCTTCGCACTTGGTCGGTATTGGCGCCGCGCCAACAAGAACCAGCGGAGCGAGTATCAGCGTTTGTTTGCCGACTTTATCGTCGCGTCCTACGCGGCACGCCTGAACGAGTACTCCGGCGAAACCATCACCATCAAATCGACGCGCGAAACCGGCCGGAAAGGCGAGGTGTTCGTTCAGAGCATGATCGACCGGCCGGGCGGCCAGTCTATCCGCGTCGACTGGCGCGTCCGTGACAAGAACGACAAGCTGGCGATCATCGATGTCGTGGTCGAAGGCGTGTCCATGGCCATTACGCAGCGCGACGAGTTTTCTTCCGTCATCGCCAACGCGGGCGGACAGGTCGATAGCCTGATCGACCGTCTACGGGAAAAAGTCGACGCTTCTCAGTAGACGATTGTTCGCCGTCCACGGGTCGGCAAATCGTTTATGTTTTCAGCTCTTCGTGTCTGACGATTACCGCGTTAGCGGTTTGTATTTGATTCGGTGCGGCTGATCGGCTTCGCCGCCCAGGCGGCGTTTGCGGTCGGCTTCATAGTCCTGATAGTTGCCCTCGAACCACTCAACATGGCTGTCGCCTTCGAACGCCAGGATATGGGTGGCGATGCGGTCAAGGAACCAGCGGTCATGGCTGATGACCAGGACGCAACCGGCAAATTCCAGCAGCGCGTCCTCGAGCGCCCGCAGCGTGTCGACATCCAGATCGTTCGTCGGCTCATCGAGCAGCAAGACGTTGGCGCCGGATTTCAACATCTTGGCCAAATGGACCCGGTTACGTTCACCGCCCGACAACTGCCCCACCGGTTTTTGCTGATCCGGTCCGCGGAAATTGAACTGTGACACATAGGCGCGGCTGTTCATCTCGCGTTTGCCCAGTTCGACCACTTCATGGCCGCCGGAGATCTCCTCCCATACGGACTTGTCGCCTTCGAGTGAATCACGACTCTGGTCGACATAGCCCAGTTTGACCGTATCGCCCAAGCGGATCGATCCGGAGTCCGGCTTTTCCTGCTCGACCAGCATGCGGAAGAACGTGGATTTACCCGCGCCGTTGGCGCCGATAATACCGACAATGGCGCCGGGCGGAATTTTCAGCGACAAGTCGTCGATCAACAGCCGGTCCTCGAACCCCTTCGACAGATGACCGATCTCGATCACCAGGTCGCCCAACCGGGGCGCCGGCGGAATAACGATCTGCGCCTTACCCGGCGCACGATCCGCCTGTGCCGCCACCAGTTCCTCGTAGGCGCGTATACGGGCCTTGCTCTTGGCCTGACGCGCCCGGGGCGATGCGTTGATCCATTCCCGTTCCCGGCTGAGCGTTCGGATGCGGGCGCCCTCTTCCTTGCTCTCCTGGGCCAGACGTTTTTCCTTCTGATCGAGCCAAGAGGAGTAGTTGCCTTCGTATGGAATGCCGCGTCCCCGGTCCAGTTCGAGGATCCAGCCGGCGGCATTGTCGAGGAAATAACGGTCGTGGGTCACCGCCATCACGGTGCCCTCATAGTCCTGTAGAAAGCGCTCCAGCCAGGCCACCGATTCGGCATCCAAATGGTTCGTCGGTTCGTCCAGCAGCAGCAGGTCCGGTTTGGACAGCAGCAACCGGCACAGGGCGACCCGGCGGCGCTCACCGCCCGACAGTTTGCTGACATCCGCATCGCCCGGCGGACAACGCAGGGCGTCCATGGCGATATCGACGGTGCGTTGCACATCCCACGCGTCCATGGCGTCGATCTTTTCCTGCAGCTCACCCTGCTCGGCAATCAACGCGTTCATCTCGTCGTCGTCCATGGGCTCGGCGAATTTGACGGACACCTCTTCGAACCGGTCGAGCAGTTCCTTGGCCTCGCCGACGCCGTCCATGACGTTGCCCATGACGTCCTTTTCGGCATCCAGCTCGGGTTCCTGTTTGAGATACCCGACCTTGGCGCCGTCGGCCGCCCAGGCTTCGCCGTTGAACTCCTTGTCCTCGCCGGCCATGATGCGCATAAGCGTGGACTTACCGGCGCCGTTGAGCCCCAGCACGCCGATCTTCGCGCCCGGCAGGAAATGCAGATTGATGTCCTTCAGCACCTCCCGGCGGCCCGGATAGACCTTGCTGAGGTGCTGCATGGTGTAAATGTACTGGTACGACGCCATCCGGAACTCCGCATCTCGATGTTGAGGGGGTGCCGGGCGTTTTACTCCTTCACCTGCCGGAGTTCAATGGATTGCGCATGTCAGGGTACGTGCTCGTCCAGCGCATCATTCCAACGGGATTGCATTTCCTCGGGAGAGACGTCCTCGATTTGCGTCGCGATCGTCCATTTGTAACCGAACGGGTCGACGAGCGTACCGGTGCGGTGCCCGAAAAACTCGTCCCTGACCTTGCGCATGACCGTCGCGCCCGCCTGCTCGGCCCGCGCCACCACCGCATCGACGTCGGCCACATAGACGTGGAGTGTGATGGGGCACCCGCCGACCGACTGAGCACTGACCGCGCCGAAATCCGGATACTCCTCGGCCATCATGACGGTGGCTCCCAGGATCTTCAATTCCGCGTGCCCGACCTTGCCGGACGGCTCACTCAGGCGAAAATCTTCCGCGGCACCGAAAGCGGACTGGTAGAAGGCCAGGGCCGCCGGGTAATCGTTGACGATCAAATACGGGGTCATCGCCGGCCGGCCTTCCGGCATGGTTCTGTTTTCGGTCATGATATGCCTGCATCCGTTTGTATTTAATTATTTAACGTTGTATAAAATAAATAAATCCTGCCGTCAACGACAAAGCAATCGTGCGATCAACCACCATCGAATCATGAGTACTGATACCGAATCCGACCAACCCCGCCGTGGCCGTCCCCGCGACAGGGAAGCCAGAACAAAAATCCTGCAAGCCGCCAGGTCGCTATTGGCCAAGGGTGGATTGACCGCCGTGACCATGGAAGGTATCGCCGCGGCTGCGGGGGTCAGCAAACCCACCATCTACCGCTACTGGCCGAACGCTCATGCCGTGGCGATGACCGCAATGATCGAATCGCAAGCCGCGGATCCGGAGCCACTTTCACCGTCGGACCGTACGGCCGTGGAGGATTTGAAGCGGCAGTTGCGGCATGTCGTCCACGTATTCACCGCGGGCGCCGGGCGCGGCGCATTGCTGCTTGTCGCCGCTTCGGACGCCGATTCGGAATTGTCCAAATCGTTTCGGCACAACGTCATATTACGCAGTCGCGAGGAAGGACGCACGATTCTGCAACGGGCGATCAAGGGTGGAGAGTTGCGCGCCGACCTGAACTTGGAAGTCGCTCTGGACCAGATCTACGGGCCGGTGTTTTTTCGCCTGTTGCTCGGACATGCACCGTTGGACGAAGACTTCGCCGATACCGCGGTCGACCAGACGATCAGCGGCTTCGCGTCCACCTAGAGCAATTCCTCAGCGCCGGACGGGCAATCAGAGTCCCATCGTCTTGAGCGCCCGCGCCCGGCGGGTCAGCCACCAGCCGTACTGGTGCGGCCAGCCGTCGAATTCGGGATCGCAGCCCAGTGCCTCGGCGGCGTGGCGTGGCCAGAAGGGATCGTGCAGCGCTTCCCGGCCGATGGCGACCAGGTCGGCGGCGCCGGACTGCAGGACGTCTTCCGCCTGCTCCGCCGATAGAATCAAGCCGACGGCCTGGGTCATCAGGCCCGTCTGTTCGCGGATGGCGGCGGCATAGGGCACCTGGAAACCCGGACCGCGCTTGCCCGGGGCGTTCGTCGCGCCCTGCGGGCTGTTGCCGCCGGAGGAACAGTCGATCACATCGACGCCGCGCTCCTTCAGTTCCCGAGCCAGGACCACGCTGTCGTCCAGTTCCCAGCCGCCCTCGATGCCGTCGACCGACGATACCCGGAAAAACAATGGTAGTTCCGCGGGCCAGGCCTCGCGCACCGTTTCGGTGACTTCCAGCGCCAGGCGCATGCGGCCCGAGCGGTCGCCGCCGTAGCCGTCGTTGCGCCGATTGGAAATGGGCGAGAGAAACGATTGGATCAGGTAACCGTGGGCGCCGTGGATCTCCAGCGCCTGGAAACCGGCATCGAGGGAACGCTTGGCGGCTTCGGCGAAGGCGCGCGTGACGCGGCTGATATCGTCGCCGTCCATCGCGGTGGGGACCAGCCATCCGTCGTCCATGGCCAGGTCGGACGGGCCCAGGATCGGCCAGGCCAAATCGCCGCGCGCGGTGTCCGCCTCTCCGAGCGGGCCGTTGCCGTACCACGGGCGCTGCATGCTGGCCTTGCGGCCGGCGTGGCCGATCTGAATGGCGGGAACGGCCCCTTGCCCGGAAATGAAATCGGTGATGCGGCGCCAGGCGGCGGCTTGTTCCGCCGTCCAGATGCCGGCGTCGCCGTGGGTAATCCGCCCTTCCTCGGACACCGCCGAGGCCTCGCAGAAGATCAGGCCCGCGCCGCCCATGGCAAACGATGACAAGTGGGCGAAATGCCAATCGTTGACCACCCCATCCTCGGCGGAGTACTGGCACATGGGCGAAATGACGATACGGTTGGGAAGTGTGACCTCTGCGATCTGCAGAGCGGTAAACAAAAGCGGTTGGGCGGCCATGCACGGAATCCTCGAAAAGCATACAATTCGCGCCGCAAGGGCGGCCCGAACCGTATCAGGCCGGGGAATGACCGCCTAGTCTCGTTTTCCGGTCCTGATCAGCCGCCGACCAGCACGTGGCGCACCTGATCCCACGAAAACACGAAGGTCATGACGGTGGCGGTGGTCATCATGGCGACGATGGTCATGAAGGCGGAGGTGACGACGGTTCTGATGATCTGTTGCACGGCGTGATCCCCTGAATGTTTGCGCGTTCCCTATTGCTGATGGCGCCAATATGGGACCATTTCCGCCAGATCTCTGTGATCCACGTCACAGCTTGGCGCCTTGCTGCCGCTTCGCGCGCTCTATATGGTGCCGCGGCGGAATGTGCGAGGAGGCAACAGAAATGCAGGACAAGACAGCGATTGTAACCGGCGCAGGATCGGGAATCGGCCGTGCCGTGGCCGTGGCCCTGTCGGACGCCGGCTACAACGTCGCCCTGGCGGGACGGCGCGCGGAGACCCTGGAGGAAACGGCCGGCCTGGCGCCGAACGAGACCCTGGTGCATGCGACCGACGTGAGCGACCCCGACGCCGTGCATGCCCTGTTTGCCGCCACGGTCGAACGGTTTGGCCGGCTGGACGTACTGTTCAACAACGCCGGCATCTTTTCGGCCGCGCTGCCGATCGACGAAATTCCCATCGAAACCTGGCGCGCGGTCGTCGACGTCAATCTCAGCGGCATGTTCTATTGCAGCCGGGAAGCGTTCCGGGCCATGAAGGCGCAGAACCCGCGCGGCGGCCGCATCATCAACAACGGATCGATCTCCGCTTATGCACCCAGGCCGTTTTCGGCGCCGTATACGTCGACCAAACACGCCATCACCGGGCTGACCAAATCGACCTCCCTCGATGGCCGGCCCTACGACATCGCCTGCGGCCAGATCGACATCGGCAATGCCGCGACGGACATGACCGAAAAAATGCCCCAGGGCGTGCCGCAGGCGGACGGCAGCGTCGCCCCCGAGCCGGTCATGGACGTGGCCAACGTCGCCAATGCCGTCGTGCACATGGCCGGCCTGCCGCTGGACGCCAATGTACAGTTCATGACCGTCATGGCCACCAAGATGCCGTATATCGGCCGCGGCTGAACGAGACCGAACCGGCATGCCCCTCCTTGCCATGTTCACGGCCGTGTTCTTCTGGTCGGGCCTGCTGGTTGCGCAAAAGTATCTCGGCAACGTCCTCAGCGTGGCCGAGACCGGTCTGTTCCGGTTCGCCCTGGCGGCGACCTTGCTGTGGATCGTCGTCTTTGCCACCCGGCAGGATGCCCGGATCCGCAACAAGGCCGAGGCGCGCCCCCTCCTGATGGGTATTTTCGAGCCCGGCCTGGCCGGTCTGTTCGTGATCTGGGGCCTGCAATATACGTCGGTGATCACGGCATCGGTGCTGTGGAGTCTGATGCCCCTGATCATGCCGATCCTCGGCCGCGTCATCCTGAAGGAACCGTTGCGCCCGGTCGTCGGCATTGCGGCGGTGATCGCCGTCGCCGGGTCCTGGGTTTTGATCGCCGGCCAGCAGAGCACCGGCCAGGGATCCATGCTCGGCGACATCCTCGTCGCCCTCGGCGTGGCGTCCGCCTGCACCAATCAGCTCATCGCCCGCAGCGTCGCCCAGACCCTCGGCCGGCCGTTGGTGACCACGTCCTATCAGGTGACCGTCTCCATGCTGCTCGCGGCCGCGATCCTCTTGGCCACGGAAGGGTTCCAGGTCTCCTGGCCGGCGCTGGGGTTGCTGGACTATGCCGCCATCGGGTTCATCGGATTTGCCGGCGGGCTCGGCACGTTCCTGCTCTACAATTACGCGCTGCGCTACATGCCGGTCGGCCGGATCAGCCTGTTTCCGCCGCTGGTGGGACCGGTCGGCACCGTCATGGCCGCGCTACTGCTGGGCGAACGGCTCACGCTCACGGATATGGCGGCCATCACCATCATCGTCTTCGCCGCGATGCTGCCGACCCTGGTACCGGAGCCGGCCCGGCCCGGAAAAAACGGCGCATAGCCGGACAAAACCACCGGTACCGCTCGCACCGGCTGACGGGTATAATGGACGGCCAAATCAACAAAAATGACCAAAACGGTCGATCAAGGGGGCGTACCAGCCAGCTGTTCTTGGCCCGGGAGGAGGACCGAAGCATTGGCAAAATCCGTACTGATAGCCGACGACGAGCCGAACATCATTCTGTCATTGCGCTTCATCATGGAGCAGGCCGGATACGACGTCCGCGTCGCCCGCGACGGTATCGATGCCCTGAACCAATGCGAGGAACAGGCGCCGGACCTGGTGTTGCTGGACGTGATGATGCCCAACAAAACCGGCTACGACGTCTGCGAAACCATGCGGGCCAATCCGGCGTTCGACAACACCCGAATCATCATGGTCACCGCCAAGGGAAGAGACGCCGAGCGTGAAAAAGGCTTGGCGATGGGCGCCGACGAATATGTCACCAAGCCGTTTTCGACACGCGACGTCATGAGCCAGGTGCGAACCCTGCTGGAGGCGCCCAGGCAACCATGACCAAGTGGAGTCATTTTCGCGAACGCGCCATCGCACTGTTCATCCTCGGCGGCCTTGTCATGAATTTCCCCATCATGTCGCTGTTCAGCGTCGATGGGTTCCTGTTCGGCATCCCCGCCCTGTACATTTACGTGTTCAGCGCCTGGCTGCTGCTCATCGTTCTGGCCGCGGCGCTGGTGACACGCGTGCCGCGTCACACGGTCGATCGGTCCCGCACGGCGGACATCGAGCCGAGGCCCTGAGCCATGCTGCAGGGCTGGGTGATTCTGCTGGTCGCGCTGATCTATGTGATCATGCTGTTTCTGATCGCCTCGTGGGGCGACCGCCGCGCCGACGCCGGCCGCAGCATCATCAACAGCCCCTATGTCTACACCCTGTCCATTGCGGTCTACTGCACGACCTGGACGTTCTACGGCAGCGTCGGGCGGGCGGCGACCAGCGGCATCGGCTTCCTGCCCATCTATATCGGCCCCACATTGATGGTGCTGATCTGGTGGTTCGTGCTGCGCAAGATCATCCGTATCTGCCGATTGCAGCGCATCACCTCCATCGCCGACTTCGTGTCGTCCCGCTACGGCAAGGACCCGGTGCTGGGCGGTTTGGTGACGGTGATCGCCGTGCTGGGCATCATGCCCTACATTTCGCTGCAGCTGAAAGCGGTGTCGACCAGTTTCACCGTCCTGCTGCAGTATCCGGAAATCGCCATGCCGAGCGATCTCGGCCGGGTGTCGGTGCTGGGCGACACGGCGTTCTATGTCGCCTTGCTGCTGGCCGCCTTCGCCATCCTCTTCGGCACCCGGCACATCGACGCCACCGAGCACCACGAGGGCATGGTCGCGGCCGTGGCCTTCGAATCCATCGTCAAGCTGGTGGCCTTTCTCGCCATCGGCGTATTCGTCACCTACGGCATCTATGACGGTTTCGGCGACCTGTTCACCCGGGCCGCCGAGTACCCCGACCTGGCCAGACTGTTCACCCTGGGTGAAGGCGTCATCGAATATGGCGAATGGTTCTCGCTGACCGTGCTGTCGATGCTGGCCATCATGTTTCTGCCGCGCCAGTTCCAGGTGGCGGTGATCGAGAACAAGAGCGAAGACCATGTGCGCACCGCCATGTGGATGTTTCCGCTCTATCTCCTGGCTATCAACATCTTCGTCCTGCCCATCGCGTTGGGCGGCCTGATGCAGTTCCCGGACGGACAGGTCGACGCCGACACCTTCGTCCTGGCCCTGCCGATGGCGGGCAAGCAGGAAGCCCTGGCGCTGCTGGTCTTCCTCGGCGGCCTGTCGGCGGCCACGGCCATGGTCATCGTCGCCACCGTGGCCTTGAGCACGATGATCAGCAACGACCTGGTGATGCCGGTGCTGCTGCGCATCAAGCGGCTCGGCCTGTCCGAACGCGCCGACCTGGGCTTTTTGCTGCTGTCCATCCGGCGGGGCAGCATCGTGATCATCCTGCTGCTGGGGTACACCTATTTCCGGCTGATCGGCGAATCCTACGCCCTGGTCACCATCGGATTGGTGTCGTTCGCCGCGGCGGCCCAGTTCGCGCCGATTATCCTCGGCGGCGTCTATTGGCAGGGTGGAACCAGGCGCGGCGCGCTGGCCGGCCTGTCGGCCGGTTTCCTGGTCTGGGCGTACACCCTGGTGTTTCCGTCCTTCGTCCAGTCGGGTTGGCTCGACGGCGCCTACCTGACCGCCGGCCCGCTCGGCCTGGTCCTTCTCAAACCTTACGAACTGCTGGGATTGACCGGCCTGGATCCGATGACCCACTCCCTGTTCTGGAGCCTGCTGGTCAATATCGGCCTGTATGTCGGGGTGTCCATGCTCGACCGCCCGGAAGCCCTCGAGCGCAGCCAGGCAGCCCTGTTCGTCGACGTTTTCAAGTATTCCGAGGAAGACGGCGGCTCCCGGTTCTGGCGCGGAACGGCCAACGTGGCGGCCCTACGCACCCTGGTCGCCCGGTTCGTCGGCCAGGCCCGTGCGGACCGGCAGTTCAACGCCTACGCAAGAAGCCGCGGGCTCGATCTGGCCAATATGGAGACGGCCAGTCCCGGCCTGGTCACCTTCGCGGAGAAACTGCTGGCCGGTTCCATCGGCGCCGCATCCGCCCGCGTCATGGTGTCTTCGGTCGTGACCGAGGAACCCCTGGGTATCGGCGAAGTCATGGAGATCCTCGACGAGACATCCCAGGTCATCGAATACAGTCATCAGCTCGAACAAAAATCCCACGAGCTGGAAAAGGCCACGGCGGAGCTGCGCAAGGCCAATACCCAGTTGAAGGAGCTGGACCGCCTCAAGGACGACTTCATCACGACGGTGACCCACGAATTGCGTACGCCGCTGACATCGATCCGGTCCTTTTCGGAAATCCTGCACGACAATCCCGAACTCGACGACGAACAGCGCCACAACTTCCTCGGTATCGTCGTCAAGGAAACCGAGCGTTTGTCCAGGTTGATCAACCAGGTCCTCGATCTCGCCCGGCTGGAAGCCGGCGAAACCGATTGGCAATTGGAATCCCTCGACCTTAGCGCGGTCCTCAGAGACTCCCTCGACACCACCAGTCAACTATTCAAGGACCGGGGCATCGCCTTGACCGTCGAGTGTCCGGACCAGGTGCCGCATATCTCCGCCGACCGGGACCGTATCATGCAGGTCATCATCAACCTGCTGTCCAATGCCGTGAAGTTTTCCCCCAGGGAGGAGGCTCGGGTCACGGTCGCATTGCGGCCCGACGGTCACGGCCTGCGCCTCGACGTCAAGGACAACGGCCCGGGCATCGCGGCCAAGGATCATGGCGCGGTGTTCGAAAAATTCCGCCAGGTCGGCAGCACATTGACCGGCAAACCCGGCGGCAGCGGCCTCGGCCTCGCCATTTGCCGGCAAACCATCGATCAATTGGGCGGCCGCATCTGGGTCGAGAGCAGCCCCGGCGCCGGTGCCACGTTCTCGTTTATCTTGCCGCTGGCGGACGCCAAGGCGGCGGAGTAGGCCGGAACCCGATTAGGTGGCGAAGGCCACGCGCTGGCGCCACGCGCCTGGATCTTCCAGAAAGACGATCACCGCCGCGCCCAGAAGCGCGGCGACGGCGCTGACGACGATGGGCAGCGTATAGGTTCCGAGCAGATCGAACGATACCCCCGCCAGCCATGGCCCGACCAACGTGCCGACGGCGACGCTGGAATACAGCATGCCGATCAGCCCACTGACGTTTCTGAAGCCGAAATAGTCCGCCACCACCGCCGGCGCCAGGGCGACGAACCAGCCGTAGCAGGTTCCGAACACCAGGGCGAAGATGGAGAGGGTGATCACACTGTCGGAAACCAGCCAGAACAGGCACATCAGGCCCGTGCCGGCAAACGCGACCGCCAATGAAGGACGGCGGCCGAACTTGTCCGCCACGCCGCCCAGCAGGAAGCGCCCCGCCGTGCTGCCGATACCCACCAGCGCCATCAGGAAGACACCGACATTCCGGTCGAGGCCGGCGTCCTGGACATAGGGTACCAAGTGGACAAACGGAATGAACAGACCGACGGACACCAGGAAGAACCCGAGATACAGCAGAATAAACGGTTTCGATTGCAGGGCCTGGCGAACCGACGCGCCGTCCAGATGCGCGGATGGTGTCCCTTCTTGCTGGCCGGTCCCGCTCTGGTTCAACGGTATTCCGTCAGGCGCCAGACCGCGGGCATATGGCGTTCCGTGAATGAGGTAGGCGCTCAGCCCACCAACGATCAGAACGGACAATCCGATGATCAGATAGGCCGTGCGCCAGTCGAAGCCGCCAATCAGCATTTCAGCGACCAATGGACCGCCCAGGGTTCCCAGACCGATTCCGGAAACGGCAAATCCTGACGCCATGCCGCGGCGGCGATCGAACCAGCGTTGCACGGCGCCGACCGACGGCACATACGCGAAACCGATACCCAGTCCGACACCGAGACCGTAGGCAATGTAAACCTGAATCACCGTCGTGCTTTGACTGGCGGCCAGAAGTCCGATGGCGATGAACAGCATGCCGGCGGCAACCACCCACCGGGACCCGTAGCGGTCGGCCAGGGGCCCGCTGACGATGCCCAGTGCGAAATAAAGAAAACCGGCCAGCGAAAAAATCAGCGAAACATCGCCGCGCGATGCCGAAAACTCGTTCTGCAAAGCGGCGAAAAACGTGGTGAACGAATAGGCGGCACCGAAACCGAGCAACAGCACCAAGTGCGTCGCCACGACAACCACCCATCCGTAATATACACCGGTCGTCCTAGCCGACCCGGTTTCAGAACTCATCGGCACACCGTCTCCCCGAAACGCGTTTTCCCCATGGTGGGGCTAAAGCAGGGAATCTTCAAAGGGAAACTGTGACAACACCTCGATTCCGGTGTCCGTGACGAGTACCTGCTCCTCGAGCTTCACGCCCTCGCGTCCGCCCTCGGCGCCGACATAGCTTTCGATGCAAAGGGTCATGCCCGGCAGGATGTCGCCGTCATATCCGTGGGCGCCGACGTCTTCCACATAGGCAATATGCGGGTACTCGTCACACAAGCCCACGCCGTGCGCGACCACCGAATACCGGTTCGCGCGGAATTCCGCCGGCAGGTCGAAGCTGACTTCGGAAAACTCGCGAAACGTCATGCCCGGACGCAGTTTGTCCATATTGTAGGCGATCTGCTCGCGCGCCAGGGCATAGAGCCGCCGCTGCTCATCGCTGGCCTGTTTGTCGCCGCACAGAAACGTGCGCGAAATATCGGCGCAATACCCGAACGGTCCAATCAGATCCGTGTCGTAGCTGACCAGATCGCCGGCCTGGATGGCGCGGAAGCCGCATTCCTGGAACCACGGGTTGGTCTTGTCTCCCGATGTCAGAAGGCGGGTCTCGATCCATTCGCCCCCCATCGCGATATTGACCTGATGCAGCATAGACCAGAGCTGATTCTCGGTCATGCCGGGCTCCAGGCGCGTGTGCATTTCATACATCCCGGCCTCCGCCACGCGAATGGCTTCCCGCATGCACAGGATTTCGTCGGGGGATTTGATGACCCGCGCCAGTTCCATCGGTTCGCCGGCGTCCAATACCTCGATACCCAGTTTTCCCAGGGCAAACACGGCTTGCGGGTGGGCCCGGTCGAGGCCGAGCCGGCGGTTGCCGCCGCCGCACGCCCGCAAGAGATCGTCGATTTCCGCCGCCCACCGGTCGGCAAACTCATCGAGCCGCGGCCCGGCGGCAAAGTAATAGACGCCCGTGGCATGGCGGACATTGTCGACGGTGCCGAGGCCGGCCGAACGGTGCCCGCAATTGTGAAAGTCGAACATGACCACCGGCCCGTCCGCCGGCACGAAGGCATAGCGGGCAAAATTGTGCGTGACCCAGAGCTGCATGTTGGGGGAATCGGTCGCATACCGGATGTTGAGCGGATCGGTCAGGACGCAGGCGGCAATATCGCGCCGGCGCAGTTCCGCTTGAACCCGGTTCAACCGGTGTTGGCGGACACGGTCCATGTCGACGGCCGGCTGCAACGGCGGATCCCGGTCGTCCGCGGCCGGCCCCGGAATGGCGACTTGATCCAGCATGCAGGCCTCCCTTTCCCGTGCACAACGTCACGGTCGAGGTTCGGCGCGATTTCCGGAACGGTCTATAGAAAATGCGACACGCGAGTATGGGATTAGCGCGATTCCGTCTTCGGGCCTCGTCGGAGCGGTGTTTTTCTTTTGAGCGGCGTGCGTTTGAGGTCGGATTTCTTCATCGCCCGGTTTCCGGACTTGCCGGTCTTCCCATGCTTTTTGCCATCGGATCGCAGGCGATCACCGTCCGTTTTTGCAGTGTCGTCCGCCTTCGCACGTTTCTTTTGCCGCCGGACCTTGCGCCCGACCTCGCGCAGTTTGCCGGCCTGACGGATCGAAAGGGCCTCCTCCTCGTCACCCAGGTTGGGGTCTGCGAAAGCCGAGCCATAGGTATTCAGGCGTTCCTCGAGGCCATCCAGGAACTCGTCTTCCCACTCCGACAATTTGGCCTGTGCCGAATCATCACTGGCCGAGGATGCCTTTTTGAGGCGCCGAACGCGTTTGAGGGCTTGCCGTGTCACGGCCTGGTCGGGTCGCCGGTCGCGCAATGATCAACACCTTTTATCTGACGCCAGCACACCCTAGAGCGATTCCTCTTTAGATGGAATCCATTCTGTTTCTCGAGCGGCCTGCCCATCCACAAGGAAGACGGGGCCGCGCGATGCCGGGCATCGCGCAAGCCGTCTGACGCCGTGGGGGGCGCCCGCTCGGAAACCCCCATTGCGCTTTTGTGGGACGGGCGTCTTGGCGCCAAATCCGGCGGCTGCCGTCTCGGCCATACCCCGGGTATGGCCGTCACCACCAGCCTTGGCCTTGGCGCCAATACGCTCCGTCAGAATGCTTCCATCTAAAGAGGAGCTGCTCTAAGCCCGAAGGATACCGTTCCCAAACCCTCCGCTGCTCGCGTGGCGGAGGGTTTTTCTTCGCCTGCTTCCTACAACCGGTCGCGCAAGGAATAGTAGGCCATGCCCAGCACCAGTGCCGGCCAGCGCAGCAGCGCGCCACCCGGAAACCGGCGTGTCGGAATGCGGGCAAAGACGTCGAATCGTTCCGCGGTGCCGGCGACCGCCTCCGCGATGAGTTTACCGGCCAGCGTGGCCATACCGACTCCGTGGCCCGAATAACCGTGGGCGAAATAGAGATTGCGTCCGAAGCGGCCGAAGTCGGGTAACCGGTTCAGGGTGATGGCCAGGGTTCCGCCCCAGGCATAGTCGATCGCCACATCCGAGAGCTGCGGATAGATCTTCAACATGTAGTGCCGCACAAAGCCCCTCAGATCGCTTGGGAAGTTCGGTGAATAATTCTCGCCGCCGCCAAAGAGCAGCCGCCCGTCCGCCGACAGGCGGTAGTAATTGATGACGAACTTGCTGTCGGCGACGGCCACATCGTCGCGAATGATTTCCTTCGCCCGGGCCGGGCCGAGGGGCTCCGTTGCCAGGACAAAATTATTGATCGGCATAACCCGCCCGGCCAGGCGCTTGTCCAGGTCCCCGAGATAACCGTTGCAGGCATAGATCACATGGCGTGCCGTGACAGTACCTTTGTCCGTGACGATCGAAGCGGGGGTCCCGTCGGCAACGCTCAAGACACGCGTTCCTTCGAAAATCCGCGCCCCGGCCTGTGCGGCCGCCGCCCCGATCCCGAGGGCAAAGTTCAACGGATGCAGATGAGCCGCGTCGGTGTCGAGCGAGCCGCCGTAATAAGCCTCGGTGCCGAGCATGGCGCGCATTTCATTGCAATCGACGGGCCGGACATGAGCGTAGTCATACTGCGACCGCAGGTATTCCGCGTAGCGTACGAATTCGCCGGCCATGGCCGGTTTGTGAGCGGCGTGCAGGATGCCGGGTTTGAGATCACAATCGATCCGGTGCCGTTCGATCAGCGCCTTGCACAGTTGTTTGGATTCTTCGGCCAAATCCCAAAGGCGCCGGGCATCATCCCTGCCTACGAGCTTCTCGACATCGCCCTGTTCGCGGCGTTGTCCGCTGCCCAATTGACCGCCATTGCGTCCCGACGCACCGAACCCGATTTCGTGGGCCTCCAGCAGAACCGTATCAAATCCCGCCTCGGAGAGATGCAACGCGGCGGACAAGCCGGTATATCCGCCGCCGATGACGCACACATCGCACGAGATATCGTGATCCAGCGCGGGCCGCGGTGGAAGTGGGTTGGCGGTTGCCTGATAGTAGCTGTCGACGGGGCCGGCATGAATCATGTGTGGAACCTGAGGGGCTGGGGCGTCAGGCGTCGGGCCAATACGGCGCACGCAATTCCCGCTTGAGGACTTTACCGATGGCGTTGCGCGGCAGTTCGTCGCGAAACTCGATGGCGGACAGCCGTTGCGTCTTACCGACCTGCTCGTTGACCCATTGCCGGATGGTGTCGGTTCCGTCGTCGTGGTTCGATTTGCGTACGACCAGACCAAGCGGCGTTTCGCCCCACTGCTCGCTGGGCACCCCTATGACCACGGCGTCGGCCACGGCGTCGTGTTGCAGCAGGATGGTCTCCAGGTCCGAAGCGTAGATGTTGAACCCGCCCGAGATGATCACGTCCTTTTTACGGTCAAAGAGATGCAGAAAGCCGTCCTCGTCGAACCGGCCGTAGTCGCCGGTGCGAATGTAGGCGTTTCCGTCGTCATCGTGCCATGTGGCCGCATCGGTGGCGTCCGGCCGGTTGTAGTAACCGCTCATCATGGCGATGGAGCGGCCGACCACTTCTCCGGTCTCGCCGTTCGCTAGTTGGTTTCCGTCGTCGTCGATGATGCGGATGTCCGTGCCGTCCGCCGGCCGGCCGACCGTGTCCAGCTTGTCCGGGAATGCGCCGGCGTCGAGGATCACGGTGCCGCCACCTTCGGTCATGCCATAAATCTCGATCAGCCGGCCGGGCCAGCGGTCCAGGATTTCCCGCTTCAAGGCCGCCTTGAGCGGCGCACTGGTCGACAGCTTGACGTCAAACGAGGACAGATCAAACGCATCGAAATCGGGATCGTCCAGTAGGCGACGGTACTGTACCGGCACAAGCATGGCGTGGGTGGCCGACCAACGTTGCGCCAGTTCGAGAAACGAACCGCTGTCAAACCGGCGCATCAGCACAATCATACCGCCATGGGCCAACGCCGGAATAAGCGAAACCAGCGTCGTGTTCGAATAAAGAGGGGTGGATACAAGGGAGACTTTGTCAATGCCGTAGCCGAACCGCCCCATGCGGCTGATGTGGGCATTGCGCATACGATGGCTTTGCAGAATGCCCTTCGGCGTCCCGGTCGTGCCCGAGGAATAAATCAGGTTGAAACCGTCTTCGTCGTCGATAGTCACATCCGGCGGAGACGAGGATTGACCCGCGGCCCAGCTGTCAAAGGAGTCACCGTCATCGAGCGTCACTGTAAGATCGACCGGAAGATCGTCCGGGATAAACGATCTGTAATCCGCGTCGGCGAACACGGCTTTTGGCCGGCAATCAAGCAACATGCCGCTAATCTGTCGGGGCGTCGCCGACGCCGTCAGAGGGGCGACACAAGCGCCCGACAGCAGCACGCCGAAAAACGCTATGACATACCGGTCCGTGGGTTCGGCCAGGATCGCGACCCGGTCACCGCGGCCGATGCCCAGCACGAGCAGGCCATTGGCCACCCGGCAGGCGGCATCGTGAAACGTCTTCCAGTCGAGGCGCCGGTCCTCGAAGACCAGCGCCATCCGGTCCGACTGGCCGGCGGCGTGCCGCTGCAATGCGGCGGCGATATTGGCAACGCGGGTTGTCATGCAAAAGGAATTCGGAGCAACTCATGAAAACGGGACAAATCGGTCGTATATTATGTGACCGGCACGGTCGGCAGACAAGCCTGTCAGGCGGACAACTCGGTTTTCACCGCTTCCGCCAGCTGAGCCTTGGTGAACGGCTTGTGCAGGATCGACAGGTCGCCGGGCAGATGCCCCTGGCGGCTGAGCGCCCCCTCCGTATAGCCGGACATGCAAAGGATTCGCATATCTGGCGTACGGTCCTTGATGGCCAAGGCGATGTCACGGCCGTTCATGCCACCGGGAAGCGCAAGATCGGTGATCACCAAATCGACATGCGGGGTGGCGTCGTAAAGTCTCAGGGCGTCGACGCCAGTCCCGGCTTCCAGGACACGGTATCCGAGGCCGGTGAGCTGGGTCACGGTCAGGTCGCGGACGTCGGGGTCATCCTCAACGACCAGAAGCGTGGCGCCGCTTTTCGGCGGCTCGGCCGAGTTTTGCTTGTTTGCCGTATCCGGCATATCCGCCTCGCCTGTCGCGCGCGGCAGGTACAGCTTGACGCTTGTACCCTGACCGGGTTCGCTGTAAATCCGGATATTGCCCCGCGATTGTTTGACGAAGCCATACACCATGCTCAGGCCGAGACCGGTCCCGCGGCCTGTCTCCTTCGTGGTGAAGAACGGGTCGAAAGCACGGGCGATGACTTCGTCCGACATGCCGGTACCCGTGTCCGACACGGCAATCGTGATATAGTCGCCGGGCCGGATGTCCTGCTGGGATTCCGCGAGGGCATCGTCCAGCAGTACGTTGGCGGTTTCGATGGTCAGTTTGCCTTTGTCTTCCATGGCGTCGCGGGCATTGATGGCGAGATTGAGGATGGCGCTTTCAAGCTGATGATGGTCGACGAACGCGGGCCACAAGTCGTCCGCCAGTTTGGTTTCGATTTCGACGGACGGTCCAATGGTGCGGCGGATGATATCCGTGACGCCCTCGATCAGGCCGTTGGTGTCGACCTGAGCCGGATTCAAGGTCTGCCGGCGGGAAAACGCCAGCAACCGATGGGTCAGTTCGCCGCCCCGTTTGGCCGAACGCATGGCCGGTTCCAGATAGCGCCGCAGGGGACTGTCATCGGACAGGTCGTCGCGGATCATTTCCAGATTGCCAACGATGATCGCCAGCAAGTTGTTGAAATCATGCGCGACGCCGCCTGTGAGCTGGCCTATTGCCTCCATCTTCTGGCTCTGGGTGAGTTGTTCCTCGAGGGCGACCTGCTTCGTGACGTCGGATGTCGTTCCGCGGTAGCCGAGGAACGTTCCGTCGTCGTCAAATATCGGCATGCCGCTGACCTGGTAGTGCCTGACGGCACCGCGCCGGCTTCGGGAGACGAAGCGAAAACCCCGGAACTGACGGTGCGCGTCCATATCCGCCCGGAGTTTGACCCAGTGTTCGGAGGACGGGTCGGTCACGTCGTCCGCTTCCCACCGTGCTTTACCGAGTTACGTCGTGCTGATCCGTTTCGCATCGGATTCGGACGAGACGTAGACGAAGCGGTGATTCTCATCGGTCTCCCAAAACCAGTCCGAGGAGGATTCGGCGAAATCGCGGAACCGTTGTTCACGCAGATCCAGTTCCTTTTGCGTGCGCCAACGGTTGTAGCCGGCCCCGATGCGTTGCACGATCAATCGGAAAAAGGCGCGGGACTGGGGCGTGTCCTGCCGGGGCTTGTCGTCCATGACGTAGACGTGCCCGACGACAGATCCGCCGATATCGCAGAACGCCTCACCGCAATAAAACTCGGCCCCAAGCCCGGCGAAGACGGAGCCGGGGTATTTTTCAGAAGCACCGGCTTCAATGAAGCAGTAGTTATCGTTCCATTCCTGGCTGTACAACTCGCCGCAGGGCGTTCCCGCAATGTCGTAGGCGCCGAGTTCGTCGTTGCGGCCGTCGGTGCGGCGGGCCAGAAAATGGGCTGCGTCCAACGAATCCGTCATATGGGCGATACCGACCCAGCGGCATTGCAGCCCGATCTCCAGCGCTTCCGCCGCGACGGCGAACACGGCCCGGCCCCAGGCGCGTTTGCCGGCCAATAGGGAGATTGCCTGATCGATCCGATCCATGCCGCTGAATCCGTGACGGGTATTGCTTTACGGACGCAAGTATAGGCCAACGCTGTATTGAAAGACTGTAAATTCCTCAACGGGTTGTCTGGTCAAGGCGCATGTGTCCGGTGTACATACGCGTAGCTGATTGGCCTGTTCTATTTCTTTGCAGTGAATTGCTCGAATGTCTCCGAACGGACGATGTTCTTGTTCGAAGCCTGACGTTCTTGCTGAAAACCACCGCCGTCGACCGGCTGTAGAACGCCACCGGAGTGTTGATCTCGGTGCCGGTTAAGCGGGGTGCGACGATGTATCGCACGGGGACGGCATGTTCGTGGGATGGTATGTGGCCTCCACCGTGTTCATGCCGGTGTTATGGGGGCTACGTATGTCGGTTCCGATGGCGGCGCGGCCTGGCCGTCCAGGTCGGGTTGTGCTCCCCAACCACCGCGTCTTAACCTACTTCCGCCGCCTCCACGGCTGTAGCGATGCCGTTCGTGCCGTCGCCGAAGACAAGAATGACTTGGCTTTTGCGCGCGGCTTCGGTCATGGCACCTTACCCCTGAAAACGGTTTCGATTGCGTTGTTGGCCCCACTGTACAAGACGGGCTGGCCGGTGAGTCCGTACACCCTGACTTGCTATATTAGAAAATCATCATTTAAGGTAAGTGCAGCAACAAGGCACGGTGGGGCAAGCCATCGACCAAACCCGCCGCCGATCAACTGGGGGAAACGACATGTCACAACTGGTACCGCCGCATGGCAGTCCGACATTGAAGCCGAAACTGGTGGCGGAAACCGAACGGGCGGCCGACCTGGCCCGCGCGGAGTCCTTGCCCAAAGTCCCAATGACCAGCCGCGAGGTGTCCGATCTGTTGATGCTGGGCATGGGCGCCTACACGCCATTGGATGGTTTCATGGGTCACGACGATTGGCGCGGTGTTTGTGAAAACATGCAGTTGGCCAATGGCTTGTTCTGGCCCATCCCCATCACCCTGTCCGCGGCGAGCGAAATCGCCGACGGTATCGGTATCGGTCAGGACGCGGCCTTGACCGACGGCGAAACCGGGCAGGTCATGGCGATCATGACGGTTGGCGAAAAATACGCCATCGACAAGGAGCTGGAAGCCACAACCGTCTACCGCACCAAGGATCCGGATCATCCGGGCGTCGCCAAGGTCATGGAACAGGACGCGGTCAACCTGGCCGGCCGCGTCGCCGTGCTCAGTGAAGGCGCCTTTCCGCAAACCTATGAGGGCCTATACCTGCACCCGGCCGAAACGCGGGCGATCTTCGCCGAGAACGGCTGGTCCAAGGTGGCGGCGTTCCAGACGCGCAATCCCATGCACCGCAGCCACGAACACCTGGCCAAGATCGCGGTCGAAATCTGTGACGGACTGCTGATCCACCAGGTATTGGGCAAACTCAAGCCGGGTGACATACCGGCCGACGTCCGCGTCAATGCCATCGACGCCCTGGTCAAGAACTACTTCGTGCCCGGTACGGTGGTGCAGGCCGGCTATCCCATCGAGATGCGCTACGCCGGTCCGCGCGAAGCGCTGCTGCACGCCCTGTTCCGTCAGAACTTCGGCTGTTCGCACCTGGTGATCGGCCGCGACCACGCCGGCGTCGGCTCCTACTACGGTCCCTTCGACGCCCAGCACATCTTCGATGACATTCCCGAGGGGTCATTGAAAACGCAGCCGCTCAAGATCGACATCACCTTCTACTGCGAGGTCTGCGACAGCGTCGCCACCAACCGCACCTGCCCGCATTCCGAGGATAAACGGCTCAGCATCTCCGGCACCCGCCTGCGCGAAATGTTCGCCAACCACGAGACTGTGCCGCCGGAATTCAGCCGACCCGAAGTGTTGGAAGTGCTGCAGGCCTATTACGACGGACTGAAGTAGGGGACTTCTTCCCCGTCAAATTGACTTGGGCAAGGCCGGCCATGGTTTTACTGCCTGGCCCAGCACCAGTACATCCCGCCGGCGGCGGGGCCAACGCCAACCTGATCGAGGCGGCCAAGAAGGGTTATCCACCGCTGAACCGGGCGTTCCCGGCCAAGGGTACGCAGATCGACGCCGTCGACGCCAACGGCGCCGCCCCCCTGATCCGGGCCGGAACGGTCGGCATATGGTCCTCTTACCGTTCCCGGCCGAATCGGTCGGCTTCAGGTGGCCGGAAAAGAGGGAATGCCGTCGGCCGCAGTACAAAAAAAAGCCCGGGCGATTTACCCGGGCTCTTGAAGCGGTCACATTGATTGTGGCGCTTAGGCGGAGCGGACCTTCTGCAGAAAGTCCCTGACCTGGCCGTCCAGCAGCCCGGCTTGTTGGGACAAGTCCTTCGTGGCCGAGAGTACCTGGCTTGACGCGCTGCCCGTCTCGGCGGCGCCGCTCGATACCTTGGTGATGTTCGACGACACCTCCTGGGTGCCGCGCGAGGCTTCCTGGACGTTGCGGCTGATCTCGCCGGTCGCCGCGCCCTGTTCCTCCACCGCCGAGGAAATCGACGTGGCGATCTCGTTGACCTTGCCGATGGTTTCGGTGATGCCCTTGATCGCACCCACGGCCTGCGTCGTCTCTTCCTGCATGGACGAGATCTGGTTGGCGATTTCCTCGGTCGCCTTGGCGGTCTGGGTGGCCAGGTTCTTGACCTCGGAGGCGACCACGGCGAAGCCTTTGCCGGCCTCGCCGGCACGGGCCGCCTCGATGGTGGCATTCAGGGCCAGCAGGTTGGTCTGGGAGGCGATGTCGTTGATCAGTTCGACCACGTCGCCGAT
>JANQFL010000042.1 GCA_028277845.1 Sneathiellales bacterium
GTTCGTTGAAACGGTCGTGCTTCCAGAACGAATCGTTCCACGCCGCGTCGGCGGCGTAAGCGGTGGAGAACATCCAGTCCGCCGTCGGCCGCCCGCCCCAGTAGACGGCGCAGTAGGGTTTCTTCATCCAGACGTTGGACCAGTAGCCGTCGTTGGGCTCGCGGATCACGTTGATGTTGATGCCGGCCTTGGCGGCGTTTTCCTTGTAGATGGTCGCCGCGTCGACGGACCCCGCGAAAGCCGAATCGGCCGCCGACAGGTCGACGCTGAGGTTCTCCATGCCGGCTTTCTTGAGATGGAACTTGGCTTTGTCGGGATCGTAGACCCGCTGCGGCAGTTCACCGGCGTGGTACGGGCTGGCCGTGCTGATCGGATGATCGTTGCCCAGCGCGCCATGGCCCTTGAGCACCGTCTTGACGATGGCCTCGCGGTCGATGGCGAACTTCAACGCCCGGCGGACATCGACGTTGTCGAACGGCGCGGTATCGCAGCGCATGGTGAAGGTGTAGTGCTGGTTGCCGCTGACCTCGAGGAGCTTGATGCCCTTGCGCCGCTTCAACAGGTGCGCGGTCTTGAGGTCGACCTTGTCGATGGCGTCCACCTCGCCGGTGGTCAGGGCGTTCTGCCGCGCCGCGGCGTCGGCGATGGTGATCAGCTCACCGGAATCGAAGTGGCCCGCGCCGTCCTTGAAGAAGTTGGCGTTGCGCTTGAAGCTGGTGCGCACGCCGGCTTCGTATTTCTCCAGGCTCATGGCCCCGGTGCCGACGCCCGACTGCCAATCGGCGCTGCCGTCGGCATTCGCCGGCATGATGGCGATGTGATAGTCGGAAATGATGAACGGGAAGTCGGCATTGCCGGCTTCCAGCTTGATCCGCACCGTGTGCTTGTCCTCGGCCACCATTTCGGTCACCGGCTCGAGCAGCTTCTTGGCCGCCGATTTGGAGTCCTTGCCGCGATGATGGTTGATCGAGGCGATCACGTCATCGGCGTCCATGGACTTGCCGTTGTGGAACTCCACGCCCTTGCGCAGCTTGAAGGTCCAGGTCGTGGCGTCGTCGGAGGCGCTGACGCTCTCGGCCAGTTCGGGCCTGATGTTGCCGTCGGTGCCGACTTCGGTCAGGTTGTTGCGCAGATTGGCGCCCGCCACCTGCATGTAGAGATTTTCAAACGTTGCCGGATCGAGGGAATCCGTGGTCGAGCCGTGGCCCAGGCCGATCCGCATGTGGCCGCCCTTCTTGGGCATGGCCGCGGCCTTGTTGGACCAGAGGCTGGTGGCCAGGGCCGTGCCGGCGCCGAGCGCCGCGGCCTGGACCATGAAATCGCGGCGGGTCATCCCGCGCGCATGGAGTAACGTTTCGAGTTTATTCTTGCCGTCCATCACCTTCTCCCTGTGATTCGCTTATTGCGGTTGTTCTTGGTTCATTTGTTGCGACGGTTTGTCTTCCGGTTCCCCTCTACCTTTTGCATTCTCCACAAAGCATGGGCCGGTTACGTATACATTGCAACAGCGCCCCGGTTTGATTTGCCCGGCAATACAACCGTTCTCGGCAAACCGTCACGATCCATACCGTTAATTAAATCGGGCCGGCAGGGCGAAAGTGTGCGGCAATGCGCCCCGTTTTTGAACGTAACCGACACGAAACGTCGTCTTTTGGCAATTTCGGTGGAGAGGATGCCGACCCATTCCACTCACAAGTTCATTTCAGGCCGGACTTGTTCTACTGTGCGCGCCATGAAAGCCGCCGACCGAGAAGAGTTTTTCCGCCGCCTGTCCGAAGGCAACCCCGATCCGACCAGCGAACTGGAATGGCGCAATCCCTACACGCTGTTGGTTGCCGTCGTGCTGTCGGCCCAGGCCACCGACGTCGGCGTCAACAAAGCGACCAAGGATTTGTTTCCGATCGTCGACACGGCGGAGAAGATGGTGGCGTTCGGCGAAGCACGGCTGCGCGATACCATCAAGACCATCGGCCTCTTCAACACCAAGGCCAAGAACGTCATCAAGTTGAGCGAGATATTGTTGCGTGAGTATGACGGCCGGGTCCCGGAGGACCGCGAGGCGCTGGAGGCCCTGCACGGCGTCGGCCGCAAGACCGCCAACGTGGTGCTCAACGTGGCGTTTCAGCACCCCACCATGGCCGTCGACACCCACATCTTCCGGCTCTCCAACCGCACCGGCCTGGCGCCCGGCAAGACGCCGCTGGCGGTGGAAAAGAAGCTCCTGAAAGCGGTTCCGGCGCACTACATGCTGCACGCCCACCACTGGCTGATCCTGCATGGGCGCTATGTCTGCAAGGCCCGTAAGCCCGATTGTACCGCCTGCGTGGTCGAGGACCTGTGCCGCTACAAGGCGAAGACGACATTGTAGATGTCGCCGCGTTCGCGGCTGGAACCCAGGCCGGCCCGCTCCCCCTGCCCAACCACCCCCAGGGTACACTCACGGGTGGTTGGGCAGGGGGAGCGGGCCGGCCTGGCCGCGGAACGCGGATAAACAAAAAAGCGGAGCGGGCCGGCTTCAGGCAATGTCTTCAAGACTCTTTTGTCAGCTTGGCCTGGTGGCTGTCGAGGAAGAGTTTCTGCAAACACGTTTTCTGGGCCACGGTGGAGAGCGACGCCAGCGAAACCGAGCCGTCGTGCATTTCCAGATACCAGACGCTCATGGGGTCGGTCTCGGTCTCGTAAAGAAACACCAGCAGCACGCAGCCCGGCCGGGTGTATTGCCAGACTTCCGCCGGGGCCTCGCGGCGAATCAGGCGGGGTTCGCCGAGCTGTTCGACCAGGGCATCCGGCGCCATGCCGATCAGCTTGCCCGCCGACAGGTCGGGCAGGGGCGGGTGTTGCTTGGTGGGGTCGTGCCGGGGACGTGGCTTGGCCGGCGACGCCGCCTGTTTCGCTGGCTTTTCGGCCTTGGGCGCTGCTTCCGGTTCGGCCACCGGCGCGGATTGCGCCGCCGGCGCTTGCGTTGTCGTGGCCGGCTTTTGCGGGCCGCCGCAGGCCGCAATCAGGGCGGCCAGGACAATGGGCGCGCCTATCCGGCATGCACGCCGGGTCATGAACTGGATACCTGACCGCATCACCGGCGATCAGCCCTCGGCTGCAACGGATACGGGCGCCGCGGCCGAGGCGGGCGCCTTGATGGTACCCTGAATCTGGCCGCCGCATTCGATTTCCAGTTCGCCGTAGGCGACCTCGCCCTTGACGCTGCCGCTCGCGCGGATAACGAGGCGGCCGTGCACCGTCAGCGAGCCGTCGAACGTGCCGCTGATGTCGGCCTCGTCGATTTCCGCGGTGCCCTTAAAGAGGCCGCTTTCGGCGATTTCGACGAACCGGCTGTCGTTGAGGTTGGCCTCGACCCGGCCTTCGACGATCAACTTGTCGCACGCGGTGATATCGCCGTTGAGGGAAATCTCCCGGCCAACGATCAGGGTTTTGGGATCGGGTGTCGACACGGGGTCCGCCTCCTTTGCATGTCGCGCGCTGCCGGTCGCCAACCCGGCTGCCGGTGTTTTTGCGGCGCCGGGGATTTCGACCACACGGCGCGGTATTTCGGGTTGCAGGGACTGGCGGACAGGATGGCCGCCCGACGGCGCGCCGGATTGAGCCGGTTTCGCTTCTACCGTTTCGCCGCCAACGGGTGCATCAGGTTGCGCGGCTGCCTCGCCGGCTGGGTCTTCGGTTTTTTTCCGTCCGAACATGGTGTGCCCCTTTGATCGATAAAAATGGTTCGTTCGGTCGCTCGGTCATTCAGACGCCCTGTTTGCGCCGGGCCGCCTTGAAGACATGGACCATCAGCGCGGTGGCAAATATCGGTGCGAGCAGATTGACCACCGGAACGGTCAAGGTGAACGCAACGATGACGCCGGCCAGAAAGACCGCGGACCGGGCGTTGCGCCGCAGCTGTTTCGCCGCCGGACCCGGCAGGTGCCGCAATGAGACCAGTTCGAAATACTCCCGGCCAAGAAGATACCCGTTCAATCCGTAGAATATAAGCACATTGATTATGGGAATCCAAAACATCAGCAAATAAAGCGGAAGTACAAGAATGTTGAGGGCAATAACGACGACGGCAAACTGCAAGCTCACCATGACGGCGGTCTTGGTATCCAGGCTCGACCCCGTCGGTTCGCCGGGATAGTGACGTTCCTCGACCGCGTCGGCGATGTCGTCGAGGAAGACCGATATGAAGATCGTGCTGATGGACGGGAACAACACCGCCATGACGGCGAAGACGCCGAACCAGGCAAACCATTCGAGCGCCGTGGACAAGCCCGAGTTGAGCCAGTCGGGGAACCAGGACACGGCGACGGCGAAGCTCTCCGGCATCAGCCACAACGACACCGCGTAGACGCCGATGAAAACGGCAACGGTCAGAGCCAATGCCTTCCACAAGACCGCCCAGAACTTGGGATCGCTGAACTGTGCGACGGCTTTCAGGGCATGACCGATCATGGAGTGGTGTCCTTGTTGTCGTTGGCGGTAGCGGCGCCGTCCCGCGGGTCGATAGGTGTGCATCCCGTGAGGCCCGCGGCGTCCTCGAACGCGGCGGCGGCGGCCAGCAGGCGGTGCTCGCCGCCCATGGGCGCGACGATCTGCAGGCCGACCGGGCGGCCGTCGGCGGTGAACCCACACGGTACGGAAATGGCGGGGCAGCCGGTCAGCGTAATGGCGAAGGTCATGATCAGCCAACTGACATAGGTGGGAAATTCCACCCCGTCCAGTTCGGTCAGATAGCGGATGCGGTGATCGAAGGGCGGCGCCACCACGGTCGGGCACAGCAGCAGGTCGTGGCTTTCGAAAAACGCCATGAGGCTTTGCACCATGGCGCCCTGGCGGCGCTGCGCCCGGCCGATATCGCCGGCAGTCTGCTTGAGACCTTCCTCGATATTCCAGATCACCTCGGGCTTGAGCTGGTCGCGATGGGTGTCCAGGAGCGGCTCCTTGCCGGCGGCGAAGTGGGCCGCGCGCAGCACCCGGAACACGTCCTCGGCCCCGGCGAAATCGGGATGGGCGTCCTCGACCGCGACGCCGAGCCCCTCGAAGGTGCGGGCCGCCCGGGTGCAGATGTCGCGCACTTCGGCGTCGACCGGCGCGATGCCGAGGTCGGTGCTGAAGCCGATGCGGGCCGGCAGGGCCCGGCTCACGGCGGCATCGAGATAAGTCCGGGCCGGCCGTTCCAGGCTGATGGGATCGCCCGGATGTTGGCCGCACTGGGCGTCCAGCATGAGCGCCACGTCCTCTACCGTGCGGCCCATGGGCCCTTCGACACCCAGCTTCTGAAACGGCAGGTCGCTCGGTCCGTGGGCGACCCGGCCGGGCGACGGCCGCAGGCCGACCACCGAGGTGAAGCTGGCGGGAATGCGCAGCGAGCCGCCGAGGTCGCTGCCGGTGGCCAGCCAGACCTGCCCGGCCGCCAGGGCCGCCGCCGAGCCGCCCGACGAGCCGCCCGGCGTCAAGCCGGTGTGGAACGGATTGGTGGTGGTGCCGAAGACGTCGTTGAAGGTCTGCGCCCCGGCGCCAAATTCCGGCGTGTTGGCCTTGGCCAGAACCACCGCGCCGTTGGCCTCGAGGATGTCGACCAGATAGTCGGAATGCTCGGGCACCCAGTCGGCAAAAACCGGCGAGCCCATGGTACAGCGCACGCCGGACACCGCCGTCAGATCCTTCACCGCGATGGGCAGGCCGTGCAGGTACCAGGGCGGCGGATCGGCCGGCGGATCGGCCATCAGGCGTTCGGCGCGTTCCCGCGCCCGGTCGGCGCACAGAGTCGGCAGGGCATTGATGGCCCCATCGGTGGCGTCGATGCGGGCCAGGGCGGCGTCAATGAGGTCGAGCGGGGACACTTCACCCCGGGACAGGCGGGCAACGGCGTCGCGGGCGGTGAGCCCGATCAGAGAATCCATTTAATTGAGCTGCCGTAATGCATTTCGTTGCAAATGGTTATAACGGGCCGGATTCGCCAGGGCTAGAGGCGGTTTTTCTTTTGTGTGCTATGCCTTGTGCTTGAATTCGCGCTGCCTATACTGCGCGCCGGTTTCGAAGACTTAACGGATTTGCGTCATACCATCGGTGTATGCACGCACCGCAGTTTCAGGAAAGGGCCGGACATGGCCGACAGCCAGTTTGACGTTTTATGCATCGGCAACGCCATCGTCGATGTGATCGCCCACGCCGAGGAGACGTTCATCGGCGACAACGACCTGGTCAAGGGGGCCATGACGCTGATCGACGCCGAACGCGCCGACGCCCTGTACGGCCGCATGGGCCCGGGCATGGAATGCTCGGGCGGATCGGCCGGCAACACGGCGGCGGCGGTGGCCATGCTGGGCGGCCGGGCGGCCTATTTCGGCAAGGTGCGCGACGATCAGCTGGGCCAGGTGTTCCGCCACGATATCCGTGCCTCCGGCGTCAGTTTCGACACCGCACCGGCCGGCGACGGCCCGCCCACGGCGCGCTGCCTGATCCTGGTCACGCCCGACGCCGAACGCACCATGAACACCTATCTGGGTGCCTGCGTCGATCTGGGGCCCGAGGACATCGACGAAACCGTCACGGCCGGCGCCAAGGTCACCTACATGGAAGGCTATCTGTGGGATCCGCCGCGGGCCAAGGACGCCTTCCGCAAGGCCATGTCCATTGCCCACGAACACGGCCGCAAGGTGTCGCTGACGCTCTCGGATCCGTTCTGCGTCGACCGTTACCGCGAGGAATTCCTGCACTTGGTCGAGCGCGAAGTGGACATCCTGTTCGCCAACGAGGACGAGATCATCTCGCTCTACCAGGCCGCCGATTTCGACGAAGCGCTGCAGCACGTGCGCGGCCATTGCGAAATCGCCGCCCTCACCCGTTCGGAGAAAGGCTCGGTGGTGATCAGCGGCGACGAAGTGCACGTCATCGACGCCGCCCCGGTCGACACCGTGGTCGACACCACAGGCGCCGGCGATCTCTATGCCGCCGGGTTCCTGCACGCCTGGTCTCAGGGCTGGTCGCTGCACGACTGCGGCCAGGCCGGCGGCATCTGCGCCGCCGAAATCATCAGCCACATCGGCGCCCGGCCCGAAGCCAACCTCAAGGACCTGATGCAGGCGGCGCTGGGCCGGTCGTGACCCGTTCCGGAAACAACGGCGGCAGCCGCCCCCCGTTCAAACCCGCGGACAACAGGAACAGGCCGAACAGGAACGACGCCCAAGCGGTTATGGGTGCCAGGGGCATGTGGGGAAACGACAACAGCATCCCGGTATACGAACTGATATCCCAGCCCCATAGGGCGTGCTGAGTCGACGGACCAATCCCAAGAACACCGAGCGTTTCGATCAGCGTCACGACCAGTGCAATCCGCGCCGGCGCATCGGCAATCAGAACCCTTGCGGCGGATCGAGACACCCCACTGGCATCAATAGCCCTGAGTTGCGCCACCGCGCCCGGTACGGCGAGCGCCAGGCCGGCGGCCACGAACGCCAGCCACCAGAACCCAGCCATGAACAGCACGAAAAACCAGATGACGGGCGGCAAGGCCGCGACCACGTGGCCCACCGGGCTTAGCCAGCGTACACGCCACGCAAGCAAGGCTATCGCGTAGACCGGCACCAGCGCCGACATGCCGTACACAAATGCCCATCGCCCGCCTGTCGATATACGGCTGAGGATGTCACGACCAAGCAGGTCGGTACCCAACAGATGAATGTGTCCGTATTTGTCGGACCCACCAACTGGGACAAGCGGCTGAATCACTTTCTCCGGATCGAACACCGGCCCGAAGAGCGCCAACAAAATCCATAGGCCGGTAATGACAGCGCCTGCGATGCTTATGAACCGGTCCATGGCGGCATGATAGGTCGTCTACACGTTTACGTCGATGTTCACTCGCCGGATAATCCTTTTTGATGCGGATCGCCGGGTTCGAAATCGCAGCCATCGCCGCGTCGTTATTTGCTTTCTGGCCGGGTCGCACGTAAAGGAGAAGGGGAACGACAACCAGATCAGGCGGGCCGATGGCGCGAACCATTCGAATCAGGGGTTTTTCCTCCCTGAGCAACTGGCGCATTGCCAGCGGCCTGGTGTTGTTCGCCTTCATCGCAACGCACCTGATCAACCACAGTCTCGGATTGATCTCGCTCGACGCCATGGAGGCCGGCCGCACGGTGTTTTTGGCGCTGTGGCGCAATCCGCTCGGCACCATCCTGTTGTACGGCGCGATCATCGTGCATGGGGTGCTGGTGCTGTACGCGCTGTATGGCCGGCGCAGCTTCCGCACCATGCGGCCCGGCGAGGCGGTGCAGGTGGTGCTCGGCCTGGCCCTGCCGCCGCTGATCGTCGTGCACGTGGTGGCGACCCGCGGGCTCGTGCAGGTCTATGACCTGAACGACATGTATGCCTTCGTGGTGCTGTCGATCTGGGTGTTCGACCCCGCACAAGGCGTCATCCAATCGACCGCTTTGTTGACCGGCTGGGTGCATGGGTGCCTCGGCCTGTATTATTGGCTGCGACTCAAGCCGTGGTTCGGACGCTGGAATACGGCGCTATACACGCTGTCGCTCGTGACCCCCCTGTTCGCCCTGGCCGGATTTGCCAGCGCCGGCCGCGAGGTGGCGGTGCTGGCCCAGGATCAGGGCTGGATGGCGGATTTCCAGCGCGCCATCAACATGCCCGCCGATGTCGACGAGGCGCGGGACTGGGTCTACAAGGCCGCCAACCGCGCCTATATGGGCATGGCCGTCATCCTGGTCTTCACACTCGTAGCGCGCTGGATTCGCATCTTCCTCGAGAACCGGCGCGGCATGGTGACGATCCGCTATCCGGAAGGCCGCTCGGCCCGCGCCAAGCCGGGCCTGAGCGTGCTGGACATCAGCCGCATGAACGGCATTCCCCATGCCTCGGTCTGTGGTGGACGGGGGCGCTGTTCCACCTGCCGGGTGATCGTGCGCGAAGGGGCCGAGCACCTCGAGCCACCCAACGACAGCGAGGTCCAGGTGCTGCGCCGGGTCGACGCGCCGGAGACCGTGCGCCTGGCCTGCCAGATCCGCCCGACCCACAATCTGACCGTCACGCCCATGCTGCCGGCGGCGGCTCAACCGTCGGCGGGGCATGCCCGGGCCAGTCATCTGCAGGGCCGGGAACAGAACATCGCCGTGCTGTTCGCCGACCTGCGCGCCTTCACGCAGTTTTCGGAAGATAAGCTGCCCTACGACGTGGTCTTCGTGCTGAACCAGTATTTCCGCGCCATGGGCCGGGCCATCGACGGCGCCGGCGGGCGGCTGGACAAGTTCATCGGCGACGGCGTAATGGCGTTGTTCGGCCTGAACAAGTCCCCCGAGGAGGGCTGCCGCGATGCCTTGAACGGTGCCCGTGCCATGGCCGAGGCCTTGGAGGAACTCAACCGGACACTGGCGACCGAGTTGGGCGAGCCGCTGCGCATGGGCATCGGCATTCATATCGGGCCGGTCATTGTCGGCGAGATGGGTTACGCCCATGCCACGACGCTGACGGCCATCGGCGATACGGTCAACACCGCCAGCCGGCTGGAATCCATGAGCAAGGACTACGGCGCCCAGTTGGTGGTGTCGCGCCGGGTCGCGCGCCAGGCCGGCGTCGACCTGAGCGCCTTTCCGCGCCACCGCATCGACGTGCGCGGCCGCACCCGGCCCATGCTGATCTATGTGGTGGAAAAGGCAACGGACCTGCCCGACGCCCATGCGGCGCGAATGGCGCCGGAACAGCCTGCCCCGGCGGATGCGATGGCAGCTACCTCGGACGCCTAATCATCGGCCCGAGCGGCCGGCCGGCGAACAGGTGAAAATGCAGGTGCGGCACTTCCTGGTGGGCGTTGGCGCCGGTATTGGCCAGCACCCGGTAACCGTCCTCGACCACGCCCAATTGCCGCGCCACCGTGCCGATGGCGGTGAAGAAACCGGCGATGGCCTCGGGGCTCGCCTTGGCGGTGAAGTCGTCCATGTCGACGTATGCGCCCTTGGGAATGACCAGCACGTGCACCGGCGCCTGGGGCTGGATGTCGTGGAACGCCAGGGCGTAGTCGTCTTCGTACACCGTGTTGTTGGGAATTTCGCCGCGCAGGATGCGGGCGAAGATGTTGTTGGGATCGTACGCCATGACAATTGCCCTGTTCTAATGCTTGGCCGTTCTTAGTCTTTGGACTGTGAATCCAGTTCCTTCTTGAGCTGGCTTTTCTTCAAGTCGAACCCGGATACGCCTTCACGCTTTTCCAGTTCCTCCAGCACCTCGGCCGGCTTGATGCCGGCGTCGGCCCACAGGATCATCAGGTGGAACAGCAGGTCGGCGCTTTCCAGTACGGTCTCGTCGCGGTTCTTCTCGACCGCGGCAATGGCCGTCTCCACCGCCTCCTCGCCGACCTTCTGGGCGACCTTGCCGGTGCCGCGGCTGAACAGCTTGGCCACGTGGCTTTTTTCCGGATCGCCGCTCTTGCGGTCGACGATGGTCTTGTAGAGCCGGTCGAGAATGCCGTAGTCGGTTTTTTTCGCCATGTGATGTCCCCTCGCCCGTCTTTCTATCCGTCTTCCGGGCCGTCTTCCAGGCGAACGGGAATCCCGGCGGCGCGCATGTGGGCCTTGGCTTCGCCGATGGAGTAGGTGCCGAAGTGGAAAATCGACGCTGCGAGCACCGCCGTGGCGTGGCCGTCGCGGATGCCCTCCACCAAGTGATCGAGCGTGCCGACACCGCCCGAGGCGATCAGCGGAATGGGCACGGCATCGGCGATGGCGCGGGTCAGCGGAATGTTGAAGCCCTGCTTGGTGCCGTCCCGGTCCATGGAGGTGAGCAGAATCTCGCCGGCGCCGTAGTCGGCCATGCGGCGGCTCCAGTCCACGGCGTCGATGCCGGTCGGCTCGCGGCCGCCGTGTGTGAAGATCTCCCACCTGTCCGGCCCGACCGATTTGGCGTCGACGGCGACGACGATGCACTGCGAGCCGAACTTCTCCGCCGCCTCGCGCACGAACTCGGGCCGCCTCACCGCGGCTGTGTTGATCGACACCTTGTCGGCGCCAGCCAGCAGCAGCTTGCGCACGTCGTCGGTGGTGCGCACGCCGCCACCGACGGTGAGCGGCATGAAACACTGCTCGGCGGTGCGGTTGACCACGTCGAAGATGGTGTCGCGATTTTCGTGGCTGGCGGTGATGTCGAGGAAGCAAAGCTCGTCGGCGCCCTGTTGGTCGTAAACGCGGGCCTGTTCCACCGGATCGCCGGCGTCGATCAGATCGACGAAATTGACGCCCTTGACGACGCGGCCATCCTTGACGTCGAGACAGGGAATGATACGGGCCTTGAGCATCAGGCGGCGACCAGGGCCAGGGCTTCCGCCGGATCGATGCGGCCGTCGTACAGGGCCCGGCCGATGATGACGCCTTCGATACCCCCTTCACCACTGGCCTTAGCCACGTCCTTCAGCGCCTTGATATCGTCGATGGATGCGACGCCGCCCGAGGCAATCACCGGGGTGGTCAGCTGATCGGCCAGTTGCGCCGTGGCCTCCACGTTGACGCCCAGCAGGGCGCCGTCCCGGTCGATGTCGGTGTAGATGATGGCGGCGGCGCCGGCGTCCTCGAAACGGCGGGCCAGGTCGATCGCCAGGATGTCGGACACCTCGGCCCAGCCTTCCACCGCGACCATGGAGTTGCGGGCGTCGATGCCCAGCGCCACCTGGCCGGGGAACCTTTTGCAGGCCTCTTTCACCAGATCGGGATCGCGCACCGCGACGGTGCCGAGGATGACCCGCGAGACGCCCAGATCGAGCCATGTTTCCACCGTCTCCAGGGTACGGATACCACCGCCCAATTGGGCCGGCGCGTCGGTCGCCGCGATGATCGATTTGACCGCCTCGGCGTTGATCGGGCGGCCTTCGAAGGCGCCGTTCAAGTCGACGATGTGCAGTTTCTTGAATCCGGCCTCGGCGAAGTCCCCGGCCTGGTCGCCTGGGTCGGTGTTGAACACCGTCGCCTCGTCCATATCGCCGCGCAGCAGCCGGACACAGGCGCCGTCCTTGAGATCGATGGCCGGATAGAGGTTCACGTGGCGGGCTCGGCTTGTTTGGATTTACTCTTCTTGCCGTTGCGGCGGCGTTTACGGGTCTTTTCCAGGTCCTTGGAATAGTAGTATCCCGCAACATACTCGCCGTTGACCAGGGCATAACTTTCCTGCACGCCCCAGCGCTCGAAGCCGATGGACTCGTAAAGCGAGATGGCCGCCGTCTGGGTCGCCCGCACATCCAGATCGAGGAACTTGAAACCCTGGCGCCGGGCCGAGGCTTCCAGGTCCGACATCAGTCCGCGGGCCAGGCCATGGCCGCGCGCCCAGGGGGCGACGAAAAACGTGGACACCCGGGCCGTGTGGGCGCCGGCCTCGTTGTTCGGCGCCGGGACCTGCAACTGCACCGAGCCGACGATCGAGCCTTCCAGCCGAGCGACATACAACTCGCGCTCGGGCACCAGCAGCACGCCTTTCCAGTAGGATTCCAGCACCGGCCGGGCCGGCGGCCGCAGCCAGCCGAAACCGGAGCCGTCCAGTATCGCTTCGTCGGTTGCCTCGCACAGATCGTCCAGATCGTTGCCGTGGAACTCGGTTACCCGTTCAACACTCGCCTTCTTGCTCAAGGACGCCACCTTAGAAAATTGCCGATCAAGGTCAGGCCCGTGGCCTGGCTTTTTTCGGGATGAAATTGTGTACCAACCAGATTGTCCCGCCCGATCACCGCGGTGACCGGGCCGCCATAGTCCACCCGGGCCAACTCCCGGCCCGCGTCGCGGCAGGTCATGGCGTAGCTGTGGACAAAATAGGCATGGCTGCCCGGCGTAATTCCGGCCAGCACGGGATGGTCGGGAACCCGCACCTCCAGCGTGTTCCAACCCATGTGTGGTATCTTGAGATTCGTGTCCGCCGGTTCAAGGGGGCGCACATCGCCTTCGATCCAATTGAGCCCGGGATGGGCGCCGTGCTCATGGCCCGTGGTCGCCATCAGCTGCATGCCGACGCAGATGCCGAGAAACGGCCGGCCCCGGCCGATCACCGTCTCGGTGAGTGCCTCAACCATGCCCGGCACGGCATACAGTCCGCGCCGGCAATCGGCGAAAGCACCGACACCCGGCAGCACGATGCGGTCGGCCCGGGCCACTACATCGGCATCGGCGGTCACATGAACATTTTGTTCCAGTTCGAGTTCCCGTACCCGGCGCTCGAATGCCTTGGCCGCCGAGCGCAGATTGCCGGAGCCGTAATCGATGATGGCGACACTCATGCGGTACTCGTTCCGGATACGGTATGAATCGGCATTGAGGCCTTGGCCGGTGCGGATACGGTTTCGCCCATGAGTTCGCGCGGCCGGGTCATGGGGTGCGCCGCCCAGGCGGAGAACAGGCGCCGTTCGGCGTCGGCCAGCCGGTCGCCCGAGACAACGCCCCATTCCCGGTAGCCGGCCCGCTCCAGCGTCCAACGCCGCCAGTCGTTGGCCGACCAGCCGACCAGCGCCGCGAAGCCGATCATCACCACGGTCTGCACCGCTTCGGAAAAACCCGCGATTTCCAGGGCGAAGCCGAGCCCCGCCGCGACCGCCAGGTAGGCGACGACGCCCAGCCACAGCCGGGAGTACAGCGCCCACAGAACGGGGATCACCAAGGCCGGCCAGCAAAAGCCTTCCTTGACGAGAACCACGTCGGGATCGCCGGCCGGTCCGCCGGCCCGGCAGTGCACCGTGTAAAGCCGCATCGGGTTCAGTCCAGTGTTACAGCGTGCCCTTGGTCGACGGCACGTCGTCGGCCTTGCGCGGGTCGATTTCGATGGCCTGGCGCAGCGCCCGCGCCAGGGCCTTGAAACAGGTTTCGACGATATGGTGGTTGTTCTCGCCGTAGAGGTTTTCCACGTGCAGGGTGACGCCGGCGGCCTGGGCGAAGGCCTGGAACCACTCCTTGAACAACTCGGTGTCCATGTCGCCGAGCTTGGGCTTGGAGAAATCCACACGCCAGATCAGGTAGGGCCGGTTGGAGATGTCCAGCGCCACCCGGGTCAGGGTCTCGTCCATGGGGATGGTGGCGGCGCCGTAGCGGGTAATGCCCTTGCGATCGCCGAGCGCCTGCGCCACCGCCTGACCGATGACGATGCCCGTATCCTCGGTCGTGTGGTGGAAATCGATGTGCAGGTCGCCGCTCGCCTTGACGGTCAGATCCATCAGCGAGTGGCGCGAGAGCTGCTCCAGCATATGATCCAGGAAACCGATGCCCGTCGACACGTCGTAGTGACCGTTCCCGTCCAGATCGAGGGACACGGTGACATCGGTTTCCTTGGTCTTGCGCGCGACGGAAGCCTGGCGCGCGGCGGGCTGAGCCATTGCCCTCTCCATCAATTCGTGGAATTGCGCGCCCTTTTATCAGGAAGGCCGCGCTAAAGCCAGTCCTGCGATCGTCCGTCGCCCATGGTCTGGGATTTGGCGGCCGCCCCACGGCCGGCCCGAGCGACCAGCGGCACGGCGGTCACCAGGAGCAAGACACCGGTGGCGATCAGCGCGGCCGAAAACTGGCCGCTTACTTCGTGCACCAGACTGGCGCACACAGGCCCGGCCATCTGCCCGGTGGCGAACGCGGCGGTGAGGGCAGCGATGTGCCGGGCGGTATCGGGTGCCGGCGCGATGCGGTGCGCTTCCTTGATGCCGGCCATGGTGATGATCATGAAGGTGCCGCCGACGGCCAGGCCCGCCGCCATGACCGCCAGGATATGGGGCACGACGGCCGGCAGTACGACCCCGGCGGCCAAGACCATCTGGCTCACGGCCCAAATCCGCCGGTTGCCGTAGCGGGCGTACAGGCGCGCCGCAAGCAGGGTCGAGGCGAACGCCGCCGCCCCGAATACGGGCCAGCTCCACCCGAACACCAGGGGCTCGTCCATGATGGCGCGGGCCATGACCGGCAGATAGGTGGCCGGAATGACATAGCCCATCCCCATGGCGCCGTAGGCGATGACCGCCCACCAGTCCAGCGGCACCCGATCGGACGCGGAGCGGCGGGCCGGCGACACGCGGGCACCGGGCAATGCCGGCCCCAAGACGCGGGCGACGAGCAGGGCGGCAGCCAAGGTGGCCGCGCCGATGACCAGCCAGCTGCCGGCGCTGGGTACGCCGAATGTCATGAATGCCAAGCAGGCCAGGCCGGCCAGGCATATGCCCGCCCCGACCCCGCCGAACAGCCAGCCCTGATACACGGCTCCGCCAGATTTGGCGGCCGCCAAGGCTCCTGCCGGATAGGTGCCGACCAGAACGAGCATCCAGGCGCTGCACACGCCGGCGAGCCAGCGCAAAACCAGCCAGACCGGAAAGGCATCGGTCAGCCCCATGCCCAGGGTGCTCAGTCCGATGACCGTCAGGGCGGCATAACACGCGGCACGGGGCGAGAACGGCAGCCGCGCCGCCGAAACGGCGCCGACCCAATAGCCGAAAAAATGGACGGATGCCAGGACGCCGCCACCGACGATGTCGATCAGGCCGTCCGCGCGCATCATGGGCAGGAGCGGCGTGAAAACAAAGCGGCCGATCCCCATGGCCAGCGCCAGGGCCGCCAAACCCGTCATGGCGATGCGTAGGTTGGAGGATCGACCCGCCACGGGACACTCCGCGAAAGACATTGCCGGCACCACTTGCCGCCACCCTAGCCGCCGCGATACATTAAGAAAAACGAATATTCGTGAACGTTTCCATCTCGAAACAAGATATCCAAGGACACGTCGCCATGCGCGCCCTCAACCTGCAGGCCCTGGAAATCTTCCGCGCCGTCGCGCTGGAGGGCAGCGTATCCGGCGCGGCGATCAAGCTGAACCGGGTGCAGTCCAACATCTCGACCCGCATCAAACAATTGGAACAACACCTGGGGAAACCGTTGTTCCTGCGCCGCAACCGGGGCCTTACACTGACGCCGGACGGCGCGCTTCTGTTGTCCTATGCCGAACGGCTGCTGCAGCTTTCCAACGAAGCCACCGAGGCGCTGAACCAGGGCCGGCCGAGCGGCGTTTTCCGGATCGGCACCATGGAAAGCACCGCCGCCGCGCGGCTGCCCGACATCCTGTCCCGCTATCACGCACGATTTCCCGACGTGCATATCGAACTGGAAACGGATACGGCCGGCGGCCTGATGGACCGGCTGCAGTCCTACGACATCGAGGCGGCGTTCCTGGCGGAACCCGTGACTGCCGGGTGGGCCGACACCGTGCCGGTGTTCGAGGAAGCGCTGGTGCTGGTGGCGCCGGCCGATTTTCCGGCGCTTTCGGACACGCGCGAGATCAGCGGCAAGACGATCGTGGCCTTCGAGACCGGCTGTGCCTATCGCCGCTATCTGCAGCAATGGCTGTCGGAAACCGGCATCGTGCCCGGCGGCATCATGGCGGTCGGCTCCTATCTCGCCATCCTGGCCTGTGTCTCCGCGGGGACGGGCTACGCCGTGGTGCCGCGGTCGGTCCTGGACACGGTGGCGATCAAAGGACAATTCAAAAGCTACGCCCTGCCCGGCAAGTTCGCCCACATCAGGACCTTGCTGGCCTGGCGGTCCGACTACCGGTCGGCGAAACTGGATACGTTGCGAACGTTATTGCCGTCCTAAGCGGCTCCGAGGCATCGAACGGTGGGCCGTCAGGCTGAGCGGCGGCCCCAGCGCACGCCGTTCCAGATTTTTTCGTGGATCAGAAAACAGACGAACCCGCTGGCGGACGCACTGAGCGACAGGCCGAATGCGCTGAGCAGGGACCCTGTATGGGGATAGCTCAAGGCCGTCATGACGGTGATTCCCAAGGCGTTCCAGGTCAGCGCCTTGGCCAGGGTGCGGGTATTGGTGTCCATACGCGGTAATCCGTTACTGGGTCATGACGGGGGCGTCTCCCCGAGCATGTAACAAAAGATCATGGCCACGGGAATTGGGTGAATTTGCTACAGAAAGTCCCGTCTGTTGAAATTATTCATCAAACGGGACATTATTGCCCGATGGACAAGCGTGAACGGGCGGAGATTTTCCGCAACCGGCTGGATGAACGCATGAAAGAGGGCGGGATCAGCCGCAGCGCGCTGGCGCGCCGCTGCGGCGTCGACCGTTCGACCGTGTCGCAACTGCTGGCCGACGATGCGCCGCGCCTGCCCAACGCCCACCTGGCGGCCGAATGCGCCGCGGCGTTGGGCGTCAGCGCCGATTGGCTGCTGGCCCTGTCGGAACGCAGCGAAACGGCGGCCGATCTGCTGGAGACGTCGTTTCGCCTGACGGCCGCCGAGCGCACGCCGACCGACGCCGAGATCGCCGAATGGCACCGCGAGGCGGCGGGATACAAAATCCGCCACGTACCGGCGACGCTGCCCGACATCCTCAAGACCGACGCGGTGCTGGAATTCGAATACGCGGCGTTTCTGGAAAAGACGCCGGAACAGGCAAGCGCCGCCATGCGGGACAAGATCGAATGGCTGCGCCGGCCGGGATCGGACTACGAAATCTGTGTGTCGAAGGAGTTGGTGCAATCCCTGGCCGACGGCGAGGGCTATTGGCGCGGCCTGCCGCCCGATGCCCGGCGCGAGCAGATCGCCCACATGGCTGCCCAATGCGGCGCCCTGTATCCCTCGCTTCGGGTTTACCTTTACGACCCCAAAGTCGTGTTTTCGGCCCCGGTGACCGTCTTCGGCCCGCTGCTTGCCGCCGTGTACATCGGCCGTTACTTCATGGTGTTCCGCGAAAGCCGCCAGGTCCGGGCCCTGACCGATCACTTCGATCAGCTGGTCCGCGACAGCGTAACCGACGCCCGTAACGCCGCCGCCGTCATCGGCGCCATGTCGTAGGGAAATGCAATTGTCGAACGTTTTGCAAACTGATCTGGCAGGGTGACCTCCGACACTAACTAACGGAGCGATCCTAGGCATTGCAATTACAGGACGATTTTTCTTATCAATGGGAGTTCAAAATATGGAAGGTGGTTCAGAGACTCGCATAAAAAGAACAGCACGATCTGAGGTAAATACTACTCAACCTGGGGCAGCAAGCGGCGACGATGTGTCTCCAGTCGGCACTCTGGTACAACGGATACCAGAGGTCATCCTCAAAAAAACGCCTCCTCGACCTTCACCTGTTTTCGATACCTATTGGAAATTTGCTGCCGAACGTCAATCGATTTTTCACGCTCGAATCGCAGGAACGCCACAACCATGGACACAAGATACCATCTTGACAGAGTACAAGTTTACCAATGCTTACAGGGCATCAGATCGTGTGAGCCAGTTCCTCATCCGATATGTGATATATGCAGCAGAGTTTGATTGGAGCTCCACGCTTCTCCGCATCATCTTGTTCAAAATATTCAATAAGATATCTACATGGGAGCTAATAGAAAGTCAGATCGGCACTATCAACGCGACATCTTTTTCAGCTGAAAGAATAGGTCATGTGCTGGACAACGAGTTAAGGCGTGGTTCACCTATCTACTCAAGCGCCTACATAATGCCCAGCGGCCCTGCATCAATCCGCCAATCACGTAAACATATGATGCACTTGGCTTTGCTTTCTGAAATTGTTAGGGGCCGCCTTTTCAACGATCTGTTGGAGGCTCGGTCGATGGAGGCGGCATATAGGCTCCTACTAGCGATTCCTAGCTTTGGGCCTTTTTTAGCGTTTCAATTCTTGATTGATCTGAACTACAGCAAGTATCTCAATTTTTCCGAGATGGATTTCGTGGTACCTGGGCCAGGCGCGCGAGATGGAATCCGCAAATGCTTCTATGATTTTGGTGACTATAATGAAAGTGATGTCATCCGATGGGTGACTGAACGTCAAGACGAGGAGTTTGCTGTACGAGAAATTAAGTTTCAGTCTCTTTGGGGTCGACACCTACAATTGATTGATTGCCAAAATCTTTTCTGCGAAGTCGACAAATATGCACGGGTGGCTCATCCGGACTTAAAGGGTAGAACTGGTCGAACTCGCATAAAGCAGCGTTTTTCACCCAACCCAAACCAAATTTCTCCATGGTTTCCGCCCAAATGGGCGCTGAACAAAAAGATCGGACGTTCTTACGCTGCGCCCGGCCCTTCTCTCGAATAGGTGAGGCTCTGGGATTCTGCATTCAGCAAGAGCCAGCCTCCGCGGTTTTTTGTAAGGGCACGAAAGGCCTCATAACCAATGAGCACCGCCCTCTGCCACTCGTGAAGATGGCATTCCTTGACTTCGAGGTTGCGAACCATGCGACCAATCAGTTTCAAAATGTTGTGGTCAAGACGGTCTAAACCTTCAAGCATCGAATGGCCGAGTGCATAGTTGAAGATTGTATGGGCAATAGCTTCCTCAACAATGATGGCTCGCGCTCCATCTTCGACTTCATCTTTCTGAGGTTTACTCTTTCGCTTACAACGCAATATTGCACGTGTAACTGGTGACCACCCTAGAACGGCGACATAGGCGAGGTGGAAGGCATCGTGATAACGGTAACCATCATCAATTGCTGCATTATCTGTAAGGCGATCACCAATATTTATGTTGTGGGCCCGCAATATGACTTCGACACGCCCTTTACCACGTTTTCGCTCTAAAAATTGAATGTCGAGCTTTCTTGGTAGTCTTTCATAAGCTGGATAGTCTGAACCATCGAAGCAGCGTGCAGGTCCAGGATCGTCTGGACCAAACATACTTCTTACCTTACTCAGATTGGAAGCTAGGACATTAGACACGTTCAGCTTTTGTGCTTTCAGAGCCTGCAGTGTCGCGCGGCCTGAAGCACCAATGCTTTTTGCGAGCGCTTGTTTTTGGGCAGGCGTTGGATTGTTGGGCAAGCTTTCAAAATTGTTTGCGAGATGAGGAATCGTCCTCACCATCGAATAAACGTGTCCGTATGGTTCCTTCGGGATCTTGAGGGGAGGTGTCTGCTTGATCAAATCAGCTAGATCAAAACCATAGTGGGAACACAACGCAGCCAAATACCAAAGAACATCTCCAAACTCTTCAACCAAGTTCACCTCACCGTCAGTATAGGCGTATCCATCCCTCAAGGACTTCTTGAGCTCTGATACCACTGATCCGAGCTCGCCAATAACACCGAACGCAGGAATGTGACGTTTGGCGGAATCGTTCCAGTCTATCTGTGCAGTTTGAAATGCTTGCTTTTGATATTTGCTCAGATTCATGCTCATGTCGTGACCTCAACATGGCCATCTCGAATCTGCTTGCAACGCTCCAGAAGCTGAACGATATCCCTTCGGCGCCATTGAACAGAACTGTCAAGCTGGCGATCTTCCAACATGGCCATCGTGGCGTGGCACACAAGTGGCCCAACCTGAATTCCAACTTCACGCGCTATTGCCGCTTGCAATCTAGCTAGACCGAGCAAATTGCCAATCGCCTTTTGCGTGTAGAACTGATAGCGATAAAGAGCAGTCAAGTAGAGTTCTCGATTCGGGCCGAGCTTGAGGCTGATATGGCTAAGGCATTGACCACCGCGATTGTTGTTGTGATCGTTCTCAATGGAATAGAGTTTGAGTTCGAGTGGTTCTAGGCCCAAATCCAATTCATAAACCGCTCTCTTTGGCGACCGTGTCGATAGTTGCTTCTTCAGTTTGTTGATGGCCAACTCTAATGGTGCCAACTTCGTTCCATCTGAACATTTTCGCTCGGTCAAGCGAAGTGCATACGTCCCCCACCGGTTTTGCTGTACGTTCCGAATATGCGGATAGACCGATTCTGGGTAATTATATACCGCTTCCATTCCGCCTTGCCGGTATTCGGTCGCTGGGAAGATCGTCTCGGCGACCGTGTGGTTCGGTTGAGCATGAAACTTCCGAAGAAAAGTGTCTAACTCTTTCTCAATTGCACGAGAAACTGAGGTAACTAGTCCGGGCTGTTCGACCTCCAACACCACATTGTAAAGGCGAGCGTGCGCATTTTCCAAAGCTAGTGCAGTTGCAAGCCAGGCTTCCGCCCTGGTCGTTTTGCTCTCTACGAACATTTTTACCTCGCTACATGTGCGGAACCACCGACGCGTAACCAATGAGTTTTTCTTTGACATATTCGGTCGACATCCACGCATAACCTTTATCGGCCCAGGAAGTCCCCCAGCTATTTCGGATTAGAAAAAACAAGTGACCGATAGTGTCGTTGCCAAGACCAACGACCAGGACCGCATGCCCACCAAATCCATCGCCATCAGCTGAGATGGTGAAGTTGGGCCGGCTAGGTGAAAGAAATTCGGGGGAAACCTTGATACCTAATACCACGGGTTGCCCATTGCTAATCAGCCGCACAATCTCGGCAGACGCATTTACAGTGTTGTGCTTAAGGTTGCCGTGCCATATTTCCGTGACTAGGGGAGGTGTCCAGGGGTTCGGTTGCGTCAAGCTGTATGGCCACTCTAGTTCCGACGGTTGGCCGTTCTGCGCCAGTGCCATCGTAGCTTCCTCGAAAGTAATACCGTCAAAGACATTTCCAACATTGGCGATTAGAACTGCGTGATAGAATAGGAATTCGGCGGATAGTGGCACGCAGTTATGAAACAAAGTATGGGCATCGCTCGTAGCACAGGCGAGACACGTTGATCGATCGCCTTGATCACGAACTGCATCCAGTTCACCCCGGAGATCTACGGCCGCAGTAATCGCGCCACCCCCTGTCGTCATGCCGCAAGAACACGCCCGGAACGCGGAATTCCTTCTGGTTCTCGCCCGACGAGCGCTAATTCAATCTCAAAGGTATTGCGGCTTTGTTGAGATACATCCCAGGCGCGACGCTCCTCAAGAAACAAGCGCTTGTGACCTTCTCCTTGTAGAACCAAACGTCGCTGGACACGGCCGCCTAACCGATCTTCATTGGCAGTGAATCGATCATCCTGCTCGAGCGACATTCCGGCGAGCGCGATCGCTTTAGCATCCCACGTGTAGCCACTTGCGACATTCTCGTCCAATTCTAGTACGATCAAATCATCAGGGCTGCCAAGGATATGAGCACCGCGGTCTTTTTCCGACACCAGCCAAACATCTCTATGCCAGTTCTCAGGTTTCATATCTGGAACAGCACGTTGTTTTGCGACTTTTGGTTCCACACTCAGCAGCCGCATGACGGTTTCACGATCTAGGAATCTTTGAGAGAGAAGCGCCCAGCACGTCGCCGAGTAGCTCGTCCCCAACCTCAATGACAATTGATAGACGAAGTCAGGCTGCTGTAAATGCGAGCGGCCCCAGTTCTGTCTAAGTAGATGAGCTGCGATAAGCCATTTGGGAAGTAAGAACTCCGCAGCAAACGCGTCTGCCTCAATTTCCTGATGATCATGCTTCGAGGTCTCGCCACGACCAACGAATCCGACGACGGCGTCCAGACTCAATACCTTGTGTTCTAATATGTGATGTCCCAATTCATGAGCGGCTGTGAAGCGTTGAACATGAAGATCACGCTTGGTCGTGACCAATATGCCAGATAGCGCTCGAGTCGGCACGTATGCACCGAGGAGACCGTCGAGTGGTCGGAACATCAAGAATAGACCGAGCCTTTGCACTGCACCCAAAACATCAACGGCACGGTCTCCGGCTGCTAATTCATCACGCACACCGAGTCTCTCGTGCAGGTCGGTTGCGCGAGCTACGCCAGTTAGAATTGCGTCACGCCGGGAAACCATTTCAAGTTTCTACTTTGGATCGAAGCACGAGATATTCGCTGAACCGCATAAGCTCATCACGATCCTGTTGAGAAAGTTTGGCAACTTGCTTAGCAAGTATCGTCACATCGTCACCCATCGTTTGCGCCTCTTCGCCGGTAAAAAACCCGATCGGCTGCTGATACAATTTGGCAAGAGCCTTTAGTTCTAGCGCTTCGACCCCACGATGGGCGGTTTCAATGAGAGATATCGCTGAGCGAGATAGTTTGACAGCGCCAGCTACTTCTTGCTGCGATAGCCCGAGATACTCCCTGGCCTCCTTTAGTTTGGCAGCAATTTTTTCTCTATCTGTCGGCATGGCTCAGAACCTCAAATTTATCAGTTACACTACTCAGCAGCGACGGAATGGGCTGCTGTGACGACGCAATGTTTGGCAATATTTGCAATAAGGTCAGTTACAGCCTCATCAACGCTCTCATACCCCCCCTTCCGAATCCATTTGGGTTTGAGTTTCTGGCCCGTCATAGCGAGCACAATTGGAGATAGTTTGCATACAGTTTTAGAGTCAACCGTCGGAAGATCCCAAAGGTCGGTCTCCGGCTCGGGTTGCCAGGCACAATCTTTAAGCTCTTTCTGCAAGCCGTATGTCAGGGCGGATTGAAGCTCAGCCCGTTTTCCTTCGAACTCAGAAGGCGTCATCTTTGCGGTAACCATAAATTCACTCCGTTCGAATATCGAACAATATAATACGACATAGTTCGAAAATCAAACACAATGTGTCTTATATTGAAAGCCATGCAATAGCAAGTGTAAGCCCTTGTTTTTTTTCGAAGATTATCGAGGGCCCCGAAACAATAGCGGCAATACTCTGATCCAGAACCGACTCGGGTTTAGCCCTAAGAAGGCCACCAGTCGATTGAGCTAGCTCAACTTGTGTGAAGTCTAAGTCCATATCCCCCGTAATCGATGACTGGCATTTGAAAAGCGCCTCTTTAGCGGAAAACAGTAGGCGCGCCGCATCTTCGTAATCGTTTGCAAATGGATGTGTAATCAACGCTTTGATCTCGTCGCCCCGTCCAACTTCACGTGAGATAGAGCCCAAGTTGCGGCCATCCTCAATATCGATACCAACCGAGCGAACTTGGGAAGTTGGTGCTACCGCGACCACTACATGCGTACCACTGTGAGCAATACTGCCGCACAGCCCCACCGGCCAGCAAGGAGCACCATTAGGGCGCCGCATTATCTGCTGTTCAACATGTCCCAATTCGACTAATGCTCGTCTAGCCAACACCCGACCAGCAATTATCTCCTTTTGCCGAGCAGGTACTGCACCTTCAAGCAAGTCAAACTCCTCCCCTACCAAAAATCCTTGGGCATCATTAATTCGACTAGTTTTCACGACAATAGAATTTGGGCGAGAAGCCATGGCAAATAATACAACCATATGAACCCATGCTGCCAACGTTTATTCTATTGAAACTCTTTGCAACCGACTGCCACACCGGGTGCGCCAAACCAGCCCTTGACCGGGGCCGGCAAATCGCCACATGGTGGGCCTGAGGCGAGGCCAACCGGTTTCGCCCCGATTCCTTAGATTTGCGAGGATGACATGGCGGCGAGCGAACCGCAGCTTTGGCACGGCACGACGATCTTGTCGGTGCGCAAGGGCGATACCGTGGTGGTGGCCGGCGACGGCCAGGTGTCCATGGGCCAGACGGTGATCAAGGGCAACGCCCGCAAGGTCCGTCTGCTGGCCGACGGCCGCGTGGTGGTCGGCTTCGCCGGCGCCACGGCCGATGCCTTCACCCTGGTCGAGCGGCTGGAAGCCAAGCTGGAACGCCATCCCGGCCAGTTGACCCGGGCCTGCGTCGAGCTGGCCAAGGACTGGCGGACCGACCGGTATCTGCGCCGCCTGGAGGCCATGATGGCCGTGGTCGATGCCGGCACGAGTTTGGTTTTGACCGGCACGGGCGACGTGCTGGAGCCGGAAGACGGCCTGATCGCCATCGGTTCGGGCGGCAACTACGCCCTGGCCGCGGCCCGGGCCCTCGTCGACCGCGACGACATGGACGCCGAGGCGGTGGCCCGCCGGGCCATGCAGATCGCCGGCGAAATCTGCGTCTACACCAACGACAATATTCTAGTTGAGAGTTTGAAGACCACGTCATGACATCCTTTAGCCCGCGCGAAATCGTTCACGAGCTTGACCGCCACATCGTCGGCCAGGACGACGCCAAGCGCGCCGTTGCGATCGCTTTGAGAAACCGCTGGCGCCGCCAGCAGCTGCCGGAAGACCTGCGCGACGAAGTGCTACCGAAAAACATCCTGATGATCGGCCCCACCGGCGTCGGCAAAACCGAAATCTCGCGCCGCCTGGCCAAGCTGGCCCATGCGCCGTTCATCAAGGTGGAGGCCACCAAGTTCACCGAGGTGGGTTATGTGGGCCGCGACGTGGAGCAGATCGTGCGCGACCTGGTGGAAATCGCCATCACCATGATCCGCGAACGAAAACGAAAAGAAGTCACCGCCAAGGCCGAACTGGCGGCCGAGGACCGGGTGCTCGACGCCCTGGTCGGCGAGGGCGCCAGCGAGGACACGCGCCAGAAGTTCCGCAAGATGCTGCGCGAGGGCCAGCTCAACGACAAGGAAATCGAGGTCGAGGTCAACGATGCCGGCGGCGGCGGCCTGCCCACCTTCGACATTCCCGGCATGCCCGGCGCCCAGATGGGCATGATCAATTTGAACGACATTTTCGGCAAGGCCATGGGCGGGCGCACCAAACCCAAGCGCATGACCGTCGAGGACAGCTATGAGATCCTCATCGCCGAAGAATCCGACAAGCTGCTCGACGAGGAGGACGTGGTTGCCGCCGCCATCGACCTGGTCGAGCAGAACGGCATCGTCTTCCTGGATGAGCTGGACAAGATCTGTGCCCGCACCGAACGCATGGGCGCCGACGTCAGCCGCGAGGGCGTGCAGCGCGACCTGTTGCCGCTGATCGAAGGCACGTCGGTGTCGACCAAGCACGGCACGGTCAAGACCGACCATATCCTGTTCATCGCCTCGGGTGCCTTCCATTTGGCCAAGCCCAGCGATCTGCTGCCCGAACTGCAGGGCCGGCTGCCGATCCGGGTCGAGCTGCAGCCCCTGAGCCGCGATGACTTCCGCCGCATTCTGACCGAGCCGGAAGCCAGCCTGGTGACACAGTACAAGGCGCTGATGGGCACCGAAGACGTGACGCTGGAGTTCCAGGAAGACGGCATCGAAAAAATCGCCGACCTGGCCGCCGAGATCAACAACACGGTCGAGAACATCGGCGCCCGGCGGCTGCACACCATCCTGGAGCGCGTGCTCGACGACATCAGTTTCACCGCCACCGACCAGCCGGGATCTTCGGTGACCGTCGATGCGAACTACGTGCAGGAACACGTCGGCGACCTGGCCGGCGACGCCGATCTGAGCAAGTTTATTTTGTAGACTGATTTATTCAGGCGATGCTCAGGATTACTGAGTCCATACGGCGTGAAGGATCAGGGTAAGAAACGAACAAAACAGTAGCGATGCACCCGTCAGGTTGCACCTTCGCTCGGCAATCAGTTCGTGTTGCAAGTTTTCCGTCACTACCGGCGCCGCACGTCTTGCCGCCTCACCGAATCGTTCACTTGATTCCAGCTTTTCCCGTTTGAGCGCTGCCTTGCGAATGGCCCAGCTCTTAATCGGCGGGACTGCGAAAGCAATTGAACCGCAAAGCCCAAGCGCGCCCGACGTGATCGATGCGTATTGACCAACGAAAACGTCGAAAAGCAACGCGAAAAGCAACGAAGTCTACTCCGTTCTGGTTTTAGGCGCCGGCGTGCCGGGAGAAAAATCAATTTCCAATATCCGACCGGCTGGTTTTTCAATATTCGAATTCGGTGTGTTGCTTGCGGCGGCCTCTACCCTGCTCTTTACAATCGCACGCAATGCGTCGCGTTCAGAAACAAGGGAGTCAATCTCGGCTGCGGTCGTCAAGACAAGGCTTTCCCCACACGCATCAGCGTAGCGTGCCATCAGATCGAGAGGCGGCATGTTTTCGACCTTGCCGTTTTCCAGCTGGGAAACTCGCGGTTGGGAGATGTCGAGCGCCGCTGCCATTTTCTTTTGGGTCAATCCTGCGCGGCTGCGCATCGCACGCAAAACGGCACCGGCGGATTTTGCCATTTCGGCGACGATCCAGGCATCGTGCAGTGCCGGATCCAGTCGTTTTTTCTCAATAAGGTCCTTTATGCTCATTCCACAACCTGACCTTCAAGCAACCTTTTATCAGCCCGCTTGACGAAATCGAATAGCCACTCAACCAACTCGGAGCGGCCCTCTGCAAATGCGGTCGCCAACAACGTCACCCGTTCCTCGTTGTCCTCACCTTGCACTTGAATAGCGCATCTGATCGGCCCGTCCGTAAACAACCAGATGTCGTTTTCGCCGGTTCGAGTCCAATCGTGGCGGGCGGCTCCGAATCCCTGGGTGTAAATTTGGTCGAGGCTTCCCAGCAAGCTGATGTACGCTTCCGTATGGTCGCGCGGCATCCCGGTCACCAGCAGCCTGTTCAGTTCATCCTCCGCATTGAAGCCCGGACCACAAACGTAATGCACGCCTTCACCAAATATAAGCTATAGATTATAAATATTCAAGAAAGGATGTTCGAAAGTGCCGTTATTTTATATACAAAAACAATTTAAACAACTTATAGATGAAGTCTTGCCAGTCGCCGGAAGAAGGAACTGATCGAATGAGTTGACATTAATCGTTGCGTTCCACGCGCCATCACTTCCGGAGAAATGCAGCTCAATATCGCCCGTCAACGACGCTTGTGGCACGAATACCTACAGGTACTTCTCAAGGGTATCCGCGTAGGGCGCGAAGCCGAGTTTGGCGTAGGCGGCGCGGGCGCGGTCGTTGGCGTGCAGGACGCCGAGCCGGACGACCTTGATGCCTTGGGCGCGGAAATGGTCCTCGGCGGCCGCCATCAGGGCCGGGGCGACGCCGCTGCCCCGAAAATCCGCTGCGACGAAAATGTCGCCGATCCAGCCGTAGGGTTTCTCGTCCGCCGTGATGTAGGCCTCACCCGGCTCCTGATAGCAGAGCAGGAACCCGGCCGGTTCGCCGTCCACCTCGGCGACGAACACGCGGCCGTGGTCCTTGGCGACCCGCTTCTCCTCCAGGGCCAGGAAACCGTCGGCGATCTCGGCGCCGGGCAGGCGGTTGGCATGCAGGGCGTGTTCGGTGTCCTGCAACCCGGCCATGTATTCGACCAGCAGCGGCCGGTCGGAAGGTACGGCGTCGCGCACGGTGATGGTGCCGGTCATTTCGTTTTGTCCTTGTCTTTATCGAGCACGTCCATCAGGCGGTCGACCCGGTCGTCGGGCATGTCACGGATGTCCCGGGCCAGGCGGTTGGCCAGTTCGGTGGCCTTGGGGCTGAGGCCGGAGGTGTCGATGGTGATGCGCGGGTGGGAGAGCTGGGCCAGGCGTTGCAGTTCCTCGGCCTCGTCCCAGATGATGTTGAAATAGCCGCAGATACGCTGCACCAGGTCCCAGCTCGGCCGGCCGCGGTGGCCGTGTTCGAGGGCCGAGAGATAGGCGGCGGAGACGTTGAGGTCGGCGGCCATCTGCTTCAGCGTCACCGGCTTGGCCTTTCTCAGCGCCCGCACCTTTTCGCCGAACGGTGTCATAAGCTGCTCCGATGCCGTCTGAGAAGCACGTAGAACGCGCCCGAACCGCCGTGTCTGGGCTGGGCCGGCTGCATGGCCAGGATGCGCTGGCGGTTGCCCGGTTCGTTGAGCCAGCGCGGCACCATTTCCTTGAGCACGCCGCGCGAGCGGTCCGGCATGAAGCCGATGTCGTCGTCCTTTTGCGCCGAGCCCTTGCCGGTGATCACCAGCACGCAGCGGGCGCCCTGGCCGTGGGCGCGGGCGATAAAGGCGTTGAGCGCCCGATGGGCCTTCTCCTGGGTCAGGCCGTGCAGGTCGAGGCGGCCGTCGATCGCCATGCGGCCGCGGCGGAATTTATCGGCGGTGCGTTTGTCCAGGCCCGGCGCCGCACCCTTGGGGGCGGCAGATTCGAGCGCGACCGGTTTCAAGCCGGGTTTGGCGATGCGGCCGTCGGGCGGCGCCGGATCCTTGGGCCGCCGCTCGGGCGTGGCCGCATCGGGGTGCCTGGTGGTGCCGGGTTTCTCTTTGCGCTTGTCGGCGCCGGCCATGGCCTGACGCCACAGCTTTTCCTCGTCGGGGGTCAGGCGGCGGCCGCCGTCATTCCTGCCCATCGTCGACCAGCACGATGTGCAAACGCCGCGGCCCGTGCGCGCCCATGTAAAGCTGTTGGGCGATGTCGGCGGTGCGCGAGGGACCGGTGATCATATTGACCGTGCGCGGCATGGGCGCCGGACCGTCGCCGCCGTCACGCGCCCGCAGACGGGACCACACCTCCTCATAGGTGCCGGTGACCTGGGAGGTCTTGAGCACCACGATATGGTTTTCCGGCATGAAGTTGAGGGTGGTGGGATTGTCCGGCCCGCTGTGCAGCACCAGCGTGCCGGATTCGGCCACGGCGGCGAAGGCCGGCGTGACGCTGGTGGCATCGGCGTTTTCCGCCCGGCCCTTCTCGACGGTCAGCAGCGGCCGGTCCTGCCACGGGATGGCGTCCAGCGCCGGATCGGGCGCGGCGCGGATTTCGCTCGGCAGGTTGTTGGCGGCCAGATAATCGGCGACGGCGCCGGGAACGGCGTCCAGGCCGTCAACCCGGTCGACGGTGGTCTCCACAGCCTCGGCCATCCTGACGAACAGGTCGACCTGTTCGCCGTGGGGGATCTGCGCCCGGGCCGGTATGAGGTTGGCCTTGGGCGCCGTCATGCGTGCCTCCAGCGCTGCCTTGTCGGCCCCGTCCACCGGTCCGCGTCCGAGGCCGCGGCGGATACCGTCGAGGATGGCTTGGCGCGAACTCGACGTCATCAGGCCGACCTCCCCCGTTGTCTGCGCCATTGGTCCTGGAAGGTTTGACCGGCTGGCGCCGGCAGGTCGCGGGTCGCGGTCCAACCGCCCGCCAGCGGCAGCTTGGCGATGCGTTTCCTGCGCCCGCCCAACAGCGACAGCCCCCGGACCGCCAGCCGGGTGCCGACACGGTAGAACGCCGGGTGCTTGGCCAGCCAGGCCCAGGCGCCGACGCCGAAGCGTTCGGCCGGTGGTGTCACGTTGCTCTCGAACGCCCGCTCGCGCCAACGCCGCAGGATGGACGGCAACGGGATGCGCATGGGGCAGACATCCTCGCAGCGGCCGCAGAAGGTGGAGGCGTTGGGCAGATGGCGGGCTTCCTCGATGCCGATGAAGTGGGGATCGAGGGCGGCGCCGATGGGACCGGGATAGACCCAGCCGTAAGCATGCCCGCCGACGGCGTGATAGACCGGGCAATGGTTCATGCAGGCGCCGCAACGGATGCAGCGCAGCAGCTCGCGGTCCTCCGATCCGGCCAGCTTGGAGCGGCCGTTGTCGAGCAGCACCACGTGGAAGGACCCCGGCCCGTCCAGGTCGTCGTCGCGCCGCGGTCCGGTGGAGAACGTGGTGTAGACGGAAAATTCCTGCCCCGTGGCCGAGCGTGCCAGCAGGCGCAGGATGGTGGACGCGTCCTCCATCGTCGGGATCACTTTTTCCAGGCTGGCGATGACGATGTGCATCTTGGGCAGGGATTGGGTCAGGTCGCCGTTGCCTTCGTTTGTGACGATGACCGTCGAGCCGGTCTCGGCGATGAGGAAGTTGGCACCGGTGATGCCGACATCGGCGTCGATGTATTTCTGGCGCAGGATCTCGCGCGCCTCGTTGACCAGCATACGGCCGTCCGACTGGCGTTCGGTTTTGCCGTATTTCTGGTGATGCTCGAAGAACAGGTCGGAGATCTGGTCCTTGGTCTTGTGCACCGCCGGGCCGATGATGTGGCTCGGCGGTTCGTCGGCCAGCTGGATGATGTATTCGCCCAGGTCCGTCTCGATGGGCAGGACGCCGTTTTCCTCGAGGAACGGATTGAGGGCGATTTCCTCGGCGATCATCGACTTGCCCTTGGTGCAGGTCTTGGCGTCGACCGAACGGCACAGCTCGAGGATGGTGTCGCGGGCCTCTTTGGGTGTCGTGCACCAATGCACCTGGCCGCCGGTCTCGATGACCTTCTGCTCGAAGCGCTCCAGGTAATAGTCGAGATGGTCGAGTACGTGCATCTTGATGGCCACGCCCTCGTCGCGCAGGTCGTGGAACTCGGGCAGGCGCGAGATGGCGGCGGCGCGGTTGCCGGCGAAACCGGTTTCCACCCGGTGCAGGGCCTGGCGCAGATTGTCGTCCTTCAACGCCTTGGACGCGGCGTTCTTGAAATCGTGGGCGGTCGCTTTCATGGCCCGGCCCTACCTTTCGCCGCCGGCAATGGGCGGGGTGCCGTCGTCGCCGGCCAGCACCTCGGCCACGTGGCGCACGGCGATGTTGGAGCCGTCGCGCTTGAGCTTGCCGGCGATGTTCATCAGGCAGCCGAGATCCCCGGCCAGCACCGTGTCGGCGCCGGTGGCGGTGATATCGCTGGTTTTGCGGGTCACCATCTCGTCGGAGATTTCCGGGTATTTGACGCAGAACGTGCCGCCGAAACCGCAGCAGGCGTCGCCCTTCTCCAGGTCCTTCACCTCGAGCCCCTCGACCGAGGCCAGCAGGTACCGGGGCTGTTCCCGCACGCCCAGTTCGCGCAGGCCCGAACAGGAATCGTGGTAGGCGGCCACGGCGTTGAATTTGGCGCCGACCGACGTCACTTTGCGCACGTCGGCCAGGAACGACGTCAGCTCGAATGTTTTGTCCGCCACGCGCTTGGCCTTATCGGCCATGGCCGGGTCGTCGGCGAACAGGCGCGGATAGTGTTCACGGATCATGGCCGCGCAGGAGCCGCTCGGCGCCACCACGTAGTCGAAATCCTGGAAGGCGGCGATGACGTTGCGGCCCAGGTCTTTGGCATCATTGCGGCTGCCTGAATTGTAGGCCGGCTGGCCGCAGCAGGTCTGGGTATCGGGCACGTGCACGATGCAGCCGGCGTCTTCCAGCAGCTTGACGGTGGCGAAGCCGACGCTGGGCCGGAACAGGTCGACCAGACAGGTGACGAACAAACCTACATTGACGGGCGAGTCGGCCATGGCGGTGGTGCAATCGGTTGTGCGGCGATATGTCGGCTAGAATAACGATCACGCGCAAAGCGGCAAGACGGAACGGATACGGTGCCGTATCGGGAAGATCTAGGAGCCGGGCCCGGCCACGCGCGGCAGCAGGATCCAGTAGCGGCCGGGCTGTTTCATACGCCCGGCGATGTCGGCGGCGGTCTTGCCGAACCCGAAGAACACGTCGCCGCGCACCGGCCCGCGAATGGCGCCGCCGGTGTCCTGGGCGATCATGAGCTGCCGAAACGCCGGGGTCTTGCCAGGCGACGGCAGCGAGGTTTCGAGCCAGAGCGGCGCGCCCAGCGGCAGATGCGTCTTGTCGATGGCCAAACTGCGTTCCGGCGTGAGCGCCACGCCCAGCGCGCCGATGGGGCCGTCGCCGGCCAGCGGCCGGAAGAAAATGTATGACGCGTTCATGGCCATGACGGTTCGGGCCTCGGCCGGATTGTCCGCCAGCCATCGGCGGATCGCCTGCATGGACACGGTTTCCTTGGTCATGGCGCCGCGGCGGATCAGTTCGCGGCCGATGGCGAAATAGGGGTGGCCGTTGTGGCCGTCATAGCCGACCCGCAGGATCGAGCCATCGGCCATGCGCACCCGGCCCGAGCCCTGGATGTGGAGAAAGAACGCGTCGACCGGATCATCGACCCAGGCCAGCTCCAGCCCCTTGCCGCCCAGCGATCCGCCGTCGATGGCGGTGCGGTCGTCGAAGGGCACCAGCTTGCCGTCCACCACCCGGCCGGCGATGCGTCGGCCCTTCAGGTCGGCGCGGAACTGGCCGAGGCTGACCAGCACCAGATCATCCGGCCGGCGGTAGAGAGGCACGCTGTATCGGCTATCGGCGGCAACGGCGCCGCTGAGCTCGGCCTCGTAGTAGCCGGTGAACAGGCCATCCCGTTCCCCGTTATTGCTGACGGCGTAGGGCCGGAATGTGCGTTCGAAGAAGGCCCGCGCGGTGGCGTTGTCGCCGGGCGGGACGGCCAGGGCGGCGTCGCAGGCCGTCTGCCAATGGGCCTCGGTCACCGTGAGGGTATCGAGTGTGAAAGGCTGCTTGGCGGCGCGTAGAACAGTCTTGGGACAGCCCTGGACGAACGCCGCAAGAGCCTGGGCATGGTCGTCGCCGGCCCAACTATTTAGTTCATTGAATGCGGCGGGTTCCAGCACCAACCGGTCGGCCACCGGTTCCGGCGCCGGCCACAGCCACCAGGCCAGCAGGGCGGCCACGGCCAATCCGGCGATTGCCAGGGCAACAATCGCGAGCTTGCGTGGCGTCATAGGCGGTCAGGGAAACCGGTCAGCTGGGCACGCGGGTGGCGACGAGGGCCCAGTTGGGATCCTTCGAGCGGGTGTCGCGGGCGAACGTCCAGATATCGGTGATGGTATCGACGCGGTTGGGATCGCCGTCGACCACCTTGCCGTCCTCGTCCTTAGTGACGTTGACCAGTTGCGAGACGAACTTGAGCGTGACTTCCGCCACCTTGCCCTTCATCTCCGCGTCGATGACGTCGGTTTCGTCGATGGACACCAGCGTGGTTTCATGGATGTGGTTGGCGGCGGCGCGGTCGTCGACGGCCCGCTCGAACTGGCGGTAGACGTCGTCGCTGAGGAAGGTCTTGAGCGTGTCCTTGTCACCGGAGGCGAAGGCCATGATGATCATTTCATAGGCGCCCTTGGCACCGTCGACGAACATCGGCAGATCAAAACTGCGATCGGCCAGCTTGATTTGCGTGATCGCGGCCCCAAGTGGCGAGTCGTCCGTCGGTTCCGGCACGTCCGCCACCTGGCGGTTTTGATCGGGCAGAGGAATGACGTTATCGTCGCCCTGGTCCACTTGACGGTTGCGCTCCTCGCCGGTCATGTCGGGCTGTTGCTGGTGATGGCCCATGCGGCGGCCGAGCACGCTCCTGAGCCGGAGTGCGATAAAACCGGCCACCATGGCCAAGAGTATGATGTCGAAAAACTGGAAGTCAGACATAATTACTGCCGTCGCGTCGGCCTTGCGGGCGCCCTGCGCGTGGAATGTGAGACAGACTAGCCTAGCGGCAAGTGGCCCCTGGGTCCACCTGTGTACCCAGGCGAAGTGTTCTTTATAGATAGGATGGCGCAAAGCCAAGGACAAGAATGGCCATTTACCTGCTTCTCGCACTGATTTGCGTACCCATTTTGGAGATCGCCGTCTTCATTGAAGCCGGGGCGATCATCGGCTTGTGGCCCACTATCGGCTTGGTTGTGCTCACCGCCATCGCCGGGACGGCGCTGCTGCGCCAGCAGGGCCTGGCGACCCTGGCCCGGGCCCAGACGTCGCTGGAAAACAACCGGTTGCCGGTCAACGAGATGTTCGACGGCCTGTGCCTGCTGATCGCCGGCATCGTGCTGCTGACGCCGGGTTTCGTGACCGATGCCGTCGGTTTGCTGTTGCTGGTGCCGGCGGTGCGCGGTTTTCTGCGCGCCTGGGCCAAAAAGGTGATCGCCAAATCCGGCCATGTGCACGTGGCGGGCCGGCATTTCGTCATGCATGACGTCCGGCCCGGGCCCCGATCCGATCCCCGCGAACCCTTGCGTCCGCAAGGCGGCAACGACGTCATCGACGGCGACTATGTGGACATCACCGATACCGACCCGGACGACGGAAAACCCGGCAAACAGGGTTAACGTCTGTGTGAAAGCGCAGCCGGTGCTTGTGCCCCGTCTGCAACCATGATAGCCACGGGCCGGATTTATACAGTGGGCCAGACTGAAAGAGCGGGAGAGGTCGATGAGCGACACGCAAGCGGGCGGCAACGGAGCCGCCGCCGAAACGGGCAACGGAGAAGCGGCACAGGAAACGGCACAGCCGTCCATCCGGATCGCCGCCCAATACATCAAGGACCTGTCCTTCGAGAACCCCAATTCGCCTCAGTCGCTCGCCCAGCAAAGCGGCCCGCCCGACATCCAGGTCGGCATCGACGTGCAGGCCCGCGGCCTGGACCAGACCAATTTCGAAATCACGCTGCGCGTCACCGGCAACGCCAAGTTCGGCGATCAGACGGCGTTCGTCGTCGAGCTGCTGTACGGCTCGGTGTTCGTGCTGGAAAACATCCCCCAGGAAAGCCTGGAACCGATCTGCCTGATCGAATGCCCGCGGCTGATCTTCCCGTTCGCCCGCCGGGTCTTGGCGGACGTCACCCGCGACGGCGGTTTCCCGCCGCTGCTGTTGGATCCGATCGACTTCGTCTCGCTCTACCAGCGCAACAAGGCCAACCAGAACCCCGCCGCCGGAGCGGAGGCAGAGGTCGAAGCGGGCGCGGCCGAGGACGACTCCTAGGCGTTCCAGATGGCGTCGGGCACGCTGTCTTCGAGATACTTCCGATGGGCCGCCAGTTCTTCGTCGCTGGCGGCATGGGGACGCGGGTCGCGATGTTCGCGCGTCACCGTCACCGTGCGCGCCGCCGATTGCCGGTCCAGGGTCAGGCCGGGCTGCCGGCCGCCGATCAGTTCCAGATAGACCTCGGCCAATAGCTCCGAATCGAGCAGAGCGCCGTGCTTGGTGCGGGCGGTGTTGTCGACGCCGAAGCGGCGGCAGAGCGTATCCAGATTGACCCGTTCGCCCGGGAACTTCTTACGCGCCAGCGTCACCGTGTCCACCGCGCGGCGCGATGGAATGAACGGTTTTTCCAACCGGCGCAGCTCGGCGTTGAGGAATTTCAGATCGAACTCGGCGTTGTGGATGATCAGGGGCGCGTCGCCGATGAAGGCGAGAAAGTCGTCGGCCACGTCCTTGAACACGGGCTTGGTGGACAGGAACTCCTCGCTCAGGCCGTGCACCTGAAACGCCTCCAGCGGCATGTCCCGCTCGGGATTGATGTAGCGCTGGAAGTGGTTGCCGGTGGCGATGTGGTTGACCAGTTCGATGCAGCCGATCTCGACGACGCGGTGGCCGGAGTTCGGATCGAGCCCGGTGGTTTCCGTATCCAGCACCACTTCACGCATTCGTCCCTCCTTCCGCCGTCAGGATCTCGGCGATCCTCCGCACCTGCCGCCGAGTGTCCTCTTTCGGCCCGCTCGTGTCGATGACGAAATCGGCGCCGGCGCGTTTTTCCGCGTCGGGTGTCTGGCGCGCCAGGATGTTTTCGAATTTATCTTCCGTCATGCCGGGCCGGGCCAGGACCCGTTCGCGCTGCACGTCGGCCGGCGCGCTGACAACGGCGATTTTGTCGACCGCTTTCTGGCCGCCGGTTTCGAACAGCAGCGGAATGTCCAACACGACGAAGGGCGCCCCGGCGGCCCGCGCCCGTTCGAGGAAACCTTGCCGGGCCTCGGCGACGATGGGATGCACGATGGATTCCAGGTGCTTGAGCGCCGCCTTGTCGCCGACCACCCGGGCGCTGAGTTTTTCCCGGTCGACCGCACCGTCGACCACGACGCCGGGGAAGGCCGCCTCGACCGGCGCCACGGCCGTGCCGCCCTTGGCATAGGCTTCGTGCACGCCGGCATCGGCGTCGTAGGTCGGCACGCCCAGGTCGTCGAACATCTGTTTGACCGTGCTTTTGCCCATGCCGATGGATCCGGTCAGTCCGAGGAGAATCATGGCGTGTTCAATCCCGCAGGACGAAGTTGCGTAGCGCCGGCGTCACCTCCGGCCGCACGCCGAACCAGGCTTCGAAACCGGGCACGGCCTGGTGCAACAGCATGCCCAGGCCATCGACCACCGGATGGCCCCGCTCCCCGACCCTTCGCAGCAGATCGGTCTCCAGCGGTGCATAGACGATGTCGGTCACCACGGCCGCCGGCGGCAGCGCCGTGAGATCGAGTTCAAGCGGCGGCTGGCCGGTCATGCCGAGCTGCGTCGTATTGACCAGAAGACCCGCGCCGGCCAGGGCCCGTCCGCGATCTTCCCAGTCCCGCACCGATACGTCGGCCGGTGCATTGGCGAACAGTGCCGCCAGGTCTTCGGACCGGGACCGGGTGCGGTTGCAGATGACGATGGACCCGGCGCCTTGACTGATCAGTCCGGCGATCACCGACCGTGCCGCGCCGCCGGCGCCCAGCACGACGGCGGGGGCGGAGGATGCTTTCCAATCCGGTGCGCCGGCACTCAGATTGGCCATGAAGCCGTAGCCGTCGGTGTTGCGGCCATCCAGCGTGCCGTCCCCGGCGACGATGATGGTGTTGACCGCACCGATCGCCTCGGCTTGATCATCCGGCCGGTCGACCAATCGGAAGGCCGCTTCCTTGTGCGGCACGGTGACGTTGAAGCCGCGGAAGCCGGCGGCGACCAGCCCCCGGACGGCGGTTTCGAAATCTTCCGGCTTCACGGGCAGGGGCACGTAGGCGCCGTCGATCCCGTATTGCCGCAGCCAGTAGCCGTGCAGGCGCGGCGATCGGGAATGGCCGACCGGCCAGCCCAGCACGCCGGCAAGTTTGGACTGGCCCGACAGGATCATGTCGTGAGCACTCCGGCCTGGCGGAAGAAGTCGAGCAGCGGCAACAACGGCAATCCCATGATGACGAAGGTGTCCCCTTCTACACGGGAAAACAGTTGCGCTCCAAGCCCTTCGATTTCGTAGCTGCCGACGGACCGCAACGCGTCGCCGCCCATGGCCGCGAGATACCGGTCGAGAAAGGGGTCGGACAGGGACCGCATGGTCAGATGCGCGGTTTCGCAAACGGACCATGCGATCGCACCGTTGCGCGCCACACTGACGGCGGCGTGCAGCTGGTGCCGGCGCCCGGACAGCCATTGCAGGTTCGACCGCGCTTCATCCGGGTCCGCCGGCTTGTCGAACCAGCGATCCTCGCAACGCAGCATCTGATCGGCGCCCACGACCCATGCGCCCGGATGATGCGCCGAAACGTTCAGCGCCTTGGCGTCGGCCAGGGCCAACGCCGTGTCCTCGGCTGACCGGCCGTCCCGGCGCATGGCCTCCTTGATGCGGGTCTCGTCCACGTCCGACGGGTGTACGATACAGTCGAGACCGGCCGCCGCCAGCATGGATTGACGCGCCCGGCTGGCGGACGCGAGAACCAGTGTGGATGGGTCTGTGGATAACACCTTGCTTTGCGCCCCTGAAATGATAGACTTTTCGTTAATTCACAAACACTTATACTAATTCTTTCACAGGCGTGAAGAAAGGTTCTCTACAAGTGTCTCAAAGTGGAGAAATCATTCCATTTGAGTCGGCCGTCCAGAAGGATCCGTACCTGGACAGCCGTAGCCGCCTGACGGATATCCTGATCCGTTATTGCCTGATCGACAGCTACACAACGTTCAAGTCTCACGGCGCCCGGTATCCGTTTATCGATCCCGCCAATCTGTTGCCCAACACCGGCAGCCCCAATATCGAGCAACCCTATCAGAACACGGTTCTGATCTTCATGCTCGACGGCGGTCTGCCGCGCGGACTGAACAAGCACTTCCGCCTCCGGGGTTCGAACCAGGTGACGTGGCGCAACATCCAGCGCCTGGCACCGGACATCGACGCCGGCGAATACAAGTCGGCCCATTGCGAACTGCAGTCTCCCGAGGCGGAACGGCTGCTGCGCAAACTCTCGCGTCTTGACTATGCCTTGATGGTGGAGCGGGACAAGGATGTGTTTTCCCTCTCCCATATGCATGTGAAGGTCGAGCGTTTGACGGACAACGCCATCAAGGATCTGGGCAAGCAGCTGGGCTACATCGACCGGCGCCTGTTCGAACGGGGCGAGGATTATGTCGATGCCCTGGAAGCCAAGTTCTTCGAATATTACGGCTTCTCGCAAAACGCCTCGGGACGCAAGGGTGCCGCGGCCATGGCGGCGCAGTTGCTCGACGATCACGTCGGCCGGTTTTCGGTCTTCGTGTCCAGCCAGGAGGATTGCCGCCTCACCCAGTTGGACGAGGGCGATCTGATTACCCAGTATTTGCTTGTGCGGCTGGACGAGGACGACAAGGCGGCTTTGTCGGCGGTGCTCGACAAAACCGCGCAATCAGGCCTCGAGGACTATGTCATCGACGTCAGCGACGAGGGCCACCCCATCGTCCTGTTCCGCGTCCGCTTCCGCCGGCGCAATCCGGCTCTGGGCGCCGGCCGCGGCGTCATTGACCGTTCCCTGACCGAACCGTGGCTGGATATCGCCGATCAAGCCGTATTGGCCCCCTTGACCGGTCATCTGCCGGCGGTGCCGTTCGCCTGGTTCCGGGGCTGACATTCCCGACGACCAACAAGGTGACCCCAGGCCGTGATGCGCGCCATCGATAAGTGTGCTTCGCCGTACCGATAAGAACTTTTGATTTGATTGATCCGCCCGTCTCGCGAAGGATGCGGCACGAGAACAATGCCGCGCGCACGGGACAAGGAGACACGGCATGGCCAACGCACCGGTTTACATCTTCGAGGCCCGGGACAAACCGTCCCTGCCGTTGGTCGAGGTACCGCTGATCGAGGCCACGGACGACAGCCTGCAAGGCTATGGTTGTCTCGTGGACGATCCGGACGCCTTCGACATCGAGATCGTGCGCTGGCCGGCCCAGGGCTGGCGGCCGGTGGATGAGGATTCAGGCGATGAAGGCGGCGTGGTGGAAGGCGTCTTTTCCTGTCGATGGCAGGGCGACGTGCTGCGCGGGACCAACGGCGCGGTCAACGGCGACTATGTGCTGGGCTGGCGTTGCGATCCGCAAACGGCCTCGGCCGAACAGGCGACCGGTCCGCGCGAGCAGGTTCTGCTTTGGCACCTGAACTATCATCCCGACGGCGGGCAGTTGTTCTTTCCGATCGACAACAAACCCTTCGTCGTACCCGCCGCCCTACCCGGCGACGACATCAAGCCGGAAGACGTCGTGGCGTTCTGGTGCGACGGCAGCCGGGGCTTGTACATCCACCCGGGCATCTGGCACGAAGGCGTGTTTCCGGTCAAAGACGACCAGCGCTTCCGCGACCGCCAGGGCCGGGTTCATGCCCGGGTCAGCTGCGATTTCGGCGCGGAGTTCGGCGTGTACCTATCGGTACCGTTGCCATCGACGCCCTAATCCATGCCGCCCGAGACATTCAGTTCGGCCCGGCGCGAGATCAGGTTGAGGATGGCGGCGGCGGTTTCCTCGATGGAGCGCCGGGTGACGTCGATGATCGGCCATTTGTTGCGGTTATAGGTCTTGCGGGCGTAGGCGACCTCTTCCTTGACCATTTCGATGTCCACGTAGTCGGTTTCCGGCGACTGGTTCATGGCCAGCAGCCGGTTGCGCCGGATCTGCACCAGCCGTTCGGGACTGGCGGTCAGGCCAACCACCAGCGGACGGGTCAGCGTGTCGAGTTCCGTCGGCAGCGGTATGCCCGGCACGATCGGCACGTTGGCCGCCTTGACGCCGCGGTTGGCGAGGTAAATGCACGTCGGCGTTTTCGACGTGCGGGAGACGCCGACCAGAACCACGTCGGCATCGTTCAGCATACCGGCCATCTGGCCGTCGTCGTGCTGCATGGAATAGGACAGGGCCTCGATGCGATGAAAGTATTCGGCGTCCATCATGTGCTGGCGGCCGGGCTGACGCCGGCTCTTGGCGCCAAGATAGTTGCTCAACACGCCGAACACCGGATCGAGCACCGCGATACACGGCACGCGCAACCGGCGGCAACGCTCTTCCAGGATTTCCCGCAGCTCATCATTGACCAGCGTGAACATGACGACGCCGGGATTGGCTTCGACGCCCGCCAGCACGTCGTCCAGTTGTTTGGACGTTCGCACCAATGTCCATAGATGTTCGACCGCCTCGGCCTCCTCGAACTGAACCAACGCGGCCTTGGCCACCGAGTTCAGGGTTTCGCCGGTGGCGTCGGACACGAGATGAAGATGAAACGCAGTCATACGCGGTGGCCTGTCAATGATCTGGAGATCGCCGGAAAGTTACCCACGATCGCTTCGGGATAACCTATGAATAGCGCCCGTCCCAATTGGGGACAATGGGGCCTTATCACACGAAGCGTTGAGACCATGCCATCACTCAATATCCCGTCCGGATGCTTATTCAGGATGGAACGAATTCATCCCGCGTTCTGAATAACATGGATAGTTCACGGATACCGAATGGCGGGATTGGTTTTTCACCGTTTTTCGTGTTATCCCCAGCCGCGGTTTTGCATGAACGGCGACACACTGTCCGGTGTTTTGTCCACGCAGGCCCCAACCAACATCGGTTATCCACGAAAAGCCCGCCCGGGTGTTGATCGTTGATAATCCACAGGATTCACGGCACAACAACCACTACCACCTTTTCTTAATAAAATATTAATTGGTTAATGGATGGTAACGATTCCGAGTCGGAAAGGACCTTCAGGCGTGCAGGCGAACGGCACTGAAAAACGGTTTCTCAAGGCGCTCGCCGGTCGGAAGGTCGATCGGGCGCCGTTCTGGTACATGCGTCAGGCGGGACGCTATCTGGCCGAATACCGCGCGGTGCGGGAACAGGCCGGCGGCTTTCTGGACCTGTGTTACACGCCCGAGTTCGCCATCGAAGTGACGCTGCAGCCGATCCGGCGCTACCGGATGGACGCGGCCATTCTGTTCGCCGATATCCTGGTGGTACCCGATGCTCTGGGCCAGCCCGTGGCCTACAAGGAAGGCGAAGGGCCGGTGCTGGAACCGGTCCGCACGGCGGATGCCGTCAAAGATCTGAACACGTCCAATGTGGTCGGTCATTTGGCGCCGGTGTTCGAGACGTTGCGCGGATTGCGCCGGGAGTTGCCCGAAGACGTCGCCCTGATCGGGTTCGCCGGCGCGCCGTGGACGGTCGCCACCTACATGGTCGAAGGCGGCGGCAGCCCGGATCATGCGCTGACCAAGCGCTGGGCGCTGGGCGGCGAGCCGGGTTTCGATACGCTGATCGATGTCCTGGTCGACAGCACGGTCGCTTATCTCAAGGCCCAGATCGACGCCGGCGCGGAAACCGTGCAGCTCTTCGATACTTGGTCGGGAGCACTGCCGGAATCCGGCTTCGACCGCTGGTGCATCGAACCGACCAGGCGTATCGTCGACGCCGTCAAACAGGCCCATCCGGAAACCCCCGTCATCGGCTTTCCCCGTGGCGCCGGCGCCAAGTATGTGGACTACGTCAAACAGACCGGTGTCGATGGCGTCAGCATCGACAGCAGCGTGTCGCCGGCGTGGGCGGCGGCCAACCTGCAGCCCTTGTGCACCGTGCAGGGCAACCTCGATCCCCAGTTCCTGGTCATCGGCGGTGATGCCATGCTGAGCGAGGCGCAGCGGATTCTGTCGACGCTGGGCAATGGTCCGCACATCTTCAATCTCGGTCACGGCATCGTGCCGCAGACGCCACCCGAGCACGTGGCGGCGTTGTCCGAATTGATCCACGCCGGAACGGCGGACGACTGAGGACGGCCTGGCCATGGCCAAGACCGCCATCGTCCTGTTCAACCTGGGCGGCCCCGACAAGCCCGAGGCGATCCGGCCGTTTCTGTTCAACCTGTTCAACGACCGCGCCATTCTGCGTATGCCGCAGCCATTCCGCGCCATGCTGGCCTGGCTGATTTCCACCCGACGGGCGCCCGTCGCGCGGGAGATCTATGAACATCTGGGCGGCCGGTCGCCGTTGCTGCCGTTGACGGAACAGCAGGCCGAGGCGTTGACGGACGAACTGGCGGATCTGGGTGACGTGCGTGCGTTCATCGCCATGCGCTACTGGCATCCGTTCAGCGTCGAAACCGTCGAGAAGGTGAAGGCCTGGGGACCGGAAGAGATCGTCCTGCTGCCGCTTTATCCGCAGTATTCGACCACGACGACGGAATCCTCCATCGCCGACTGGCACCAGGCGGCGGCGCGTCTGTCCGTGCCGACACGGGCGATCTGCTGTTATCCAATCGAAAGCGAGTTTATCGCCGCCCACGCCGACACCATCCAGACGGCGTTGGACACCGCGTCCGCCAACGGCACACCGCGGGTGCTGTTTTCCGCCCACGGCCTGCCCCAAGACATCATCGACCGGGGCGATCCCTATCAGCACCAGGTCGAGCAAACGGCTCGGGCCGTGGCAGAGAAATTGGGATTGGCCGATGACCGCTGGGTGACCTGCTATCAAAGCCGGGTCGGTCCCAAGGTGTGGATCGGGCCGTCCACCGACAGCGAAATCGAACGGGCCGGCCGCGACGGCGTGCCTGTCGTGGTGGTGCCCATCGCCTTCGTGTCGGAGCATTCGGAAACCCTGGTGGAGCTGGATATCGAATACCGTGAGCTGGCGGACATGGCCGGCGTGCCGGGCTATGTTCGCGTACCGGCGCTGGGCACCCATGCCCGTTTCATCAAAGGCCTGGCCGATACGGTGCGGCGCACGGTCGGCCGGACCGGAACCTGTTCCCAGGCCGGCGGCCGCACCTGCCCGAACGGCTTCAGCCAATGCCCTTTGCCACCAATGACCGAATAGAGATCACGAAATCCCGAGGAAATACGGATGCTTGAAGGGCTGACTGATTGGCTGAGTGACTGGTACGACTGGATTCGCGCCATTCACGTTATTGCGGTGATGGCGTGGATGGCCGGCATGCTCTACCTGCCGCGTCTGTTCGTCTATCACTGCGACGCCGAGGTGGGCTCGGTACAGTCGGAAACCTTCAAGGTGATGGAGCGGCGCCTGATGCGCGCCATCATCAACCCGGCGATGATGGTGGCCTGTACGCTCGGTATTCTGCTGTTGCTGACGCCGGGCATCATCGATTGGTCGAGCGGCTGGATCTGGACCAAGCTGGCGGCGTTGCTGGTGCTGACCGGCCAGCACGGTTTCCTGTCCCGCTGGCGGCGCCAGTTCGAGAACGACGAAAACACCCACAGCCAGAAATTCTATCGCTGGATGAACGAACTGCCGACAGTGCTGATGATCGTCATCGTCATCATGGTGGTGGTGAAGCCGTTTTAGCCCAGTCGCCGCAAAACCTTGTCCAGCCGGCCGAGAAACGCCTCGAGACGGGCGGCGGGCACATCCTCGGCCTTTTGTAGAGCGACAGCATGTGGAAGCGTGCCTTGGGGGCGCAGGCGCCGACCAGCGCGGTCTTCAACACCCGCCGGACCGGCCGGCGCATGATCAACCGGTCGACCCACCAGGGCGATCCCAGGGTGGTGACCGCCACCACGTGTTTGAGATCGTGCAACAGGGGTTTGAGTGGGCCGTAATCGGGGCTGTGGTCATAAGCCACGCCTGGCACCCAGACCCGGTCGAACCAACCTTTCAGCACGGCGGGAAACCCGAACCACCATGTGGGAAAGACCAAGACCACCACCTCGGCCGCGCGTAAGGCCGCCACGTGATCGGCGATATCGTCGCCCGGATAGTCCGCCTGATAATACCGGGACCGTTCCGCCGCGCTGAGAGCCGGCGGGAATGCGGTGTCATAGAGATCGATCCAGCGCGCATCGTAGCCGTTGCCACGCATGGTCCGTTCGGCCTGATTGGCAAGATTGCGGCACAGGCTGTTGTCCAGTGGGTGACAGGAAACGACGAGGCATTTTTTCATGAACGGGATCCATCGGATTGGCGGAAGCGCCGCAACCTTAGGCGAGGGCGGACCGGAATGCTTGTTTTTGTTGCGCGGGCGCCAAATAGTTCAACGGCCTTTCGGCCATTAACTGTCTGTTTTCAAATCTGTGTTTGACATTACTATCGGATTGTCCCATGTAGAGGGTGATCCACACATTGTTGGACCATGTGTCTTGCATGGGCAGGACTTCCCGACCGAACGGGTCGGTTTCGTCGTCGCCACCAACATCTCCATCTGAATTCTTAAATGGGCCATTCGGCCAGTTCTCCGACGCCATGTCGCCTTTTTCCCCGGACGGTTTCCGATGAACCTTCAGGAACTCAAAGACAAATCCCCCACCGAATTGCTGAGCTACGCCGAGGAGCTCGAGGTCGAAAACGCGAGCACCCTGCGCAAGCAGGACATGATGTTCGCCATCCTCAAGCAACTGGCCGAACAGGACGTCGAAATCACCGGCGGCGGCGTGCTGGAAATCCTGCAGGACGGTTTCGGTTTCCTGCGCTCGCCCGAGGCCAATTACCTGCCCGGGCCGGACGATATCTACATTTCGCCGAGCCAGATCCGGCGCTTTTCCTTGCGCACCGGCGACACCGTCGAGGGCCAGATCCGCTCGCCCAAGGACGGGGAACGTTATTTCGCCCTGCTCAAGGTCAACAAGATCAACTTCGAGGACCCGGAAAAGGCCCGGCACAAGGTCCATTTCGACAATCTGACGCCGCTCTATCCGGAAGAACGCCTGCGGCTGGAGACGGACGAAAAGAAGACCAAGGACACCTCGTCGCGGGTCATCGACCTGATCACCCCGCTGGGCAAGGGCCAGCGCGGCCTGATCGTCGCCCCGCCGCGGACCGGTAAGACGGTCCTGCTGCAGAACATCGCCCACAGCATTTCCACCAATCATCCCGAGGTCTATCTCATCGTTCTGCTGATCGACGAGCGGCCCGAGGAAGTGACCGACATGTCCCGTTCGGTCGACGGCGAGGTGATTTCCTCGACATTCGACGAACCGGCGGCGCGCCATGTCCAGGTCGCCGAAATGGTCATCGAAAAGGCCAAGCGGCTCGTGGAACACAAGCGCGACGTGGTGATTTTGCTCGATTCCATCACCCGCCTGGCCCGCGCCTACAACACCGTGGTGCCGTCGTCGGGCAAGGTGCTGACCGGCGGCGTCGACGCCAACGCCCTGCAGCGGCCCAAGCGCTTTTTCGGCGCCGCGCGGAACATCGAGGAAGGCGGCTCGCTGACCATTATCGCCACGGCGCTGATCGATACCGGCAGCCGCATGGACGAGGTCATCTTCGAAGAGTTCAAGGGCACCGGCAACTCGGAAATCATCCTCGACCGCAAGCTGGCCGACAAGCGCACCTGGCCGGCCATCGACATCACCAAGTCGGGCACCCGCAAGGAAGAGCTCCTCGTCGACAAGGGCACCCTGTCGAAGATGTGGGTGCTGCGCCGCATCCTCATGCCCATGGGCACGACGGACGCCATGGAATTCCTGCTCGACAAGCTCAAGCAGACGCCGACCAACGACGATTTCTTCGATTCCATGAACACCTGATGCCGGTTGCCGCGGTCACCGCGGCAACCAGAAAAAACCTTGATTCAGCCGGCTTACGGCAGCAGAACGGTCGATCCTGTGGTCTTGCGCCCTTCCAGGTCGATGTGGGCCTGGGCGGCCTCTTTCAGCGCGTAGGTTTGGTTGATTTCGATTTTTACAACCCTCTCTCCCACCACGTCGAACAGTTCGTTGGCCGTGGCCTCCAGGTCCGCCCGCTTGGCGGTGTAGGTCATCAGCGTGGGCCGGGTCAGGAACAGGGAACCCTTGGCTGAGAGAATGCCGGGCTCGAAGGCCGGTACGGCGCCCGAGGCATTGCCGAACGACACCATCATGCCCATGGGCGCCAGGCTGTCGAGGGAGGCTTCGAAGGTGTCCTTACCCACGGAATCGTAGACCACCGGCACGCCCGCGCCACCGGTCAGTTCGCGCACCCGCTCGGCGATGTTCTCCCGGTTGTAGAGAATGGTGTGGTCGCAGCCGTGCGCCCGGGCCAAGTCGGCCTTGGCCTCGCTGCCCACCGTGCCGATGACGGTGCAGCCGAGATGCTTGGCCCACTGGCAGGCGATCAGACCGACCCCGCCGGCGGCGGCGTGGAACAGAATGGTCTGACCCGCCTCGACCCGGAAGGTGCGGCGCAGCAGGTACTGTACCGTCATGCCCTGCAGCATCATGGCCGCCGCGGTGCGGTCGTCCACGGTCGCGGGCAGGACCACCAGCTTGTCGGCCGGCATGACACGGGCCTCGGCGTAGGCCCCGACCGGCGGCGCGGCATACGCGACCCGGTCGCCCGCCTTGACATGGCCGACACCGTCGCCGACGGCTTCGACCACACCGGCGGCTTCCATGCCGATGCCGCCCGGCAGTTCCATGGGGTACAAGCCGGTGCGGAAATAGACATCGATATAGTTGAGGCCGACGGCATTGTGGCGCACCAGGGCTTCGCCGGGGCCGGGATCGGCCAATTCAACGTCGACCCACTCCAAGACATCCGGGCCGCCGGTTTTGCTGATGCGAATCGCTTTGCTCATATCGGATCCTCGACAATCTATTGTTTCGCTTACGAAACGATAACGTTTTGAAGGCGAAATGAATTAAAGAAGTGAGCCTTCCAGGCGCAGCAAGGCCACTTTGGTCTCTACGCCACCCTGTCCGGAATAGCCGCCGATACGCTGATTGGCGGCCAAAACCCGGTGACAGGGAATGATAATGGGTATGGGGTTGGCGCCGCACGCGGTTCCGGTCGCCCGTGCATTGGATCCGGCCCGTTCGGCCAACGCGCCGTATGACAGCGTATGTCCATGGGGAATCTTCCGCATTTCCGACCAGACCCGGTGTTGATGGACCGAACCGGCCGGGCGCAGCGGCAGATCCGGTAAATTCGTTTCGCCATCGAAATAAAAATTCAACCAATCGCGGGCGCGGTTGAGCAAGGGCGTGTCGTCCTGGTGTTCCACCCAGCCCCATTCGACGACCACGATGGCCTGATTGTCTTCGAAAATGGTCAAGTCGCCGACCGGACTGTGCAGAGAGAGTGAGGGCATGGTTTTTCGTTGCGTCAAAGGGTTTGTAGAGCTTCCGCCAAGCGCGACGGATCCGTCAAGGGCAACGAACACGTCCCGCCGTGGCAGACATAGGCGGTCGCCCGTCCGTCGATTTGGCTTTTGCCCGCCGCCGGATGACCGGTCGGAACGCCGCCGGCTGGCGGGACGATCAAAAGCGCGCGACCCGGAAGGCAGTGGGCATGGACCGTACGCAGCAATTCGCCGGTGTCCTCGCCTTGACGGTCACCCACGATGACAATGGACCGGTCGTGAATGCGGGTATCGAGACCGTTCAGCAGCGTGGTGAAGGGAAAGACGTTGCGGGCCAGATCCGGCGCGAAGGCGGCGATCAGTTCGTCGGCACGCCGCTGGTATTGCATCTCCCCGGTGACGTGGAACAGGCGTTGCAGCACCGAAACCATGGTGCCGTTCCCGGCGGGAATGGCATTGTCATGGGCATGACGGGTGCGGGTGATCAGCGCTTCGGCATCATCCGCGGTATAGTAATACCCGCCTTGATCCGTATCCCAGAAATGCCGGTCGAGGATGTCTTTCCATCGCCGGCAATCGTCGATCAAATGCGGCTGTCCCGAGATCTCGAACAGTTCGAGGGCCGCCCAGGACATGTTGGCGTAATCATCCAACAGACCGCTGTGGCGGGCCCGGCCGTCCCGGTAACTGTGGAACAGGCGGCCGTTGTCATTCAGCGACTGCGTGACGAACGCGTAAGCCCGTCGGGCCAGGTCGGCCCAATCGGCGCGGCCGAAAACGGCGCCGGCCCGGGCAATCGCCGCAATCGCCAAACCGTTCCAATCGACAAGGACCTTGTCGTCCCAGCCAGGCCAAACGCGATCGTTTCGGGTTTTTAATAAAATAGCGCGGACATCACCCAGTTCGGCCTCGGTTTCCGGGTCGGCCAGACTGAGATCGCGGGAACGGTTGAGGATTGTCCTGGATTCCCAATTGCCTTCGGGCGTCACATCGTAGACTTGCTTGAACAGATCCGCGGTGTTGCCTGCCAACCGGTCGATTTCGGCCTCGCTCCAGACATAAAAACGGCCTTCTTCACCTTCGGAATCCGCATCGTAGGACGCCGCGATACCGCCGTCGGGCGTAACCATGTCGCGGGCGATCCAATCGATGGTCTCCGCGATCCGCACGGCGTAGAGGTCGTCTTTGTCCCGTTGCCAGGCCGTCGTCATGAGATCGATCAGCAAAGCGTTGTCGTACAACATCTTTTCGAAATGAGGCACGAGCCAGCGTTCGTCGGTGGCGTAACGGGCGAAACCGCCGGCCAGGTGGTCGTAAATGCCGCCCTGGCACATGTTTTTCAGGGACAGGTGGACCAGATCACCGAGCATTTGATTGCCGGTCCGCAGATAACCCCGCCAGATGGTTTCCAATGCCGTCGTCTGAGGAAACTTCGGCGCTCCGCCGATCCCGCCGTGCACGACATCGACCGAATTGGCCAGCCGGGCGGCGACGCGATCCAAAAATCCGCTGTCGAGCACCGGGACGTCGCCATCCGTCCGGCGGCTCATTTTTGTCAGCGCGTCCTTGAGCGTACCGGAATTTTTGGCAATGACGTCCGGATCCGTGCGGTAGATCTGCTCAACGCGAATCAGAACGTCGCGAAATCCGGGACGGCCATACCGGGGCTCGGGCGGGAAGTACGTGCCGCCCCAGAAGGGCTCTCCCGCCGGCGTGAGGAACATGGTCAACGGCCAACCGCCGTGCTCTCCCAGCAGGGCGAGGGCCGACTGGTAGATGGAATCGATGTCCGGCCGTTCTTCGCGGTCGACCTTGATGTTGACGAACAGGTCGTTCATCACCTGGGCGGTCTGATCGTTCTCAAAGCTTTCGTGCGCCATGACATGGCACCAGTGACAGGCCGCGTAACCGACACTCAAGAGTATGGGCTTGTTTTCGGCTTTGGCCCGGTCCAGTGTCTCAACCGACCAGGGCTGCCAGTGGACCGGATTGTCCCGGTGTTGGAGGAGGTACGGACTGGTCTCCCCGGACAAGGCATTCCGTAGCGCAGGGAATTCTTTATCTTGCAAAGTCATAGCGAAAAATCATATTCGACGCGTACTGGCCCATGAAGACACAGAAATACGCCGACGGTATGTTTCCAATAATTGTTTCGACACCGGAATGAGTATAGATACCAAATTCCTGATTGTTTCGGTAGTGAAATGAATGAACAGGAGACGACAGTCCTATGAAGATAAACATCGATATTGACTGTTCACCTCAGGAGGCAAGAACCTTTTTGGGTTTGCCCGATGTGGAACCGATGCAACGGTCGTTAATGCAGATGATCCAGGATCGCATGGAAAAAAACCTGGCCGCGATGGATGCGGAAGCGCTCATGAAGCAGTGGATGCCCGCGGGAGCCCAGGGATGGGACGCCATGCAGAAGATGTTCTGGTCGGCCATGAGCGGAACCGGCCAAAAGAAGGAATAGGATTTCCGTTTATGAGCGATACAGGATCACCGTCGTCCGAGCCGTATTTCCGCCTGCACGTGTTCTGCTGTACCAACGTCCGGCCGGCCGGACATCCGCGTGGCAGCTGTAAGGCGCGTGGTTCGGAACCGTTGCGCAATTACCTGAAGGCGCGGGCCAAGGAGCTGGGTGTTGACCGGGTTCGGATCAATGCCTCCGGATGTCTCGACCGTTGCGAACTCGGGCCGACGATGGTCGTTTATCCCGAAGGTGTCTGGTATCATTACAGTTCGATGGAGGACGCGGAAGAGATTCTGCAGGAACACATTATCAGGGGCCGTATCGTCGAACGTCTCAGATTGAGAGTGGATCAGACCGAATTGGACGAGATCGGGTGATCGCTCCGGATTGGGACGCACTATGACCATCTTCGCGCTGTCATCCGGTGCCGGCCGGGCGGGGGTCGCGGTCATACGCATCTCCGGTCCGGCGTCCCTGTCGGCATTGGAACAACTGACCGGGTCGGGTGTTTTCCGGGAACGCCAGGCCCGGCTGTGTACCCTGATCGATCCCCGAACCGGAATCCATCTGGATCAGGCCCTGGTTCTGTATTTTCGTGGTCCGCGCTCTTTCACCGGCGAAGATGTCGCGGAGTTGCATGTGCACGGAGGCCGGGCCGTCATCAACGCCGTACTGGATGCCCTCGAGTCCATCACGAATCTGCGTCCGGCCGAACCGGGGGAATTCACCCGGCGGGCGTTTCTGAACGGCAAGTTGGATCTGACCGCCATCGAGGGCCTGGCGGATCTCGTCGCCGCGGAAACCGAAGCGCAACGGCGTCAGGCGGCCCGGGTGGCCGAAGGCGGGCTGCGCCATCTATACGAACAGTGGCGCAGTGCCATCGTGCGAACGCAGGCGCTGATGGAAACCGCCATCGATTTTTCGGAGGACGATGTTCCGGACGATCTTGAAACCCGGGTCGATGGTGCCATCGATGAATTGGTTCAAGCGATCACAAGTCATCTTTCCGGCGCCGATCGGGGCGAGCGGCTGCGCGACGGATTTCACGTCGTCATTCTGGGCCGGCCCAACGTGGGTAAGTCCAGCCTGCTCAATTGGCTGGCGCGCCGGGACGCGGCCATTGTCTCCGACCAGGCGGGGACCACGCGCGACGTTGTCGAGGTGCATCTCGATTTGGACGGGTATCCCGTCATTGTCGCGGATACGGCCGGGCTGCGCAGGAGCGCGGATCGGGTCGAGAGGGAAGGGGTCGACCGGGCGCGGCGCCGGGCGGCGGATGCCGATCTGAAAATCGTCGTGCTCGACAGCACCGATCAATCGGGTGAGGCCGAGCTGTGGGAACACCTGGATCCGGCAACGATTGCCGTGGTCAATAAAATCGATCAGGTGCAACCCGCGCCGTCTCATATGCGCATTGCGGAAACCGTGTTACCGGTTTCGGTCAGGACCGGGGCGGGTATGGACGCATTGATGGACGCGTTGACGTCCCGGGTCCGGACAGCTTTGGACCAGGGGGCCGAACTGGTGCCGATCCGTATGCGGCATCGGTCCAAACTTCATGAATGCCTCGACCATTTGCATCGGGCGAAATCCGCGCCCACCGCCGAGACACGGGCCGAAGACCTGCGGTTGGCGGCCCGGGCGCTGGGTGCGATTGTGGGAACGGTGGACGTCGAGGATATTCTCGATGTGATCTTTGCCGATTTCTGCATCGGCAAATAACCGCGTGTAGACGATGTTTCACGTGAAACATCGTCGTCTCCGTCGACGAGACGGTGCAGGCCCGGGACTTTGCACATCGCAATCGACTTCCTTGAAAAAAGCGATGATCCGCCTTTGACTCACCCTGTGGATAACCCTACATTCCCGCCATGTCCCATTATGATGTCATTGTGATCGGCGGCGGTCACGCCGGGTGTGAGGCTGCGTCCGCCGCGGCTCGCCTGGGTGCGCGCACTTTGTTGCTGACCCACAAGATCGAAACCATCGGAGAGATGTCCTGTAATCCGGCAATCGGCGGATTGGCCAAGGGGCATCTGGTCCGGGAAATCGACGCCATGGACGGATTGATGGGCAAGGTGGCGGATGCGGCCGGCATTCAGTTCCGTTTGTTGAACCGCAGCAAAGGGCCCGCCGTGCGCGGCCCGCGCGCCCAGTCGGATCGCAAGCTGTACCGCCGGGCCATGCAGGCGGCCGTTCTGAACCAGGACAATTTGACGGTCATGGCCGACGGCGTTGAGGATCTCACCATCGATAAGGGATCGGTGTGCGGTGTTGTCACCGCGTCAGGACAACACCACGCAGGCAGTCACGTCGTATTGACGACAGGGACGTTTCTGCGAGGCGTCATTCATATCGGTACCGAACAGCGCGCCGCCGGCCGGGTCGGCGATCCGCCCGCGATCGGTCTTTCGGATACGCTGCGGTCCACGGGCTTTGGCTGGGGCCGGCTCAAGACCGGCACACCGCCGCGTTTGGACGGCACAACCATCGACTGGTCCGGGCTGGATCCGCAAAAGGGCGACAATCCGCCGGTGCCGTTTTCCTTTTTGACCCGGTCGATTTCCAACCCACAGATCGAATGCTACATCACGGAGACCACTCCGAGTACACACGACATTATTCGGGAGAACCTGCACGTCGCGCCGATCTATTCGGGGCAGATTGAATCCAGCGGTCCACGATACTGCCCTTCGATCGAGGACAAGGTGGTGCGGTTCGCGGACAAGTCCCGGCACCAGATATTCCTGGAACCGGAAGGACTGGACGACGAGACCGTTTATCCGAACGGTATTTCCACGTCGCTGCCGGAATCCGCGCAAATCGCCATGTTGAAAACCATTCCGGGTCTGGAACATGCCGAAGTCGTCCGGCCGGGATACGCTATAGAATACGATTACGTGGACCCAAGGGAACTCAAGCCGACACTGGAAACCCGGCATATTTCCGGACTTTACCTGGCCGGTCAGATCAACGGCACGACGGGATATGAAGAGGCGGCCGCGCAAGGCTTGATGGCCGGACTGAACGCTGCGCTGCGGGCCGGGGGATCGGACCCGATTTTACTGGACCGGTCGGAAGCCTATATTGGCGTGATGATCGACGATCTGATTACCCGCGGCGTATCGGAGCCCTATCGCATGTTCACCTCGCGCGCGGAATACCGGTTGGTCTTGCGGGCCGATAACGCCGATCTGCGCCTGACTCCCGTGGCGCGACGGATCGGCGCGGTGGGCGCCGAACGGTGGCGGGCGTTCGAAACCAAACGCGACAGCTTGGCGCAGGCACGATCGGTTCTGTCATCCAAGTCCTTGACTCCGCCGGAGGCAAACCGTCACGGGATCAGGGTCGTGCAGGACGGTGTCCGCCGGAACGGATTGGCGCTGCTGGCATATCCGCAGGTGCGTTTCACTGACGTGACGGATATCTGGCCGGAATTGCGGGATACACCCACCGATGTGGTTGAGCAATTGGAAATCGACGCCGCGTACGCCGGCTATATCGATCGCCAGACCGCCGATATCCAGTCTTTCAAGAAAGACGAAGCCATCCGGTTGCCGGTCGATCTGGCCTATGAAGATATCCCGTCCTTGTCCAATGAAGTACGGGAAAAGCTGATGGCAGTGCGACCGCGGACCCTGGGCCAGGCCGCACGTATCTCCGGCGTCACGCCGGCCGCGCTGACCATTTTGCTCGCCTACCTGCGGCGTGGCCCACAGCGGCACGGCAGTTCGGTCGCCTGATCGTGCAGGCATGACATCGTCACACCAGGAACGGACGCCCTATTCGGCGGACGATCTGGCGAGGGAGGTCGATGTTTCACGTGAAACATTGGATCGACTCGCGCTTTTCGTTGCCCTTCTCCAGAAATGGCAACCCGCCATCAATCTGGTCAGCCGGAAAACGCTGTCGGATGTGTGGCGCCGGCATATCCTCGATTCGGCGCAGCTGTACGCCTTGGTGCCGGACAGCGTACGATCAGGGCGCGGGACCTGCGTCGATTTGGGCAGCGGTGGTGGTTTCCCCGGACTGGTCCTGTCCATCATGGGGTTGCGCAATGTGCACCTAGTGGAAAGCGACAGCCGAAAATGCCAGTTTTTGCGGGAAGCCAATCGAATTTGCGGTGCCGAGGCAACGGTCATCAACGCCCGGATCGAAGCCGTGACGCCGTTCCCGGCCGATGTGATCACGGCCCGGGCGCTGGCGCCGCTGGACCGGCTCTTGGACATGGCTGACCAATTTGTCACACAAGATACGGTATTACTGTTTCTCAAGGGTCAAGATGTAGATAGCGAATTGACGAAAGCGCGAAAAATCTGGACAATGGACGTCGAACACATCGCCAGCAAAAGCGATCCCGACGGGACAATTTTGCGGATCCGTCATCTACACAGGCCTATCCATGTTTGACACGCGCCCTCTGATGAACGCCCGTAACCGCATTCTCGCCATCGCCAATCAAAAGGGCGGCGTTGGCAAGACAACCACAGCCATCAATTTGGCGACGGCGCTGGCCGCCATCGGCAAGCGGGTTCTTGTGATTGATCTTGATCCCCAGGGCAACGCCAGTACCGGACTTGGTATCGACCAGCGGGATCGGATGCGCAGCACCTACCAGGTGCTGATCGGTGACGTGAGCGTCGAGGATGCGGCCGTCGAAAGCCAGATTCCCGGTTGTGACATCGTTCCCTCCAATATCGAACTTTCCGGAGCCGAAATGGAATTGGTCGATCTGGAGGACCGGAGCCATCGGCTGCGTAAGGCGTTGGGCTCCGGCGCCGGCGGCTATGACTACGTCTTGATCGACTCGCCGCCGTCCCTGGGTTTGTTGACCCTGAACGCCCTGGTGGCGGCCGACGCGGTGCTGGTCCCGTTGCAGTGCGAGTTTTTCGCCCTCGAGGGCTTGAGTACCCTGGTGCGGACGATCGAGCGGGTTCGGGCCAGCCTCAACCCCTCCCTGGAGATCCAGGGCGTGGTCCTGACGATGTACGACAGGCGGAACAATCTTTCCGGACAAGTGGCACAGGATGTACGAAAGTTCTTCGGTGATATGGTTTATGAGACCATGATCCCAAGAAATGTCCGAATTTCGGAAGCGCCGTCCTACGGCAAACCGGTCCTGATCTATGACCATCAGTGTGCCGGCAGCCGGGCGTATCTCGATCTGGCCCGCGAGGTTCTGTACCGCGAACGGACCATGGCGGCATGAGCGAAGACGGCAACAAACGACTGGGCCGCGGCCTTTCCGCTCTTCTGGGAGAGGAAGCGGAGGATTACGCCGCGCTCGACCGCATGCGGTCGTCCAAGGAAATCCCGGTCGAGTATCTCAAGCCCAACCCCTATCAGCCCCGTTACCGCTTCGACGAGACGGAGTTGCAGTCCCTGGTCGAATCCATCAAGGACAAAGGGATATTGCAGCCCATTCTGGTGCGCCGCATCGAGGGCGAAGCCAACACCTATGAAATCATCGCCGGTGAACGCCGTTGGCGGGCGGCCCAGGCGGCCAAACTACATCAGGTTCCGGTCATTATCCGGGAATTCAACGACGAAGACGCGCTTGAAATCGCCCTGGTCGAAAACCTGCAGCGCCAGGACCTGACCCCGATCGAAGAAGCGCAGGGGTATAAACGGCTACTGGAAGAGTTCTCCCTGACCCAGGACCAGGTTTCCAAACGTGTCGGCAAGAGCCGCAGTCATGTGGCCAATATGATGCGTCTTCTCGGCCTGCCCGAGGAGGTGCGGGAAATGCTGGACGACGGACGGTTGTCCGCCGGCCATGCCCGCGCGCTGGTATCCGCCGATGAACCGTTGTCCCTGGCCCGGCAAATTGTCGCCGGCGGTTTCAACGTACGCCAGGCGGAAAAACTGAGCCGGCGGCAGAAAAGCCCGTCAAAATCGGCCGGCAAAAAAGAACAGAAAGACGCCGATACCCTGGCGCTCGAAGGCGATCTGTCGGCGGCGCTCGGTCTCAAGGTCACCATTCATCACCACGGCGATGAAGGCGGGGACGTGCGCATCAATTACCGAACGCTGGAACAGCTTGACGAAGTGTGCCGCCGGCTGTGTCATCAAAGTGAAGACGAAGTCGTTGAAGACAATGGTGAGTTTGGCGCGTTCGGATCGGACGGCAACGGTGACGCCGGCCACTTGACCGGCGACGGTCCGTCGACCGTCCCGGACGATGCCGGATTCGCGGATCCCGGAGACACACCGGGCTTGCCGGAGCAGCCGCCGTCATTGGGCGACAAGGTGGAAATCAGCTTTGAGGATGACGAGCCGGATGATCCCGGAACGGCAATGGATCAAAACGAGCGGCCAACCGGCGATCAGGCCGGTTCCGGTGTTTCAACCATAACTCATTGATTCTGTTTGCCTATCGAGCTCCTGCCTGGCCTCCCCGGGCCAGACGCAGCAGAGTCTGCCGGCAGATGGCGGCGGCCGGCATGTCGGTCGACTTGCACGATATCTCGGCGTCGGTCACCAAATTGATGGCACTTTCCAGCCGC
>JANQFL010000059.1 GCA_028277845.1 Sneathiellales bacterium
CGCGCAAGCCGTCTGACGCCGTTGGGGGGCGGCCGCTCGGAAACCCGGAGGGACGGGCGTCTTGGCGCCAAATCCGGCGGCTGCCGTCTCGGCCATACCGCCGGGTATGGCCGTCACCGCCAGCCTTGGCCTTGGCGCCAATGCGCTCCGTCAGAATGTTTCCATCTAAAGAGGAACTGCTCTAGCGCACGGTCTCCCACCATTCCGTGCTGGCGAAGGGCTGGCCGTGGGTAATGACTTCGCCGACCTTGGGTGTGACCATGTCGATGCCGTGGGGCCGGGCGGCGGCAAGGGCTCGTTTGACCGGTTCGTCCCAGTCGTGCATGGCCAGGTTGAATGTAGCCCAATGCACCGGCAGCAACCGCGCGCCGCCGACGTCCTGGTGCACGCGTATGGCGTCTTCCGGATCCATGTGGATGTCGATCCAGCCTTGGGTCGGGCCATAGGCGCCGATCTTGATGATGTTCAGGTCGAACGGTCCCAGGCGCTCGCCGACCTCCTGGAACAGCTTCGAATAACCGGTGTCGCCGCTGTAGAACGCCCGATGCCGCGGACCGGCGATGGACCACGCCGCCCACAACGTGCCTTTGTAGTCGAACAGGCCGCGGCCGGAGTAGTGTCGGCTGGGGGTGGCGGTGATGGTCAGGTCGCCGAGCTGCGCCTGGTCCCACCAGTCCATTTCGACGAACTGGGTTTTCGGGACATCCCATTTTCTGAGATGTGCGCCGATACCGAGCGGCACGAAGAAACGAGTGCCCTGGCTGGACAGATGCCGGACCGTGACTTCGTCCAGGTGGTCATAGTGGTTGTGGGAGATGACGACGGCATCGATGCCGGTCAACCGTTCGAGGGCGATGGGCGGCGGGTGAAAGCGCTTCGGTCCGGCGAACTGAACCGGCGAGGCGCGCTCCGACAGTACCGGGTCGGTCATGACGCGTTTCCCGTCAATCTCGATCAGCACCGAGGCGTGACCCAGCCAAACGGCGCGCAGGCCGGGCGTGGGCGGTTGTTCGAGGCCGGCGGTATCCAGCGGGATAACGGGGATATTGCCCGGCGGCTCACGCTGCTCTTCGCCCAGGAACTGACGCTGTAATCCGTTCCAAGTCACCTCGAATGGCGCCTGCCGCTCCACATTGACGAACGCCCCGCCGGAATACTGCGGCGAGGCCTGGATGCGTTCGAGGTGCGCGCCATTGATGTTGGCGCTGAGGGTCCAGCCGGCCAGGACCACCGCACCGGCCAGCGCCACGAGCACGGAGACGACGCCAAGCAGCCATTTCTTCCAGCGTTTCATTGGTGCTTTCCTTTTACTGCCTTGTCTGACGGCGTCATCAAACCACGTCCGGCCGGCAAACTTAAGCGGGTTTGGCGCGTCGGCCTTCGAACAGATCGGCGTCTTCGCGGATGGCGTCGGTGAACCACGCCAGGATGGACTGCACCTTGACCGACGCCGACAGGTCGCGGTGGGTGGCGACCCAAACCGGCGTGACCAGCACCTCGTCGAACTGATCGGCCCGGGTCAGGTGTGCCGACAAGTCGCCGACGCAGCACGGTAACATGGCCAGGCCCAGGCCCAATTCGGCGGCGTGGGCCAGGCCGAGGAACGAACTGGCCTCCATCGCCACCGCCGATGCCGGTATGTTGCGGCGCTGCCAGGCGCCGACGAAGGATGAGGCGATGGGCTCGGACACGCCAAGCCAGGTGTGGGCCCCGAAACCGGTGCCTCGATTACGTTCCAGATAATCGGGCGATGCGTAGATGCGCATGGCCATGTCGCAGGCGATCTCGCCGTCCAGTTCGGGTGGTAGGGTCTGTGCCGGGCGAATGGTGATGTCGGCCTCCAGCCGGCTGAAATCGACATGCAGGTTGGTCAGGTTGAGCTGCACCACTGCGCCCGGATGCTGTTCCCGAAACGCCGCCAGATGGCGGGTCAGGACGGCTGCCTCGATACTGTCGGTGGTGGTGATGCGTACGGGGCCGTCCAGTTCCAACCCCTGCTTGGCCATCGCTCGGTCCAGGGCGCTGACCTCCTCGTCTATGGTCCGTAGCTTGGCCAGCAGGTGGCGGCTGTCGACGGTCAGGGTGTAACCGGACTTGGTGCGCTCAAACAGCTTGACGCCTTTTTTCTTCTCGAAGGCGTCGACCCGGCGTTGCACGGTCGAATGGCGCACGCCGAGGGCGCGGGCGGCGGCACTGAGCGTGCCGTGCTCGGCGACGGTCAATACGAACCTGAGGTCGTCCCAATGGGTGGCTTGATCGCTCATCCGTCGGTACCCTGTGCATAGACGCACAACAAAATGTGATAATTTTGAGAATATCCTTTTTTTGTGCACACCCTAAACTACTTTGTCATCAGACAAGCAATACGACACGCGATCGCAAGGGAGGAACCCAATGACGTCGAAGTTGCTGAAAACCGCGATTTTGGCCGCTGCGGCCATGATGATTTACGTGTCCGGCGCAACTGCCGCCGATATGAGTAAACAGGTTGGTGCCCGCCAAGCGGTGATGAAACTATACGGTTTTTATATGGGCACACTGGGCGGCATGGCGAAAGGCCAGATCGATTACGACGCTAAAGTCGCGTCCGGCGCCGCCAAAAGCCTGCATAATCTTGCGACACTCGATTCCGGCGCCATGTGGCCGGCCGGTTCGGGCCGTGACAAGTTGGGCCAAGTAACCCGGGCCAAGGCCGAAATCTGGAGCACCTATCCGGAGGTGGCCAAGAAGTCCCAGGCCCTGAACGCAGCCCTTGAGAACATGGTCAAGGTCGCCGGTAGTGGTCTCGACGGTCTACGCGGTGGTATCGGCGATGTGGGCAACGCGTGCGGCGCCTGCCATAAACAATTCCGCCATAAGAAGGAATAGCACCGCGCGGATCCAGTCATGCATTCGGAAGCGCCCCCGGGGAAAACGAACCGGGGGCGCTTTACGTATCAACGTTTCAGCAGTTCGAACACAGTCTTGCTGTCTGCAAGGGTGACCCAAACGGCGACGGCGCGGCTGACGACAACGGGGAGGTGCCGCAGTGTACGCTGGAACAGGTGTTGTCGCCGATTTTATCGAAGTGCGGTTACATGGGCTTGCCCAGGGTTGACTTCGACCGCCGCCGGTACACCACGAAACCGGCCAAGCCGATCGACATCAGCGCCAGTGTGTCCGGTTCCGGTACGGCGGTCGGATCGGTGTTGATAAAGTTGACCAACTGGTTGTTGACCAGGCCCAGGGACGGCGAGTTGGCGGTGACGCCGGGGGTGAGAATATCGAAGAACGCGTAGGGGTCGAATTCGAAGGTGTCGGCGAAGTCGACCGTCACCGTGCCGTGATGCGATGGCTCGGTGCCAAACGGATTTGGGTCCGAATAGACCCGGACCGAAAGGCTCGCGTTGAACGTGATGGCGTCGCCGCGCGGCACCCAGAAATATCCGGTGGAAACAAATTCGTTGATGTTGATGACCTGACTGGCGTTAAAGGATCTGACCGAGCCACCGCGATAACCGGTATCCGCCGTCACGGTCCCGAGAAAGGCACCCCCTTCGTCTTGCGGCGCGTTCCAGATGTTTCCGCTGATGACGACGCGGGCTCGGCCGGAACCGGTGCCGCCCAATCCCTGGCCGACGATGCTGCCGGACAGTGCGCCGGTCAGACCGACCTGTACCCAGTCGTCCTGTCCACCCAGATAGTCCGGCTGGTAATTGAATGTCGTATCGTTGGCGACGCTGAAACTGGCCCCGGCGCTGTAATGCGGTCCGGTCGGGGCGATGCCGGTCGTCGTGGCCGAGACCGATAGCCGTCCGGCGGGACTGGCGAAGGCGGTTGACGACCCGCCGGTGCCATTCGAACCGCTGAAACTGTCGTTCGCGGTCGCGCTGCCGCCGTCATCGACGATAACGATCGGGTTGAAGCCGGCTTGCGCCGTCGTCGTGACGGGCCCCGCCGATGCCGGTTTCAAAGCCCCGCCTGATACCAAGACGATGGCTATGGCCAATAAACAAAAGAGCCGCCGTGAGTCCGCCGGCCGTACCGATACGCGCATTGTTGCCTCCTGGTCCTGATTGGATGGCGCGGTCTTGCCGCCGCGCATTTTTCCGTGGGTTCAGGATATCGGCGGGACGGGAACGGAAATACTGTCCAAACGGACCAGATTCCTTCCGGTTTAGGCAAAAAATCTCACTTGAACACCAGAATATTGGCGGCCGTGGCCTTGAAGATGGCCTCGGCATTGGTCCGTGCCGAAAGTTTCTGACGGGCGTTGATCAGCAGGTAGCCATAGGCCCGTTCCGACATGCGCATCAGCTTGGCCGCCTCGGACGTCCGGCGGCCGACGGCCAGGGTGCATAGGGCGTCCCGTTCGCGAATGGTCAGGCCGTATTCGGCGGCCAGGGCTCCGTAACTCCAGGCGCAATTGTGCGTTACCATGGCGGCTGCGCGAATTTCCTCGCCACGCTGTTCAAGAAGCTTTTCCGCGTCCGGCACGTTTTCATCCAGACTGACCGACATACCCAGATAGGCACTGCCGCTGGGAAAACCGAAGGTGGCGCCGTACCGCACGCCGTCCCCCAGGCAACGGTCGTAGAAGGCGCGTATGGTCGGCGAGGCGATCTCATAGTCGTTTGAGCGGCCGTCGACGAAGGCGATGCCGTCGGGGTTGGCGAACAGCTTGGCGGCCGATGGGCTGTCGAGCAGGCGGCCTGCGTCCTCGAATGCCTGAATGACGGCGGGCGGGGCCAGCACCTTGCGCAGGACGTCGTCGCGGATCAGGCCCGTCACCGCGTGGGGTGAATAAGTGTAGAAGACATAGCGGGCGCCGAAGGGGTCGGCCAGATAATCGCGCAACACCTGCAGCATGTCGTGCAGGCGCAGCTTGCCCCGGCATTGTTCGATCAGGTCGGTAAACGGCGATTGCACGAAACCGGTTTGCATCAGCGGTGCCACGGCGGCCGGCGGCCAGGAATGATAGGCCGCCACATTGTCGTCGGCCTTGCCGCGTTGGAGAGCGGCGGTCAGGTCGGCGGTGGTTTTGACCCCCATCTTGTTGCGCAAGGCACGAAGATATTTCTGAATGGTCGAGCGGGTGACTTCGAGCCGGCCCGGCAAGTCGGCCTGGGATACCCCGTAACGCAACAGCGTGGCGCACTCCGCCTCGCGCCGGGAAAGGCCGTATGCCGACACCAGAGCCTCGTCGACGGGCATCTGTCCCGACGCGGTGCCGTGAGATGTTTCCGACTGTTTCGAACGCCGCACGAGTCCCCCCTTGTCTGTATCCGCCTACGCCCTCTTCGAGAACTCTCTGATCTTTTTTCCTTGGATTCATGTTAGCCATGGGACATTACGCCAGCAATACTCAGCGGGACCTGTTGCGTTTTTGGTCCGGATCACCGTGTTATCGAGACGTTGCCGGTTTCCGCTGACAGCCGACCGGATTAGGCTGGGGCCGGTCCGCATGCAGTTGCAGCCCGACGGCAATATCGCCGTCAATGTCCGGGATTCCCTCGGACCCGTGGCCTATCAACGGATTCAGACCTATGCCGACGAACCCGTCGCCCTCGATGCCTAACTTGCCGCCCTTGGCGGCGGCTACACCGTGCCACCACCACCGCCTGCCGATCAGTAGCAGCCGAGCCCATCCAACGGCAATGTGTCGGCCGACTATCGGAACCTGGGTACCGACCCGCAGACCGGTGACCTGAAATGTCTCGACTAGTGCCGGTTCGAGACCATTATTCAAGCCGCCCGGTCGAGTTGTTCCATGTTGCCGGTTTCGCGGCAGAATTCGATGAACGTACGGTCGCTGGTCATGACGTGACCGGTGAGCCATTCGGTAACGAAGCGGTAGAGATCCATGCCGCTGGCGCGGTCACCCTGGTCCATTTTCTGCCGAAGTGCACCGAAGCGTTCGCGGAATCCTTTGTGCTGCTTCTGATGTAGCGCCAGGTCGGGATAACCGAGCCGTCCCATCAGCGCTTCTTCTTCGCGGAAGTGGTTTTCCATGTCGTCGCCGATATTGGCGGCGAGGGCCTGGGCGGCGGGGAAGCCTTCGCCGTAGACCATCTTGCCGTGGAAACGGTTAAACGTGTCGAACAGCTGCTTGTGGTGGGCGTCAATGGAGTCCACGCCGCAGGCCAATTCCGGATCCCATTCCACCAGGGCCATATGGTCCTTGTCTGAGCGCACCTGATCCAGGAACTTGCCGACTTCCTCTCGGAGAATTTCCGACTGACGGGACAGATCGTGCGCCGAATCCTTGATTTGGTTGGCGGCGGAACCGGTTTCTCCGGCGGCCTGTTCGACTTTGGCAATGCTGGAGGAGACTTCGGACGTACCAACCGACGCCTGTTCGACATTGCGGGCGATCTCGCCGGTTGCCGCCGTCTGTTCCTCGACGGCCGAGGCGATGGAGGACGAGGTTTCGCTGATCTGTTCGATAACACCGGAGATGCTTTCAATGGCGGTTTTGGCGCTTTGCGTGCCGCTTTGCACGTCGCCGATCTGACGGGCGATCTCGTCGGTGGCCTTGGCCGTCTGGCTGGCCAGGTTCTTGACTTCCGAGGCGACGACGGCAAACCCCTTGCCGGCGTCGCCGGCGCGGGCAGCCTCTATGGTCGCGTTCAACGCCAGCAGGTTGGTCTGTTCGGCGATGTCATTGATCAGGTCCACGACCTCACCAATCTGGCCGACATTATCGGAAAGCCGTTCGACGGCATCGCTGGTCGACCGCGCTTCGGTAACGGCTTGGTCCGCGATCTGCGTCGAACGCGCCACTTGCGATGCAATTTCACTGATCGAACCGGACAATTGTTCGGTTGCCGCGGCGACGGTCTGTACATTGGTCGCCGCTTCTTCCGACGCCGACGCAACGGTAGTGGCTTGCGAACTGGTTTGCGTCGCCGTGGCGGCCATCTGTCCGGACGATGCCTGCAGTTCCGTCGCCGCCGATGTCACCACCTGGATGACGTCGCCAACGCTGTTCTCGAAGGTGTCGGCCATCTGTTGCATAGCTTCCCTGCGCTCTTCTTCTGCGTAACGTTTCTGCTCTTCCTGTTCTTGTTCCATCCTCTTGACCCGGATGGCGTTGTCCTTGAACACTTGCACGGCCTGTGCCATTTCGCCGATCTCATCGGTCTTGTCGAGTGCCGGGATGTCCACGTCGAGCTTGCCGCCCGCCAGCGTGTCCATTGCGCCCGTCATGGCGGCGATGGGATTGACGATGGACCGGGCGGTGAAAAAGACAATCACGGCCGAGACGGCCAGGCCGATGACCAGCAGCACCCAGGCCGCCATTTCCAGGAATTCGGAACTGGCAACCGATGACGCGACATCGTCACCAAGCAGCAGGCGCTGGTTGTCGACCATACCGCCAGCGCGGATGCCGTCCGCGTTCATGGCACCCAGCAGAATATCCAGCAGTTTACCTGCACGGGGTGCCGCTTCGGTTACCAGGGTGTAGTTGGCCATGTTCCATTGCTCTGAACCGCGGATGGCGAACATCCTGGCCGGCAACGGCAGGAATTCCGATCGGGACTTGGCGAGCGCATCGAAGGCCGTGGCTTGGCTCGGCGACATCAGGTGTCGCATGTTGCCCAGGTCGGCGAAGCGCCGGACGTTTTTGGACCAAATCTTTTCGAAAGCCGTGGCGAAGGCCTTGTCGCCTGAAAGCAGATAGGCGCGGATGTTGGCCAGTGCGACGCCGGTGGTACCGCGCACATCGGCCATGGCGCCAAGAATTACCCGTCGCTCCGCCGTCGCGGGCCGGGTCATTTCCTCGTCGATCATGGCGGTGATTTGCGTGATCATGATCTTGCCCCGGGGCGCCGCCTGTTCGAATAGAATCTTGCTGGCGGGCTGCTCGTCCGGACTGTGTGCGATGGTTTCGACGCGGGCTTGGGCCGTGCGGAATTCATTCAGGATGTCCTTGAACGCGGTCCAACGGGTCACGTTTTCGGGGTTGGTCCAGTTCTGTGCGAGCGTGTCCATCTCGGTGCGGGCGGCGTCGATATTGGCCCATACGGCGGCCCGTTCGGTCTTGAACCGTTCATTGCCTGTCAACATCCAGCCGCGCAGGCTGGCCAGCGAAGCATATATGTCGCGCACCAGGCTGCCGCTGGCATTGGCGGTAGGCACGCGCAGGTCATGGATGCGGTTGATTTGCTGGCGAATGCCTCCGGCTTCGAAGATGGCGGTGCCGACGATGGCCACCAACAGGATGCACACGACGGCGAACCCGGCAATCAATCGGCCGCGGATGCGCAGGTTCAGCCCCCAGGGCGGCGATTTCGGGTGGTTCTCGTTGGAATCGGCACGGTCGGCGTATGTGTCATCCGCGGTGGCGATGTAAGTCTGGCTGTCGTCGTGCGGCGGCATTTTCGGTCCCTATTATTCCCCTGATCAGACCTCCGACGCTTCAAATTACTATCTTAAAGAGATTAATTCTTCGTTTTGATCGTATTGATAATTGATATGAATTACCGGTGACGCAAGCATAGATATTACGTGTCATGATATAAGACTATTGCGCGCGGTTGGGAAAGCCGTCGGGGAAGGCGTATCGGCCCGCTCGCTGTGACTTATGCGGCAGGCTGACCGGACATTTGCGTCTGATCCGTGGGCATTACGACACGTTCGACCGGGAAGCGGGCGGTGGCGATGGTGCCGACACCAACTTCACTTTGCAACACCAACTCACCACCGTGGATCTCGACCAGTGCCTTGGTCAGGGGCAGACCGAGGCCGGTTCCTTCGTATTTGCGGTTGAGGTCGCCGTCGACTTGGCCAAACTTGGACAAGGCCTTGGGAATGTCGTCCGGGGCGATGCCAATGCCGGTATCGGTGACGGTGAAGGCGTATTCGCCATCCAGTCCGACATCCACGCGCAACGTCACATTGCCGCCGGAATGGGTAAACTTGATAGCGTTGGACAACAGGTTTACGAGGATTTGTTTGAGCTTGCGGCTGTCGGCACGGAGCATCGGCAAATGCGGTGGCAGTTCGCATGTCAACTTGATGTTGCCATCCTCGGCGCGGCGGCCCACCAAGGTCAGCACCGACCTGATAAATTCGCCGATCTCGATGTCGTCCTCGTGCAGTTCATCCGTACCCGATTCGATCTTGGCCAAGTCGAGAATGTCGTTGATCAATCCGAGCAGATGCTGGCCCGATTCGTTGATGTCGTTGGCGTAGTCGCGATACTTGCCGCTGCCGACCGGGCCGAAGGCTTCGTCCTTGATGATTTCGGAAAAACCGATGATGGCGTTCAGTGGCGTGCGCAGTTCGTGGCTCATGGTTGCCAGGAATTCCGATTTGGCCCGGCTGGCCTGTTCAGCGGTGTCCTTCAGCGCCTGCAGCTCGTAGACGATGGATTCGCTGCGCACCAGTTCGTCTTGGAACTGCGACTGGGTACGGAATTGGCGGTCCTGCAGGGCCTCGAATTCCTTGATCACCAAGCCGATTTCGTTTTCGCTCGACCAGTCGATCGCGATCGGCATGCCCTCGCGCGAACCCTTGATGGCAGCGACCAGGCGGTTCAGCGGCACCAGTACGATGGAATGGATAGAGGCATAGACGGAGATGACAATGACAATGAACAGCGCGGCAAAAACCATGGCGTAGAACTGGCGCCGCGTCTGCATGGACTCGACGATCTGCCGATCGGTGGAAACGGTGACGAGCGTACCGAGCGGGCGAACCTCGTTGCCTGTGAAGATGGTGACCTCCTGGCGCACCTCGAACAGACGGAAGGCATTCGATTCGAAGGTGCCGAACCGGTGTAGAGCTTTGCCGTCCAGGCCATGAATGGCGATGCCGACGATGATGGGGTTGGACAAGACACCCGACAGGGTCAGAGTAACGGCTTCCTCGTTCTCGTCATTGATGTACTGCGGCAGAATGATAGCCTGGCTCTGGGTGATGCGTTGCTGACTGCCAATCAACTGGTCGATCTTTTCGCCATATTCGATTTGTTCGAAAACGTAGAACGACAGGAACAGACTTGTGAACACCGAGGCGCAAACGAACGCCAGCACCTTGGCGAAGATGCGTTGCCGGGATTTACGGAATAGCGACAGCACGGGACGCAACCTACCGTAGCGTTGTTACCGCAGGATGATGGTCTGCCAGGCTTTGTCTGCGATCTCGATATAGGCCTGCTTTTTTTTCTTCCAAACCGACATGGTCCCGCCACTGATCATCAGATAGAGCTTGCCGTCGACGATGTCCCAGACTTCGGGATCGACCTTTGATTTGCCGCCGTGCACGATGCCGTAGGCACAGTAGCCGCCGTATTGCGGCAAATACCGTTCTGGGTCGGCCCGGAACAGGTCACGGTTACCGACCGACGCAAAGGCGTATTTCGCGCCCTTGTACTCCACGGTGATCGAAAGCTTGCCGCGCACCGGCTTGCCTTCGGTGAAATAGGTCACCGGATCGTACTGATTGATGACATAGCCTTTGGCGTCGACGTTGACGTGTTTGGTGGATTGCGCGGCGTCCGCCGTCACGCCCATGGTGGCCAAAAACAACAGCATCGCCAGAATAGCAATGCACTGCCGTGCAACTTGCCGCGCATAATTCGCGGCAGTGGACATTTCGTGTGTGATCATGGTGCTCTCTTCCATGCATCCAGATTCGCTCCGACTGCCCGATCCCCTAGTTAGAAGTTTTCCAGCCTAGTTGCGGTGTCTTAGGAAACGGTTAAGAAATGGCCGTCTGCGAAGGGCCCGGATTACCGCAAAATCGCTCTAATCCCCCACATTTCCCACTTTGATCGAACGCGCGTCGTTAACGAGTTCGACGATGTTGCCCGCTGTCAGACTTTCGAGGAAGGCGACGATGTCGCCGATTTCAGCGTGGCTCAGGCCGAGCGGCCGAATGACCGGCGAGAGGCCGGGGTGGGGGATGCCGCCCACGTTGTAGAACGTCACAACATCGCGCAAGGTTGCGAGCGAGCCGTCGTGCATGTAAGGCGCGGTGAGGGCCACGTTGCGTAAGGACGGCGTTTTGTATTTCCAGCGGTCTTCTGGATCCAGCGTGACTTCATAGCGACCGACGTCGGCGGGCGGCGGTTCGCTGATGGGGCCGAGGTCGCGGCGTTTGACGACGATGTATTTGCCCGGCGCCACCTGGATGCGTACCGGGTCGTCGGGCGAGGTCGCATAAGCGTTGCGGTAGCCGATGCCGGTGGCATGAAACTGGTGGTCGGTGAACAGGGCGTGGTCGTCCTCGACCGTGTGGCAGACGGTACAGCCGGCCTTGCCGGAGAATAGGGCGTAGCCGCGTTTGACGGCGTCGGAGACCGCGGATGCATCACCACCGAAATGCCAGCGGTCGAACGGGCTGTTGGCGGCCAGCAGGGTGCGTTCCCAGGCGGCGATAGCGCGGCCCAGGGGAGCGACAGCGGCCGGTTGGCCGAACGCCTTTTCGAAGCGGCCGGCATAGTCGGAAAGGCCCTTGATGACGGCGATGACATAGCCCAGCGATGGATTGCCCATTTCGTTGCGGTCCACCAGCGGAGCGAGCACCTGTGTCTCCAGAGAGGTATCGCGGCCGTCGTGGAACATGCTCCGCTGGTAGCCGGCATTGAGAACCGTCGGCGCGTTGCGCCGGACCGTGCGGCCCTCGATTCCCACGGCGGTGGCCAGTTCGTTGACCGTGAAGCCTTGTTCCGGCACGTGGCACATGGCACAGGAGATGGTGCCGTTATGCGAAAGCCGTCGGTCGAAGAATAGCTTTCTGCCGAGAGCGATCTTCTCGGCGGTGACGGGATCACCGGCCGGTATTGCGACGGGGGGCAGGCCCAGCGGCGGCGCCTTGACCCGATCCAGCGCCCGTTGGTCGACGTCTCCCGCCAGGGCAGGGCCGCCCAACAGAATTCCAAACAGTGTAGCGGTGACCGCAGGCGCCAGGCGCCTCACTGCGTGGCCTTTGCCGCTGCGTCTTCCAGCATCAGCGTACGCACATCGGCCAGCACCAACTCGGGATAAAGAAAATCGGCGCTGTAAATGTTGCGAATGCGGCGCTGCCGGTCGATGAGGAATACCTTGAGTACATGGGAGAAGGTGTCGGCGGGCTGATCGCCCGCGTCCAGCTCGCGCACTACATATTGGCCGTATCCATCCAGGATGGGTTGTAACTCGGTCATGGACCGTGTGGTGGCGAACTCCCACGGTTTGACCTTGGCGGCACACAGGGCGACGTGATCCTGAGCGTATTCGGCAATGGTTTGGGGTGTGTCGTGCTCCGGATCGAAGCTGAGCGAAATCATCTTCAACTTGCCGGCCAGCACCGGATTTCCGATCAATGCGTCCTCGATGGCGTAGAATACGCTGACTGCCAAGGGGCAACCCTTCTCGTCGCCGCAACGGGTGTAGACGAAGCTGAGCAATGTAAAGCGGTCGCCGGTGAGATCGAAAAGGCGTGTGGCCTCACCGGCCTCGGTCAAAACGTCACCGTCCACCGCCGGTTTGATCACCGGCAGGCGGTAGGTGCCGGGTTCGGGCACGGTATAACGCACGCCCTCGGCCACCGAAACGATCTGTTTCTTGTCGTGAGACGCGACGCCCGCGGTCATCAAGGTGAGGAGGAGGGTGGCGAGGCCCAGACGGGCCCCGCCGCTGATCATGGTCCGCCACAGGGGGGCGATGGCGGTCATGGTAGTCCCTCCCTTACTCGATCTTGGCCGCGGCGTGATGAACGGGCTCGGCCTTGGTCGGCAGGTCGGCCCGCTTGCCGTACAGGGAGTAGGCGCCGAAGCGCATCTGATGCGGCCGGCCCAGTTTCTCGGCGGTGAAGTCGATCGAGAACTTGTGCACCAGTTCCGAGCCGTTCCAGTCGAACGCCTTGAAGTACTGTTCGTTGTCGTCGCCGCGCTTGTCCCAGCGCGCCAGCAACGACGACGTGAAGTACTTGCGCTTGTTGTCCCAGCTTGACGACAGCATGTTGAGCTGCTTGCCGATCACCTTTTTGTACTTCTCCTTCGGTGCGAACGGGTCGGTGATGTCGTAGACCCGCACCGTGCCGTCCATGAACGAATCGACCCATAGCTCGGTATCGTCATAGGAGATGGAGATGTCGACCGGCAGCGGGATCTTGCTCGGGTCGCCGACGTCGGCCACGGCCTCGGCCTGCCACTCACCCTTGGCGTCCTCGTGGATCAACCAGATCTTCGATGTCAGTGCGGTGGTGGTGAAGGCGTAGTTGTGGTTCGGGCCCCAGGCGAAGCGGATTTCCAAGGGTGCGCCGGGCACGTCCAGCACCTTGCGAGGTTGGCGTGTGTGCAGGTCCCATATGGCGACGGTTTGGCCGAAGCGCTTCATGGCCTCGCCGTCCGCAAGCATCTTGCCGAAGTCCATCATGTAATTGGACCAGCCGGTGAAAGAAGACGTGATCATGACATTGCGCCGGGGCAGGGCGCGGATGTCGTAGCCGTAACCGTCGGCCACCTTGCCGACCTCGGCGCCGCGCGGATCGTCCTTGGTCGGCATCCAGTGGGTCGCCACCAACTCGCCTTCGTTGGTGTATTCGACCAGCGCCGTGCGGCCGCCGTGATCCTTGTCGTTGGACAGGCCAGTGATCATCATACGGCCGGGTAGGGCATATGTGGTGTGTGGGCCGACTACACCGCCTGATTTAGAGACGAAGTCGTCGATGGTTTTGTGCAGGCGGGGCTTGGCCGGGTCACTGTGTACGTCGAAAATGAAAATTTTTGAGGTATCCAACCCTGCGGCCCAGAGGTAACGGCGGTCGTCGGTAAAGCCGGAATGGTGCGCCTCGTTCTGGCCGCCGACCGACAGTGAGGCCACGACCTTGCCGTAGGAGGCGGAACCGGGCCGTACGTCGATGGTCACCAGCTTGTCGGATTCGTCGCCGATGCCGTTGGCGCCCAGGGTCCAGACATAGACGAAATCTTCCTGGCCGGTGATCTTGGCCATGTAGGGCGACATACAGGTTTCGTCGGCGGCGGCGGGCGGGGCCAGCCAAGCGGGTGCCGACAACAACGCCGCAACCGCGGCGGCGGTGAACACGGTCTTGCCAATCGATCGGATCACAATTCCCTCCAAAATTTCTTGTTGTGTCTGGGCCAAACTTCCACGTCGCCACAGACGTGTGCCTGGACGTGAACGCAAGGGTACGCATTGGGTTCGCAACTAACGCGGTACGCACGGATACGCGGACGGAGAGGGCAGGGAAAATGGGAATCGAGACGTGCCTGCCTGAGCCCGGGCTCTCTAACGGAGCCTTATGAGCAAGAACCAAGCCTAGCATAGTCGCTTAGTTCTACACAAATTGTATGGAGAATAGTGCCGGTTGAGCAAGCTCTTTTTTACACAACAGTCTTGGAGAATTATTTGCGGTGCGGTATTCGTGGATGTCGCGCGGAATGAATGGCGGGGATTTCAGAGATAACTCACTGCAATACCGAGTATCATTCCAAGTCAAGGCACCTATTTATGGTTTGGATCACGTCTCGAACAGCAAACGGCTTGTTCAGAACTGCCGCAGCGCCGACTTCTTTGGCTGTTTTTAGGTGGTCCTTGTTGTCCGTCCTGCCGCTCCCCGACATTGCGACGATCTGCAACGTAGGATTGACTTGCCGCAGTCGTTGAATCGTCTCGATGCCTTCCATTTCCGGCATGACGATATCCGCCATGACCAGGTCAATGGATGAGTCCTGTTGGTAGCGCTCAAGTCCCACGCGGCCGTTTTCTGCTTCCAGCACTTCAAAATCCCGGGTTTCCAGAATTCTGCGGAGGGTGGCGCGCACCATGCGCTCGTCATCGATTATCAGAACTCTGTGCATTGTCTCGATCGCCAAATCTGAAAACCTAAGCCAAAGTGTGATAACCATAAATAGTTAACTAATGGTAGAGAGGTGAGACTATATTTCAATATAAACACGAATTTGGGTGCAAATTTCCCTAATTATTAATGCATATTTATGTAGAAATACAAACTTGTGTGAGCTTTTACCCAATTTTCAGGTCTCGAAGAGATTTTATGCGTAACACCTGCAGCCGGTAGAACTCGCTAACCCTTTTGGTTAAGGGGGTGGGTGGACCGGTGTGGTAAATTTTCTGAATACAATCAAATCAACGCCCGATGAACATATCCATTTCCGAGTTTGATACTGAAGCCATTCACGCGTTTCTGAAGGGGCAGGAACGAATCATCGTATCCGCGTTCGAAAGCATGGATCAGGGCATTTCGATCGTCGACGGTGATCTGAACCTTGTCGCTTACAATTCGCGTTTTCTCGAACTGCTGGAATTTCCTTCGGACCATGTGTCGCCCGGTGATTCCATGGAGAAACTGTTACGCTTCAACGCCGAGCGAGGTGACTACGGTCCCGGTGACATCGACGAACAGGTGGAGTCGCGGCTCGCCCTTGCCCGGCGGATGGAGGCGCATCGGTTTGAACGGGTCCGCCCCGATGGGACCATTATCGAGATTATCGGCAGTCCACTACTTGGCGGCGGTTTTGTCACCATTTTCAACGACGTTACCGAACGGAACAAGACCAGCAATCTGGCTAAGGACGCGGTGGCGCAACTCAACTGCTACCGCCAGGCACTCGATATCCATGTCGGTGTCGCCATAACCGATACCGAAGGTAAGTTCACACACGTCAACGATCGTTTCAGTAAGATCTGCGGCTACAATCACGATGAGTTGATTGGCAAAAACGCCAGCATTCTCAACTCCAGGCATCACGATACGGCGTTTTTCGAGACGATATGGCAATCCATTTCGTCGGGCGAATCCTGGAGCGGCGAAATCAAAAACCGGCGCAAGGACGGGTCGGAGTTCTGGGTCGACAAGACGATTGTGCCGTTTAAAAACGAAAATGGCGAAATCGACAAATACGTGTCGGTTTCCACCGATATCACTGAACGCAAGACGGCCGAGGACGCCATTCGGCGCAGCGAGCAAAAATTCAGTTCCATTGCGCACGCATTACCGTTGCCGTTCGTCATTCTCGACATCGACCACGAGAAACCGATCTTTTCCAACATTACGTTCCGCCGAATATTCTCCGGTCCGGAAGATGGGACAGCAACGGCATTGGATCCGATCTTTGTCGATCCGGCGAACAAAGCGGCGTTTTTTGGGGAACTGCGCCAAGCCGGCCGTGTTCGCGACTACGAGACGCAGCTCAGGAACCATGCCGGTGAAAAATTCTGGGCATCCATTAGCGCCGACATAATGCGCGTTGGTATCGAGGCGAGCATCTTTATTGCCATTCAGGATATCTCGAACCGCAAGCGTAGCGAAAACGCGGTGCGGGAACGGGAAAAACGGCTTCAAGGAATTATGGACGCCGTGAGCAACGGTATCATCACCGTCAACCATTTGGGGCTGGTCGAGACTGTCAATAACGCCGCGGAGGCCTTGTTCCAGGTATCGAAGGATGAGTTTGACGGCTATCCCATGCAGTCTTTGTTCGATGATGGCGACCCGTTAGGCGGATGCGCCCTCGAGGAGTTCCTCGAAGGCAGCGACGAATCCGACATACGGACGGTCGAGATCAGTGGCCGGCGAAAAGACGGAACCGTTTTCCCGGCCGAGGTTTCCGTTCGCCAACTGCACTTGCGGAAAAAGCGTCTTTTGCTTGTTGTCGTCACCGATATGACAAGCCGCAACGCGGCCGACTCCGAAAAGGAACGCCTGGAGCAGGAATTGCGCCAATCGCAAAAAATGGAGGCGCTGGGCACTCTTGCCGGCGGAGTCGCGCACGACATCAACAACACGTTGGTCCCTGTGATTGCCCTGTCGGAATTGGCCATCGAAGCCTTGCAGGACAATGACGACCTGAAGTCGGATCTGCAGGACATTTTGGACGCCGGCACGCATATCCAGAAGCTTGTCGAGCAAATTCTCGCCTATAGCCGCCGGGATGGGCCGGAACGCCGGCGACTGGACCTGACCGAGATCACCAAGGAGACTTTGAAACTGCTGCGTTCAACCATTCCTTCCACGGTGACTATCGTCGACAGCCTGATGGATGAGGATTTGCCGATCGAAGGTGATGACACTCAAATCCATCAGGCGCTTGTCAATCTTTTTGTCAACGCCGCCGATGCCATGGACGTCGGCACCGGTAGTATCGAAATCGCTTCCCGGGTCGAGACCTTCAAACCGGGAGAACTTCCGGATGTCGCGATGGAGGCCAACACTGACTTCGCCATTCTGAGTGTACGCGACACCGGCACTGGCATTAATCAGGACATCTTGGCCAGGGTGTTTGATCCGTTCTTCACCACCAAGGAAGTTGGCGAAGGTACCGGACTGGGCCTGTCCGTCGTTCACGGTGTGGTTACGGGACATGGAGGCACCGTGAAGGTGGACAGCGTTCTGGGTGAAGGCACGACGTTCCATCTGTATTTCCCGTTGTTGGATTTGCAGATGGAAGGCACCCCACACGAGGTTGGCTCGGAGTAGGTGGATGTATTGCCCGACGGCATGAATCATCTGCGTTCCGGCGATAGCCGAAGACAGACAAAAGGGTCGAAACGCTATGGCACGATTTTTGATTATCGACGACGAGAAAATGGTTCGCAGCACCTTGCGCAAGGTACTGGAAAAATTCAATCATGAGGTGCTGGAAGCCACCAACGGCAAAGAAGGATTGAAGGTATACGGCGATCGCAAGGATATCGACCTGGTCATTACCGACATCATCATGCCGGAGATGGAGGGCGTAGAGGTCATTCTGGAGTTACGCAAAAGAACGCCCGGGCAGAAGATACTTGCCATTTCCGGCGGCGGCCGGACAAAGAACCAGGATTATCTTAAAACCGCTGAGCAGCTTGGTGCCAATGCCACCTTGTCCAAGCCGTTTTCAGTCAATGATGTGATCGCCACCGTAAGGGAGTGTCTGGCCCAGTAAACCGACATTAAAGCTCATCCAGGGCCGTGCCGTTGTACATGTCCAGTGTCGTGAAAGGACGTATGCCGACCGGAGTCTCGAGCGCCTTTGACACCGCCCTGCCACCGACATAATCGAAACCCGCACAGACCGATGCGGTGACAAGGCTCGTTGTATTCAAACCGTTGATGCAGGTCCGCAGGCGACACCGGGATGCACGTGTGACGAAGCTTTCCATTTTCTTGATGGCGTCCGCCTCGGTTAGGGTTTCGGACGTCATATCGCAACCGACGGCATAAATGCCCATATCGGACAGTTCGTCGATCAAGGTGTAATCGATGTCGGTTCGCAGCACGATGGCGTGGCCAAAGTTCTCCAGGAACTTGGCGATGTCGAAGACACGGGACAGCATGAACTGGGAGTGAGTCGTAATAATCTCCCAGACGATGAAGCGCTTCAACGATTTGGGAATGCTGCGGCACAGGGACGTAAAACCATCCATCGAACGCTGGCTCGAAAAGGTCTCGTAATGCACCGGAACGATCATGATGTTCTTTGCTCGCTTGCGCAGAACTTTGCATAGGTCGGTCAGCGATTTGCGCAAAACATAATTGTCCGCCGCGGCAAGAATTCGATCGTCCGCATTCTGGCCGAATATGGTCTCGCCCTCGAACACGCTTTTTTCTACCTGCAGGCACAACTGACTCTGATATTCACTGATCACGTTGTTCTTGATGTTCCACATCGGTCGGTAGTGCAACGATATGGCCGGCGGCGCCACACTGGCCTTTTCCGGGCCCTTGGTCAGCTTGACCGTCCGTTTTGCGTCTTTGGTGCCAGCGCCCTCGATGTTTTCGTCTGCTTCGATTTCGTCCAGGAAGTCCGGAACATCGAGATCGAGCGCGCCGCCTTGCGTGCCGAGGAGCGCGAGAAGAGCGTCCATGCCGTGCTCGAACTGCTGCTGGGTCAATTCGCCCGGTTTGCCGGATTGCGCATTCGCCCTTGCCTTCGCCTCTTGCGGCAGATCGTCGGGAAAGTCGGGGTTGAGTTTGTTGGCGGCTTCCAAGAACAGCTTGGCCAGATCCGGCGTTGCCGAGGCGTCGTCACCGCTATTCGCCGTGCCTTTCTTGACGGCCGACGTGGTCACGATGTCGGGTTCCGCGTTATCCAACGCCTGATTCATTTTTTCGAACAGGCTGACCCGCTCCAGTCCGACACTGCCGTCAACTTGTGCCACGGCGGTGCTGACTTCGAGCATGTCCGAGGTTTTCGTTTCACCCAGCAATTTGCGGAGAATGGCTTGGCCGATCAGTGCGCATTTCAATCTGGCTTGCTCTTGCGTCAGGTCGTCGAACACGATGATGTAGGACTTTTCGTTCACCCGAACGAAGAAATCGTTCTCGTCCAGGTTTGTCTTGATGATGTCCTCGGTAATCATATGCACGATCCTGGACACGCGCGGCCATTTGGGCCCAAGCTTTTCCTTGAGGTGGGACAGATTGAGGAAATTGATCTTGCCGCCGACGAAGCTGCCGTTTTCTCTGCATATGGCAGCCAGGTGCTTTTCCAGGGCGGCCATGGAGCCATCAGCGTCCGTCCGCGTGTTCATAGCGGCTGTGTTCTTCGGGCTTCCCTGCCCGCCACCATCTTCCAGGAAGAAATTTTTAACAGATGACCAAACCATGAGCGCCGTATTCGTGAAATGCTGTGTTTATCGAGCGGGACAATTCAGGCCCGCCGGCTGCTTCGAAATCGATAAAAAAACCACAAACAGAACAGGGTCTTGCGCCGAGTCCTTACACCCAAGACTAGATGGGCAGCCCTAAAAATTTGCCTAACAAAACTATCGGTCTTGGTGGTTTATGCACGTTATGGGGGCGGTACTCGTGCTCCATTCCTTGTATTTGGCGAATGTTGACAAGATTGGACAGGAGAGGCGGGCGACGGGAACTCGGGATCACCATGCACAACATGGATGAATTCGTCTGTGCAAATTGTCGTGGGGGTGCGAGATCGTTGGCAACCGGCGCGCATGGCGGTTATTGGGGCGGAGGATAGAGGGCCGCCGTGGCCCAAGTAGAAACGGGTCGCCCGTCAGCCGGAAGATGCCGACCCAGCAACCGCGCGAATTGGAAGGGAAGGAGGCGGCATCATGCATCGCTAGGTCTATGCCCAGGTACCGCTCCGCGTTGGCCACCCGCTCATCCCGCTCGGCGAACGCCTCACGCCTTTGCCCGACGGACCCTATGCCTGGGGCGCGGAGTATGGTGTGGGGTGAGGGAAGAATAGTGAAATTGAGCGTCCTGGTGCCCGCTCCGGGACTCGAACCCGGACAGAGTTTCCTCTAACGGATTTTAAGTCCGTTGCGTCTACCGATTCCGCCAAGCGGGCACTGACCTCGGAAGTGGCCACACCCTAGAGCAATTCCTCTTTAGATGGAATCCATTCTGTTTCTCGAGCGCCCTGCCCACCCACCAGGAAGACGGGGCCGCGCGATGCCGGGCATCGCGCAAGCCGTCTGACGCCGTGGGGGGCGGCCGCTCGGAAACCCCCCATTGCGCTTTTGTGGGACGGGCGTCTTGGCGCCAAATCCGGCGGCTGCCGTCTCGGCCATACCCC
>JANQFL010000109.1 GCA_028277845.1 Sneathiellales bacterium
CAGGCCGATACTGTCATGGGTCATCACATAGACCACCCGCTGGCCCATCAGGGCGGACAAGCGAATGGCGGGCCGGCAGTAGTCGGTGAACACCAGGAAGGTGCCGCCATAGGGGATCACCCCGCCGTGCAGGGCCAGACCGTTCATGGCCGCCGCCATGCCGTGCTCCCGCACCCCGTAGTGCACATAGCGGCCGCCGTAGTGATCGGCGTCGGCAACTTCCATGTCCCCCGTCCTGGTCAGGTTGGAGCCGGTCAGGTCGGCCGAGCCGCCGATGGTGTCGGGCAGTACCGGGTTGATGGCCTCCAGGGCCACTTGCGAGGCCTTGCGGGTGGCCAGCTTGGGCTGCTCGTCGGCGAGTTGCTGTTTCAGGGCGTCGATGGCCGCATCGAGCTCCGCCGGCAGGGTGCCCGACAGTCGGCGTTCGAACTCTGTCTTGGTCTCCGTATCCAGTTTCCCGACGCGCTGCCGCCAGGCGGCGTTGCCGGCCGCCCCCCGGGCGCCGGCGGTGCGCCAGGCGGCGACGATGTCGGCGGGGATGTCGAAGGGGTCGTGCGGCCAGTCCAGGGCCTGCCGGGTAGCGGCGATCTCGTCGGCGCCGAGCGGCGCACCGTGGGTCGCCGCCGTGCCGCCCTTGGTCGGCGCGCCGTAGCCGATGGTGGTGCGGCAGGCGATCAGCGAGGGGGTGTCGGTCTCCTTGGCCGCGGCAATGGCCGATGCCACCGCCTCGGTGTCGTGGCCGTCGCAGGACGACACATCCCAGCCATGGGCCCGGAAGCGGGCCAACTGGTCGTCCTGACAGGTCAGGTCGGTGCTTCCGTCGATGGAGATACTGTTGTCGTCGAACAGCACGATCAGCTTCCCGAGCTTCAGGTGTCCGGCCAGGCCGGCGGCCTCGTGGCTGATGCCTTCCATCAGGCAGCCGTCGCCGGCCAGCACGTAGGTGTAGTGATCCACCACCGCATCGCCGAACCGGGCCGCCAGGTGCCTCTCCGCCAAGGCCATGCCCACGGCCGTGGCCAGGCCCTGGCCCAGCGGTCCCGTCGTGGTTTCCACCCCGGCGCCGTGGCCGTATTCCGGGTGGCCCGCGGTCAGGCTGCCCAGCTGGCGGAAGTCCTGCAACTGCTCCAGGGTGAAGTCGCCGTGGCCGGTCAGGTGCAGCAGGCCATACAGCAGCATCGAACCGTGGCCCGCCGACAGCACGAACCTATCCCTATCCGGCCAGTGGGGATCGGCGGCATCGTATTTGAGGAACCGGGTGAACAGCACCGTCGCCACGTCCGCCATGCCCATCGGCATGCCGGGATGGCCCGACTTCGCACGCTCAACCGCGTCAACCGCTAGAAAACGAAGGGCGTTGGATAGGGCGTTCATTGGAATGGAGGGGGAGGCCGCGTTGGACATGAAGGGCGCCTTGTCTTGTCTTTCAACTGTGTGCCGCCGAATTGTCACCGACTGGGAATCGGACCTCCGGCGCATGAATGAACCATCACGCTGGCGGCGCCGAAGCTACGCTTGGGTCGTCGGCAATCCGGAGAAAAACGAGCGTCAGAAAGGGCCGCCGGGCGGGCGCACAATGACGACCATCGTCCGTAACGTCAATGCACTATAATGTCGCGCAACAATGTTGCCGTTGCCGGGGCTTCCGATTCCGTCAAGCCGGGTTGTCGAAATGGTTGAGTCGGTTGACGCGTTCGTTACGCCGGGCGTATCCTTTCGCCCCGTTGTGGCGTCAAATAAGTGTTTAAAAAGAAAGTAGAATTGACAAATGGCCGATGGTGCCTCCGCGTGGGATAAGCTCGAACGGGCAGTCACGCGTCTCGAAAATGCCTTGGATGCGGCTCCGCGAGCCGCGGCGGACGATGCCGCGGCCCAGGCGCTGCAACAGAGGGTCCAGGATTTGGAACATCAAAACGCGGACCTCAACGAATTGAACCGGACCGCCGTGCAGCAACTGGACACGGCGATCGATCGTCTGCGCGCGGTGCTGGATGGCTGACATGGGACAGGTCAACGTCAAGGTCAACAACGTCACCTACCAGGTGGGCTGCGACGACGGGGAAGAGGATCACGTCCTGTATCTGGCGGAATTCATCGACAACCGCGTGCAGGAACTGGCCCAGGCCATGGGCCAGGTCGGCGACGAGCGCCTGTTGCTGATGGCGTCCCTGCTGATCGCCGAAGACCTTGAGGAAGCGTATTCGGAACTGGAAACCATGCGCCAGGAAATCGCCGCACTGAAAGGCGGCGACGGACAGGCGGCACAGGCCGGCGGTGACGGAAAATCATCGAAAACGGCCCCTCAAGGCAATTTGGGATTGAATTCGGCGGCGGACGATTCCCGCGTCGAAGCCCTGGCCAAACGCCTCGACAGTATTGCTGCGCGGCTGGAGAGTGCCTAAGTTAGCGAACGGGCGGGTTCTGCCATGCGCGTGCAGTGCTCACATTCCTGGGGCCAATGCACTTCTCTCGGGAGCTGACGCTGCCGGAATCCTGGTTTCGGTATTTTGGCGCCCACCTGGTTCATCCAGGCCACAGAGAATGCCATCGCACTCACGGCTCCGGTGGTCCCGCCCACTTTGCGCCTCCGGACACCCGGCCTGAAACGGGAACGGCTGCTTGACGTCCATATCCGAACAAAAGAGTGCATTGCGCCGGGAAGCCGGCCGTATCCGCAAAACATATCACGCCGCGTCAGGCCCCCCGGCGGCGCTGGCCGCGCGGGACCGGTTGCTGGCGCTTTCCGAAATGACCCAAGCCGATGCCGTCTCGGTGTTCTGGCCGGTCGGGTCCGAAATCGACACGCGTCCGCTGCTGCATGCTCTGGCCGGCAGGCAAACGGTTGTCGGATTGCCGGTGGTTGCCGGCAGGAATGCACCGCTTGTGTTCCGGCAATGGATGCCGGATACCGGGATGATCGACGGCGCACACGATATTCCTACGCCGCCCCCGGACGCACCGGTCATCGTGCCCGATGTCCTCGTCGTGCCGTTGCTGGCGTTTGACCGGAAGGGCTATCGGCTGGGCTATGGCGGCGGTTATTATGACCGCACCCTCAGCGCGGCACGGTCGTCCGGCCGGGCCGTTCTGGGAATCGGATACGCCTACGCCGTTCAGGAAGTGGACGCGGTGGCACGGGAGGCGTTCGACCAGCCCCTCGATCTGATCGTGACCGACAAGGAAACCATCCGCCCGCACGCCGAGAAGCAGTGAGAGACGTTTTATGAGAGTACTGTATTGCGGCGATGTGGTCGGGCGTTCGGGCCGCGAAGCCGTCACCCGCTACATCCCCGAATTGCGGCGTGACCTCAAATTGGATTTCGTCGTGGTCAACGGCGAAAACGCCGCCGGCGGCTTCGGCATTACCGGAAAGATCTGCACGGAATTCTACGAGACCGGCGTCGACGCCATCACCACCGGCAATCACGCCTGGGACCAGAAGGAAACCCAGGGTTATATCGGCGGCGACCCCAAGCTGCTGCGGCCGCACAACTATCCCAAGGGCACACCCGGCCGGGGCGTGGCGACTTTCGAGACGACGGCCGGGGCCAAAGTGGGCATCATCCACGTCATGGGCCGCGTGTTCATGGACGCCCTCGACGATCCCTTCGCCTGTGTCGAGGACGCGATGAAGCGCCTGGTGCTGGGCGGCGGACTGCAATTCATTCTGGTCGACATTCACGGCGAGGCGACGTCGGAGAAAATGGCCATGGGGCATTTTGTCGACGGCCGGGCATCGCTCTGCGTCGGCACCCACAGCCACGTGCCGACGGCCGACGCGCAAATCCTGCCGGGCGGCACGGCCTATCAAACCGATCTGGGCATGTGCGGCGACTACGATTCGGTCATCGGCATGAACAAGGAGGAACCGCTGCGCCGCTTCACCCGCAAAATCGCCGGCGGCCGCTTCGAGCCGGCGCTCGGTGAGGCGACCCTGTGCGGCGTGTTCGTCGAAACGGACGACCGCACAGGCCTGGCGACCAAAATAGCGCCCGTCCGCATGGGCGGCCGGCTGCGGCCGGCGATGCCGGATTGATCGCTCGCTGGTCGGACGACGGTGCGCCGGAGATGACCCGAAACGCCACGGGATCCTACGCCGAACAGTTGTTCTTCGATGCCGCGTTGCGGGCGGAACGCACGGTGGCGGTCCTGCGGGTGTCCGCCGCCCTGTTCGTCGGCATTTCCTTTGCGGTGTTCGCCGGGGTGCCCGCCAAGACCGTCGGATTTCCCATCGCCTCGATCGCCTGGTTGGTGACCGGGTTCGTTTCCGCCTATTTCCTGCTGGGGCTGCTTGGCTTGTGGGCGGCCCGGCCGCGCATCTTCCGGCGCTGGATGTCGTGGGCCTTCGCGACGGGGGACGTCGTCCTGTATGTCGGCGCCGTGGGGATCGACCTGTCCGTACACGACACGCCGGTGAATTACGCGGCGGCATTCCCCAGCGTGTGGATGGGACCGGTGGTCCTGGCCTTCGGCGCCTTGCGCTACAACCCGCGCCTGTTGATGTTCGTCGCGGGGCTGATGGTCGTGGGGCTGGCCGTCGTCGGCCTGCTCACGGGCGGCTGGGTCGACGCCATGCAGACGGCACAGCCCGACGTGCTCGCGCGCCGCTATTCGGCGCCGCCCAATCTCATGCGCCTGGTGATGCTCACCGTGGCCGCCGCCGTGCTCGCCATCGCCGTCTACCGCTCCCGCACCGTCCTGTTGCGGGCGATCGATGAAACGCGGCGCAAGATCAATCTGACACGCTATCTGCCGCAAGGCGTCGCCGACCGGGTGGCCGACAGCGGCGTCGACGAACTGCTGCACAGCCGCCGCCAGGCCGTGGCCGTGCTGTTCGCCGATATCCGCAACTTCACGGCGCGGACGGAGACCATGGCGCCGGAAGAACTGGAACGGTTCCTGACCGAATTCCGCCGCCGTGTCTCGGCGGCCGTGGAAGGCTGCGGAGGCACCGTGGACAAGTTCATGGGCGATGGCGTCATGGCCGTCTTCGGCGTGCCCAAACCTTCCGGCGGCGATGCACGCAAGGCCGTCGATTGCGGCGTCAACGTTTTGAGAGCCGTCAGCGTGTGGAACGAGTCCCTGACCCGATCCGGCCAGGACCCGGTCACGGTCGGCGTCGGCATCCACTGGGGCGACGCATTTTGCGGTGCCATCGGCGACGAAACCCGCCTGGAATACACGGTCCTCGGCGACGTGGTGAACGTGGCCGCCCGGGTGGAGGAACAGACCAAGGCCCTGGGCCGGCCCTTGCTGGTGACCGCCGATGTCCTGACCGCGGCGGAGATCGACCCGCGCTCTTCAGGCCATTGGCGCCGATTGCCGGAACGGACCGTGCGCGGGCGGCAGGCGCCGGTCGCCCTGTATGCCTATGTTTCGGAACCGGCGTGAGTTCCCAAGGGCAAAGGGGTGATTCCGGCATGCCGCAGTATTCAGAGATAAACTTGAATACTTCGGTGTTTGTCTTGATTAATGGAAAATATACTTTGGTAAATATTATGGTTAATAAGTAGTAAACAAAATTTATTCTCTATTTCGTCAAATTATTAGACGGATTTATCTTGTTCGGCCGTTTCAGTGTCTAGACGTTGTGCAGCAAACGCTACTTCGTCTTCTGATGCCAACCAGTCGAAAGGACCCCAGCATGTATGGAGTATCCGCGGCAAACCTTCCGCCGATGATGCCGCCATCGGCCTTTTCCTCCAATTCCCTGTCGGACAGCCAGCGCGAACAGGTCAGCGACATCCTCTCCAATTTCGATCTCGAGAACATGGGCGCCGAAGACCATAACGCCTTAAGAACGCAGCTCCACGATGCGGGAATCGGCCCCGGCAAGGACCTCAAGGAGATGTTGCGAGCCGAGGGCCTGCAACTCCCGGGCAGCGGCGAGAAAGGGAATCGTCCGCCGCCACCTGGCGGTCCGTCCGGCGTGGACCAGCAGAAAATGGAGGCCGTCTTCAGCATTCTCGGAGACTATGACCTGCAAAATCTCAGCGAAGACGACGAGGACAACATTCAGTCCGCGTTGAAAGAGGCGGGCTTCGATGTCGATGACAGCATCTTCGAGATCCTGGTCTGATCATGCCGTTACCGCCCGGCAGTGAGCGCAAGGTCGACCCTCCACGCGGCCCTTGCGCGATGCCGGCCGGTTTGCGGTTTCGTTTTTACGCAGGTGATCACCGCATCACCTGCGTTTTTTTTGTATCGGCCGTGCGACGGAATTGCTTTCCCGGCCCGTTTATATGACATGTGGGCCGGACACGGCTTGTCGGCCGGCGACAAGCGGCGACGAAGGCCGGTTAGCATATGCGTGCCGCCCGTGTGCGGCCGTTGACGGTCAAGGCAGTTGGCGACGGTACGTTGCAGGAACCCAGTGACGAATCCCTGATGGCCCGCGTGGCCCAGAGAGACGAAGATGCGTACCGCTGCATCGTTGACCGCTATTTGACCCAGATCGTTGCTTTCGCGGCGCGGACGTCGCTGGATCGCGGCGAGGCGGAGGACGTGGCGCAGGAGACATTTTTGCGGGTGTGGAAGCACGGTCCCCGTTGGTGTCAAACCGACGCACGGTTCCGCACATGGCTGTATACCGTCGCCTACAATTTGTGTGTCGACCGGTTGCGGCGCCGGCGGGAAATACCACACAATACGGTGCCCGACGGCGCCGATCCGAACCAGGATCAGTTTGCCGTGCTGCATGCCAAGGATACGGCGAAGCTGGTCGGGGCGGCCATCGGCAAGCTGCCCGAACGGCAACGGGCCGCCTTGGCCCTGACCTACTATCAGGGATTGGGCAATCGGGAAGCGGCCGAGGTGATGCAGATCTCGGTCGAGGCCATCGAATCGCTGCTCTCCAGGGCGCGGCGCAGTTTGCGCAAGTCCCTGCAAGGCCATGCCGGAGACATCGAACCCTAACAGCAAAAGAAGTCGGTCAAGAACATGAGCGATGACAAAGGCGGCAAAATGACGCCAAACGACGATCCCATCAGCGAAACCCGCTTGCGTGAAATTATCGCGGCCTACGGTGCCGATCCCGTCCGCTGGCCGGGGATCGCGGCGGACCATGCCGATGACCTGCTGCGGCAATATCCGAGGCTGCGCGCAACCCTGTCGGAAGCGCAAGACCTGGATGCGGCGCTCGATCAGTTGCCGGCACCCGAGCCGTCTCGGGCGCTGCCGGCCCGGATAAGAAATCTCCCTCGCGCCATGGATAAGCGCAGGTCGCCTGGATTGATGGGCAGTCTGATGTCGGTTGTCTGGCCTGCCGTGCCGCTTAGGGTGCCGGTATCCGTCTTTGGTATCGCCGCCGCGCTCGGCCTCATGGTTGGTGTATTGACATCGAATCCTTCGAGTGATCTCTCCGAGGGGCCGGTTCTTCTCGGCGACAATCTCGTTTCGCTCGTTCTCATGATCGGAGACATGTAACGCCATGGTGCAACTGAGTGGCAGGACCGGTGGTTTTCTGTTGATGGGATCGCTCGCGGTCAATTTGTTCCTGGGCGGGGCGATCATCGGCAATCTGTTCGGAGAGAACGTGGGGCCGCGGTTTGCGCCGCCGCCAAAGCCGCGTCGCGAGTTTAAGCTCGATCGGCTACGGGATTCGCTGTCACCAGAGGGGCGCGTGGTCTTTCAAACCGCGGTGGACCGCTACCGTGACCGGGTCAAGGACAAGATGGACGGTGTCAAAGCCGGTCATCGGCGCCTGCGCGAGACGGTTGCCAGCGAAAACCTGGACCTCGCGGCGCTGGAGAACGCCCTCAATGATCTGTTCGCGCAACAAGATGCCGCACGGCACATCGTTCTGACCGCTTTGCTCGAATTGATGCCGCAACTGTCGGCCGACGATCGTGTCCGTTTGGCGGCGCAGCCACCCTTCGTCAAGCCGGGCAAACGCCATCGGGGCTTTCCGCCGCCGCCCATGGACTGATCTCCAAGTGCATGGCGGGCGTGCCGCCGTGTCGGTATCAGCCCAAATCTTGCCATATTCGCCGATTAAGAGAATTGCCTTCCGCATCGTTGCAGATGATGCGGTTGCGCGTCAGATATGCTACAAGCCCGCCAAATCCCGCACCAATGACACAACGTTCGAGCTAGAGATCTGGCATGGCTGGCCATTCCCAATTCAAGAACATCATGTACCGCAAGGGTGCGCAGGACGCGAAGCGCGCCAAGGTCTTCACCAAGCTGGCGAAGGAAATCGTCGTCGCCGCCAAATCGGGCCTGCCCGACCCGGATATGAATCCGCGTCTGCGCGCGGCCATTATCGCGGCCCGCGCCGCCAATATGCCCAAGGACAACATCGCCCGGGCGGTCAAGCGCGGCACCGGAGAGGATTCGGGCGAGAGTTACGACGAGATCCGCTACGAAGGCTATGGCCCCGGCGGCATCGCGGTCATCGTCGAGACGTTGACCGACAACAAGAACCGCACGGCGGCGGAAGTGCGCTCGAGCTTTTCCAAGTCGGGCGGCAATCTGGGCGAGACCGGGTCGGTCTCGTTCATGTTCGATCATGTGGGCGCCATTGCCTACGCCGCCGAGGCGGCCTCGGCCGACGATATGTTCGAGGCGGCGCTCGAAGCCGGCGCCGATGATGTCGAATCGAGCGACGACGGCCATGAAATCGTCTGCGCGTCCGATACCCTGCATCAGGTGCGTGAGGCGTTGGAGGCCAGGTTCGGCGATCCGGACAGTGCCAAACTGATCTGGCGTCCGCAGAACACGGTGCCGATCGACGACGAAAAGGCCGCCAGCCTGTTCCGTCTGATCGAGACATTGGAAGACAATGACGACGTGCAGAACGTCTACGCCAACTTCGAGGTCTCCGACGCCTTCATGGAAAGCTTCAGCGGGTGAGGCGCCGGATGTCCCGTACCATGACCGACGATTGACAGGAGAATGACGGCGACGCTCAGGCTATTGGGACTGGACCCGGGACTGCGCAACACCGGCTGGGGCGTCGTCGACGTCAGCGGCAACCGGTTGCGCCACGTGGCCAACGGCAGCGTGTCGACCGACGGCGCGGCGCCGTTGTCGGAGCGGTTGCGCCAGTTGCACGCCGGCCTGGAAGCCGTGATCGCCGAATGGCGGCCGGCGTCGGCGGCGGTCGAGGAAACCTTCGTCAACAAGAATCCCACATCCACGCTCAAGCTCGGCCAGGCCCGGGGCGTCGTCCTGCTGGTGCCGGCGCAGACGGGGATCGAGGTGGCCGAATATTCCGCCAACCACATCAAGAAATCGGTCGTCGGAACGGGGCACGCCGACAAGCGCCAGATCCACGCCATGGTGGAGATCCTGCTGCCGGGCTGCGCCATCAACGGAGGCGATGCGGCCGACGCCCTCGCCGTGGCCATCTGCCATGCCCATCACGTCTCGTCGGCCCGCAACCTGCAGCGCAACCTGGCCTCCGCCGGAGGACGTGAAACGTGATCGCCAAGCTGAGCGGTATTCTCGATTCGACCGGAGAAGACTGGGTCATCGTCGATGCCAACGGCGTCGGCTATCTGGTGTCGTGTTCCAACCGGACGCTGAGCCGCCTGCCCGGTGTGGGCGAGCGCGTCGGTCTGCACGTGGAAACCCACATGCGGGACAGCCAGATCCAGTTGTTCGGTTTCCTGTCGACGGCCGAGCGGGACTGGTTCCGCCTGCTGCAATCGGTGCAGGGCGTCGGGGCCAAGGTGGCGCTGGCCATCCTGTCCGTGCTGGAGCCGGGCGAACTGGTGCAGGCCATCGCCGCCCAGGACAAGGCCCAGGTGGCACGGGCGAGCGGTGTCGGCGCGCGGCTGGCGGCCCGTATCGTCAGCGAGTTGAAGGACAAGGCCGCCGGACTGGCTCTGGGCCCCGGGGCCATGGCGTCGCCCGCCGAGGCGGTGCCCGCTGGCGGCGACGTGCCGGTGGTGGCGCCGGATGCGGCCGGCGACGCCGTGTCGGCGCTGGTCAATCTGGGCTACGGCCGGGCCGAGGCTTTCGGCGCCGTGGCGTCCGTCGGCCGTTCGCTGGGCGCCGACGCCGACGTCCAGGCCCTGATCCGCGATAGTCTGAAGGAACTGGCGCGATGAGCGATGGCGCCGAGGAAAACCGGCTGATCTCCGGCGAGGCCAGCCCCGAGGACCGCTTCGATCACAATGTGCGGCCGGAAGGCCTGGATGACTTCATCGGCCAGAAGCAGGTGCGGGAAAACCTCGACGTCTTCATCAAGGCGGCCAAGACCCGGGGCGAGGCGCTGGATCATGTGCTGTTCGTCGGCCCGCCGGGTCTCGGCAAGACCACCCTGTCGCAGATCGTCGCCCGGGAGCTGGGCGTCAATTTCCGCGCCACCTCGGGCCCTGTCATCGCCAAGGCCGGCGACCTGGCGGCATTGCTGACCAACCTGTCCGAGCGCGACGTCCTGTTCATCGATGAAATCCACCGGCTCAATCCGGCGGTCGAGGAAATCCTGTATCCGGCCATGGAGGACTTCCAGCTCGATCTGATCATCGGCGAGGGGCCGGCGGCCCGCTCGGTCCGGATCGACCTGCAGCCCTTTACCCTGGTCGCCGCGACCACGCGGACGGGATTGCTGACGACGCCGCTGCGCGAACGCTTCGGCATTCCCATGCGGCTGAACTTCTATACGGTCGGCGAACTGGAACAGATCGTCCGGCGCGGCGCCCGGCTGCTCGACGTGCCATTGTCGGAAGACGGCGCCCACGAAATCGCCCGGCGCTCGCGCGGCACGCCGCGGGTGGCGGGCCGGTTGTTGCGCCGGGTGCGCGATTTCGCCGCGGTGGCCGGCGCCGAAAGCATCGACGCCGTCAAGGCCGACGCGGCGCTCGGCCGCCTCGAGGTCGACCAGCGCGGCCTCGATGCCATGGACCGGCGTTATCTCAACCGCATCGCCGTCGATTACGGCGGCGGGCCTGTGGGGGTCGAGACGCTGGCGGCCGCGCTGTCCGAGCCGCGCGATACCATCGAGGACATCATCGAGCCGTTCCTTATCCAACAGGGACTGATCCAGCGTACGCCGCGCGGACGCATGCTGACGCGTGCGGCGTTCGAGCATCTGGACATGCCCGTGCCGAAGCAGGCGGCCAATCAGCTTAACCTTTTGTCCACCATGACGGACGACGATCCCGACACGGATCCGGCGGTATGAGTACAACCGCCGCCGATACCGGCCGCATCGTGGACGGCTGGCACGTGCTGGCCATGAAGGTCTATTGGGAAGACACCGACGCGGCGGGCATCGTGTATTACGCCAATTACCTGAAGTTTATCGAACGGGGCCGCACCGACATGCTGCGCCATATGGGCATCAATCAGCGCCAGTTGCAGTTGGACGAGGACGTCGCCTTCGCCGTGCGCTCGTGCCATGTGGAATACCTCAGGCCGGCCAGGCTGGACGACCGGATCGACGTCTGGACGCGAATCACCAAGGCCGGGGGCGCGACCATGGACGTGAAGCAGATCGTGCGCAAGGACGGCGAGGATCTGGTCACCGCCCGACTGCGGCTCGCCTGCATCAATGCCGCGGGAAAACCGAAACGCATTCCGGCGCTGGCGCGCGACGCGCTGCAACCCCTTTTGCCATGACACTGAATAGCGGAACTTTCTTTATGGTCGGAGACGATTGAATGGAAAACGAAACCTTGGTCGCGGCCAGCGAACTTGCCGGATCCTTCTCCGGCGATTTCTCCATTGTCGGCCTGTTCCTGCGCGCCGACTGGATCGTGAAGACGGTCATGATCATGCTGATCCTGGCGTCGGTTTGGAGCTGGGCGATTATCTACGAAAAACTGATGCGGTTCCGGCGCCTGGAAGGCCAGGCGGACGAATTCGAGCGCCAGTTCTGGTCGGGCGGTTCGCTCGATCAATTGTTCGATGTGATCGGCGCCAATCCGGAACACCCGCTGGCGACACTCTTTGCCTCGGCCATGCGGGAATGGCGCCGCTCGTCCGACCGCGGATTGGGCCGCAAGGACAAGCTGGGTGCGGGGCTGCAAACGCGGATCCACCAGGTCATGCGCATCACCATCGACCGGGAGGTGGAGCGGTTGGAACGCTATCTCGGATTTCTCGCCACCGTCGGTTCGACGGCGCCGTTTCTCGGCCTGTTCGGGACCGTCTGGGGCATCATGAACAGCTTCCAGGCGATCGCCCATACCAAGAACACGAACCTGGCGGTGGTTGCGCCGGGCATCGCAGAAGCCCTGTTCGCTACGGCGCTCGGCCTCGTCGCCGCCATTCCGGCGGTGATCGCCTACAACAAGTTCTCCAACGACCTCGGCCGCTATGCCACGCGCTTGGAAGGGTTCGCCGGCGAATTTTCGGCCATTCTCTCGCGGCAACTCGATGAGGAAGACTCATGATCGCCGGCGGCAGTATGGAGCAGCGCCACGTCTGGAAGGCGCGGCGCTACCGGCCCATGGCGGAGATCAACGTTACGCCGTTCGTCGACGTCATGCTGGTGCTGTTGATCGTGTTCATGGTGACGGCGCCGCTGTTGACCGTCGGCGTTCAGGTCGATCTGCCCAAAACCAAGGCGGCGGCCGTGCCCGGCGCGGACGAGCCGCTCGCCATCACCGTCGATTCCGCCGGCGCCATCTATCTGCAGGACACGCAGGTACAGCTGAATGTTCTGGTGCCGCGGCTGAATGCCATCGTCGAAGCCGCCGGCACGGAAACGCCGCGCATCTTCATTCGCGGTGACCAGACCATCCACTACGGCCGGGTCATGGAAGTCATGGGGACCATCACCGCCGCCGGGTACCGGCGGGTTGCCCTGATCGCCAAGTCGCCGGGGTCCCGATCCGAGATCTCCACGCCCGTCGAAACCCCGGCTCCAGGCCTTAATTCCGACAAAAAGTCGGCGCAATAAGGACCGTGTGGATGAACCGGGCCTCACGAACGGACTAAGACGGCTGGATGCGAACGGGCGCGTTCATATCCGCGATCATGCACGTGTGCGTGCTGGTGATCGCCTATTTCGGCCTGCCGTGGACGGTGGACGAATTGAGCCTGGACGTGCCCATCATCGAAGTGGATATCGTCGAGGTGACCGACGAGACCAACCTGCCGCCCAAGGAGCCGGAGCAGGAGCCGGAGGAAAAGCCGGAAACCCCCGAGCCGCCCAAGCAACAGGCCGCGACACCGCCGCCTCCACCGCCTTCGCCGCCGGAACCCGAACCCGTTGTCGAACCGGAACCCGAACCCGAGCCGGCGCCGTTGAAGATGGCGGCGTTGCCCGAACCGGAACCCGTGCCCGAGCCGCCCAAGCCGGAGCCCGAACCGGAGGTCAAGAAGGAAGAGCCCAAACCCGCGCCCAAGCCGGTGCCGCGGCCCGTGGCCAAACCGAAACCGCCGCCCAAGCCGAAAACGCCGCCGGCCAAGAAACAGGAAGAGAAAAAGCCCGCCTTCGATTCCTCGCGCATCGCCGCGCTGCTCGACAAGAAGAAAAAGGACGAGGGCCCGAAACAGCCGGCCAAGAAAAAGGTGCCGGTCTTCAAGCGGCCGGAGATCAAGGCATCGACCACGGCGCCGACGTCGGCGTTTGTCGCCAGGCTGACCATCAGCGACGTGGACTTTCTGCGCCGCCAGATCGAGCGATGCTGGACCGTGCCGGCCGGCGCGCGCGATGCGGAAAACCTGGTGGTCAAGATTCGCATCGCCTTGAACGTCGACGGGACGCTTCGCGGGTCGCCGGAAATCGTCGACCGGGCTCGGATGGACAAGGCGGGTCAGGAATTTTATCGTACGGCCGCGGAAAGCGCGCGGCGGGCCGTCCTGCAGTGTGCTCCGTATAAGATGCCGAGAGACAAATACGAGCGCTGGCGGGACATCGTCTTGACGTTCAATCCCAAACAAATGCTCGACGGGTAGGGAAGCATGGTTCGTTCATTGATCAAGTTCGTCCGCCAACCTTGGGCCGGCCTCGTGGCTTTTGCAGTCGTGTCGGCGATCGCCGGTGCACAGCCGGCCCGTGCGGTGCTCGAGATCGATATCACCCGCGGCAATGTCGATCCGCTGCCCGTGGCCATCACCCAGTTCGCGCTGGTGGCGCCCAACGCCACCCAGGCGGCATCCGGCATACCCGGGGTCATCAGCAACAACCTGGAACGCTCCGGCCTGTTCCGGCCGCTCGACCCGGCGTCGTTTATCCAGAAGGCGGAGGATCTCCAGGTCCGGCCGCGCTTCGGCGACTGGCGCATCATCAATGCCCAGGCGCTGGTAACCGGACGGGTCGAAATCGTGCCCGACGGGCGCCTGCGTACCGAATTCCGGCTGTGGGATGTCATCGCCGAAACGCAGATCACCGGTCTGGTCTATTTTACCGATCCGGACAACTGGCGCCGTGTCGGTCATTTGATCTCGGATGCCATCTACAAACGTTTGACCGGCGAAGAGGGTTATTTCGACACGCGAGTCGTCTACGTCGCCGAAAGCGGACCGGCCGACCGGCGGGTCAAGCGTCTCGCCATCATGGATCAGGACGGCTTCAACCACCGCTTCCTGACCAACGGCAATTACCTGGTTCTGACGCCGCGGTTCTCACCCAAGCGGCAAGAAATCACATATTTGTCATATTTGCGGAACCGGCCCCGGGTCTACCTCTACAACATCGATACGGGACAGCAGGAAGTGCTTGGCGATTTCCCCGGCATGACCTTCGCGCCGAGATTCTCTCCGGACGGCGACAGCGTCATCATGAGCATGGCCCGCGAGGGCAATTCCGACATTTATGTCATGGACCTGTCCACCCGCGTGATCTCCCGCCTGACCAAGCATCCGTCCATCGACACATCGCCGACATTCTCGCCCGATGGCTCCCAGGTGACGTTCAATTCCGACCGCGGCGGCACGCAGCAGATCTATGTGATGAGCGCGGACGGCACAAACATCAAGCGCATCAGCTTCCAGGCCGGCCGTTACGCGACGCCGGTATGGTCCCCGCGTGGCGACCTGATCGCGTTTACCAAGATTCACAAGGGCCGGTTCTTCATCGGCGTCATGCGTCCCGATGGCTCGGGCGAGCGTTTGCTGACCGAAAGCTTCCTGGATGAGGCCCCAACCTGGTCGCCGAACGGGCGTGTCTTGATGTTCTTCCGGCAAGGCCCATCTGACGAGCAGGGCCGCGGCGGCGGACCGCGTTTGTGGTCGATCGATCTGACCGGTTACAACGAGCGGGAAATCGTGACACCCATCGATGCGTCCGACCCGGCCTGGTCGCCGCTGTCCCCCTTGATTCGCTAGGGGGTGGTCAGTATAGTCGGGCGGAATATGGTTAATGCTTTTAGGTGTTTGGCTCTTTTTGGGGTGGATGCGGTAACTGTTTGTTAATGGGGGTCGCCGATTACTTCGATTCTCAAAGTCAAATACGTAGAAATCATTTCAATCTTTCCTTAGAGACGCCTTATAGGGGAGTTGTCTAGATGCACTTAGGAAATCTCGGCGGCAAGGTAATCGGCGTTGCCGCAGTCATGCTGTTTGTAGCGGCGTGTTCAACCGCTCCGGAAGAGACCGCTGATTCGACAGGCGGTGGGGGCCAGACCGGTTCGACACAGCCAGCCGTTCAACAGCAGTCGACGACACAGTCCACCGCAACGCAACAAGCTTCGGGCCCGCGCCCGGGTAGCGCCGAGGATTTCGTCCTCAATGTTGGGGACCGCGTTTTCTTCGATTTCGACAAATACAATCTGTCGCCGGAAGCCCGCCGGACCCTGGAACGCCAGGCCGCGTGGATGCAGCGTTATCCGTCGGTGACAATCGCCATCGAGGGCCATTGCGACGAGCGCGGCACGCGCGAGTACAACCTGGCCTTGGGTGAGCGCCGCGCCAATGCCGCGAAAGCCTATCTCGTTGCCCTGGGGGTCGATGCCAACAGGCTGAGCACCATTTCCTACGGCAAGGAACGGCCTGAGGCACTGGGTTCGAACGAAGCGGCCTGGGCGCAGAACCGGCGCTCGGTGACGGTCGTTCAGTAACCTCCGCTCAGGTTGAACGGTTACCACGCCCGCCTCGTCGGTCTACCCGGACCGATCGGGCGGGCGATGCCGTTTTGGCGGTAACATAATTCCGCCTAATTTCTGTGTCTGGTTTCTTGTCCGATGAGGAGCGCGTGGCGGAATACGCGCCGTGTATTCGAATTTCGCCGGCAAGGCCTTGGGAGGGACGATGCGACGCTTGAGCGGAAACGGAAACGTGCGGTGCCCGGGAACGGTGGGTGCCTTGTTCGTTCTGGTGGCCGTGTGGCTATTCGCCGCACCCCATGCGTTGGCCCAGGATTACCAGGTCCGCGAACTGATCGACCGTTTGAACCGTCTGGAACGGGATCTCGGTGAAGTTCAGCGTCAGTTCTATCGCGGCGGCGGAACCCTGCCCCCACCCGACGGCGGCGCGCCGTCGACGGTCGGGAATTTGGCGCCGACGCAGGCGGCCGAATTGTCGGTGCGCATCGATCAGTTGGAAACGGAGTTGCGCGCCCTGACCGGATCGGTGGAGCGCACAGATCACGGCATCAGCGTCGTCCGCCAGCGCCTCGACAAATTGGTGGCGGACGTGGACTTCCGGCTGACCAGCATCGAACGCATGCTGCAGCAAGTGAACCAGGGCGGAACCGGCACTCCGCCGGTGACCGCAGGCGCGGCCCCCGATACGGCGCAGCCGGCGGTTGCCGCCGCAAGCCCTGCGCCACCGCCGCCGTCCCAGCCCGGCACCCTTGGCACGCTGCCGGCCGACCAGGCGGGTAACGTCGTCGCGGCCGTACCGAAAAGCGTGTTGCCGCCGGGCGATACCAAAACCCGGTACAACTTCGCCTTTCGCCTTCTGGCACAAGGGGACTACGAGGAATCGCAGGTCGCGTTTCAGGAGTTCCTCGCCGCTCACGGCGACGACGGTCTGGCCGGCAACGCGCAATACTGGCTGGGTGAGAGTTTCTACGTGCGGGAAATCTACGACCAGGCGGCACGCGCTTTCCTGGCGGGATACGAGAACTACAAGCAGAACCCGAAGGCGCCGGACAATCTGTTCAAATTGGGCATGAGCCTGACCCATCTCGGACAGACGGAGGAAGCGTGCGCGGCGTTCGATCAGTTGGCGGCTGAATTTCCGAGCCTGTCCTCGGCGATTCGCCAGCGCATGCCGACCGAGCGGGAACGCGCCAAGTGTAAGTAACCGGTCCGGCGCGTATACTGCCGGCATGGTTCAATCCCAGGCCAACGCAAGCTCTGCATCCGTGTTGGACGATCGGTCCTTCGCCGGCTGCATTCGTGATCTGGGCCCCTTTGAATCGACCCCGCACATTGCCGTTGCCGTGTCCGGCGGAGCGGACAGCCTGGCGCTGGTTCATCTGGCGCACCGGTGGGCACTGCGGCAGGGCGGCCGCGTGACGGCCCTGACCGTCGATCACGGGCTGCGACCCGAATCCGCCGAAGAAGCCCGGAAGGTATCGGCGTGGATGACGGACCTCGGCGTCGACCATCACATTCTGAAATGGAAAGGCCCCCGTCCGGCGGCCGGCATTCAGGAGGCCGCGCGGGAAGCGCGGTACGACCTGCTGACAGGCTGGTGCCGGGAACACGATGTCATGCACTTGCTTGTGGCGCATCATCGAGACGATCAGGCGGAAACGGTGGCCATGCGGTTCGGCCGGCAATCGGGCCTGGATGGTTTGGCGGGCATGCCGGCCTGCGCCCACCGTGGCGGGGTGCGGCTATTGCGTCCCCTGTTGTGTGTGCCGCGGGCCCAATTGGAGGCGATGCTGGTCAAACGGCATCTGCGTTGGATCGACGATCCCAGCAACCGGAGTGCGCACTTCGAGCGCATCCGATTGCGCCGGTTTCTCGGCGGTCAATCGGACTGGTCGGATAAGCTGCGACACGCGTCCGCGGTCATGGCCCGCTGGCGCCGTTTGTCCGGCGCGGCGCAATCGCGGTTCCTGGCTCGAACCGTTCAATTCCACGAGGCCGGATTTGCCCGGATAAATCTGCCCGCCTGGCGATCCCGGCCCGCCGATCTGGTGTCCGGCGCCCTTGGCCGTGTTCTCGCCACCGTATCGGGGCGGCCGTACGTGCCGGGACCGGACAGCCTGCATCGGCTCGCCACTGCCCTATGCCGGGACACGCCCGGCGGGGGAACGCTGGCCGGCTGCCGGGTGTTCGTGAAAGGGCAAACCGGTTTCGTGGGGCGCGAACCGGAGAGGCAGTCCCATCCGCTGCCCGCGGTGCCTCTCCAAGGCAATATGGTGGCGTCCTGGGACCGCCGGTTCAGGATCACCACGCCGCCCGACCCGGGCGCTTCGGTTCATGGTCTGGACGTGCGTCTGCTTGGCCGGGACGGTTGGGTGGCCGTCAAAAAGGACTTGGACAGAGTGCCGAGTGGAATGCCGTCGGACATCATTCCCGTGTTGCCGGCGGTGTGGGCTACGCATGGTCCGGTCTTCGTCCCGCATCTCGGATATATCGACCGAAAATATGCCGATTTGGCGAATTCGGTCGCCATTGTCTTCGCGCCGCGGCTGCCGTTAACGCCGATTCCCTTCGATTCAGCCGTTTTTTCGCCCAAAAAGACCGAACAATGACCCGTTGTCTCCCGGTCATTAGGTATTATGTTAAGACTGTCACCGAAAAATGGCCTTCGGTGCGGCGGTGAGGGTATGTTGACCCGAACGCAGGGGCGGCTGTTTGTAAGAGGTTTAAAACGTGAATTATTTCGGCAAAAACCTGGTGCTGTGGTTGATCATAGCGCTGATCGTTGTGGCGCTGTTCAATCTGTTCCAGGGGTCGAGCAGCCGGGTATCCAACAACGAACTGGCTTATTCCGATTTCCTTAACGAGGTGGAAAGCGGACAGGTCAATGCGGTGGAAATCCGCGGACACAACATCGTCGGCAAGCTGCGCGACGGCCGCGACTTCATCACCTACGCCCCGGACGACCCCGGCCTGACCGAGCGTCTGACCCAGCGCGGCGTACGGGTCAGCGCCAAGCCCGAAGACGAATCCAGCCCGCTCCTGAATATCTTCATTTCCTGGTTCCCGATGCTGCTGCTGATCGGCGTGTGGATCTTTTTCATGCGTCAGATGCAGTCGGGTGGCGGCCGGGCAATGGGTTTCGGCAAGTCCAAGGCGCGGTTGCTGACCGAGCGCCAGGGCCGCGTCACCTTCGACGACGTCGCCGGCATCGACGAAGCCAAGGAAGAGCTGGAAGAAATCGTCGAATATCTGAAAGATCCGGCCAAGTTCCAGCGCCTGGGCGGCAAGATCCCGAAGGGTGCGCTGCTGGTCGGACCGCCCGGTACCGGTAAGACCCTGTTGGCCCGGGCCATTGCCGGCGAGGCCAACGTGCCGTTCTTCACCATTTCCGGCTCCGATTTCGTCGAGATGTTCGTCGGCGTCGGCGCTAGCCGGGTCCGCGACATGTTCGAACAGGGCAAGAAGAACGCGCCCTGCATCATCTTCATCGACGAAATCGATGCCGTCGGCCGCCACCGCGGCGCCGGCCTGGGCGGCGGCAACGACGAACGCGAACAGACCCTCAATCAGCTGCTGGTCGAGATGGACGGCTTCGAGGCCAACGAGGGCGTGATCCTGGTGGCCGCCACCAACCGCCCCGACGTGCTCGACCCGGCCCTGCTGCGGCCCGGCCGTTTCGACCGCCAGGTGGTGGTGCCCAACCCGGATATCATCGGCCGCGAAAAGATCCTCAAGGTACACATGCGCAAGGTGCCGCTCGGTCCGGACGTCGAGGCCCGCACCATTGCCCGCGGTACGCCCGGTTTCTCCGGCGCCGACCTGGCCAACCTGGTCAACGAGGCGGCATTGCTGGCGGCGCGCAAGAACAAGCGCCTGGTCACCATGACCGAGTTCGAGGAAGCCAAGGACAAGGTGATGATGGGGCCGGAGCGCCGCTCCATGGTGATGACCGACGAGGAAAAGGAAATCACCGCCTATCACGAAGCCGGCCATGCCCTGGTCGGCCTCAACATGCCGAAAAGCGACCCGCTGCATAAGGTGACGATCATTCCGCGCGGCCGTGCGCTGGGAGTCACCATGAGCCTGCCCGAGCACGACAAGTACGGCTATTCCAAGATCGAACTGGAATCCCGTTTGGCCATGATGTTCGGCGGCCGGGTGGCGGAGGAACTGACCTTCGGCGCCGAGAACGTCACCACGGGTGCCGGCAACGACATCCAGCAGGCCACCAACATGGCCCGGCGCATGGTCACCGAATACGGCTTCAGTTCGAAGCTCGGCCCGTTGCGCTATGTCGACAACCAGGAAGAGGTTTTCCTCGGCCATTCCGTCACCCAGCACAAGAGCGTTTCGGACGCGACGGCGCGCATGATCGACGAAGAGGTGCGCCGGCTGATCGAGGAAGCCGAAAGCGCGGCCCGCCGCATCCTGACCGAGAGGAACGACGATCTGGTGCTGTTGTCCAAGGCGCTGCTGGAATACGAAACCCTTTCGGGCGACGAAGTGAAGGCCTTGCTGCGCGGCGAATCGATCGAACGGCCGCCGGAGGAAGAGCCGCCGCACGATCACGGCGCCAAGTCGGCCGTGCCCACCACCGAAGCGTCCAAGGACGACGGTGCCGAGCCGACGGGCGATTTCGAGCCCGAGCCTCAGCCCGGTTCCTGACGACCGAGGACGTTCATAAATGACGACCGATGAAGGCCCTGCCCCGTTGCAGGGCCTTTCTTCGTCCGACCGCATCTACCTTGAGCCGTTCTCCATCTTGGGCGGTGATCATGCCGCACAGGTTCTGGCTTCCGGAGACGGTCTGCCGCTCGCCGGCGGCCCGTTGGCGTTTACGGCTGTCCGGATATACAGGCGCCGAGGTGGGGAGAACGCGACCTGGGCGCCATGTTCGGTCCCGCAACTGCGGGGTGTTCCGCAATTGGCTTCCCTGCTTGAGCGGATAAGCGCATCGCGGCCCGCGCTCTGTGGCGTGCCCATGGACCGTCCGCGGATCATGGGCATCGTCAATGTCACGCCCGACAGTTTCTATGACGGAGGCCACCATGACGGCACCGAACAGGCCATACGCCACGGCACGGCATTGATCGGCCAGGGGGCGGACTTCCTCGACGTCGGCGGCGAATCCACCCGGCCGGGTGCCAAGCCGGTCAGCCTGGAGGAGGAACTGGCGCGGGTGCGGCCGGTGATTGCCGCGCTTTCCGAACGTCCCGATGCGCCGCCTATTTCCGTCGACACGCGCAATGCGCCGGTGATGGCGGCGGCGGTCAAGGCCGGCGCCGCCATCATCAACGACGTCAGCGCGCTATCACACGATCCGCACGCGATGTCGGTGGTCGCAAATGGCGCCATGCCGGTTGTGCTCATGCACAGCCAAGGCGATCCCGGTACCATGCAGGACGACCCCCGATACGATGATGCCCTGCTTGACGTCTACGATGCCCTCGAGGAGCGGCTTCTGGCGTGTGAATCGGCCGGCATAGGGCGGGACCGTATCGTCGTCGATCCCGGTATCGGGTTCGGCAAGACCGTGGAGCACAATCTGCGCCTCATGCGCCATTTGGCCCTGCTGCACGGGTTGGGATGCCCGGTTTTGCTGGGCATTTCCCGCAAAAGCACCATCGGCCGCCTGGCGGACGGCGCGCCGGCCGAAGAGCGCATGCCGGGTTCCTTGGCGGCGGCGCTCTGGGGGGCGGCGCAGGGCGTGCAGATCCTGCGTGTGCACGACGTGGCGGAGACGGTTCAGGCGGTGAGAATCTGGGCCGCATTTCACTGGTTGACGGGGCCGGAGAGCCCGGTGTAACACGGGGCTTTCAGGCGACAAGACTCCGTTAACGGCCCCGGCGGTATATACTGGCCGCGGCCCATGTTTCTTGGGCGTCCCCTGGGGATCCTTAGTCGATGACACGTAAATATTTCGGCACCGACGGCATTCGCGGCACGGCCAACAGCGTACCCATGACGGCCGATATCGCCCTGCGCGTCGGCATGTCCGCCGGCCGCCGGTTTCTGCGCGGCGCCCACCGTCACCGGGTGGTGATCGGCAAGGACACGCGCCTGTCGGGCTATATGATCGAGCCGGCCCTGACCGCCGGATTCATCTCGGTGGGCATGGACGTGGTGCTGGTCGGTCCCATGCCGACCCCCGCGGTGGCCATGCTGACCCGCAGCCTGCGCGCCGACCTGGGCGTGATGATCTCGGCCTCGCACAATCCGTTCCAGGACAACGGCATCAAGCTGTTCGGTCCCGACGGCTACAAGCTGTCGGACGACGTCGAACTGGAAATCGAGGAGATGATGGACAACGGCCTGACGGACGGACTGGCCGCGCCCGACCGGCTCGGCCGCGCCACCCGTCTCGACGATGCCGTCGGCCGCTATATCGAATTCGCCAAGAACACCTTTCCCAAGGGCCTGCGTCTCGGCGGCATGAAGGTGGTGGTCGACTGCGCCAACGGCGCGGCCTACCGCGTCGCGCCGACCGTGTTGTGGGAACTGGAGGCCGAGGTGTTGCCGATCGGTGTCTCGCCCGACGGCTTCAACATCAACAAGGACTGCGGCTCCACGGCCAGCGACTTCATGCGGGCCAAGGTGGTCGAGGAAGGGGCCGATGTCGGTATCGCCCTCGACGGCGACGCCGACCGCTGTGTCATCTCCGACGAGAAGGGCGAACTGATCGACGGCGATCAGTTGATGGCCCTGATCGCCGAATCCCTGCACGAGCGCGAACTGCTCAAGGGCAACGGCCTTGTCGCCACCGTCATGTCCAATCTCGGCCTCGAGCGCTACATGCAGTCGCTCGGCCTCGGCCTCGAGCGCACCAAGGTCGGCGACCGCTACGTCGTCGAATGCATGCGCGAGCAGGGCTATAACGTGGGCGGCGAACAATCCGGCCACATCATTCTCAGCGACCATTGCACGACCGGCGACGGGCTGATCGCCGCGCTGCAGGTGTTGTCGGTGATCGCCCAGTCGGACAAACCGGCCAGCGAAGTGTGCCGCAAGTTCGACCCGGTGCCGCAACTGCTCAAGAACGTGCGCCACAACGGCGGACAGCCACTGGAAAATCCGGCGGTCAAGCAGGCCATCGCCGATGGCGAGACCCGTCTCAACGGCACCGGCCGCGTGCTGATCCGCGAATCCGGGACCGAACCCTTGGTGCGGGTGATGGCGGAAGGCGACGACGAGACCATGGTCAGCGGCGTGGTCGATCATATCGTCGAGACCCTGAACGACGTCATCGCCCAGACGTGACCGGGCGGGTAATCCCATGAAAGGACGGGTGCTCATCGTCGCCGGCTCGGATTCCGGCGGCGGCGCCGGCATTCAGGCCGACATCAAGGCCGTGACGGCGCTGAACGGTTTCGCCATGACCGCGATCAGCGCGCTGACGGCGCAGAACACACAGGGCGTGTTCGGCATCGTCGACGTCGATCCCGACTTCGTCACCCGGCAGATGACCGTGGTGCTCGAAGACCTCGGCGCCGACTGCGTCAAGACCGGCATGGTTTCCCGCGTCGGAGTCATCGACGCCATCGTGGACACATTGCAAGCCAAGGCGCCCGGCGTGCCGCTGGTGGTCGATCCGGTCATGATCGCCAAGGGTGGGCATGCCCTGTTGCAGGACAGCGCGGCCCAGGCCCTGCGCGACAAACTGGTCGCCCGCGCCACCATCGTGACCCCCAACATCCCCGAAGCCGAAGCGTTGACGGGGTTGTCCGTTGCCGCTGCGGGCCAGGAAGCCGTCGCGGAAGCGTTGCGGGCGCTGGGGCCCGAGGCGGTGCTGCTCAAGGGCGGTCACCTGGCAGGCGACACCGTGCGCGACCTGTTGCTGACCGAGGGCGGCGCCGAGATATTCGAAGGCCCGCGCATCGACAGCCAGCATACCCATGGCACCGGCTGCACCCTGGCATCCTCCATCGCCGCCGGCCTGGCCCAGGGCATGACCCTGCGCGACGCCGTCGCCCGAGCCCGCGCTTACGTGTTCGAGGCGATCCGCACGGCGCCGGGCTACGGCCATGGCCACGGTCCCTTGAATCACGCCCACACGGTGGGCCCGTTCGACGGGCAATAAAAAACCGCTCAGATCAGGGAGCGGGTGACGGGATTGGTGTCGACCAGGTCGCGCAGCGTTTGCAGGGCGCCGGCCAGGGTGTTGCGGTCCGGGACGGCGCTGAGGGAGACCCGTACGCTGTCGGCCATCTCACCGGGCTCCAGGGAAAAGGCACTGCCGGGCACGATGGCGATGCCCAACGCGCGGGCGGCGCCGGCGAATTCCGCGGCCCGCCACGGATGGGGTAGCTTCAGCAGCACGTGAAACCCGGCCGGATGGCTGAGGAAATCCAGGTCGCCGAAAATCTCGTCCACCATGGCCTGGCGCGCCGCAACCTCTTCCCGCTGCCAGGTGATCAGCTTGTCGGCGGTGCCGTCGAGGATCCAGGTGCGGGCCACTTCGGCGGTCAGCGGCGGGCTGCAGACCGTCAGGGTGTAGAGCGCATCGGTCAGGGCGTTGTCCAGGGACTTGGGCGCGACGATCCAGGCCACGCGCAGGCCGGGCGCCAGGCATTTGGACGTGCTGGTCATATAGAGGGTGCGCTCGGGCGCGAGGGCGGCGATGGGCAGCGGGCGGTCTTGCGGCAGATAGCCGTAGACGTCGTCCTCGACGATCAGCAGGTCGTGGGAGCGGGCGACCTTGACGATATCGCGTCGGCGTTGCTCGGACATGATGATGGCCGTGGGGTTTTGCAGCGTCGGCACCATGAACAGCAGGCGGGTGCCCGGCGTGTCGCGGCAGATGCGGTCGAGGGCATCGGGCATGATGCCGTCGTCGTCCATGGGCACACCCTTGAGGGCCTTGCCGAAGACCTGGGCGGCATCGACCAGTCCGGGATACGGATAGGTTTCGGCCAGAACCACCTCACCCGGTTGCGCGATCCCGCTCAACACGGCGGCGATGGCCTGTTGCGAACCGCCGCAAACGGTGATGCGTTCGGCCGTCGTCTCCAGTCCCACGCGTTTGACCCATTCTGCGCCGGCTTCCCGGTGATGCATGTGGCCGCGGGTCGGCATGTAGGCCATCAGCCGCTCCATGCCCGGCCGCGCCATGATTTTTGTCAGCGCCGAACGCATGGCGTCCGCATGAACCCGGTAGGACGGCGAGTTGCGCGACAGGTCGACCACGCCCCTGGTGTCGTAGGGCACCAGGTCCTCGCCCATGCCGCGGGTGTCGTGGCGGTTTTCGCTGAGCGAGGGCAGGCCGATGTCGCCGCCGTCCCAGCCGAGATCGCGAACGAAGGTGCCGCGGCCCACCTCGCCGCTGAGAAATCCCCGGTCGCGTACCAGGGCATAAGCCCGGCCGACGGTGCCGGTGGTGACGCCCAGCCGCCACGCCAGGTCCCGCTGCGGCGGCAACCGGTCGCCCGGCGCCAGTTCGCCGTCCCGGATGGCGTCGGCGATGGCATCCGCGATGGCCTCGTAGCGGGCGCCGGTGCGGCCTTCCAGGTTGGGGGTCCAAATTGTCATGGTGACAATGTTTAAATTGACTCTCGGATTGTGTCAACACAATTATGCCAATACTGAAGCAATCGAGTCAATGAATAGGTGCGAAAATGGTGAGACAGGAAAATTGTATCGATACAATGATACCGCCGCACGCTCCGCGGCTGGCTGGACGGCGCTTTGTGCCGGCGATCGTCACCGTGGTCCGCACCGTCGTCGACACGCTCATGCTCTGGCAACACCGCAGCAATGAACGCAAACACCTGGCCGAGATGGACGAGCGCATGCTGCGGGATATCGGCATGACCACGGCCCAGGTGCGCTGGGAAGCCGCCAAGCCGTTCTGGCGGGTCTAACGGCACCGGACGGCCCATCGCCATGGTGACGAACGGCACGGCCGCACAGGCTCCCGCGACGGCGCCCCCCGCCGCCGTGCTCGCGGCCGCGCTGTTCACCATGGTGGTGTGGGGATCGACGCCGATGATGACGAAAGTCGTCGTCGGCGTGATCCCCGCGCTCAATGCCGCCGTGTGGCGGACCATCCTGGCCGGTCTGGTCGGTGTGCTGTTCATTCTGGCGCTGCGCGTCCGGCCGCCCCGGGGCCGGACCAATCTGGCGCTGCTGCTGGCGTCGGCGGTGTTCGGTTTCGTCGGGTTCACGCTGTTGTTTTCCTACGGCGTGCAGCGGACCAGCGCCTCCCACGCGGCCTTGATCATCGCCTCGGCGCCGGTCTTTACCGGCATCATCGGCGCGCTGTTCGAACGGCGCTGGCCCGGCGGCCGCTGGTGGATCGGCTGCGCCATCGCCCTGGCCGGCGAAACCCTGCTGATCGGCTCCCGTTTCGGCGGCGGGGCCGGGGCCACGGTCGCCGGCGATCTGTTGGTGCTGGCGGCCTGCCTCAGCGCGGCCGTCACCTACGTGACCGGCGCCTGGCTGAGCCGGACCTACCCGGCGTTCCACACCATCCTGTGGAGCACGGCGCTGGGCGCGGTCCTGATCGTGCCGTTGCTGCTGGCGCGTCCCGGTCTGCTGGCCATCGACGTCATTCCCGTCACCGCCTGGGCGGCGCTGTTCTACCTGGCCGCCGGCGCGTCGGTTATCGGCTACGCCGTCTGGGCCTGGGCCCTGTCGCGCGGCGATTTCGCCCGCACCGGCGCCACGCAATTCGTGCAGCCCGTGATCGCCGTAGCCTTCGCCATCGTGTTCCTCAACGAGCCCGTCACCTGGGCCCTGGCCGCATCGGCCGTTATCATCATGGCGGGCATCATCCTCGCCAATACGTCCCGTTAACACGGAGAGCAACCATGGACCTCAAGATCTACCAAATCGATGCCTTCACCGACCGGGTGTTCGGCGGCAACCCGGCCGCCATCTGCCCGCTGACGTCCTGGCTCGACGACGACACGCTGCAAGCGATCGCCTTGGAAAACAACCTGTCGGAAACGGCCTATATCGTGCCCGACGGCGACGGCTACCGGCTGCGCTGGTTCACGCCGGCGTACGAAGTCGACCTGTGCGGCCATGCGACGCTGGCGACCGCATCCCTGTTGCTGGACCGGCTCGAGCCTGGACGTGCTTCGGTCACCTTCGAAACGCAATCGGGCACGCTGGTCGTGCGGCGCGATGGCGACATGCTGGCCATGAACTTCCCCTCGCGGCCGCCGCAGCCCGTCGATGCTCCGGCCGCCCTGGACAGCGCCATGGGCATTGTTCCCACCGAAGTCCTGGCCTCGCGCGACTATTTTCTCGTCTACGACAGCGCCGAACAGGTGCACGCACTCGAACCGGACATGACCGGGTTGGCGGCGCTCGACCGGTGCGTCATCGCGACGGCACCCGGCGAGAACGGTTTCGACTGCGTGTCCCGTTTCTTCGCACCCGGCGCGGGCATTCCCGAAGATCCGGTGACGGGGTCGGCCCACTGCACCATCGTGCCCTACTGGGCACGGCAACTGGACAAGAAGGACATTCAGGCGTTTCAGGCGTCGAAACGTGGCGGCGCCTTGTATTGCCGCGACGAAGGCGATCGGGTGATAATCGCCGGCCGGTGCGCGTTCTACATGGAAGGTGTCATTCACATCTGACGGTCTCGATATGGCGGCGGTTACCATCACGGAAGCACGGACGGAAGCCGATGTATTGGCGGCGAAAGCCTTGTTCCGGGCCTATGCCGAGTCGCTGGATTTCTCGCTTTGTTTCCAGGATTTCGATGCCGAAATGGCGGCCTTTCCCGGCAAGTACGCGCCGCCTCAGGGGTGTCTGTTGCTTGCCAAGGTGGACGGCGCGCCCGCCGGAGCCGTCGGCATGTGGCCGCTGGCCGAGAACGTCTGTGAGATGAAACGGCTCTATGTGGATCCGCGTTTCCGTGGCCACCGGCTGGGGCGCAAATTGTGCGACGCGCTGATCGCCGCCGCGGCGGACCGGGGATATGCCGCCATGCGCCTCGATACGATCCCCGGCCAGATGGACGACGCCATCGCCCTGTATCGCGAACTGGGCTTTGTCGACATTCCGCCGTATACCTATAACCCCATCGAGGGGGCGATTTATTTGGAGAGGCCGCTCTGACCGCAGACGTCGGACCGGTTGGAAAGGCGGTTCATGGCGTATCGTATCGCGGTCATTCCCGGTGACGGCATCGGCAACGAAGTGGTGCCCGAAGGCATCAAGGTTCTGGAAGCGGCGGGCGGCCGCTTCGGCATCGACTTCGACTGGACGACGTTCGACTGGGGTTGCGACCGCTTCGTCGCCGCCGGTGCCATGATGCCTGAGGACGGGCTCGACATACTGGCCGGCTTCGATGCCATCTATCTCGGCGCCGTCGGCCGGCCGGACGTGGCCGATCACGTTTCGCTGTGGGGTTTGCTGATCCCCATCCGCCGGCGTTTCGAACAGTACGTCAACCTGCGGCCGGTCAAACTGCTTGAGGGTATCACCTCGCCGCTGGCCGGGCGCCGGGCCGGTGACATCGACATGATGATCGTGCGGGAAAATGTCGAAGGCGAGTATTCCGAAATCGGCGGCCGGCTTTATGGCGGCACCGACAACGAAATGGCGGTGCAGGAGAGCATTTTCACCAAGCGCGGCGTCGATCGGGTGGTGCGCTTCGCCTTCGAACTGGCCCGCGGCCGGCCGCGCAAGAAGGTCACGTCGGCGACCAAGTCGAACGGTATCATCCACACCATGCCCTATTGGGACGAGCGCTTCGCCGCCATCGAGGCCGATTACGCCGACGTCGAGACCGATCAGTTCCACATCGATATCCTGACAGCCCATTTCGTCCAGCATCCCGACTGGTTCGACGTGGTGGTAGGCAGCAATCTGTTCGGCGACATCCTGTCCGATCTCGGCCCCGCCGTGGCCGGCAGCATTGGCATCGCGCCGTCGGGCAATATCAATCCGGAAAAAGTCCATCCGTCCATGTTCGAACCGGTGCACGGCTCGGCTCCCGACATTGCCGGACAGGGCATCGCCAACCCCATTGGCCAGATCTGGTCGGGGGCGATGATGCTTGAGCATCTCGGTCACGCCGATGCGGCGCAGGCGATCAACGAGGCGACCGAACGCGTCGTGGCCGAGGGCGGCGTATTGACGCCCGACCTGGGCGGCCAGGCCAAGACGGCCGACGTCGGGTCGGCCATCGCCGATGCCGTCGATGGCTGAATAAAGGACCGCGCCCATGCCCATGACGACAAAAGCCTCGCGCACCTGGTTCGCCATCGGCGCGGTCAACGGCTGCGTCGCCGTGACGTTGGGGGCATACGGCGCGCATGTCCTGGCCGATGTCGCCGACCCCGAACGTCTCCGGGTCTTCGATATTGCCGCCCGTTATCACATGTGGCACTCCCTGGCCCTGCTGGCCGTCGGCATCGCCGCCGGCCGGCACAGGACCCGGCTGCTGCATTTGGCCGGCATCGCCTTCACGCTGGGTATTCTGATCTTCTGCGGCAGCCTCTATGATCTCAGCCTGCGCGGCGAACGGTTCGTGCCGGGCATCGCACCCATCGGTGGCGGCGCGTTGATCGCCGGTTGGGCCTTGTTGGTCCTGGCCGTGTTTCGAAAGAAACCGGGCGCGCTATCTTAGGGCCGCGACGGCGCCGACCAGCCGGTCGACTTCTTCTTCCGAATTGAAATAGTGCACGCCTGCGCGTATCAACTCGGTCAGCCCGCGGGCGTGCATGTCGAGCAGGGTGCCCGATGCGGTCGAGGTCAGAACGTGGATGTCCTGCCTGGCGAGAATAAGCTTGATTTCCTCCGGGCCCATGCCGTTGACCGTAAACGTGACGATGCCGCAGCGCTTCGCGCCCAGATCACGTACCGTGACGCCATCCAGTGCATCGAGCCGGTCCCGCAAGCCATCGGCCAGTGCCGTGACACGCGCTTCGATCCGGTCGAGGCCCCAGTCCATGGCGTAGTCGACGGCGACGCCCAGGCCGACCCGGCCGGCGACGTAGCTTTCCCAGTTCTCGAACCGGCGGGCGTCGCGGCGGATTTCATAGCTGTCCGGCCCGGTCCAGGTGGCGGCGTGCAGATCGAGGAACGGTGGCTCCAGTTCCTCGGCCAGTTCACGGCGGATGTAAAGGAAGCCGGTGCCGCGCGGGCCGCGCAGGAACTTGCGCCCCGTCGCCGACAGCATGTCGCAGCCGATCTCCTTGACGTTGAGCGGCATCTGGCCGGCCGACTGGCAGGCGTCCAGCAGGTAAGGCACGCCGGCATCCTTGGCTACCTTGCCGATTTCCGCCGCCGGGTTGACCAGGCCGCCGCTGGTCGGCACATGGGTGACGGCGATCAGCTTGGTCTGGTCGTCGATCAGATTGGCCATCGCGGTCACGTCCAGCTGACCGTTGTCATCATCGGGCACGGTGACGATTTCGGCACCGGTCCGCTTGGCGATTTGCAGGTAGGCGATGTAGTTGGAGGCGTATTCCGACTGGGCCGTCAGGATGCGGTCGCCGGGGCCGAAGTCGAAGGCGTAAAAGGCCATGTCCCAGCCGCGCGTGGCGTTTTCCACCAAAGCGATCTCGTCGGACCGGCAATGCAGCATGTCGGCCAGGGCATCGTAGGTGTGTTCGATCTTGTCCCGGCAGCGGTCCTCCGCTTCGTAACCGCCGATCTTGGCTTCCAGGTCGACATGGTCCTGGATGGCATCGATCACGCATTGTGGCATCAACGATGCGCCGCTGGCCGTGAAATGGGCGCCGTGGGCGCAGCCGGGCGTTTCCGCCCGGGCGCGGGCAATGTCGAAGTCGGCGGGATTGGTCATAAGGCCTCCAGTACGGTGAACAGCCGGTCGACGTCGTTTTGATTGTTGTAGAGATGGGGTGTTACCCGCATGGAACTACCCCGCACGCTGACCAGAATGTTCTGCGCCGCCAGTCGCTCCGGCAAACCTTCGGGCACGCCTCCGGCGAAGCGCAGACCGAGGAAGTGCCCGGCACGCTTGTCCGCCGCCACCGAGGTCAATCCTGTCGCCGCGGCCCGGTCAGCCATGGCCGCCGTGGTCGCCGCCAGGGTCGCCTGGATGTTCTCCGGTCCCCAGTCCAGGAGTTGCGCCAAGGCGGCCGATGCCATGGGCAGCAGGGCGAAGTTGGACCGCTCCCCCACGTCGTAGCGCCGCGCACCGGGTTGATAGGCGTCCTGATAGTCGACCAGGCCGGCGAAGTTTTCGCTGTTCAAACGGGCAATCCAATTCTGTTCGAGCGGCTTGCCGTCTTGGTGTTTGGGGGCGACATACATGAAGCCGGTGCTGTAGGGCCCCAGCAGCCATTTGTAGGTGGCGCAGATGGCAAAGTCCGGTTGTATCGCCTGCGCATCGAACGGCAGGGCGCCGAGAGACTGGGTCAGGTCGAGTACGAGGGCCGCGCCGACCGATCGCAGGGCGGCGCCGACCGCCTCCAGGTCGATGACGGCACCGTCCGTCCAATGGCAATGGGGCAGGGCGGCGATGGCCACCCGCTCGTCGATGGCGGCCAAAATCGCCGCCGTCCAGTCGTCATCGTCGGGCCGCGCCAGCGATATCACTTCGGCGCCCGTTTCCTTCGCCAGTTCCCGCCAGGTGTAGATGTTGGACGGAAACTGCTCCTCCAGGGTCAGGATGCGGCTGCCCGCGCTCACCGGCAGATTGAGCGCCGCCGTGGCGATGCCGTAGCTCACTGCCGGGACCAGGGCCACGTCGTCGGCGCCGGCATTGACGAGGCGGGCGAACTGGCCGCGCACCGTTTCGCTTTCGCTGAAGAAGTCGGGCGGGCTGACGGACCAGGGCTGGACCTTGCGCTGGATCCCCATGTGGCCGGCATCGCGGACGGACTTCATCAGGGGCGACATGTAGGCGCAGTTCAGATAGGCCACGTCTTCGGGGATGTCGAAAAGATGCCTTTGGCAGGGGATCATGGAGTCACTCGCGATTGAACGAAAACACGTGGCAGTGGTGATGCGGTACATGTCCGCCGCTGTCAACGGCAGGTTTTTTTGCACTGCGGCAAAACGACCGTTGACTCGACGTCAAAGACCCCTAGTATCCGCGGCGGGCCACGACCCCCCACCGGGTCGCGCTAATCTGGAAGGATTAGGTTATGAAACCTGCCAAGCGTCCCGCGACGCCCCATTTTTCGTCCGGTCCCTGTGCCAAGCGCCCGGGCTGGTCTCCCCAAAATCTTGAAAATGCCCTGTTGGGACGGTCGCATCGATCGAAACCCGGCAAAGCCAAATTGGCCGACGTGATCGACCGCACGCGGTCCATTCTGGGCATCCCCGACGACTACCGCATCGGCATCGTGCCGGCGTCCGATACCGGCGCCGTCGAGATGGCGCTGTGGTCCATGCTCGGCGCCCGCGGCGTCGATATGCTGGCCTGGGAAAGCTTCGGTTCCGGCTGGGTCACCGACGTCACCAAACAGCTCAAACTGGACGATGTGCGCAAGCTGGAGGCCGATTACGGTCACCTGCCGGACCTCGCTCAAGCGGATTGGTCACGTGACGTGGTCTTCACCTGGAACGGCACGACATCCGGCGTCATGGTGCCGAACGGTGACTGGATCGCCGACGACCGCGAAGGCCTGGCCATCTGCGACGCCACGTCGGCGGCCTTTGCCGTGCCGCTACCTTGGGACAAGCTCGACGTGGTCACCTGGTCGTGGCAGAAGGTGCTGGGCGGAGAAGCGGCCCACGGTATGCTGGTGCTCAGCCCGCGGGCCGTGGAACGGCTGGAAAGCTACACGCCGCCATGGCCTTTGCCGAAAATCTTCCGCATGACCAAGGGCGGCAAGCTGAACGAAGGCATCTTCCGCGGCGAAACCATCAACACACCGTCCATGCTGTGTGTCGAGGATGTGCTCGATGCATTGAGATGGGCCGAATCGATCGGTGGCCTGCAGGGTCTGGTCGACAGGGCGTCCGGCAATGCCGGCGCAATCGATCGCTGGGTCGAGGACTCGCCCTGGATCGCCAATCTGGCCGTCGCGCCGGAAACGCGCTCGCGCACGTCCGTGTGCCTCAGCATCGTCGATCCCTGGTTTGCGGGACTCGGCGGCGACGAACAGTCAAAGGCGGCAAAGACGCTGGTCGCCCTGCTCGAGGACGAAGGTGTGGCGCTCGATCTCGGCGCCTATCGCGATGCGCCGCCCGGCTTGCGCATCTGGACCGGGGCGACGGTGGAGCAAGCCGATATCGAAGCCCTGTTGCCGTGGCTCGACTGGGCCTTCGGCGAACTCAAATCCACGTACAAGCAAGCCAGTTAGGGACGCGTCATGGTCAAGGTACTGATTTCCGATAAGTTGAGCCCGCGTGCCGTCGCGATTTTCGAGGGCCGCGGCATAGAAGTCGACGTTAAAACCGGTCTTTCCAAGGAAGAACTGGCCGGGATCATCGGCGACTATGACGGTCTGGCCGTGCGGTCCGCATCGAAGGTGACGGCGAACGTGCTGGAAACCGCGGACGCCCTCAAGGTCATCGGCCGGGCCGGTATCGGCGTCGACAATATCGACGTGCCGGCGGCGACGGCCAAGGGTATATGCGTGATGAATACGCCGTTCGGCAACGCCATCACTACCGCCGAACACGCCATCGCCATGCTGTTTTCCCTGGCCCGTCAGATCCCCCAGGCAGACCGCTCGACCCGGTCTGGTAAGTGGGAAAAATCCAAGTTCATGGGCGTCGAACTGTACGGCAAGACGCTGGGTGTGGTCGGCTGCGGCAATATCGGGTCAATCGTCGCCGACCGGGCCCATGGCTTGAAAATGAAAGTCATCGCCTACGACCCCTTCCTGTCACCCGAACGTGCCGTCGACCTGGGTGTCGAGAAGGTGGAACTGGCGGACCTGTTCAAGCGGGCCGACTTCATCACCCTGCACACGCCGCTGACCGACGCGACGCGGGGGATCGTCAACAAGGATACCATCGCCACCATGCGTGACGGCGTGCGCATCGTGAACTGCGCCCGCGGCGGACTGGTGGTCGAGGATGACCTCAAGGCGGCACTCGAATCCGGCAAGGTGGCCGGTGCGGCGCTCGACGTGTTCGCCGAGGAACCCGCCGGCGAGAATCCGTTGTTCGAGGTGGACGACGTGGTCGCGACACCGCATCTGGGCGCGTCCACAACCGAGGCGCAGGAAAACGTCGCTGTCCAGGTCGCGGAACAGATGTCCGATTTCCTGCTGCTTGGCGCCGTGACCAATGCCCTCAACATGCCGTCGGTGACGGCTGAGGAGGCGCCGCGCCTCAAGCCCTACATGTCGCTGGCCGAACAGCTCGGCAGCTTTGCCGGCCAGATCACCGAAACGGGGCTCAAGGCCGTCACGATCGAATATGAAGGCCACGTGGCGACCCTCAACACCCGGCCGCTGACGGCGATCGTGCTGCAGGGCCTGCTGTCGCCCTTAATGGACACGGTCAACATGGTCAATGCCCCGATCGTCGCCAAGGACCGCAACATCGATATCACCGAGGTCAAGCACGAACGGCCGGGCGACTATCAGACCATGATCCGCCTGGTGGTCACCACCGAGCGGCAAACCCGGTCGGTGTCCGGTACGTTGTTCGCGGACCAGAATCCGCGTGTGGTGCAGGTCAACGACATCTCGATCGAGGCCGAACTGGGGCCGCACATGCTGCTCGTGGTCAACGAAGACAAGCCGGGCTTCATCGGTACCTTCGGATCCACCTTGGGCGAGGCTGGGGTCAATATCGCCACGTTCCATTTGGGCCGTGCCGCGCCCGGCGGCGATGCCATGGCGCTGGTGGAGGTCGATCAGCCGGTGCCCAGCGACGTGATGAACCGGGTCAGCGCCCTGCCGCACGTCAAGCAGGTCTCCCAGTTGTCATTCTGACGGAAGGAGGTCCCTGACCGGTTGGCGGCAGGGGCAAACTGTGATCTAACGGCGCCATGACGGAAACAACGAAATCGGCCCTTCTGCCAGCCGGCCTGGGTGACGCCCTGCCGCCGGACGCCGAGTACGAAGCGCGCATCGTCGAGGACCTGATGGCCTGTTTCGCCGGTCACGGCTACGACCGGGTCAAGCCGCCACTGATCGAGTTCGAGGAAAGTCTCCTCGCCGGCCATGGCAGGGCTCTCGGGTCCCAGTTGTTCCGTCTGATGGATCCGGTCTCGCAACGCATGATGGGTGTGCGCACCGACATCACTTTGCAGGTTTCGCGCATCGCCGAATCACGCCTGAGAACGGCGCCGCGGCCACTGCGATTGAGTTACGCCGGTCAGGTTCTGCGGGTGCGGGGCAGTCAGTTACGGCCGGAACGCCAGTTCGGCCAGGCCGGCGTGGAATTGATCGGATCACCGAGCCTGGAAGCGGAAGTGGAAGTCGTGTTGCTGGCTGCCGAGTCGCTGTCGGCTCTGGGCGTGAACAACCTCTCGGTCGACTTGACGTTGCCCACCCTGGTGCCGGCGATGTGCCGGGCTCAGGGTCTGGACGAGAATACATCCGCGGCCGTGCGCCGGGCGCTCGACCAGAAGGACGCCGCTGCGCTCGATGAAGTGGTGGGTAATGGTGGCGGCGGCGGATTACGGCGGCTGCTGCGCATGTCCGGCCCCGCCGAGGATGCGGTCGAAAAACTGCAAGCCCTACCGCTGGATGGAGACGCCGCGGCCATGGTGGCGGAACTCAGTGAACTGGCCGGGCGCATCCGCGCGGACGCCCCCAACCTGATGCTGACCATCGATCCGGGAGAATCCCGTGGCTTCGAATATCAGACGGGCGTCAGCTTTACCCTGTTGGCCCGCGGCGTGCGCGGCGAATTGGGCCGTGGTGGCCGCTACGATACCGGCGCCAACGAAACCGCTGTCGGATTTACGCTGTATCTCGATTCCCTCATGCGGGCCTTGCCGCCGCCGCCCCAGGCCGGCCGGGTGTTTGTCGCGCTGAAGGACGCCGGCGAGAGCGGTCGGTTGCGTGCCGAGGGTTGGCGCACGGTTCGCGGCCTCGAAGCCTGCGATGACGCGGCAGCGGAAGCGCGGCGGCTGGGCTGTACCCATATATTTCGGTCGGGCACGGTCGAGCCGCTTGGCTGACCACTCCGAATTCCACGAACAAGGAGAGTAATTCCCATGGCCAACGTCGTAGTGGTGGGCTCCCAGTGGGGAGATGAAGGCAAGGGGAAAATCGTCGATTGGCTTTCGGAAAGGGCCAATGTCGTCGTGCGTTTTCAGGGCGGCCACAATGCGGGCCATACGCTGGTCATCGGCGATACCGTGTACAAGCTCAGCCTGTTGCCGTCCGGCATCGTGCGTCCCGGCAAGGTCTCGGTCATCGGAAACGGGGTCGTCATCGATCCCTGGGCGCTGCTCAAGGAGATCGATACCCTGCGCGGCCAGGGCGTGGATATTTCGCCGGACAACCTGAAAGTCGCATCGAACGCCGTATTGATCCTGCCGATCCATCAGGATCTGGACGGACTGCGCGAGGATGGCGCCGGTGGCGCCAAGATCGGAACGACCCGGCGGGGTATCGGTCCCGCCTATGAAGACAAGGTTGGCCGGCGGGCGTTGCGTATTTGCGACCTGCGCGACGAGGCCAGCACCGAGGCCAAGATCGACGCCATGCTGGCGCATCACAATCCGTTGCGCGCCGGGTTCGGCGCCGGACCGATCGACCGGGCGGCACTGCTGGCCGCGGTCCGCGAGGTCGCGTCCCAGGTTCTGCCCTATGCCAGTACCGTCTGGCGCGACCTGGATGCCGCTCGCCGGGCGGGCAAACGCATCCTGTTCGAAGGGGCCCAGGGCGCCATGCTGGACATCGATCACGGCACCTATCCGTTTGTGACGTCGTCCAACACCATCGCCGGTCAGGCGGCGGCCGGATCGGGCGTCGGCCCGTCGGTGGTCGAAACCGTGCTCGGCATCACCAAGGCCTACACGACCCGGGTCGGCGAGGGACCGTTTCCGACCGAACAGGACAACGACATCGGCCAGACATTGGGCGAGCGTGGCCGCGAATTCGGTACGGTAACCGGCCGCGCGCGGCGCTGCGGCTGGTTTGACGCCGTCATGGTCAGGCAGGCCGTAAAAACCGGTGGTATTACCGGCATTGCCCTGACGAAACTGGACGTGCTGGATGGCTTGCCGGAACTCAAGGTCTGCACGCGCTACCGCCTGGATGGCGGGACGCTCGACTATCTGCCGGCCAACATGACCGATCAGGCCAAAGTCGAAGCCGAGTATGAAACCTTTGAGGGCTGGTCCGAAAGCACACAGGGCGCACGCAGTTGGGCCGACTTGCCGGCATCGGCGGTCAAATACGTCCGCCGCATCGAGGAATTGATCGAGGCGCCCGTCTTCCTGTTGTCCACATCGCCCGAGCGTGACGACACCATCCTTGTTCGCGATCCGTTCGAAGATTGATCCGCGGACGTCGTTCGCCGGCATCCAAAACGGTCAAGTTTCCGAAATCCGAAACTATCCGTGCCTTTCGGCGCGCGGAAACTATGATTTTGACGCCGCATATGCACGCTAAGCGTGCGTCCCGCCTGTGGAATTTAACCGGCTTTTAAGTATGGAATGGTGAAATGTGCCGTGTCCACGCGTCCGTCCGGAGCGTGAGGCATGCGCGCGCGTGCGCAGTGGATTATTGCGTTTTTGGATTGGTCGCTGACCGCGAGTTTCATGGCCGAGACAACGGAACAAAAAAAGGCAACGCCGACAGCCGAAAAACCGACGGGGAAGCCGACGGCCAAACCGGCGGGTAAGGCGACCGTTCTGGCGGAACGCTATCGCGTTCTCGCGGATCAGAAGGTGTCCGGGTTCTCCACCGATTCCGTTCATGCCTGCAAGGTTGCCGATACCGTCGGAACGACCAAAGCCTTTGCGTTGATGTGCGAACCCAATCTGCCTTGGCGGGCGCGGGAATTCGAGTTTCTGCAGCGCAAACCGTGCCAGGGACTGTTGCCCATACTGGCTTCCGGTATCGTGTCGGACTCGCAGGGCCAAGAACGCTTCGCCATCGTCTACCGCCATCCCGACCGGCCGGCCCTTGTGCCGCGTGGTAAGGCGGTCAAGCCAATTCCGGCGCGAACGGTTGTCCGGGTCGTGCTGCCGCAAATGGTCGCATTGCTGGCGGCACTGGCCGAGCGCGCCGTGATCCACCGTGCCATCCGCGCCGACAATCTATTTGCCGAAGACGCCAATTTCCGTGGTCTGACGTTGGGCGACTGCGTTATGAGTCCGGCCGGAATGGACCAACCCAGTGTCTACGAGCCCCTGGAACGCGTCCTTGCGCCGCGGGAAGGGCGTGGTGAAGGCACGGAAGCCGCTGATCTGTATGCCCTGGGAGTGACGCTGTTGGCACTGGTGTTGGGAAAGACACCGGGCTCGGATCAGGACCCCAATGCCTTACTGCGCGCGCGCATGAGTATCGGAAGTTTCCGGGCGCTGACCGGAGACAATATGGCCGAGGCCGGCGGTTTCAGCACCGTTTTGCGCGGCCTGCTTTGCGACCAGCCGGAGGAACGCTGGTCGCTGCCGACTTTGGCGACATGGATCGTCGAGAGTGAGAAGGCGGCGCGGCCGAAGACGGCCAACCGTTCGGTCCACAATCCCTTCCAGTTCGAGAATGTCGCCTACGATCATCCCCTGCTGCTGGCCGACGCCTTGGCCCGCAGTCCCATGGCCGCGATGAAGGTGATGGCCGGACCCGGCCTGGAGCCCTGGGTCCGCAACACCCTTCGCGACGAGAAGGCCGCCGCCGAATTGGCGCGGTTGCGCGACATGGTCTCCGCGGCCAAGGGCAAGAAAGAGTCGGCCAATCTTGAGGAAAGCGAAATCCTGGCCTTGCTTTGTCGGGCGCTGGATCCGACCGGCCCGGTGCGGTTCCGTGGTGTCGTGGCGATGGCGGATGCCCTCGGGCCGTACATTGCGGGCATCATGGCAAAGCAGGACCACACCACACAGGATGATCTGAAGACCTTGCTGGCCAGCGGTTTCATCAATGCTTTGTGCGCCAACGGCATGGCGGAGGAAACCCATGACAAACGTTCGCTTGCCTTATTGGATAAGGCACAGCGGTGGGCCAAGTCGGACGCAATGGGGCTTGGCCTTGAGCGTTGCCTGTATGGATTCAATACCGGTCTTTCCTGCCAAAGCCCTGTGTTCGCCGGCAAATACGTTTTGTCGTTGAAGGGATTGGTCAACCGGTTGGAAAAAGTGGCGCAGGAAAAAGGCGTCGACGTCGAACTGATCGACCGGCACGTCGCCGGTTTTGTGGCATCGCGCACGCCGCGAGTGGTTTCGCAACTTGCCGCGCTGTCCGACGCCAAGTCGACCAAGGCGGCGCGGGATGTGGCCGCCGTCCAGGTGTTGGCTATGTTGCAGAAGATCGGCAGTCACGGCCCACTGAAGGGACTTGCCGCCTGGTCGCATCACCGCCTGAAACGTGTAATCGAAGAATTCAACAGCGCCACGCGCCGCAAACAGGTATCGGAGGCGCTGGGCAAGGCAACCGACAAAGGCGATCTCGGATTGATGGTCCGGACTATCGGATTCCCGGCGTCCGCCTTGAAAGACGAGGAGCAGCAGCAAAGTGCCGTCCGGATCTACGCGCGCTTGAAAAAGCGGGTTTCCGATTTGCGCAATGGCGCCGAGAAACGACAAAAGACGGCCATGGCGCGTAGCCTGAGACTGGCCTTTCTGGCGTCCTATGCCACCTTGATCTGCAGCATGGCGTACCTGGCCGTCGTCTATCTGAGGATGTTCGCATGAGCGCCGCCAAAGCAAAACGGAAAGGTGGTGCAACGAAGGCCCAGACGGCGGCCAAGGCGGCCTTCAAGGGCACAAAGGCGAAAACGGGCGTCGGCGGGATGAAGAAGACCCGGCGGAACGTGGTGGCGATCCTGGTGGGTATCCTGGCGGTTCAGATCGTTTCGCCCGCCACCGTCATCCTGCTTGTCGCCGGAATGCTGCCCAGCGTGGTGGCGTTTCTGGTCGACACCGAGCCGGGCAAGCGCAGCGCCCATTGCATGACCGTTCTGAACCTGGCGGGTGTGTTGCCGGTGTTGGCCATGCTGTGGGAGAAAGGCGCGACCAGAGGCGCCGCCGCGGACATTTTAATGGATCCGTTCATGTGGTTCGTCATGTACGGGGCCGCGGGCATTGCGGTGCTGCTGCTGACATTGTTGCCGGTCCTGATGGAACAGGTCGCCAATGCGGCCGCCGAACGGGAAGCGGACAAGCTGGAAAGGCAAATGGAAGAGTTGGCCGAGGAATGGGGATCGAACCTCGTCCAGGACGCACAGAAGTTGGAAGCCGCCAATTCGTCCAACCAAGACGGTGGCGGGTTAAACGCAAACGCGGCCGCCGGTCGGCCGCGTTCAAGCGGCGCGAAGGGGGGTGCCGCTACTGGAGCGAAAGGCGCTGTTCGAGGGCGGCGGCCTTCATCGCCTTCTGCAGCTTCTCGAACGCCCGCACTTCGATCTGGCGCACCCGCTCGCGGCTGATATTGTACTCGACGCTGAGATCTTCAAGCGTCGTGGTCTCTTCCGACAAACGCCGTTCCGTCAGGATATGCCGCTCGCGGTCGTTGAGCGTTTTCATGGCGTCGTGCAACAGTTTGCGCCGGTTTTCCAGTTCCTCGTTTTCCGCCAGGGTGGTTTCCTGATCGGGCTCGTCGTCGACCAGCCAGTCCTGCCATTCGCCTTCGCTGTCGGCCCGCATGGGTGCGTTCAGGCTGTGGTCGGGCGCGGCCAGGCGCCGGTTCATGTTGACGACCTCTTCCTCCGAAACCGACAGTTTGGTGGCAATCGTGGTCACCGTCTCCGGCGGCATATCGCCTTCGTCGATGGCCTGCAACTGGCCTTTCAGCTTGCGCAGGTTGAAGAACAGCTTCTTCTGCGCCGCCGTGGTGCCCATCTTGACCAGGGACCAGGAGCGCAGGATGTACTCCTGAATGGCCGCGCGAATCCACCACATGGCGTACGTGGCGAGGCGGAACCCCTTGTCGGCATCGAAGCGTTTGACCGCCTGCATCATGCCGACATTGCCTTCGGCGATCAGTTCCCCGACCGGCAGACCATAGCCGCGATAGCCCATGGCGATCTTGGCCACGAGCCGCAGGTGGCTGGTGACAAGCTTATGGGCCGCTTCCGTGTCCTCGTGCTCCTCCCAACGCTTGGCCAGCATGAATTCCTCTTCCTGGGTCAGCATCGGGAATTTGCGGATTTCCTGCAGGTAGCGCGACAAACTGCCTTCAGGGGTGAGGGAGGGGATCGTGGACGTTGCCATAGTGATCGAATGTGCTCCAGTTACCGGTCCTGTACCCTGTACCGGCATGGTTCAGGGCGAATAGCCGTCGACGGTATTTACGTGCGTATGCACGGACAAGGCCGTCAAAAGTGGTGGGAAATGCGGTTGGTGTGAGTGGAAATCTTGGACGCGTTCCCCGTTTTTTGAACGTGCGCCCCACCAGTTCGCGAATATTACATCAAATCTTCGCGCCTGTCAATATTACCTGACTAAATTAGTCGGATAATCGGGGCGTCAATTGGCACCCAGTACCCGCACCAGATGCTCCATGTCACGTGGGTATTCCGCGTGGAATTTCAAGGTCTTGCCCGATAGCGGATGGGTCAGGGACAGGGCCGCCGCATGCAGGGCTTGGCGATCGAACTGCGTTATTGCATCCCGCACGGGGGGCGGCAGCTTGGAAATCCGGCCCGTCCGGCCGCGGCCGTAAACCGGATCGCCGATCAAAGGGTGGCCGATCGATGTCATATGCACGCGAATTTGATGGGTGCGGCCGGTTGCCAGGCGGCACTCCACCAAACTGGCCCACAGCAGTCCGTCGCCGCCGAACCGTTGCAGCGTGCGGTAGTGCGTCAGAGCCGCCTTGCCGCCGCGCACGCCGGCGGCCATGCGCTTGCGGTTGCGCGGGTCGCGGCCGACGGCCTTGTCGATTTCGCCGCCGGCAGGCTCGGGCACGCCCCACACCACGGCGTGATAGCGGCGTGACATGCTGCGGTCGGCCAGTTGGGCCGCCAGCCCGGCGTGGGCCCGGTCGGACTTGGCGACGACGATCAGCCCCGACGTGTCCTTGTCCAGCCGGTGCACGATGCCCGGCCGTACGACCCCGCCGATACCCGACAGGCTGTCGCCGCAATGGGCCAGCAGCGCATTGACCAGGGTGCCGTCGGGGTTGCCGGCGGCCGGATGCACCACCATGCCGGGCGGTTTGTTGATGACGATGAGGGCGTCGTCCTCGAAGACCACGTCCAGGGCGATATCCTGTCCGACGGGGTCGGCGTCGATTGGCGCCGGCACGGAGATGTCAAATGTCTGTCCCGGTTTGACCCGGTATGAGGGGTCCGTTATGGTCACGCCGCGCGCGGCGACCCGGCCCTCCTGAATCAAGGCTTTCAGCCGGGAGCGGGACAGATCGGGCAACGCGTCGGCGAGGACGCGGTCGAGTCTGGTGCCGTCCGAATCGCTTTTGGCGGTTACGGTATGCGCGCTGGCTTTGGTGTTTTCGGTACGAGTCACGTGATCGATGGCAGGCATGACGGAAGAACAGGGTCCCAATATACGCGTGCTCAAGCGTGTGGTCATCGCACTCGGCGTCCTGATCGTCATTTCCTTGGCCGTGGTGGTCTGGGGTGTGGCCCGCAACGCCAGCAAACTCGTCGCCGGCGACCCGGCGGTGCCTACTGCCGAACCCCGTGGCGGGTTCGGCGACGTCACCGTCGACGCGCCATCGGGGAGCCGGCTGGTCGGGGTGTCCGCGGCCGGGGAGCGCGGCCTGTTGCGGTTGCGCCTGAGAGACGGCTCCGAAAAAGTCGTCATTGTCGATCTCGGCACCGGCAAGGTTCTCGGAACCCTGGTCGTCGCTCCGGGGCCGCTCGTGCAAGAGTAAGCGCCGTGCTGGTGATCGGCACGCCACACCTGAAATCGATCGTCGACGCCGCCGAGAAGGCATGGCCGGAGGAAGCCTGCGGCCTGCTGGTCGGCCGTACCGGACCCGGCGCCGCGTGGCGGATCGACCGGGTGGAGCCGGCAGCCAATGTCGCCGACGATCCCCGCCGCCGCTTCGAAGTCGATCCCGGCGTCCGCATCGGGCTTGAGCGGGAACTCCGTGGCGCCGACCAAGCGGTCGTCGGGGTTTATCACAGCCATCCGGGCGGCCCGGCCCGGCCGTCCGCCACCGACCGCGCCATGATCTTTGAGCCTCATCTTGCCTGGCTCATCACCGCCGTCCGCGGTGGCCAGGCCGTGCATACGGCCGCCTGGATGCCCATCCCGGACGGCTTCCGTCCCATCCCCATCGTCGAGAAGGACTGAACGCCGTGGCCGCCAACCTGGATTTCTCGAGTGACAACGCGGCGGGTGCGACGCCCGAAGTCCTGTCCGCCGTGGCCGACGCGAACCACGGCACGGCCATGGCCTATGGCGCCGACGACTGGACGGCGCGCCTGGAAGCCGCCTTCGCCGACCTGTTTGAAACCGACATCGCCGTGTTCCCCGTCGCCACCGGCACGGCGGCCAACGCCTTGGCCCTGTCGGCCCTGACCCCGCCCCATGGTGCCGTGTATTGCCACGAATTCGCCCATATCGCGGTCGACGAATGCGGCGCGCCGGAACTGTACAGCGGCGGCGCGAAGTTGATCTCGCTGACAGGCGCGCATGGCCGCATCGGCGCCGGTACGCTCGAGGGCGCCCTGGATGGCGCCGGATGGGGCGTGCAGCACCACGTGCAGCCGGCCGCCGTCAGCCTGACGCAGCTGACCGAGGACGGCACCGTCTACACGGCCGACCAGGTGGCGGAATTGTGCGGCATCGCCAAGGCGCGCGGCCTGGCCGTGCACATGGACGGTGCCCGCTTCGCCAATGCGCTCGCGTCGCTCGGGTGCACGCCGGCCGACATCACCTGGCGGGCCGGGGTCGACGTTCTGTCGTTCGGCGGCACCAAGAACGGCGCGCTGGCCGCCGAGGCGGTGGTCTTTTTCGACCGGGACAAGGCGCAGGATTTCCTTTATCGCCGCAAACGGGGCGGCCACCTGTTCTCCAAGATGCGGTTCCTGTCGGCGCAGCTGCTGGCCATGTTGGAAGGCGGCCGTTGGCTGGACTGGGCCGGCCACGCCAACGCCATGGCGGCGCGCCTGGCCGATGGCCTGACCGCCCTCGACGGCATCACGCTGGCGCACCCGGTGGATGGCAATATCGTTTTCGCCAGGGTGCCCGAAACCCTGATCGACCGCCTGCGGGACGGCGGCGCCGTGTTCCATCTCTGGCCTTACGCCGATGGCCCGACCATTCGCCTGGTCACAAGCTTCGCGACCCGGGCCGACGACGTCGATGCTCTGATCGGCCTTGCGGCCAGCCGGCTTTCCGGTGCTTGACCGAGCCGCCGCCAATCGCTATCTCTGGATGCTCCGACCGCGTCCCCTTCGTCTAGCGGTCTAGGACATCGGCCTCTCACGCCGAAAACACGGGTTCGAGTCCCGTAGGGGACGCCATCCTGCCCCTACCCCCCCCTCCAATCCCTCTAAAACCCTGAATGGAAGCGAGATAGAGGCGGTTCGAAACCCCTCGTTCCGGAAGTGGGGTAGGCGCTCCTGTTGCGACGATGGCAGGCATTCTGTCAAAGACGCGACCCCAGGTTCCTCCTGTCTCCGGTTCAGGTCTTTTTGCCGACGTTGTTTGTCGGAGATAACCACGGGTCAGCGGTGTCGTTGATCACCCGATGCCGCCCTTGGTCTCGACGATCAACCGGTAGTTCTCCGGTTCGCGGTGGAGCGCAAAATTGAAAATGTTCGTCTTGATCTCCTGGCATCGATCGAGATCGCAGTCGGCCATGACAAGTTCGTCTTCCAGGGTTTTGGCCTGCGCGACGATTTCGCCGGTGGGGGCGATGATGCAGCTGCCACCGATCAGGTCGCAGTCTTCCTCGCGGCCCGCCTTGGCGACGCCGACGACCCAGGTGCCGTTTTGATAGGCGCCGGCCTGCATGACCAGATGATTATGAAAATCCTGCAGATGATCGTGTTCGGGCGCCGGCGGATAATGCCGCGGCGTGTTGTAGCCGAGCAGCACCATCTCGCAGCCGCGCAGCCCCATCACACGGAAGGTTTCCGGCCAGCGGCGGTCGTTGCAAATGCACATGCCGAATTTGCCGCCGAGCATATCGAAGACCGGAAAACCCAGGTCGCCGGCCTCGAAATAGCGTTTTTCGAGATGCTGGAACGGCCGCCAAGGCTCGTGTTCGGCATGACCCGGTAAATGGACCTTGCGGTATTTACCGACGACCGTACCCGAACCGTCGACAAGGATCGACGTATTGAAATGATGGTCCTGGCCGTCATGTTCGGCCAGTTCGGCATAGCCGAGGTAAAATGCGACGCCCAGGTCCGCCGCCGTGTCGAATAGCGGCTGGGTGTCGCCGTTGGGCATGTGGCGTTCGAAGTAGGCATCGACGTCCGACTGCCGTTCGAAATACCAGCGGGGAAAAAACGTCGTCAGGGCGAGCTCGGGAAACACGACGAGGCCGGCCCCCCGGTCTTTGGCCTCGCGCATGAGCGCCACCATGCGCCGGACGGCCGAACGGCGGCTCTCGTCGCGGGCAATGGGCCCCAACTGCGCGGCGGCGACGGTTACGATGCGGGACATGCGGCCCTCCCAATGCTGTGTCGCGGCCGGCTCATCCGCCGGTCCTGACGTCGTCGGCCGAACGGCCGACGATCGCGCGGTACACGTCGGGGTCGGTATCGCCTTCGGTGCCGAACAGGACCACCCGACTGCCGGCGTCGAGGCCCAATGCCTGGCGTGCTTGCGGATCACCGGCCGCCGTCAACAGGGCGGCCAGACCGGCGACGGCGGATTCGCCGGCAACCACGGCAGGATCGCCGTAGCGCCGGTCGGCAAGAAGCCGCATGCTGTCCGCGGCCTGATCGTCGTCGACGACGGCCACGGCGTCGGCTCCGCGTTCGAGAATGTCCCAGGCCAGGTGGGAGATTTCGCCGCAGGCCAGACCGGCCATGATGGTGTCCAGATCGCCATGCACGGCGGTCGGCCGGCCATGCCGGATGCTCTCGTACCAGCACTCCGAGTTACGCGGATCGGCGAGTACGGTCAATGGGCGCGGCGGGCCGTAATGCTGCCAGAATTGGGCACACACGGCCGCCGCCATGCCGCCGACGCCCGTCTGCAGGAAGAGATGGGTGGGCGGATCGGTATAGGGCAGTTGATCGATCGCCTCCTGGGCCATCAACGTGTAACCCTGCATGACATCCTTGGGAATCTCCCGGTATCCTTCATAAGACGTATCCGAGACGACGAACCAACCTTCCCGATCGGCGTTTTCCTGGGCTTCCCGGACGCTGTCGTCGTAATTGCCCGCGGTCCGAACGACCCGCGCCCCGAACGACTCGATCGCCTCCTTGCGGCCATCACTGACCGTGGCATGAATGAAGATCACGCAACGGCAACCAAAGGTTTGCGCGCCCCAGGCCACCGACCGGCCATGATTGCCGTCGGTGGCGCAGCAGACGGTAATGTCCGAAATCATGTCCCCGTATCGGCCGGCCAGGATGTCGGCGACGCCGATTTCGGGACTTCCGGTTCGGCGGCCGACTTCGCGGCACAACAATCGGGCGACCGCGTAGGCCCCACCCAGTGCCTTGAAGCTGCCGAGACCGAACCGGCCACTTTCGTCCTTGTAGTGCACCTGCGCAATACCGGCCCGGTCGGCAATGCCGGGCAAACCGATCAGCGGCGTCGGGGCATAGCCGGGCCAGGCGGAAATCGTGTCGCGCGCGATCGTAAATTCATGCCGGCTCAAGACGCTTGTCATCGGCGGGCCATAAGGCGACGCCCGGTCGGCGCGGTGGTTGAGGACGATAGTCGGTCGGTCTGTGGCTGCCACGTGCGCGATTCCGATAGTGAGATGGGGCGATGGACCGGGATGGGAGGAATAATGCGGGAAAATACCATATGGCATGGCTATTGCCACACGAACGGAAACACGGCTATCGTTTGTGTGCAAGCAATAATCGATCGAACCTGGGCTTGTCAGGATAACAGTTGGTAGTGGAGGAGGTACGAAGATGATGAAATTTTCCAGGCGCGCTCTTCTGATGGCGGCGGCCGTTGCGGCACCTCTTGCGGCAATGGCGTCTTTGTCGTCGACAGCGGCGGCCGAGAAGGTATTGCGGGTGATTCCGCACGCGGATCTCAAGAACATCGATCCCATCTGGACCACGGCCTATATCACGCGGAACCACGGCTACATGGTTTACGACACGCTTTTTGCGATGGACGAAAACCTCAAGCCGCAGCCGCAGATGGTCGATACCTGGACGGTCAGCGACGACAAATTGACGTGGACCTTCAAACTGCGCGACGGCTTGAAGTGGCATGACGGCAATCCGGTGACTGCCGAGGATTGCGTCGCGTCCCTCAAGCGTTGGGGCAAGCGCGACGGCATGGGTCAGGCGTTGATGGATGTCACGGCAAGCCTGACGGCGGCGGATGACAAGACCATCGTGATGAAACTGAAGGAGCCTTATGGCCTGGTGCTCGATTCGATCGGCAAGATCAGTTCCAACGTGCCCTTCATGATGCCCAAGCGGCTGGCGGAAACCGATCCCTTCAAACAGGTTCCCGAGATCGTCGGTTCCGGACCGTTCATCTTCAAGAAAGATCTTTGGCAGCCCGGCGCCAAGGTGGTTTACGTCAAGAATCCCAACTATGTGCCGCGTTCAGAACCGCCTTCGGGTGCCGCCGGTGGCAAGATCGCCAAGGTCGACCGGGTCGAATGGCTCTACATTCCCGACAGCCAGACGGCCATGAACGCCCTGATCAGCGGCGAAGTCGATTACTACGAACAGGCCCCGGCGGATCTCGCGCCGATCATCGCCAAGGAACCCGGTGTCGTGGTCGAAGTCAACGACCCGTTGGGCGCCCAAGGCATGTTGCGCATGAATCACCAATTGCCGCCGTTCAACAATCCCAAGCTGCGCCAGGCGGTGCTGCATACCATCGACCAGAACATCTATTTGCAGGCGGCCGTCGGTAACCCCGACTTTTACAAGGCATGCTACTCGTACTACGCCTGCGGCTCGCCGCTGGCATCGGAAGCCGGCTTCGGTCCTTACAAGAAACCCGACCTTGCCGCGGCCAAGAAGTTGCTGGCCGAAGGCGGCTATGACGGCACACCGATCGTTCTCATGCAGCCGACCGACGTGCCCATCCTTTCCGCCTTCAGCCTGGTCACGGCCCAGCGCTTGCGCGAAATCGGCATGAAAGTCGATCTGCAGGCGATGGACTGGTCGACGCTCACGTCGCGCCGGGCCAAGAAGGACCCGGTCGACCAGGGCGGCTGGAACATCTTCCACACCTGGTGGATCGGCGGCGACATCACCAATCCGGTCCTCGCCACCGGCCTGGGCGGTGGCGGTGTCGAGCGGGCCTGGTTCGGCTGGCCGGACGATCCGGAACTGGAGAAGATGCGCAGTGCCTTTGCCCGCGAAGGCGATGCGGCAAAACAAAAGGCCCTGGCCGACGCCATCCAGACCCGGGCGCTCAAGACCGGAACCCATGGCAATGTCGGCACCTTCTTCGTGCCGGTCGCCTATCGCGACAACGTCAAGGGTCTGATCAAGTCGCCGGTCCAGTTCTTCTGGAACATCGACGTGCAACGCTAAGGCGGCGAGGAAAAACGGCCTAGAAGAACCGTTTATCCATGTTGTCCTTCATCGCAAAGCGAGTGCTCGCCACCATCCCCGTCATGGGGGTGGTGGCACTCTTTGTTTTTCTCATGCTGCGCCTCGGTCCCGGAGATCCGGCCACGGTGATCGCCGGCGATTATGCGTCGCCGGCCGATGTCGAGCGCATCCGGGAACAACTCGGGCTGAACCAGCCCATCGTCACCCAGTTCGGTAAATGGATATGGACCCTTCTCCAGGGCGACCTCGGGATTTCGATCTTCTCCGACCTGCCGGTGGCCAAGCTGATCGGCCAACGGGTTGAGCCGACCCTGGTGCTGGCCTTGACGACGTTGATCTTTTCGGTGCTCGTGGCGGTGCCGCTGGGTGTCATCGCGGCATGGAAGTCGGGCACCTGGATCGACCGCACCATCATGGTTTTCTCTGTCGCCGGTTTTTCCATACCGGTGTTCGTGCTGGGCTATATGTTGATTTACAGTTTCTCCCTCGATCTCAGATGGCTGCCGGTGCAGGGATACAAAAGCCCGTTCGATGGCCTCATACCGTTCCTGCGGCACATCACGCTGCCGACCCTGGCTCTCAGCGTCATCTATATCGCCCTGATCGCCCGTATCACCCGCGCCAGCGTGCTCGAGGTACTGGGCGAGGACTACATCCGTACCGCGCGGGCCAAGGGCCAGGCCGAATCCAAGGTATTGCTCGTTCACGCCCTGAAAAACGCCGCCGTACCCATCGTGACTGTCATCGGCCTGGGCATCGCACTGCTGATCGGCGGCGTGGTGATTACGGAAAGCGTTTTCAACATTCCCGGTCTCGGGCGGCTGGTGGTCGACGCCATCCTCAAGCGCGATTATCCCATCATCCAGGGACTGATCCTGATGTTCAGTTTCGTCTATGTCCTGGTCAACCTGGCCATCGACATCGTCTATACCCTGGTCGACCCACGGATCCGGTACTGATGACGTACACCGGCAGCATATCGGGCGGCGGGGTGCGCGAACGGTTGGCCGATATCCGGCGCGACCTGTTCCGGCGCTATCCCACCATGGTCATCGGCGGCGTGCTGCTCGCCGTCATGGTGGTATTGGCGGTGTTTGCGCCGGTGTTGTTTACCGGCGATCCCATTACCTTCAATCCGATCAACCGGCTCAAGGCCCCCAGTGAGCAGTTCTGGTTCGGCACCGACATGTTCGGCCGCGACATCTACAGCCGCACGCTCTACGGCGCCCGCATTTCGCTCGTGGTGGGGATTATGGCCGCCGTACTGTCCGTCGCCATTGGCCTGGTTATTGGCCTGATTGCCGGCTATGTGCGTTTGCTCGATGCCATCCTCATGCGGGTGATGGACGGTTTGATGGCCATCCCTGGCATTCTGCTGGCCATCGCACTCGTTTCGTTGTCGGGCGCCAGCGTGTTGACCGTGACGGTCGCCATCACCATTCCGGAAATCCCGCGGGTCGTGCGCCTGGTCCGTTCCATCGTGCTTTCGGTCCGGGAAGAACCGTATGTCGAGGCGGCCATCGCGGCGGGCACGCGCCTGCCGTTGATCCTGGTGCGGCACGTCCTGCCCAACACGGTGCCACCCCTGATCGTGCAGGCGACGTATGTGTGTGCCTCGGCCATGCTCACCGAAGCTCTGCTCGGTTTTCTTGGCGCCGGAACACCGCCGGAGATACCCAGTTGGGGGAACATCATGGCCGAGGGCCGGACGTACTTCCAACTTGCGCCGTGGATCATTTTCTTCCCGGGCATCGCCTTGGCGCTGACAATCCTTGCCGTGAACGTCCTGGGGGACGGCCTGCGCGACACCCTTGACCCCCGTATTGCCAAGAAGATGTAGCCGGCCATGAACGAGAAACAGCAACCGGTTCTCGAAATACGGGATCTGACCGTCCGGCTGCCGGCGAGCGCCGACCGTGACAACGCCGTGGAAGAGGTGTCCCTCGCGGTGCATGGCCAGGAAATCGTTTGCGTCGTCGGCGAATCGGGCTCGGGCAAATCCGTCACCGCCCATACGGTGATGGGATTGCTGCCGAAGGCGCAACTGACGCCGACCTCGGGCGAGATTCTCCTGCAGGGGGAAGACCTGCTGAAGAAAACCCCGAAGCAGATCCGCGACCTGCGCGGCGTCCGCATGTCGATGATCTTTCAGGAGCCGATGACCGCCCTCAACCCGGTGATGACGGTGGGACAGCAGATCGAGGAAGTCCTGAAGATCCATACCAAACTGTCGCCGGCCGAGCGCATGGCACGGGTCGCCAAGGTCATGGACGGTGTGCGGTTGCCGGATCCGGAGCGAATCATTCGTTCCTATCCCCACCAGTTGTCCGGTGGCCAGCGCCAGCGGGTCATGATTGCGGCGGCCCTGGTCCTGGAACCGGCTCTGCTGATTGCCGACGAACCGACGACAGCGCTGGATGTGACCACCCAGGCGCAGATCCTCAAGCTGATCCGTGAGATCCAGCAGACCCACCATACGGCCGTCCTGTTCATTACCCATGATTTCGGTGTCGTGGCCGAAATCGCCGACCGCGTGGTGGTGATGCAGACCGGCCGGGTGGTGGAGCAGGGGGCCGCGAAGGAGGTTCTGCGTAATCCGCAACACCCCTATACGCGGATGCTGATTTCGTCCGTGCCCGGTGTTCATCCGCCAAAGCGGGAATCCAAGGACTCTCATCCCATCGTCCTGGAAACCCGGGCGCTCAGCAAAACCTATGGCGGTGGCGGCTTCTTCCGCAAGGAGCATGACGTTCTCGCCGCCGACCGGGTCGATTTCACGGTGCGGCGGGGCGAAACCGTCGGAATCGTCGGCGAGTCTGGGTCGGGGAAATCAACGGTGGCCCGTTGCGTCGTCCGCCTGATCGATCCAACCAGCGGCGAGATCCGCATCGACGATTTGGATATCGCCACCATGCCGGTCGGCCGTCTGCGCGATCATAGGCGCAATGTTCAGATCGTCTTCCAGGATCCCTACCGGTCGCTCAATCCGCGTCGTACCGTCGGCGCTTCGATCATCGAAGGGCCGATGAATTTCGGCGTGTCCCGGAAAGAAGCCATGCAGCGGGCCCGGGATTTGATGACCCTGGTCGACCTGGACCCGGAGGCATTGGACCGTTATCCCCATCAGTTTTCCGGTGGCCAGCGGCAGCGGATCTGTATCGCCCGTGCGTTGGCCATGGAACCCGAGGTGCTGGTGGCCGACGAAGCGGTGTCGGCGCTCGATGTTTCGGTCCAGGCGCAGGTGCTGGAGCTTCTCGACGATGTGCGCAAACGCTTCAATCTGGCGTTGCTGTTCATCACCCACGATTTGCGCGTGGCGGCGCAGATCTGCGACCGTGTCATCGTGATGCACAGGGGCAAGGTCGTCGAACAGGGTTTCGCCAAAGAGATTTTCGGGACGCCGCAGCACGATTATACCCGGGCGCTGCTCGATGCCGCGCCGGGCAAGGACTTCGACTTCGGCCAGTTCGAGCGCGCGCCGCTTGACGCCGTCAGCGACTGATTTACCGTCCTGTTTTCAGGCCGCCCGTGCCGTCGATAATACCGGCGCCGGGTATAACAATATCTGCCGCCGTTGCCTGCTGCGCCATTGGCACCTCCCTTGGTAGAAGCTGGTGCTCGGGAGGAGGATAGCGGCAAGTTCCGGCTACGCCCAACGCCTTTGATGGTTGACCGTGGGTCATGTCGGTCATGGCAAGGAGCTGGAGTAAAAAAACCCGTTGGGCGGTGCTTGTCCGACTTGTCCCAACAACCGGACCCCATGTCTTTGCGCTATCGGTATTCGGTTCCAAACATTCAGGTGACTTACACGACATGTGCTTCCAATGTCGCGGGATGGAACAACTCGTCGATGGTTATGCGCCGGTTCGACAGTCCCTGGCGGTGGTGGTGGTCGAGGAAGGCGTCGAGGGTGGCCGTGTTGTTGGTGGCGCCGTACGACCAGTAGTCGGCCCCCATGAGGTTCCGCGCCGCGTGGATCTGGTCCTCGACGAAGGGGAGCGTCACCTTGGTCGCGGCGGTGTCGTCCAGGTGGTGGAGCGCCACCGACTTGGACCGGCCGAAGGCCTTGTAGAGGGCGGCCGGCAGCCACGGGTGCGCCTCGGCCAAACCGCGCCGGACGCCAAGCAAATGCATGATGGGGAAAATGCCCGTGCGCCGGTAATAGTCCGAGGCAACCTCTATTGAATTGGGGAACAGGCGGCCCACATGGGGGTGGCCCCGGTCGAAGCACGACAAGGCGCGCGGGCCGATAAATCCGTCAATCTCGCCGGCCGTCAGAAGGTCGTTGAGGGAGCGTCCCTCGGGCGCGTTTTCCAGCGCGATCTCGGGCGGCAGATCGATCTTGATTTTTTCCGGACGGCCCGGGGTTTCCATGCCGCCGCGCACCCAGGTGACGTCCGAAGGCTTGACGCCGTAATCATCCTCCAGGATAGCCCGCGCCCAGACATTGGCCGACAACTGGTATTCCGCCAGGCCGATGCGCCGGCCCTTGAGGTCGGCGGGTTCGTCGATGCCGCGGTCGGTACGGATGTAGATGGACGTATGTCGGAAGGCGCGCGACAGGAACGCGGGCACGGCGATGTATTCCGGTTCGCCCCTGTCGACGCTCACGGTGTAGGAGGCGAACGACATTTCGCAGACATCGAACTCACGGTGACGGAAGGCGCGGAAGAAGATCTCTTCCGGTTCCAGGGTCATGAACACCGGATCGACGCCGTCGATCCGGACCCGGCCGTCGATCAGCGGTCGGGTCCGGTCATAGTCGCCAATGGCGACCGATAGTCTGAGATTGCTCACCCCTTATCCTTTCGCCTGATGTTATTTATTGCGCCACCGCTTCGGCGGGGACCTGCAGCGTCAACGGCACATCCCGGTTCTCGTCCGCCGATTGCAGTATGGCCAGGCACACCTCCAGCGACGCCAGGCCCCAGGCGCCGGAATGCAGCGGAGCCGCGTCGTCGACCACCGCCGCATAGAGTTCGTCCATCACCGTTTGGCGCGGCACGGGCGGCACCGGAACGGTGTCGTGTGTTTTTTCGCTGTCGCCGTAGACCGTGACGCCGGTGGCGGTCAGCCGCAAATCGGCACGGTCGCAACTGGCCAGGACAAAGCCGAAATGCTCGTGCGCCGCCGGGAACGGTCCATCGGTGGTTGGTGAAGACCCGTCCTGACCGTAATTGCGCCGGCGCTTGACCTCGGTTTCATCGCCGCCGCCGTCGATGGCCGCCAACTGGGCCCGCGCGCCGCCATAGGCGACGGGGTCTTGCGGGTGGCCGAGTTCGCCGATCCAATCCATCAATTCGTTGCTGTCGTAGTGGGCGTAACCCGAATAGGTCAACGACGCCATGACGCCATCGTCGAAGGCGATCTGCGCCATATAGGCACCGTCGGCCTGCCGCGCCGGATCCCAGGCCCCGGTGAAGGCCCGGACGCTGCGGGCCATGCCCCCGGCCAGCAGGCGGATCACGTCGACCTGGTGTGCCCCTTGGCTGAACACCACGCCGCCGCCCTGCGCCCGGTCCAGTTCCTCCGGGCGGCGCGGTCGGTAGAGAAAATCGGTGTAGTTCATGGCCTGTATCATGCGCACCCGGCCGACGGTTCCGCTGGCGATCAGGTCACGGGCGCGCAGCACCGGCGGATCGAAGCTGTGGCTGGGGCCGACGATCAGATGCACGCCGGCAGTGGCGGCGGCGTCAACCATGCGCCAGCCATCGGCCAACGTCACCGCCAGGGGTTTTTCCACCAGGATGTGCTTGCCGGCGCGGGCGGCGATGGCGACGTGCTCGGCATGAAACTGGTGCGGACTGGCGATGTAGACCGCTTCCACGTTCGGGTCGCGGCACAGGCTTTCGAGGTCGTCATAGGCCGGGGCGTCGAAATCGGCACTGAACCGGGCCCGGGTGGCGGGGTTGGGCGTGGTCGCGGCGGCAAGGCGGAAACGGGCGTCACGGCCGAAGGTCGGCAGCATCAACGTAAAACCGCGTCCCAGGCCGCATACGCCGAGGCCGACTTGCCGGCCGGGATTGTCCTGCGATGCCATCATGCGCTCACGCTCTCGAATCCGGTCTACCAGTCCAGCACCAGTTGATCGCCACGGGCGCGGGACACGCAGATCATGATATTGTCGAAGCGTTCCTCATCGGTCAGCACCATGTCGCGGTGGTCGACATCGCCGGCAACCAACGTCACTTTGCAGGTGCCGCAGGTCCCGCTTTCGCACGAACTCGGCACGCTCTCGCCGGCCTCGCGCAGGGCCTCCAGGATCGTCTTGTCGGCAGGGACATCAACGCTCATGCCGGTAATGTCGTGGCGCACCGTGAAGGCATGATCCGCAGCCGTGACCGCTTCGACATCGGCGGCAAAGTCCTCGAAGTGCACCGAGCCTGCCGGCCAATGTCCGGTAACGCCGCGGACTTCCTCCATCAACGGTTTGGGACCACAGCAGTAGATGTGCGCCTTGCCCGGTTTCTCGCACAGGTCCCAGAAATCAAACGCCTTGTCGGGATCGCCGCCGTCGTGATGGATCGTCACGTGCGGGGCAAACGGCGGTGCGGACAGCTCGTCGCGGAACGCCGTGACTTCGGGGCCGCGGGTACAGTAGACCAGGCGGAACGGCGTGCCGTCGCGCAGCAATTGGCGGGCCATCGACATGATCGGCGTGATGCCGATGCCGCCGGCGATCAGGACGTATTCCGGCGCCGGCCGCAACGCGAAATTGTTCATCGGGACCGAGACGTCCAGCGTGTCGCCTTGGCTGGTATCTCCGGTCAGGCTGCGCGAACCGCCCCGGCCCCCGGCTTCGGCCTTGACGCCCAGCACGTAGTGGTCGGTGTCCCGCGGGTCGTTGGCCAGGGAATAATGCCGCATGGCGCCCGACGGCGTGCGCACGGCGACATGGGCGCCGGCACTAAACCGGGGAAGGGCGGCGCCGTCCTCGCGCGCCAATTCGAACAGCCAAATGCCGTCGGCAAGCGCCGATTTCCGCCGAATCACGAGCCGTTGCAGGCCCGCTTCGTCCACAGTACCCGTCATGGGGATATTGCCTGAAACTTGTCGGTTCTGATTTTCTTGACCTTTTTATCTTAGAAATCTAACTTCTTGTCCAGGACTGTTTGTTGGAACGGTCTTCATGGAAGAATAAGGTGATAAGAAAATGTTGTCAGGCGAGGAAAACGATCTGCTTTGCCGGGTCGAAGGCGATGCCCCCATGGGCCAACTCATGCGGCGCCACTGGGTGCCTGCGCTGCTGTCGGAGGAAGTGGCCGAGCCCGACGGCAAACCGGTCCGCGTGCGTGCGCTGGGCATTAACATGGTTGCCTTCCGCGATAGCGAAGGCCGGCTCGGAATCATGGACGAGCTGTGTCCACACCGCCGCGCGTCGTTGGTTTATGGCCGCAACGAGGAGTGCGGCCTGCGCTGCCTCTATCACGGCTGGAAGATCGACGTCGATGGCAACGTAACGGAGATGTCGTCGGAACCACCCGGCAGCACGTTGACGGAGAAGGTCAAACACAAGGTCTATCCGTCGCGGGAATGGGGCGGCTTCGTCTGGATCTATCTTGGACCGGCCGAGGAAATGCCGGAATTCGAGCCGCCGGCATTCGCGCCGGAAGAAGACACCAAGGTATCGATCCTCAAGATCAAAGTACCGTGCAACTGGGCGCAAATCACCGAAGGCCAGATCGATTCGGCCCATTCCTCCAGCCTGCATTCGTCGGACATGGTGCCGGCGCGGGTCAATAGCGCCGGCGCGACGGAGACCAACTGGCTGCGGCCGTCGACCGACAAGTCGCCGCGGCTGCAGGTCCAGCGCACCGACTTCGGCTTCCGCTACGCCGCCATCCGCAGACCGATCAAGAACGCGGCGTCGCACGACTATGTCCGGGTTACCGTGTTCATCGCGCCGTTTACATCGCTGATACCGCCCAACACGTCCTACAACGTGGCCAGCGTCATCGTGCCGATCGACGACGAGAATACGGCGTTTCACTTCATCGCCTGGGGTGGAGTCGATTGTCCCGATACCGAGACCTGGCGAAAGTTCGCCAACGCCCAGCCCGGCATCGACCTGGACGACGATTACAACTGCCTGCGCACCTTGGACAACGACTTCATGCAGGATCGGGAGAAGATGAAGACCGGCAATTTCACCGGCATCGCCGGCATTCCCAACCAGGACATCGCCATGTGGGTGTCGATGGGGCCGATCGTCGACCGCAGCAGGGAGGTGCTGGGCGCCAGCGACATGGCGATCGTCGAATTCCGCCGCATCATGGTCGAGGCGGCGCGGACGATGCAACAGGGCGGCCCGGCGATCGGAACCGCCGAACCGCGCGTCCCTCATGCCAGCATTGCTTCCTATCAGGGCGTCATCGAAAAGTCCGTCGATTGGCGCACCATGGGCGCCGCCGCCGAGGAGTTGCAGGCCGCTGCGGCGTCGGCGAAGGAGGCGTCCTGACCGTCGTCGGGGCAATCAGGGTTTCTTGATGCGTGCCTTGGTTTTCCTCGCCGGTTTGGCTTTTGTTTTGACAGGCTTCCTGGCTGGCGTTTCGCCGGCCTGGGTCGTGCGTTTGCCGATTTCGCGGGTCGAGGCGACGCGCAATCCCTGATCCATCGCCCGGGCCTCGTCGGCGGCCATGTTTTCAATCATCTTCAACAGCGTCCGCCGGGTGGTTTTGATGTCGGCCTTGGATATGCCGGCACTTGCCAGGGTGTTCGTCTCCTCCGCCATTGGCACCAATACGTCCTGCAACGCCTGCCCCTTGTCCGTGAGAAAGATGTGCAGTTTCTTGCGGTTGCCGGGCAGATGGCGCCGCGTCACCAGCCCCAGTTCCTCCATACGCAAAATGGCGGTATGGGTGGTCGGTTCCATCAGGCCGGCCAAGACGCTGAGTTCCCGCTGGGTCAATCCGTCGCGTTCCCAAAGAATGCGCAGAAACGTCCATTGCCCGAACGAAATGTCGTGATCCGAGAGGCGCAATTGCAAAGCCCGGGCGAATCCCCGCGACGTGACACGGATGAGGTGTGCCATGCGCTCGTCGGGCAGGGACTGCCGCCAAAGCTGAACGACATCCTCCGTCGGTTCTCCGGGGTCGGCTGACTTACGTGAAACCATAAATAATCCTGTGCTTCCGGCGTTCTACGGGTGCCCAACGCGTGGGCAGTACAACGGTAACGAAAAAAAATCTTCGAAATCTAAGATGTTTTCGTTGCTCCCTGTTTTGATTGATGCCAGAATTCTCCTCGAAATCAAAATAAACAAAGTTGGCTGATCGAGCCGCTCGCCCAGCACGGCGCGGCCATCACCCAAAAATAAAACTTGTTCAGAGAGGAATCGCCATGAAACTCAAGCTGAAAACACTTGCCTTCGCCGCCGTCACCTTGGCGGTTGCGTCGGCTGCCCACGCCGAAACCTATAACCTGACCTTGACCGGCGCCAGTCCGGGTGGATTGTGGTCACGCATCGGCGGCGGGGTCGACGCCGCCATTGCCAAGGCTTATCCCGGCTCCACCGTGACCTATCAGACGTCGAGCGGCGGCCTCGCCAATGTGCCGTTGGTCGCCACAGGCAAAGTACCCATGGGTATCGTGACGGACGGTGACCTGTCGGCGGCCAAGGCCGGCAGCAAGCCGTTTCGCGGCAAGATCGAAAACGTCCGGGTTTTGTTCCGTGCCTATACCTCGCAGGCACGCTTCCAGATGACTCACCTGCTGCTGAACAAGGAGTTCGCCGACAAGCACGGCGTATCGTCGTTTCAGGACATCGTCGCCAAAAAACTGCCGGTGCGCATCGCCATCAACCGCCGCGGCAACATGGACAGCGACGTCAGCCGGGTCCTGATGGAAGAGATGGGGGCGAGCATCAAGGATATCGAGGGCTGGGGCGGGCAGGTGGTGCATGCCGCGTCGAAGGAGATCGTCTCGCTGATGATGGACCGCCGGATCGATCTGGCGAACTTCGGTATCGCCTACAAGCATCCGCGGGTGCGCGAAATCGCCAAGGGCATTACGCCGGTATGGCTCGACATTCCCCAGGACATCGCGGCCAAGACGGCGGCCAAGTTCGGCGGCGAGGTATGCGGGTTCAAACCGGGTGAATATGCCTTCGCGCCCGGTAAGGGCACGTCGGTCTGCGTCGGCGCCGTCATCATCGGCAGCGCCGACATGGACGACAAGACGGCCTATGCCATCACCAAGGCCCTGGTCGAGCGGATCGGCGAGTTCAAGGACAAGTCGCATAAACTGATCAAGAAGACGGCATCGCCGCAAACCTTGTCCACCGGCTCGATCTATCCTTTCCATCCCGGATCGGCCAAGTACCTCAAAGAAGCCGGCTTGATGAACTAAACAGCGTTTTGGAGCACGTCACGGGCGGGGTGCGGCGGAGGCCGCATCCCGTTCTTCCACGCGTTTGGTCTTGAAGGCAACCGGCATGCAGGCTCGGCAAATCTTCTCCGTCGATACATGGTTCTCCGTCGGCGCCCGGCGTCGGCCGCAAGGCATCTACTATTGGGTGTTCACGCCCTTTGCCCTGGCCATCGCGGTCTATGTCATCAGCGCCGCGACCTGGGTGATCATCGATCCGTGGACCCTGGCCGTATTGTTTTTCGCCGGCATGAGCGCGCTGGGCTTCCTCACCACCGGCGCGACCAAATACGCCGACCTCGACCGCCCGGCCATCGTCGACATGGTGCTGGCCGCTTTAAGTATCGCCGCCGGAATCTACTTTGCCGTCAAGTCGGCCGAAGTCGAACAACGCATCGCGCTGCTCGATCCGCTGAGCAACTGGGACCTCTTCTTCGCCTCGGTGGTATTCCTGCTGACCATCGAGATTACCCGCCGCACCACCGGATTGGGGCTGACGTTCCTGGTGCTGGTCTTTGTCGCCTACAATCTGTTCGGCCACCATCTGAGCGGCGTCATCCAGCACGGCTATATCGACTACACCCATTTTATCGAAATCACCGTCTTCACCACCGATGGTATTTTTGGCGTGCCCGTGCGGGTCGCCGCCACCTACGCCTTCCTGTTCGTGATGTTCGGCACGCTGTTGCAGGCGTGCCGGGGTGGCGATTTCTTTTTCGACTTCGCCGCCGCCGTCAGCGGCCGCCAGGCCGGCGGGCCGGCCAAGGTGGCGGTGCTGTCATCGGGCATGTACGGCATGATTTCCGGCAGCCCGACCTCCGACGTGGTGACCACCGGATCGATCACCATCCCGATCATGAAGCGTCTCGGTTACTCCGGCCGGCTGGCCGGCGCCATCGAGGTGGCGGCCTCGACCGGCGGCAGCCTGGTGCCGCCGGTGATGGGAACCGCCGCCTTCATCATGGTTGATTTCACCGGCATCGATTACCGTGACATCGCCATCGCCGCACTGATTCCCGCGGTGCTGTACTACGTCTCGGTCTACGCCCAGGTGCATTTCCGTTCGCTGCGCGAAGGCTTCACGGCGCTGGATGCCGATAAGATCCCCGGCCTGCTGGATACGCTGAAGAAGGGCGGCTTGTTCTTCGTGCCCCTCGCGGCCCTGACTGTCGCTCTTCTGCAAGGCTATACGCCGACCTATGTCGCCGTTGTCGGCTCGGTCGTCGTGGTCGCCGTCGCGTTGGTCAAGAAACATACGCGCATCGGAATCATCGGCATCGGCAAGGTGCTGGTGGAAACCTGCTACCGCATGGTGCCGGTGGCCGGCGCCACGGCGGCGGCCGGCCTGATCATCGGCGGCATCACCATGACCGGCCTGGCCGGGAAGTTCGCCCACGTCGTTTACGGCATCACCGATGCGCAACTTCTGCCCACCCTGGGGCTGACCGCGGCACTGACGGTGGTGTTGGGCCTGGGCATGCCGACGCCCAGTGCCTACATCCTGGCATCGGCCCTGATGGCGCCGATCCTGTCCCAGCTCGGCGTCGAGATCCTGCAGGCCCACATGTTCGTGTTGTATTACGCCGTCATGTCGGCCTTGACGCCGCCTGTCGCCGTGGCGGCCTATGCCGCATCGTCGATCGCCGAGGACAATCCGCTCTATATCGCCGTGCTGGCGGTCAAGCTGGCCCTGGCGGCGTTCATCATCCCCTTCGCCTTCGTCTACGGCCCGGCCCTGTTGATGATCGGCAGCGCTTGGGAGATCGTTCTGGCCGCCGTAACGGCGGCGTTGGGTCTGGTGCTGATCGCGGCTGCCATCGAAGGCTATCTGGCGCGGCCGCTGGCGGCATGGTTCCGCTGGCCGCTCGGCCTTGCCGGCCTCGGGCTGGTATTCCCCGATATCGAGATCATGCTGGCGTCGTTGGCGGTGCTGGTGGTGCTGTTCGCGCCCCGGGCACTGGCTGCGGTGCGCCGGCGCGGTTAGAGCGCGTTGGCTTGCTCGTGCCGTTCCAGCTTGCGGGTGAAATAGCCCCAATTGTCGGTGACGAACCAGTCGCTGGAAAACACGCCGGCATGGTCTGCCAGTTCGGCGGCGTCTGGGTAACGGATCGGCAGGCCGGTGGCTTTGATCTCGAAGAACGCCTTGCAGGCCCGCTCGAGATAGATGGCGTTGAGCGCGGCGCCACCGATGGTGTCGCCGCAATAGGTGACGCCGTGATTGCGCATGAACACGGCCCAGTGGTCGCCCAGCGCGGTGGCCAGAGCCCGGCCCAGTTCGGGCTTGGAAATCAGCACCGAGGTATCGTCGAAGCGGGCGACATGATGGCCGCGCACCCGGTAACCTTCCTGCACGAAGGGCCGGAACTCTTCGTTCAGTGCCGTGAACAGGGTGGCGAAATGGGGATGGCCGTGGCCGACCACGTTGACGTCGGCCCGCGCCTTCATGATCTCGGTATGGATCGGCCATTCGGCGTGGCGCCGGCCTGCGCCGGCCAACTGGTTGCCGTCGAAATCGATGAGGATGAAATCATCGGCGTCGTGGATGTCGCCCAGCGGCACGCCCATGCGTTTGAGCCAGATCCCTCGGCCGTCCGGGTCGCGCAGGGAAAGATGGCCCTGGGTGCCGTCCTCGTGGCCTTCCATCGCCAGAACGCGGCAGGCGCCGGCCAGGTCGGTCAGGGCGTGGCGCAAGGCGTTGCTCATGAGCGGTTCGGTCATCGGCGGCCTCCGAGTTTCGACGGCAACGGGGGGTGTTATTAGATATCTAAGTATAATTGCCGGATGGGCCTTTGGGAAGTTTTCCACTGTGTTTACTGCCATTTACCAGAATTTTTTTACTGATAGTAACTGTCTGTGGGGTCGGTCTTGACGTTGATCGAACCGACGACGCTGATCCTGATCGCCGCCGCCTATTTGCTCGGCAGCGTGGTCAAGGGCGTCACCGGTTTCGGTGCACTGCTCGTCGCCGTGCCGATCATGTCGATGGTCGTCGAGCCGGCCACGGCGATTGCCGTCACCAGCGGTTCCGTGATCGTTTCCAATGTCTGGCAGCTGATCGAATCGCGGCAGGCCATGTGGGTCCTGCGGCGGTTTTGGAGTTTGTTGCTCGCCCTGCTGCCGGCCACGCTCGTCGGCAGCCAGTTCCTCGCCAAGGTCGACGGCCGGGTCAGCGGCGCCGTCATCGGTGTTATGGTGATATTGTACTGCCTGAGTCAGATTTCTCGTTTCCACCCTACCGTGCGGGAGCGCCACACGAAGGCGTTGAATCCGGTCATCGGCGGGGCCGCCGGGCTGGTCGGCGGCGCCACCATTTTGACCGGTTCGGTGCTGATCATGTACCTGGTCGCCTTGCGCCTTCGAAAGGACCAGTTCGTCGGCGCAATTGCCTTGATGTACCTGGTAAACGCCATCCCGATCTATCTGACCCTGTCCTATTTCGGCCGCTACTCGGCCAACGAACTGGCGGTTTCCGTTGGCTTGGTTGCGCCGGCCCTTACCGGCATCGTTATCGGTCGGATAGTGCGCCAACGGGTATCACAAAAGCTGTTCCAGCGTCTTGTCATCGGCCTGCTGTTGATGATCGGGCTCAACCTTCTCTTGAAGGCCGTCTAGGTTCGAACTTACTTCGTCCGGGAACGCTGGAACGTCCCATGTATTTGCCTTCGTCGGCAACTGCCCGGTGATCTCAGGCGGGCCGGTCAGAAGTCGAAGGTTATGCCTTGGGCGAGTGGAAGGCCGCGGGAATAGTTGATCGTGTTTGTTTGCCGCCGCATGTAACCCTTCCATGCGTCCGATCCCGATTCGCGGCCGCCGCCCGTTTCCTTTTCGCCGCCGAACGCGCCGCCGATCTCGGCACCGGACGGGCCGATATTGACGTTGGCGATGCCGCAGTCGGAACCGGTGACGGAAATGAAAGTTTCGGCCTCACGCACATCAGTGGTGAAGATGCTGGACGACAGGCCTTGCGGCACATCGTTTTGCGCCGCGATCGCGTCCGCGAGGTCGCTGTACTTCATGACATAGAGAATTGGGGCAAAGGTTTCCTGTGTGACGACGGCCGTTTGCGCCGGCATATCGACGATGGCGGGTGCCACATAACTGGCGTCGGGATAGGTGTCTTGCAGCGTCGGTTCGCCGCCGTGCACGGTGCCGCCTTCGGCACGTGCCTGGGCAAGCGCGTCCAGCATGGCGTTCAATGACTGCCGACCGATCAGCGGCCCGATCAGCGTGCCGTCGTGTAAAGGGTTGCCGATGGGAAGGCTTTCATAGGCGGTGATAAGGCGTTGCAGAAAGCTGTCGTGAATGCTGTCGTGGAGGAACAGGCGGCGCAGCGTCGTGCAGCGCTGTCCGGCCGTGCCGACCGCGGAGAAAACGACGGCGCGCAGGGCCATCTCCAAATCCGCCGACGGCGCGACGATCATGGCGTTGTTGCCGCCGAGTTCGAGGATGGATCTGCCAAAGCGTTGCGCGACAACGGGTCCGACCATTGCGCCCATACGGGTGGACCCCGTCGCCGACACCAGGGCTATGTTGTCGTTGGCGACGAGGGCTTCCCCGCATTCCCGGCCGCCGATGACGACCTGGAGAAGATTGCCGGGAGCGTCCCCGAACCGGGCGGCGGCGCGTTGAAAGATCTTGGCGCAGGCCAGCGCGGTCAGGGGCGTCAATTCCGATGGTTTCCAGATGACGGAGTCGCCGCAAACCAGGGCGATCGCCGCATTCCAACACCATACCGCAACCGGAAAGTTGAACGCGCTGATGACGCCGCAAACACCCAGTGGATGCCAGGTTTCCCGCATGGAGTGGCCCGGACGTTCGGAGGCGATGGTCAAGCCGTAAAGTTGCCTGGAGAGACCGACGGCGAAGTCGCAGATGTCGATCATTTCCTGCACTTCCCCCAGGCCCTCCTGGAGGATCTTGCCGCACTCCAGCGTGACGAGCCGTCCGAGGTTCTCTTTCTCCGCCCGCAGTTCCTCGCCCAACAGCCGAACCAGTTCTCCGCGCCGGGGTGGCGGAACCTGGCGCCAAGCCGCAAATGCCGTCCGGCTTTTTGCCGAGATTGCCGGAATGTCCGATGGGTCATGCACGGCGAGACGGGCGATTTCGGTTCCGTCGACGGGGGTCCGTACCGAAAGCGAACCGTGCGCCAGTTCGTCTTGGCCAAACCCGGCGGACATCAAGATTTCCGTGTGAGTCATGTCAAGGCTGTTCCTGTAGCGCCGCCGACCGAAACCCGGGCTGTTCAATCCGACTGCACTTCGCGGTCGAGCAGGGTCCTGAGAAAATCCTTGTAGTCTTTCGGAAAATCGCAGGTCTCCAGGCCACGATAGATCGGCGCAACATACTCTTGCGTTGGTGCCCATTTTTCCGCGTTCCCGGGAATGACGTAGGTCGTCGAGGAAACGCTGTTCCCTTCCTGATCCGTCAGAACAATCGGCATGTGGACCCATTGCTCGTCCGGCACGGAAGCGGCGTCGTCCAACTTTGCCATGTCTTCTTCGGAAAGCTCGAACTGGATGCCATACGTTACCGCACCTTCTTTTTCCTCCAGTGTGCAGCCGGCGAGATCCGGCCGCGAGCATTTACGGAAGCCCATCTCGTAACCGTCCAAACGCATGTACCCGACATTGCGGGCGCTGGGCGCGACTTTCTTCATACTGTCTTCCACAAGTAGCGTGCCGTAGGCGAAGTAGTGCATCGACGTTTCCCTTTGCTTGGTTAGTTGCTGTGATCGGTCAGAACGAAAGTGCGCTCATGGGCTGTCGCACGGTGTTGCCCAGGCGGCAGGGTCCCGGGCTTTCAATGCGAAGTTCTGTGTCTCATCGGTCTTGTGGCACCGCACCAACCGGCCGCCGGCGGCTGGGCGCAAGGGCGGAAACTGTGCCGTACACTCATCGGTCGCCAGCGGACAGCGGGCCGCAAACCGGCAGCCGGGTATGTCGGTGGTAAGATTGGGCGGCGCACCCGGAATGGCGATGGGGTCGCTGTCCGAGCCCAGCACCGGTACGGCGTTGCGCAGTCCGATGGTATAGGGATGCATGGGAGATTTGACGATGTCGGCCGTGGTGCCGGTCTCGACGATCACCCCGGCATACATCACGACCATTCGCCGGCAATTCTCCACCACCAACGAGAGGTCGTGGGTGACGAGGACCAGGGCGAATCCCAGTTTCTCCTGCAGGCTTCTGATCTCGGAGAATATCTGGTCCTGAACCACCACATCCAGGGCCGTTGTCGGTTCGTCCGCGAGAACCACCTTGGGGGTCAGCGCCAACGCCATGGCGATGACCACCCGTTGCCGCATGCCGCCGGAAAACTGATGCGGATATTCGCGCATGCGGTTCGGGTCGACGCCGACGATTTTGAACAGCGAGCGGACCCGTTCGGTGGCTTGCCGGCGCGGTACGGATTCGTGCGCCAGGATGGCCTCGACCACCTGATTGCCGACCCGTTGCACCGGGTTCAACGCATTTAGCGCGCTTTGGGTGATCATCGAGATATCGCGCCAGCGTGTCAGTCTCCGTTCGGATTCCGGCAGCGACAGAAGGTCTTGGCCGCACAGGGAAATGGTTCCGCCCGTCGCCGCGCCATTGGCCGGCAACGTCCCCATGATGGTCTTGAGCAACGTGCTTTTGCCGCAACCGGATTCGCCCACCAAGCCGACCCGTTCGCCTACATCGAGCCGCAAGTCGATGTCCACGAGGGCCGAGGCCGGACCGGTTCCGGTGCCGTACTCGACCGCCAGGCCCTCGATGTTGAGCACCGTGTCGGGTATATTGCCGGAGAACGCCTTCATGGCTATCGCATCTCGCGCATGCGCGGATTGACGACTTCTTCGTACGCCCGGCCGACGAAGTACACGGACGTCACCAAGACCATGATGGCGATGCCCGGCGGCAAAACCCACCACGGCGCCCGGTACATCATTTGCGACGCATAGGCCTGGTAGATGATCGAGCCCCAGCTGACCACATCGGGATCGCCGAAGCCGAGGAACCCGATGCTGGCTTCGGTGATTACGGACCAGGCGAGGGCGAAGGTAATGCCGATGAGCGCCAGCGGCATGACGTTGGGGGCAATTTCCTTGTAGAGCACGTCGAGGTCGCTGGCGCCGGTGGACTTGGCCGCGGCAACGAACTGCATTTCCCGAATCGACAGGACCTGGGAGCGCACGATGCGCGCTGTCGAACGCCACATCACGATCATCATGGCGAAAATGATGGTCCAGATACTGCGCCCGGTCAGGGACAGCAACACGATGATGAACGGCAAGAACGGCAGGCCCAAAAAGATGTCCGTAATGCGCATCATGACGCTGTCGACCCGGCCGCCGAAATATCCGGCGATCAGTCCCACATTGACGCCGATGAGCACGGTGCCCAGCGCGGTCAGCACGCCGATGATGATGGCCGGGCGGGCGCCCCAGAGGATCTGGCTGAAGACATCCCGGCCCAGCAACGTGGTGCCGAGCCAGTGATCGGCGGACGGCGTGGCGAGGCGCACGAGATCGCCGGCGGCATCGTAGCTGCGTTCGGTCGCGCCGTACGGCGCAAGCAAGGGCCCGAACGCCGCGAGAAACAGGCAAAGCCCGAATACGAGCAGGCTGGCTTTGCCGCTCGGCGAACGCCAGACGATGGCGAGGAATTCCTTAAGCAGCTTCATGCGGCATTACTCGTACACGATCCGGGGATCCAGAAGGCCGTAAAGCAGGTCGGCGATGAACGTGCCGGCCACCGTGAGTACGGCGATCAGCAGGAACGTCGCCTGCACCATGGGATAGTCGGACCGGCTGACCGCTTCGACCATCAACAGCCCGAGCCCCGGCCAGGAAAATACCGTCTCGATGACCACCGAACCGGCGACCGCCCAGCCCAGGATCATGGGCATGGTCGTGGCCAATGGCAGCAGGGAGTTGCGCATGGCGTGGCCGAAGATGATGCGGCTTTCCTTCAGACCTTTCATCCGCGCGAGCTCGATATAGTCCTCGCCGATGGTCGACAGCATGGTTGAGCGCATCAACAGGAACGGAAAGCAGAACTGGTAGAGCGCGTTGACGAGGAACGGCAGGGCCAGGTGGTGCAGGAAGTCGGCCGAGACGTACATCTTCAGCGAATTGTCGGGAAACAGGCCCGGGGTCACGATATGGCCGATAGGGAAGAGGTCCAGCCGGATCGAAAACAACAGGATGGCCAGCATGCCGAGCCAGAACACCGGCGTCGATTGCAGCGATGTCGCGGCAAACACCAGGGCAGTCTCGAACTTCGATCCGCGCCGCCAGGCGACGATGGTGCCGAGCAGGGCGCCGGCGACGTAGGCCAGAAACATGGACGGCAGAATCAAGAGTACGGTATTGAGCAGCCGTCCCTCGATGGCATCGGCGACCGGCCTCCGCGTATGAAACGAAATACCGAAGTCGAACGACGCCAGGTTTTTGAGATAGACGAAGTATTGTTCCCAAAGCGGGCGGTCCAAGCCGAATTGCGCCTTCAAGGCTTCCTGCGCCTTGGGGTACAGGGCCGGGCTGATCACGGTCGCCGTCGGGTCGCCCGGCAGCATGCGGAACAGAAAGAACATCAACGTGATCATCACGAACAAGGTCAGGCACATATGCCAGAGCCGCCGGGCGACGAAGGATTTCATCGGATCACCGTCTCCTGCTCGTATTCCTGCTTCGGTGTTTCGCGTTTCGGCAGATGGCAGGCCGCGCTGTGGTTTCCGCTGACCACGGGTTCGGGGTCGGTGTGACGGCAAGCCCCGATCGCTTCCGGACAGCGCGGGTGAAACCGGCAGCCCGACGGGATATCGATGGCATTGGGGATGCCGCCGACGATGCGGACCGGCTGGCGCCGCGCGTCCGGATCAACCGAAGGCGTCGCCGTGAGCAAAATGCGTGTATAGGGATGTTGCGGGTTGGCGATCACCGATCGGGTTGATCCGCATTCGACGATACGGCCGAGATACATGATCGCCAGTGAATCGCAGATCGAAGTGACCGACGCCAAATCGTGGGTGACGTAGATCATGGCCAGGTTCCGGTCTTTGACCAACGACTTCAACAGGCGGATGATTCCCCACTTGATGGATACGTCGAGCATGGAAATGGGCTCGTCGGCGATCAGCAATTCCGGCTCGAGCACGATGGCGCGGGCGATGCAGACCCGCTGCCGCTGTCCGCCGCTCAATTGATGGGGATACTTGTCGAGAAAATCCGCGGCCGGTTTGAGGCCGGCTTCCTCCAGAACACGGATTGCCCGGCTCTTCAGCTCGTCGCGATTCAAGCCGGCCTTTTGGTAGATCAGCGGCCGGCTGACGATGTCGCCGACGGTGTGTTGCGGATTGAGCGAGCCGTACGGGTCCTGAAACACCATCTGAACCAGTTTGTGAAACGCCTTGCGGTCCGCCGACTGCAGGCTGTGGGAGTCCTGTCCGGCAAAGCGAATCGCTCCCGACGTTGGCTTTTCCAAGCCGCACAAGGTGCGCATCAAGGTTGATTTTCCGCACCCGCTTTCTCCGACAAGACCGAGAACTTCGCCGTTAGTGACGCGAAAACCGACGCCGTCCACGGCCCTGACCGGTGGCTTCCTGTTGCCCGTCAGCAAGGAAGCCAAGCCTGTCTCGGTGGCGTAGTGCTTACAGAGGTTTTCGACCTCGATCATACCGGACAGACTTGGCTTCTCAGTGCTGTGATCAGGAGGCTTCGGGTAAAGGCCTGTTACTCGGGTTTACGCAGCAACCCGTTCTTGTCCCAGGTGTAACCCGCATCCTTCAGGATCGCGCGCGCCCGGTCCAGGTTGAATTTCGGCAGTTCCAGCTTTGCGTTGTGCCAGAAGGCGTTGATCGGCACGATCGACGACGCGCTTCGGGTTGCGTCACCGCCATGGATTTCCTTGATGATCTTCTCGTACGGAATGGCGTAGGCCAAGGCCTGCCTCAAAGCCTGATCCTTCAAGGCGTCGCGACCGACATTGTATCGCGCGGCCATATAGCCGTTCGATTTGGTGCGATACAGTTTGATGTTGGGTTCCTTGGCGAATTCCTTCACCACCGTCGGAACGAGCGGCTGCAGGGACACGTCGATCGCACCCTTTTTCAGCGCCGCGCCGACGACCTCGGCGGAACCGAACACGACGTACAGCAGGTCGGATGCGGGCTTCATGAAATGATCGGCACGGCGCGTAAAGTAGATTTCCTGTCCCTCTTTCCAGTACTTCAGGGAATAGGGGCCGCTGCCGACCGGGCCGTCATTGCGATAGTCTTGGGGTTTCTCGATGCCGGTGTCCGCGACAACCGTGCTCCAGACGTGTTTCGGCAGGATGAATACCTGTCCCAAGGTGTGCAGGACGAACGGCGCGTAGGGCTGTGTCAGCGTGAAGCGGACGGTGTCTTCATCGATGATATCGACGCTGGCCAGGCGGCCCAGATACTTCTTGTAATAGCTCGCTTCCCACTTCTTGAAATAGTCGAAGGAAAACTTCACATCCTCGACCGTGACCGGTTTGCCGTCGGAAAACGTGTGGCCGTTCCGCACATCGACTTCGATGGTGGTGCCGTCAATCACCCGGAGGTCTTTCGCCAGCCGGTTTCGCGGCTTGCCGTCGGTGCCGAGCTCGATCAGCCGGTCGTAGATCAGACTCAGGTTGATGAAGTCCTCGGCCGTGTTGGCGGCCAGCGGATTGAACGAGGCCTGATCGATGGTCTGGCCGAGCCGAACCGCCATGTCTTGCTTGGATGTCATCTTCAGCAAGTTCCAGATGGACCGCAATCCATCCGGCGCCGGCTCGAATCCCGGAATGTCGACCGCTTTCGTATTGATGGCGGTCGTGCTTACGACCGACGCGATGATGGCTTCCGGTTGGGCACGATGCAGCGCCGCCTGCAGTTTGAGGATGATCTCGCGCCGTTCCCGGGCGTCATAGATTCCGAGCTGTTTCTGGCCCAACGCATCGACTTCCTTGTCGGCGAATTCGCCGACGTTCCAATCGCCCGGTTTCGAATTGCCGGAATAGAACTGCGCGTTGGTGAAGAAATCCGGTTCCATGCGGTACGGCGCACCGGAAAGGACGGACATGACAACGTCGAACTTGTGTTCCTTGAACCACATACCGAGCATGGGGCTCGGGAACGGCGCGGGGTTGAGTTTCACCCGGACGCCAAGCTGCCGCCATCCTTCGGCAATGTAGTTGCTGGTTTCGTAATAGTGCTGGTATTTGGCTGCCGGCCAGGTGAGAAAATCCAGTTCGGGGACAAGATCACCGGCTGCCGATGCCGGTCCCGCTGTCGCACCGAGTATGACCAGTGATCTGGCGATGTGGCCCAAACGCATATCATTCCCTCCCAGAATGTTTTTGTGGCATTCGTTTTTACGCACACAACCACGCACAAAACACGCACGCGTGAAAAACGGCCACTTTTCTTGAAAATCGGTAGCGTTACACTCTGATGATGGCGACGGTACGGGGTCTTGTAAAATGCTAATTCCGTCGCTTATCATTCGTAAACGGAATATTTAGAGCGCAATATGCGGCGAACTCTTCCTCCGACGACATCGCTCGCCTGTTTCGAGGCCGTGCTGCGGCACGGGAGTGTCACACGCGCGGCGGAGGAGCTGAACATGACCCAAAGCGCCGTGAGCCGGCGCATCGCATCGTTGGAGGAACTGCTCGACAGGTCTCTCTTCATCCGCGACCGCAAGCGGCTGGTTCCGTTGCCTGCGGCCAGGCGTTACGGCATGGATCTGACCAACATCCTGGCCGAAATCGAAGCTGCGACCGCGCGGTTCATTGCGCAAAATCAGCAGATCGGTTTGCTGACAATCGCGGTGCCGCCCACGTTCGGATCCCGTTGGCTGGTGCCGAAACTGAACGAATTCATCCGCCGGCATCCCGGCATCGACCTCAATCTGGTGTCGAAGATACGCCCGTTCGATTTCGATGAAGAGGACATCGATGCGGCAATTCATTTCGGGGCTTCCAGCTGGCAAGGCGCCAATCTGGCGTTTTTGATGGATGAATATGTCGTGCCGGTGTGTACGCCGGAATGCCTGCGGGGAGGAACCGTTTCTTCCCCGGGAGATTTGATGGACTACCCGTTGATCCAGCATACGACACGACCGAATTTGTGGCACGAATGGTGCGAACGCTATGGCGTCGAAACCAACCGGTCGCGGGTCGGTCCCCGTTTCGAATATTACGCCCACGTCATTCAGGCCGCCGTCAGCGGCATCGGCATCGCGATCGTTCCCGACTTCCTGGTGACCGATGAACTGCAGCAGGGAAAACTCATCATGCCGATAGAAGCGCGATTAAAAGGCAACGATGCCTACTATTTCGCTTCTCCGCATCGCATGGAAGGCAACCCGAACGTTCAGGCGTTCGGTGCCTGGATCGAAGACGAATGTAAAGTCCATGGCCGGCAGGACTGAGGCCTTGCGTTGAAACTCGATAATCGGAATTCAACGCCCGACAGCATGCTTCACTTCACTCTCGGATGGCCTTTCAAAGCGTTTACGAGCTGTGCACGGTTACCGATTTCCAGCTTCTGATAAACCGACTGCGTCTGGTTTCTGACCGTGGC
>JANQFL010000031.1 GCA_028277845.1 Sneathiellales bacterium
GCCCGGATCGGCGAGATTGACCTCAACACATGATTCAAACACTATCAATGTGTCAACTATGTCCCCGAACAGGTGTCAACCATCTCACCGGACTAAACACACGCCCCGGCGCTCCAGTTCCGTGCCTGTCCCGCCGTCCAGCAACACGACCCTGTCTTGCTCCATGCGTTTGTTCAGGCTCATCACCGTTCCGCACCGATTTCCGTTGCAGGCAAGGGACAACTTTCCTTCAATACCATTATAGGCGTCCCCCCGCTGTCGGCAAAAACGGCGGAAATCAAGCCGAAATTCCTCATGGAAAGGATCGTCCCCGTGCAACGCGTACAGTTTTCCGCATTCGGCACTCCCGAAGAAGTCATCGAATCCGTCGAAATCGACACCCCGCCACCGCCCGGGGATGGAGAGGCCGTATTCGACGTGGACGCCTTTCCCATCAATCCGGCGGATCTGCTGACCATCGAGGGCCGCTACGCGGTCAAACCGCCGTTACCCGCAACCTTGGGCGCGGAATGCGTCGGGCGCGTGACGGCATTGGGACAAAACGTGTCCCATATCGGCGTCGGCGACCGGGTGATCAATCTAGGCCGGGAAAACTGGTGCCAAAGCAAAAGCGTGCCGGCGGAGCAACTGGTTCGGGTGCCCGAAGGTATCGATCCGCTGCAACTGGCCATGCTCAAGGTCAATCCGCCGACCGCCTTGCTCATGCTGCAGAAGTATGTCGATCTCGCACCTGGTGACTGGGTCATTCAGAACGCCGCCAATTCGAGCGTCGGTCAGTGTCTTATTCGTTTTGCGCGCGCCGGGGGCATCCGCACCATTAACGTGGTGCGGCGGCAGGAACTGGTGGCGCCGCTGACGTCACTGGGTGCCGATGCGGTCATCGTCGACGGCGGCGATATCGCCGATCAGGTCCGGACCATCACCGGCGGCGCCGGCGCCAAACTGGCGATCGACGCCGTTGGCGGCACCGCGATTACCCGCCTCGCCGACGGCTTGACGGACGGCGGCACGGCCATCAACTACGGCCTGCTGAGCGGACGCAATTGCGAGATGACCTCGCATCAACTGGTGTTCCGGCAAATCAGCCTGCGCGGGTTCTGGCTCGTACCATGGCTGACCGGCATGACGGCGGAGGAAAAAGAAAGCCTGTACGCCGGCCTGGCGCAGCGGATCGCCGACGGACAGCTTCGCATCGATATCGAGGCGACCTATCCCATCGAGGACATCAAGGCGGCCGTTGCCCACGCCAGGCGGGAAGGACGCAAGGGCAAAATCCTGGTCACGCCGAACGGGCCCTTGACTTAATCCTTTGCGAGCGGGTTCACGGCCGCTCACGTTCACGCGAGATCGAGCGTCATGGCCTTGCCTGCGGTGCGCGAACGTCGGATGGTGTCGCCACCCGCCAATCAAGGATTTCAAGCCCATGCGTATTGCGGTCGTGGTCATTCTCGTTGCCGGCCTGGCATCTCTTGCGGCCTATGCTGCGAACGAGTCATCGACCGGCGATCACGGCATGCTGCCGGCGCCGGAACTGGATCAACACGGTCTCTATCAGCAGCCGTGGCTGGCAAAGAACACTCTGCGACTGCAGACGGCACCGCGCCGCGCCGCCAATGACGGCAAGACCTTGATGCTGTTGTGGGAACAGCGAGGCTGCCACTACTGCCAGGAACTGCACAACGTCAATTTCCGTATTCCCGTCATCGCCTCTTACATCGCTGACCGATTTGTCGTGCATCAGATGAACATGCGCTCCGACGAGCAAGTCGGCGACGTCACCGGGAACCGGATCAGCCAACGCCGGCTGGCCGGTCGCAACGGTGTCCGCGGCACGCCGACCATTCAGTTCATCGGCGCCGACGGGCAGGAAGTGTTCCGCCTGCCCGGATACGCCAAGCCGCCCATCTTCCTGGCGGCGCTCGAATATGTTGCCGTCAAAGGCTACGAAACCGCCGGCTTCCGCGACTGGGTTCAGGAAAAGATCGCCCGCATGCGCGCTAGGCAAAACGCGGAATAGACGGCCACGGGCACTCGACCACCGGAGACTGCCCTCTCGCCTTCAACGGTTTCGGTGATACACTCCGCCGCGCTACTGCGACGGGGATGGCGATTGGCGTATGCCGGAGACGAGTACGGAAAACGACCATAAATGGCGGCGGCGCTTTGACCGATGGCGGTCCCGCCGCGCGGGCCGATGGGTGATGTTCTTCATTCTTATCGGCATGTGTTTCGTGCGCATGTGGGATCCGGCGGTGCTGGAAACCGTACGGCTGCGCATTTTCGACAGTTATCAGTCGATCAAGCCGCGGACTGTCGAGCAGCAACTGGTATCGGTCGTCGATCTGGACGAGGCCAGCCTGCAGGAGTTCGGACAGTGGCCATGGCCGCGTACCCTGGTAGCCAAGTTGATCGAACGCGTGACGCAAGCCGGCGGTATCGTTATCGGCTTCGATATCGTGTTCGCGGAGGAAGACCGCCTGTCGCCACAGAACATTGCTGTGAACACACCGGGCCTGGACGACTTCACCAAGTCCAAGCTCAATTCCCTGCCCAGCAACGACGAGGTCATGGCACAGGCCTTGCGCAACAGCCGCACGGTACTCGGCCAAACCGCCACGGAATACGAAAGCGACCGTGGCGCGGTTTCCTTGCCCGACCCGCCCCCCGTCGCCGAACTGGGCGGCAATCCGCGGCAATTTTTGTGGACTTTCAATGATATCGTCACCAATACGAAGACGTTGCGTGAAGCCGCTGCCGGCCAAGGCGTGTTCTCGTTGGCACCCGGGCCGGACGGCATTGTGCGCCGTGTACCGGTGGTGGTCCGGGTCCGGAACGAGATCTACCCGACCCTGTCGTTCGAGATGTTGCGCACCACTTTCGGTGCCCAGCAGCAAGCCTATGTGGTGCAAGTCAACGACACGGGTGTCCAACGCATTTTCTTTACCGGCAAGAACAACTTCCGTGCCGTGGTGCCGACCGACCACAACGGGCGGGTCTGGGTTTATTTCGCCAAGTACGATCCCGACCGCTACGTTTCCGCCCGTGGCATTCTGGCCGGCGATACCGTCAACCCGGCGATCGCCGCAAAGCTGAAGAACCGGTTGATCCTGGTCGGCACATCGGCGGCCGCATTGCGGGACATCGTTGCCACGCCGATCGAAGGCCGCGTGCCCGGCGTCGACGTGCATGCCAATTTGATCGAAACGATCATGACCGACAACTATCTGTCGCGGCCGGACCTGACGGTACCGTGGCTGGGCACCTTCTCGTTGACTGTGTGGGAAATCATCCTGACCTTCGCCGTCGGCGTGTTGATCATTCTGCTTTTACCGCTTGTCGGACCGACCTGGACGTTCCCGGTTTTTCTGGCCGTCGCAGTGGGCATGATCGGCACCTCGGCCTATTTGTTTGCCGAACTACGCATCCTGGCCGACGCCAGTTTTCCGGTTGCCGCCACATTCGTCACCTATGTCGGCTTGACCTACGCCAACTACCGCAAGGAGGCGATGGAGAAACTGCAGGTGCGATCGGCCTTCGGACAGTACCTCTCTCCTGCTCTCGTGGAGCGTCTCGCCGACCATCCGGAACAGTTGGTATTGGGTGGCGAAACCCGCGAGATGACGTTCCTGTTTTGCGACGTGCGCGGCTTCACCTCGATCTCGGAACAATACAAGGCCGATCCGCAGGGCCTGACCCAGTTGATCAACCGATTCCTGACGCCGATGACCGACGAGATCCTCAAGCGTGACGGCACCATCGACAAGTACATGGGCGATTGCATCATGGCGTTCTGGAACGCGCCGATGGACGACCCCGACCACGCCCGTCATGCCTGCAACTCGGCGCTGGCCATGTTGTCGTCCTTGCACGCGCTCAATGCCGCACTAAAGATGGAAGCCGAAGCGGAAGGACGCGAATTCTTGCCTATCCGCGTCGGAGTTGGCCTCAACACCGGCGACTGTGTCGTTGGCAATATGGGATCGGACCAACGCTTCGACTATTCGGTGCTTGGCGACGCCGTCAATTTGTCTGCCCGCCTGGAAGGCCAGTCGAAGAACTACGGTGTGGATATCATCACGGGCCCCGATACCCGCGACCAGTGCAACGACTACGCTTTCCTTGAGCTCGATCTGATTGCCGTGAAGGGCAAGAGCGAAGCGGTCAAGGTCTACGCCTTGATGGGCGACAAGGATGTGGCCGAAAGCGACGGGTTCAAGGCCCTGTCGAACGCCCATCAGGCGCTGCTCACCCAGTACCGGGCGCGGAACTGGGACGCCGCCAAGGAAGCAATAGAAAAATGCGAAGGGTCGGACGGCGCGCCGCCGGGCCTTTACGATCTTTACCGTGAACGCATCGGCCACTACATGGAAACGCCGCCCCCGGCGGATTGGGACGGCGTTTTCGTGGCGACCGAAAAGTAGGCCTTATTCCGCCGCGACGGCGATTTGCTCTTCAGGCAACGCATACCGCTCCATCAGCGCCGCGTGCTCGGTTTCAAACGCCGACAAGGCGTTCGCCTTCACCGGACCATATCCCCGGATCTTGAGCGGCAGAGCCGCGATCTGCACGGCCAGCGGATGCCGGGCCGCCGTCAGGGTTTCAAGCAACACCGCAACGGTTAGTTCGAAGTCCTTGATCAAGCGGCGCTCTTCGCGGCGCTCGGCCTGATAGCCGAAGAGATCGAGCGGCGTTCCGCGCAAGCCCTTGCCCAGCGCCAGCAGCCTGAGCACCGGTTTCATCCAGCCGCCCAGTTTGACTTTTTTCGGCCGCCCCGTCTTGGGATCGGGCCGGCTGAACAGCGGCGGCGCCATGTGGTAGGCAATGCGCACGTCGCCATCGAACTGCTGCTTCAGCTTGGCGGCGAAACGGCCATCCGAAAAGAGCCGCGCCACTTCGTATTCGTCTTTGTAGGCCAGCAGTTTGAAATAGGATTTGGCGACAACGGCCGCCAGTTCCGTTCCCCCCACCTTTGCCCGTTCGGTATCGGCGACGCGGCGGACCAAGTCGCGGTAGCGGCCGGCCAGGGCGTCGTTCTGGTACTCGGCCAACTCCCACGAATTGGCGATGACCAGCTCGTCCAGATTCCGGGCCCGTTTGGCGGATCCGAAATCGTCATCCAGCAGGCCTGCCAGGATCGATTTATCGTGCGCCGCAACCCGGCCCCAGGTGAAGGCCCGCTTGTTGGCGTCCACCGCGACCCTGTTCAGCTCGATGGCCCGCATCATCGCGTTCAAGCTCAACGGCACCAGCCCATGCTGCCAAGCCGCGCCCAGCAGAAAGACGTTGGCGGCAACGCCGTCACCGAAGAGTTTGCTGGCCAAATCAAAGGCATCCAATGCCCTAAACCGATCGTCGCCCACCGCGTGCCGCACGGCCCGGGTCATGGCGCCCGCATCGAACGGCAGATCGGGATTGAGCGTAAAGGCCGCGGTCGGCATCTGATGGCTGTTGAGCACGGCGCGGGTATGGCCGGTGCGCATGGTCGCCAGCGCTTCCGTACTGGCCGACACGACGAGGTCGCAACCGATCAACGCATCGGCCTCGCCACGGCCGATGCGGGCGGCGTGCAGGTCATCCGGCCGCGCGGCCAGCCGCACATGGCTGAGCACGGCGCCGCCCTTTTGGGCAAAGCCCGTAAAGTCCAGGACGGAGGCGCCCTTGCCTTCCAGGTGGGCGGCCATGGTGATCATCGCGCCGATGGTGACGACGCCGGTGCCGCCGACACCGGTCACCAGCACATTGTAGGGTTTGTCGAGCCCGGCAGACTGCGGTTGCGGTAACGCGGCAAAGATGTCCTTTTCCCTGCGGGCCGGGATGTCGGCGGCCGACTTGCGCAGCGTGCCGCCTTCCACCGTCACGAAGCTCGGACAGAAACCATCGACACAGGAATAGTCCTTGTTGCAGGACGTCTGTTCGACGGCCCGCTTGCGGCCCTGGTCGGTCTCCACCGGCACGATGGACACGCAGTTCGACTGCACCGAGCAATCCCCGCAGCCTTCGCACACCATGTCGTTGATGAACACCCGCCGCGCCGGATCGGGGAAAGTACCGCGTTTGCGCCGGCGGCGCTTTTCCGCGGCGCAGGTCTGGTCATAGATCAGCACCGAAACGCCTTCCACCTCGCGCAGTTCGCGCTGCACGTCGTCCAGGTCGTCACGGTGATGGAAACTGACGTCCGGAGCGAAATGGGCGCCGACCGGATACTTGTCGGGCTCGTCGCTGACCACGGCGATACGCCGCACGCCCTCGCCGTGCACCAGGCGGGAGATCTGCGGCACCGTCAGCGTGCCGTCGACCGGCTGGCCGCCGGTCATGGCGACGGCGTCGTTGAACAGGATCTTGTAGGTGATGTTGACGCCGGCGGCGACCGCTTGGCGGATGGCGAGCAGACCGGAGTGGTAGAACGTGCCGTCGCCCAGGTTCTGGAAAACATGTTTTTCCCTGCTGAACGGCGCCTGGCCGATCCAGTTGACGCCCTCGCCGCCCATGGACACGACGCCGGCGGTGTTGCGGTTCATGTTGACGGCCATGAAGTGGCAACCGATGCCGGGCTGGGCGCGGCTGCCGTCCGGCACCTTGGTCGAGCGGTTGTGCGGGCAGCCCGAGCAGAAATACGGCGTGCGCTGCGGCAGGTCGCAACCGACCGACACACCCGAACCATCCAGCGCCTGCAATCGGTCGGCATAGGCCCGCATGCGCGGCGTCCACATGTCCTCGCCGATGCGCTCCAGCAGCACGCGGCCGATCATCTCGGGGCTCAGTTCGCCGATGGACGGCAGCAGGGTGGCGCCGGCCCCATCCGACTTGCCGACGACGCGCGGCCGGCGGCTGTCGGGCAGGTCGTAAAGCAGGTCGCGTAGCTGGTTCTCGATGACCGGACGCTTTTCCTCGACCACGAGGATTTCCTCCAGGCCATCGGCGAAAGACGTGGCGCTTTGCGGTTCCAGCGGCCAGCTCAGGGCGATCTTGAACAGGCGGATGCCGAGGGCGGCGGCGCCCTCCTCGTCGATGCCCATGTCTTGCAGGGCCTGACGCAGGTCGGCATAGGCCTTGCCGGTCGCGGCGATGCCGAGACGCGGCGCCGGGCTGTCCATCACCACCCGGTTCAGCTTGTTGGCCCGGGCGAACTCCAGCACCGCCGGCAGGCGCACGTCGTGCATGCGCCGTTCCATGTCCTTGAACGGTTCGGGCCAGCGGATATGGCGGTTCATCGTCCCCTCTCCGACGCCGCCCGGAGTGACAATACGCGGCTTGGTCGGATCGACGTCGACCACCGCACCGCCCTCGACGGTCTCGGAGATCGCCTTGAAGCCGACCCAGCAACCGGAATAGCGCGACAGGGCGATGCCCATCAGGCCCAGTTCGAGATATTCCTGGATGTTGGCCGGGTTGAGCACCGGCATCATCCAGCCGATCATGGCCTGTTCGCTTTGGTGGCCCATGCTCGACGACACAGCACCGTGGTCGTCTCCGGCCACCACCAGCACACCGCCCTGGGGGGAGGATCCCAGGGCATTGCCGTGCTTGAGAGCGTCGCCGGCCCGGTCGACGCCGGGGCCCTTGCCGTACCAGATGGCGAACACGCCGTCCTTGTCGGCCTCGCCGCTCAGACTGACTTGCTGGGTGCCGAGCACCGCCGTCGCCGCCAGTTCCTCGTTGATGGCGGGCACGAATTCGATGCCGTTTGATTTGAGAAAATCGGATGCCTGCCACAGGGCCTGGTCGTAGGCACCCAAGGGCGATCCGCGGTAACCCGAAACGAAGCCCGCCGTATTCAGGCCGGCCGCCTTGTCGCGCTGGGCCTGCAACATGGGCAGGCGCACGAGGGCCTGGATGCCGGTCAGGAAAACCGGTCCTTTTTCGCGGGCATACCGGTCATTCAGCCGGTATGTGAGGTCGATTGCCTGGTCCCTTGTCTCAAGGGCCGCCGGAAGCGTCATGCCGTTTCCTCCACGTCCCGGATCTGTTGCTCCCGGGTTCGGTTAACGGTTGATTGGTGCGCGCGCTCCCTGTAAGAACAATTCTATGCCGTTTTCGGCCGGTGTGTCTTTGCGATCCATGCCCGATTACGGACTCATTCGGCAATTTACACGCCTATTTCGATGATTTCGCGAAAGAGTCTTCCATGATTGAGCTGGACGCCCTGGACCGCCGGATTTTGGCCGAAATGCAGGCCAACGCCCGCATCTCCAACACGGACCTGGCCGAGAAGGTCGGCCTATCGGCGTCGCCATGCTGGCGCCGGGTGCGGCGGCTGGAGAAAGAGGGCGTCATCGACCGCTATGTGACGGTCCTGGATTCGGAGAAGCTGGGCCTGGGCGTCAGCGTCTTCGTCCGCGTCACGCTGGAAAAACACACGGCGACGCTGAAGAAGGATTTCGAGGTGGTGATCCTGGACCGGCCCGAGGTGATGGAGTGCTATTCCATGACCGGCAACCACGACTACCTGCTACGCATCGTCGTGCCCGACATCATGGCCTACGAGCGTTTCCTCGACGAAGTGCTGATGCACTTGAAGGGCGTCGCCAGCGTCAATTCGAGCTTTGCGCTGAAGCAGATCAAGTACTCCACCGCCCTGCCGGTGGAGGCGGACGCGGCGGAGTAGTACCGGGGCTACCGCCAGACTTCTTCGTTACGGTCGTACGCCCCGGCCCTGAGATCAGTCTGCTCGTCCTTCAACTGCCCCTTGGCGATCTTTTCCGACGGCGTGCGCGGCAGGTCGTCGCGGAAGGCCCAGTAGCGCGGCACCTTGAAATAGGCCAACCGGTCGGAACAGTAGGCGATCAGGTCTTCGACCGCCGGCGCGTCCCGATCGTCCTCCGGCACGACATAGATCTTCACTTCCTCACCGCGCAGGTCATCGGGCACCGGAATGCAGGCGGCCATGCGCACGGCGGCGTGGGCGGACATCACTTCCTCCACCTCGCCGGCCGAGATATTCTCGCCGGAGCGGCGGATCATGTCCTTCTTGCGGCCGACATAGTAGATCAGTCCGGCTTCGTCCATGCGCACCAGGTCGCCGGTATGCAGCCAGCCATTGCGGAAAATTTCGGCCGTCGCCTCCGGGTTCTTGAAATACCCCTCCATCATATGCGGCCCGCGCTGGATCAGCTCGCCGACGGTACCGGCCGGCACGTCGTTGTCGTCGTCGTCCACCACCCGTGCCTCGCGGCCCGGCGCCGGGCGGCCGATGCAGCCGTTGCCGACCGTGACGTCGTGATCGTCCTTGGTGACGAAGATGTCGGCGCCGCTTTCGGTCATGCCGAAGGCTTCGTACCACGGCACGCCCCAGCGTTCCTCGATCTCGGCATGCTCGGCCAGCGGAATGCCCGAGCAGATGATGAAGCGCAGCGCGTGGTCGCGGTCCTTTTCGCTCGGCGGCTGATTCATCAACATGCGGGGCATGACGCCGATGCAGTAGAAGAACGTGGCGTCGTATTGCCGCGCCTTGTCCCAGAAGCTCGAGGGATGAAAGCGGTCGAGCTGCACCAGCGCCGCCCCGGTCAAAAGGGCTGTGGCGAAGTTCCACTGCGGATCCATGTAGTAGAACGGCTGGGCGTTGATGATGACGTCGCTTTCCGACAGGCCCTCGCACATCACGGCAGCTTTTTCGGCGATGTGCACCCAGTAGGCGTTGGTCAGCATGCAGCCCTTGGGCCGGCCGGTGGTGCCAGACGTGTACTGCACGTTGGCCATTTGCCCGGGTGTCACGGTCGGCAGATCGGCATCGGGCGCCTGCGCCAACAGGCCGGCGAGTTCCAGCGCCTTGCCGCCGCCGTCGCCGTCGACCGAGATCAGCGTGATGTCCAGGCCGAGGCCGGAGAGCAGCGGCACGAATTCATCTTGCGTGATCACGGCCACCGCTTCCGAATGGGTCAGCAGATAGCCGGCGTCGTCCGACTTGTAGAACACGTTGAGCGGCACCATGGCGCAGCCGGCCTTGCTGATGGCCAGCCAGGACAGCGGAAACTCCACCCGGTTGCGCATCATCACCGCCACCCGGTCGCCGGGCGCGACCCCCTGGGCCGCCAGGACAAGGGCGAGGTCGGTGGAGCGCCGGTCGATGTCGGCGAAGGTCAACTGCTCACCGGTTTCGTCGAAGGTCAGGCCGACCTTGCCGGGCCAGCGCGCGGCAGCGTGCGCGGTCAAGGCCGCCAGGTCGGCGGTATCCGTCGCCATCACTTCACCGCGAACAGGCCGAGCCATTCGGCGATCAGGGCCGGCGTTTCGACGCCTTCGATTTCCACCCGGTGTTCGGTGGTCAGCACGTAGCGACCGGGGTCCTTCTCGCGCACGTCCTTGATGGTGACGTGGTCGCGGATACGCTTGCCTTCGGCCACCGGGTGCAGGAAGCGCACCTTGTTGAAGCCGTAGTTCAGGGCGTACGCCACATCTTCGGGGATCATGCCGATGTTCTCGGCCATCTGCGTCAGGTGCGAGAGCGACAGGAAGCCCTGGCCGATGGTCGTGCCGAAGGGGCCGTCCTTGGCCTTCTCCACGTCGTTGTGCAGCCAGTCCCTGTCGCCGGTGGTGGCGGCGAAGGTGTCGATCTTGTCCTGGTCGATGGTGACCCAGTCGGACACGCCCAGCGATTGCCCGGCCAGGGCATCGGGGTTCGAGAAATCCAAAGCCATCGGCTTATCCTTTCTGCCGCGCCAGGGCGGCTTCGCGGATGTCGCTGAGCGACGCCCGTGTGGTGATGGCTTCGGGATCGATACGCACTTCGATCAACGCCGCCGTGCCCGACGCCCGCGCCCGTTCGAACGCCGCCGGAAACTGTTCGGTTCCGGTCACCAGTTCGCCGTGGGCGCCGTAGGCCTCGGCCAGTTTGACGAAATCCGGGTTCTGTAGTTCGGTGCCGTAAATGCGGTTCGGATGCTCGCGCTCCTGATGCATGCGGATGGTGCCGTACATGCCGTTGTTGAGCAGCACGATGATCGGTTTGAGGCCGTACTGTTTGGCCGTCGCCAGTTCCTGCCCGGTCATCAGGAAGTCGCCGTCGCCGGCCATGCAGACGGCCACCCGGTGCGGGTGCACCACCTGCGCCGCCAGCGCCGCCGGCACGCCGTAGCCCATGGTGCCGTTGGTCGGCGACAGTTGGGTCTTGAAGCTGCGGAAGCGGTGGAAGCGCTGCATCCAGCTTGCGAAGTTGCCGGCGCCGTTGGTGATGATCGCGCCGTCCGGCAGGGTGTCGCGCAGGTGCAGGGCGATGGCGGCGATGTCCACCGGTCCGACCGCCGGCGACGGTTCCGCCGTGGCCTCGAAGTCGGCCCGCGCCGCCGCCGTCCACGCGGCCCATCGGCTGCCGTCGACGGCGTTTATGCCGCGCGCCGCCTGCAGGAACTCGGCGCTGCCCGCGTTGATGGCCAGATCGGCCTGATAGACCCGGCCCAGTTCGTTGGCGTCGGGATGCACGTGCACCAGGGTCTGCTCGAGCACCGGCGGTTTGAGCAGGGCATAGCCCTGGGTGGTGATCTCGCCGAGCCGGGAGCCGATGACGATCAGCAGGTCGGACTGCTTGACCCGCTCGAGCAGGGCCGGGTTCGAGCCGATGCCGACATCGCCCACATACTGCGGCAGGTCGTTGTCCATATAGTCCTGGCAGCGGAACGAGACGGTCACCGGCAGGTTGTGGGCTTCCGCGAACGCCGCCGCGTCGCGGCAGGCCTGGGCGTTCCAGCCGCCGCCGCCCAGCATGACCAGCGGCCGTTCCGCCGCCGCCAACCGGTCGCGCAGGGCCATCAGATCGTCGGGACCGGGGTGGGGCCGCACCACCTGGTAGGGCTTGGTATCGGCCACCGAACACGGTTCGCCCAGCATGTCCTCGGGCAACGCCACCACCACCGGGCCTGGCCGGCCCGAAACCGCGGTCTGGAAGGCCCGGGCGACGATCTCGGGCGTCCGTGCCGGGTCGTCGATCTGGGTCACCCATTTGGCCAGGCCGCCGAACATCCGGCGGTAGTCCACTTCCTGGAACGCTTCCCGGTCCACCATCTCCCGCGCTACCTGGCCGATGAACAGGACCATGGGCGTCGAATCCTGCTGGGCGATATGCACGCCGATGCTGCCGTTGGTGGCGCCGGGCCCGCGGGTGACGAAACACACGCCCGGCCGCCCGGTCAGCTTGCCGCAGGCCTCCGCCATGTACGCCGCCCCGCCTTCCTGGCGGCAAATGACGAAACGGATGCCGGCCGGATGATCGTGCAGCACGTCCAGCACATCGAGGTAACTCTCCCCCGGCACACCGAAAATGTTGTCGACACCGTGAATGGCGAGCGCATCGACGAGCACCCGGGCGCCGGTCCGTATTGATACCTTCGTACTCATGGACTCCCCTGTTGGACGGTCTAATTTGCCGGGAGAGTACTAGGAAGCGACCAAGAGTGCGAGAGGGAGCTGCGGAGAATACGGCGTTCACCGTCACGCACTGTATCGGGCATGTCGGAGCGTAACGGAAGCTGGGGCGTAGTGTATCGTTCGCGGGTATCAAAGACACGAACCACTTCGAGTCCGCATCTTTTTCAACGACAACCCTTTTTGGTAGTATGTCATCCCATAATACAGCTTTAACATCGTATTGGCTGTCCTAACGAAAATGACCATGACTGAACTTGGTAGTGCGATAAGGAGTGGGGGATGATTCTCAAGAGAAGTCTTTTGACCATCGTTGCGTTGCTAACCGGCCCAATGGCGATTGTCCTCACCATGCCGTTTTATGACTGGAGCGCCAGAGGCGGCATCGTATTGATGATCATCCTATCAGTGACACTCGTATACACCGTTTGGCGCAAACCAAAGGACGGCGAGGTACCGGACCGGTTGTGGATGTTTGTTCGTCGCTGCTGGACAGGCGAATTACAGCTCTGGCAAATGTTCTGGATCGTCAGCATAGGGCTGTCACTGATAATTATGGCACTGTCTTATGCTGGTACGGCATTCCATGCGCCGATCATATGGTGGATTTTGGTGCTGGCCTTAATGATCCCAGTCGAAGTGTGGTGGGTCGTGTCCTTGTGGCGCTGTGCGCCGAACAGCAAATGGATGGTCTGGACCATTGCCGCGAGAGTCCTGGTTGTGATTGCTGCTGCTTACAGCTTTTATACTTATTTCCTTGTGATCGCATATCCGTTCGGCATTTGACCCGAGATAGAAAATGAAGGTTTCTCGGACAAGATCAACACCAATGCCGTCTCAGTCAATTTCATGGGCGGTAATTGCTGCGGCAGTGGTCATTACGAACGACGTTGTATCGGATCAGATTGTCGCCAGACCATTTGCAACGTTACACCGATGACTTCGGCTTTTAACAGGCATGAAGGAACCATTGGAGTGATGCCTTCGCAGAGAAACTGTTCACCTACAGGTCGATAGCACCCGTGTATCGACCGTCCCCGATTGCCGCCGGGGGTCACCGTGCACCGTTTGTGACGGCAGCCGACACCTCCGACAAGGCGGATTGGCAGTCCTTGGTACTGACGCTCGCTGGCGATGTTCTGGCCTACCGCAGGCCCAGCTTGCGCGACAGGCGGTCGCGTTTTTGCAGCCACCAGCCCGATTCGATGGGCCACAGGCCGAAATCCCCGTTCAGGCCCAGTTCCGCCGCCGCGTGCTGCGGCCAGTTGGGGTTGTCGAGCAGTTCCCGCGCCAGGGCCACCATGTCGGCCTGGCCGGCGGCCAGCAGGTCCTCGCAGACCTTGGCGTCCCACAGGAAGCCGACGGCCATGGCGGCCATGTCCGCGCCGTCGCGCACCCGCGCCGCGAACGGCACCTGGAAGCCCTGCGCGAGCGTCATGCGCCGGGGCCGGTTCCTGTCGCCCTGGCCGCCGATGCCGCCGCTGGAGCAATCGATCATATCGACGCCCTCCGCCTTCAGGGCCGCCGCAACGTCAACCGTCTCCTCCACCTCGATGCCGCCGTCGACCCAGTCGGTCGCCGACAGACGGAACGCCAGCGGATAGCGTTCGGGCCAGTGCCGGCGGATCGACCGGGCGACCTCGACGGCGAAGCGCCGGCGGTTCTCCATACTGCCGCCCCAACGGTCTTCGCGGCGGTTGGCGATGGGCGAGAGGAACTGGTGCACCAGGAAGCCGTGGGCGGCGTAGACCTCGATGACCTTGAAACCGGCCTCCGCCGAACGCCGCGCCGCATCGCCGAAGGCCGCGACGACCCGCGCGATGTCGTCCTCCGTCATCTCGGCGGGCGTCGGCCAGCCGTCGGCGTAGGGTACGGCCGACGGCGCGATCGCCGTCCACGGCGCTTCGTCCCGTTCGGCCTCGTCTTCCGCGTCGACCGGCGTTTCCCCGTGCCAGGGCCGCCGCTCCGACGCCTTGCGCCCGGCATGGCCGAGCTGAATGCCGGGCACCGCCCCTTCCCGTTCGAGAAACGCGGTAATGGGTTGCAGCCCCGCCACCTGCGCATCGTCCCACAGGCCGAGATCGCCGTGGGTGCGCCGCCCGTCCGCCTCGACCGCCGTGGCCTCGGCGTAGACCAGCCCCGCGCCGCCCAGGGCGAACCGGCCGAGGTGCACCGTGTGCCAGTCGTTGGCGTGGCCACCGGCGGCCCGGTACTGGCTCATGGGCGAAACGGCGATGCGGTTCTTGAAGGTGACGTCACGCAGGGTGAACGGGGAAAACAGAACGGCCATGGGTCGCGGACCTCGTGTCGGACAAAGGTGGCCGCGTTATATCAGGACCGGGCACCGGGATACAGGCCAGCCCGGAATGCACGGGCGAAAGCGGCACTTGAACGATGCCCGGCGGCGTCGGGAGCGGCACGGGTCCCCGGTGTATGCGGGGCCGGCGGCGGCGAAAGTGATCGAGGATGGCGTTTCAACGGTGTCTATGGGCGAAACTTGCCGGTATGGTCGGCGTCGGAACCAACACGAGCGGACTGGCGCGATCATGAGCCGAATGCCGAACATGCCCTGCCCCGACCGTACGCAAGGCCGGTAGCCCCATGGATTTCGAGTGGATCGCCATCGCCCTCGGGGACGTCGTCTGGATCGCCATCGCCTTCCTGCTGGGGCTGGCGTCGCGGGCGGTCGGACTGCCGCCGCTGGTGGGTTTTCTCGCCACGGGGTTTCTGCTCAACGCCTACGGCATCGTCAGCGGCGAGGTGCTGGAGAAACTGTCCGACCTGGGCATCACGCTGCTGCTGTTCACCGTCGGCCTCAAGCTCAACCTGCGCACGCTGGCCCGGCCGCAGGTCTGGGCGGTCACCGGTCTGCACATGGCGATCGTGGTCGTGGTCTTCGGCACGGGGATCTACGCCCTGGCGTTGGCCGGCCTGCCGTTCCTCGCCGGCCTGGACCTGGGGCGCGCGGCGTTGATCGCCTTCGCGCTCAGCTTTTCCAGCACCGTGTTCGTCGTCAAGGCGCTGGAGGACAAGGGCGAGATGGCGTCGCTGCATGGCCGGATCGCCATCGGCATCCTGATCATGCAGGACATCGCCGCCGTATTGTTCCTCGCCTTCTCCACCGCCAAATGGCCCTCGGTCTGGTCGCTGCTGATCCTCCTGCTGATCCCCCTGCGGCCGGTGCTGCACCGCCTGTTGCAGATCGTCGGCCACGGCGAACTGCAGGTGCTCTACGGCCTGCTGCTCGCCCTGGGCGGCGCCGAACTGTTCGAACTGGTCGGCCTGAAAGGCGATCTCGGCGCACTGATCCTGGGCGTACTGATCGCCAGCCACCACAGGACCGACGAGCTGGCCAAGACCATGCTCGGCTTCAAGGACCTGTTCCTGCTCGGCTTCTTCCTGTCCATCGGGCTGGCGGGGCGGCCGACGCCGGAAACGCTGCTCGCCGGCGCCCTGATCGCGCCGCTGATCGTCCTCAAGTCGGGGCTGTTCTACGCCCTGCTGACCGGCTTCAAGTTGCGCGCGCGGACGTCTCTGCTGGCATCCGTCAACCTGACCAATTTCAGCGAATTCGGCCTTATCGTGGCCGCCATCGGCGTGCACAACGGCTGGATCGGCGAACAATGGCTGATTGTCATCGCCATCGCCCTGTCCCTGTCGTTCGCCGTGGCCGCGGCGCTCAACGCGGTGTCCCATCACCTCTACGACCGCTACCGCCCGATGTGGAAGCGGCTGCAGCGCACCGACCTGTTCGCCGACGACCGGCTGATCGACATGGCCGGCGCGTCGATCGCCATCATCGGCATGGGCCGGATCGGCGCCGGCGCCTACGACACCATGCGGCAAACCTTCGGCGATACCGTGATCGGCGTGGACATCGACCCGGACACCATCGAGGAGCAGCGCGCCGCCGGCCGCCGGGTGGTCCGCGGCGACCCGAGCGACACGGATTTCTGGGACCGGCTGCAGGCCGGCCACGAACTCGACCTGATCATGCTGGCGCTGCCCAAGCTGTCGACCAGCCTGGCCGTGCTGGAACAGCTCGAAGCCATGCCGTTCGCCGGCCGCATCGCCGCGACGGCCAGGTTCCCCGACGAGGGCGACGCCCTGCTGGCCGCCGGGGCCGGCACCGTGTTCAACATCTACACCGAGGCCGGCGCCGGCTTCGCGGCGCACGTCAAGGCCGGGAAGTAACGCCCCTCGCTACCCCGTCAGCACCGGCACGGTGCAGACGGCAGTGTGTCGCGGGACAGCACGACGGCCGCCGTTCCGGACGGTCAGCCGCAGGCGATGGGATAGGTGAACCCCGCGAATCCGATGCCGGCGCCGCCGGCGCCGGACGGTACTTCCTCGGCCAGCGCCATGGTCGGCTCGTCATGGCGTTTGCTTCGGATCATCAGGTCGTGCGGATTGACCGTGGAGTAGTAGTCGATGGCCACGGCTCTGCCTTCCTTGACGAAGAAGGAGCTTTGCGACACTTCGAGCAGTTGGGGGTTGTTGAGTACGAACGCCTGGAAGTGCAGATGAACGATCTGCATGGAGTGCGCGCCGGAATCACCCATGGTGCCGATCGGATCGCCCCGTTTCACCCACTGCCCGTCCTCGACGTGCTGTTCCTGCAGGTGGATGGAGGCCGAGAACACGTGGTGCCCTTGATCGTCTTCGCCGTGGTAGATGGTGATGGCCCGGCCGCCCTGGTGCGTCCTGCCGACGGCCACCACCTTGCCGGGCGCGGCGGCCAGGATGGGCGTGCCCCGCTTGGCGGTGTAATCGATGCCGTTGTGCGGCTTCGACCGCCGGCCGCCGCCGACGCCCAGGTCGGAGCGGTAGTTCGAGGCGATCTGCGGACAGGCCTTCGGCGGCGCCATGCGATAGCCGCTGTCCTCCGCCAGCCTGCCCGTCGCGTGGCCGGGAAACTTTTTCGGGATATGCGTGTTGCAGCCCGCGACCGCCAGTACGGCCGCAAAGGCGACTGCCGCCTTCGCCGGAAAGTGCATGATCCGCCCCTATCGGAAATCCATGTTGCGGCCCAAATTATGGATTCAAATGTTTAATGGGCGATAAACCTAGGGGCCGGACAACCGGGGCGGGGCGCGGATTTCACATTATTGGTTCGGCGGGGTCACCCGGACTGCGTCACGATTGCGGCCGCCCTCAATACCCCGGCAGCACCAGCACCGTGCGGAACGGCAGGGTGTTGCGCGACAGCACGACGGTCGGCGTGTCGGCCCGGCGCACCCGGTATTTGTCCTCCAGGTAGCCGAGGAAGCGGGCCAGGCTGTAGGGGCCGAACATGTGCATGGGGATGACCAGGGAGGGATTGATCTGCTTGACCACCTCGGCCATCAGGTCCTGGTCCAGGGTGAAGGTGCCGTCGACCGGCACCATCAGCACGTCGATGATGCCCAGCGCCGCGATGTGGGTCTTGGTGAGCGTATGGTGCAGGTGGCCGAGATGGGCGATGCACAATCCCGCCGTCTCGAAAATGAAGATGGAATTGCCGGCCATGATGGTGCTGCCGTAATCGCGGATGTTGGTCGGGATGTTGCGCACCAGCAGGTCGCCTTCCTGCAATTCGTGGATGGCCACCCCGTCGCCGTCCCCCTCGCCTTCCTCCTCCCAGCCCTTCAGCACGTGCTTGATCTTGGGGTCGGGGTAATAGCTGAAATGGGTCTCGTGGGCCTGGTTCATGGTTGCGATGGTCGGCGTGAACGGCGGCACGATCCCGTCATTGTAATCCGTCACCGCCGACACCCCGCCGGCCGTGCGGATGAGAAAGGTGGAGTGCCCGAGATAGGTGAGCTCCAAAGTGCCCGGCTTGGGCAAGGGCGTGGAGACGGCCTGCGCCGCCGGGCGGAACGGCGGCGTGCCGCCGGACCAGTTGGCCAGGGTGACAGCGGCGGCCGGCCCGCGCTGGGCGATGGGGGTGCAGATTGCGTGGGCGGTGGTTGAGGCGAGGAAGAGTGACAGTATCAAATTGAGAACGCAAAACGAGCGCAATGCGGATGCATGTAGCACCGGAGCAATAATACGGAAAACAAAACATCTGGACATGACCACAATCCCTTTGCGGATGTGATACAGCGGAAAAATTAGCTTAACACAGGACAGCCGCGATATTGATCACGACATGGCGAACTATTTCGCAGTGGCGACAAGCAGCACCACAACCAACCAATTGAGAGAAGCTCGAATCGAAACAACTATGCCTTATTGAATTCGACGGCTACATCTAAGAACTGACAATAGCTCTGCAGATGCGTGAACTAAGTTGGGTGTTCAGCAACTGTGGCCTTCAACATAGATGTTAAACGTTGTTTGTTCTTTGACGCCCACTTTAAGAACAGCCCACCCAGTGGCTTATTGAAATGCCGTTTTAACGTGTCGAGCCAGTTTACATACTCGTCGTCTGGAAGACATGATGCGCCCCAAACTAGGTAAGCAAGCTGAATATCTGGGAAACTGTTAATTGCTGTTTTTTGTTTTCGAAAAAAGTTCTTGTCCTCGCACCGACCACGAATCAATAGCAATTGCCTTTGATCAATCAGAGCTGGTAAATGCGCCAATCTCTTTAGCTCTCTTGTCGAAATCTCAACAGTTCCACGGACAAAAAGCTCCAACAACCACGTTCGAATTAACTGAACACTAGATGCCGGAGGCTGCTCGATTGCTTCAATAATTTCGTCCAACATATCATCGAAACAGCCCGGATCATCATCGTCTAAAGCCTCCATCAATAGACAAAGCTCTTTGGTAAACACCACCAACTCCGAGAAGTTTTCTTCAATATATTCAACAACTTCTTCCGGTTTCGCAATTTTTAGAGCGCGAAAAATAACTTTGATCCGCCCCATGTCCCATGTTTCGGCTCCAATTTCATTCTCGAGCAGTTCAACTAAATCTATTCCTTTCAGCTTTTCCATATCTTCTTCATCAGGTTCACCATCAGAATAGATGTCTGCTGTGAGTGCATCTAAAGCAATTCCCTCTGCCTCATCTTCAATGTCAGAGATCTGATTGGTTAGCTGCTCTAGATAACTCTCCCGACTTGAAATCGAAGTCTTGGCGGCATTCAACGAAAGTCCTTCATTGATACCTAATTGCTCCGCAAGTAGTCCAAGTGAGTCATAAGGGTCATTGGCGCGTTTTAAAAACAATCGAAAATCATCTACATATCTGGATGCAAGAATCTTGTTGTCTTTCAAAGCCTCGTCAGTATCGATTAAAGCAAGTTCTGCAAGCAGCCTCGCAGCACTTCCACCAACAGGAAGACCAAACGATTGCTTCGCTCTAATTGTTTTAATGTTCTTCTTGATAAACCTCACTGCACCATGTTTTGGCGCAACTTCATCAAGAAGGTTCTCTAAACGGTGAAAGTTTATTCGTGGATAGAAGTCAGATATATCGGTGCTTACCACCACTTTGATCGACGGGCTGTTTTCAATTACCGACAATTGTCGGTTGAGCCAATCCTTATACGAACGATCAGCACGAAAAATTTGCCCAGTAAGTTTGTCAACAGAAAACCGGTACGAACAAGTTCTTGCTAACCTGACTGACTGTCGTTTCGCTTCTATCTTGTCCCCGATCTCTATGACGCAAGCTAATAGCAGCAGAGTATCGAGCGCCGGAAGTTGATGGACAATACGGAAGCCAAACCGACTCTTGGGTGCCAAGGCTTCGATAGCACTTGATGGCGAATAACTATCTAAGTCTAATTCAGATAGATCCGAAACAACCAACTCTTGTTCTTCGTAAAAGAAATTTATTTCAGGCAGATGTGGAAACACATCAGTATCGCCGTAGCGATAAAGATGTCTTATTGCTAATTCTAATGAACGAGAAGAAACACGATATGCCATACACTATTTATGCAATAAAACTACATGATAATGCTAGTTTTAGATGAGCTAAAGGAGCAATAAAACAACAATTTATTGAATGCTTCGTGTGCTAAACGGCAAACACATTTCACAAAATTTGTTTCTTTGATAAGGCTCAATAATAAGCAACCTACTTAGGTTCACAGCTTTTCACATTCTTGCCGCACCCTCTACTCCACCCTATCCTCCTCATCCAAACAATCACAGGGAGGCAGGCATGAGCATAGCGGAGCAACGCACGCAGGCCATCGCCGAAACACGCGAGGCGATCCGCGCCATCGAAGCGCGGGACGGCGTAACGCGGGAGAGCCTGGAGGCGATGCGGGCGGCGATGCTGGCGCTGGCCGAGCGGGCAGAGCTGTTTCCGCCCGATGACTTCCCGCAGAAGGACGACACGTCGGCGCAGGGCCTGCACGAACTTGGTGAGGATGACGACGGGCGCTTCGCCATGTACCTCGTACGCGGCGGCAATCATGTGGATACGCCGCCCCACAACCACACCACCTGGGCCATCGTGGTGTCGATCCGGGGCCGGGAACTGAACAAATTCTACGAGCGCACCGACGACCGTTCGGTCGAGGGCAAGGCCGACGTGCGGCAGACCGGTGAACTGGCCGTGGTGCCCGGCACCGGCGTGTGCCTGATGCCCGACGACATCCACTCCATCCACATGCGCGGCGACGGCGTCAAGATGCACCTGCACATGTACGGCGTGGCCATCCCGCGGATGACCGGGCGTGTGCGCTACGACATGGCCGCCGGGACCTACGAGCACTTCCTGCCCCACCCCGACCTCCGGTAACGGCGCGTCATGCCCTGGACCATTACCGCCGCGGCGCTGCACGCCGCCCTGACCGACGGCGGCGAGATCGCCCTGGTCGACGTACGCGAACAGGGCGCGTTTTCCAAGAGCCACATCCTGCTCGCCGCCAACATCCCGCTCAGCCGCCTGGACCTGGACGCCGCCTGGCTGGTGCCGCGCCGCGGCGTGCGGATGGTGCTGTGCGACGACGGCAGCGACTATGCGGCGCGGGCCGCCGGTGTATTGGAGTCCGCCGGCTACAGCGACGTGTCGGTCCTAGAGGGCGGCATTTCGGCGTGGGCCGTGGCGGGCTACGAGCTGTTCTCGGGCGTCAACGTGCCGTCCAAGGCCTTCGGCGAATTCGTCGAGCACGCCTACCACACCCCCAGCATCGATGCCGACGACCTGAAGTCCCTCATCGACCGCGAGGCCAACGTGGTGGTGCTGGACAGCCGGCCCATGGACGAGTTCCGCCGCATGAGCATTCCCACGGGCACCGACGTGCCGGGCGGCGAACTGATCCACCGCGCCCGCGAGGTGGTGACCGACGAGAACGCCCTGGTGGTGGTCAACTGCGCCGGGCGCACGCGGTCCATCATCGGCGCGCAGAGCCTGCGCAACGCCGGCCTGCCCAACGAGGTGGTGGCCCTGCGCAACGGCACCATGGGCTGGCACCTGGCCGGCCACGCCGTGGAGACGGGCCGGAGCCGCGAGGCCGGCTGCGGCCCGGTGTCGGCGGCCTCGGCGGACTGGGGCCGGGCGGCGGCGGCGCGTCTGGCCGAGCGCTTTCAGGTGCCCACGGTGGACACCGCCACGCTGGCCGCTTGGCAGGGGGACGAGAGCCGCACGCTGTATCTGCTGGACGTGCGCGACCCGCGCGAGTTCGCCGCCGGCCACCGGCCGGGCTCGCGCAACGCGCCGGGCGGGCAGTTGGTGCAAGCGACCGACGAATACATGGCCACCCGCAACGCCCGCGTCGTGCTGCTGGACGACACGGGTGTGCGCGCCACCGCCGCCGCGAGCTGGCTGATCCAGATGGACTGGCCCGACGTGGCCGTGCTGGCGGGCGGATTGGACGGCGGCCCGCTGGAGACCGGCCCGGCGCCGCAGCCGGAACTGCCGGCGGCGCGGGAACCCGCGGCGATCACGGCGGAAGACCTCAAGGCGCGGCTCGGCGAGGACGGCGTGCTGGTCATCGACTTCGCCAACAGCCTCGACTACCGCGACGGCCACATCCCGGGCGCCTATTGGGCGGTGCGGGCCCGTATCGCCGAACTGACCGACCACCTGCCGGCGGCATCTACGGTCGTCGCCACCTGCCCCGACGGCCGCCTCGCCCGCCGCGCCGCCGCCGATATGGCCGAGCGCATGGGCATGGAGGTCCTGGTCCTGGACGGCGGCACGGCGGCCTGGCAGGCGGCGGGCGGCGCCATGGCGACGGGCCTCGAACGCATGACCGGCGAACCCGACGACGTCTTCTTCAAGCCCTACGACAACACGGACGGCATCGAGAAAGCCATGCAGGCCTACCTGGATTGGGAAGTGGCCCTGGTCGAACAGATGGAACGCGACGGCACGCTGACCTTCGCCGTCTATCCGGAACTGCCGGAGGGGTGAGTACGGTCTGCGCTTTCAACCAACGTCCCCGTCATGCCCGCGCTTGACGCGGAGATTTTACCCGCCGAAGCCGGGCTCAAGCGCCGCGAAGGCTGGCGACGGCGTGCGGTACATCCAGCGGATGGAAGATGGAGACACCTTTGCAGTCATCGACGCCGTGGATGCCCGGATCAAGTCCGGGCAAGACGACAAAGGTTCCCGGTGCACATATTGGTAAGGAAGGATCATCCCATGAACCTCGGCAATTTCTCCGTCAGCCTGGCGGTCAAGGACCTGGCCGTGTCACAGGCGTTTTACGAAAAGCTTGGTTTCGCCGTGATCGGCGGCGACGCGGACCAGGGCTGGCTGATCCTGCAAAGCGCGAGTGCCACCATCGGCCTGTTCCAGGGCATGTTCGAGCGCAACATGTTGACCTTCAATCCCGGCTGGGACGCCAAGGGCCAACCACTGGAGTGCTTCACCGACGTGCGTGACATCCAGAAGGCCCTCAAGGCCGCCGGTGTCACCATCGCCGACGCAGCCGACGAAACCACCACCGGCCCCGCCAGTTGCCTGGTCATCGACCCCGACGGCAACCCGATCCTGATCGACCAGCACGTTTAGTAATCGTTGGAGAGCGACAATCCACTAACGCATCTTCCGCGCCATCAAAACTTGACCTGATGGATTGACGAAGCGGTATTCCTTTTCCGTTTCCTCGTCGAATCCCAGGAAAACCTCAAAGCCCTCCCGTTTTCGCATCTTTTTCATGGCCTTCTGGTCGGCCCAGCGGAATATCAAGTCGTGTTCCAGGATACCCTTTTTCTGCGCCAGTTCCGGCATGTTGTCAGGCACACGCCGTTCGGGAACCAGGCGGCTTCGGGTCGCTCCAGTGAAGACAAAGAGGACGGCGTCGATAAGCCAGCCGAACAGCAAATTGAACAACGTGATCACGAATACAGCAGAATCGAAGAGTCCGTCTCCTTCTCTCGAATGGACTCCGGCGTAGAGGCGCCGAACCAAAACGGTGTCGCGCACTCTATCATGCGATCGTTGCACTTTCTGCATGTCGGATCTGTCTTCATTATCGTCAAGGTTCCAGGTATCTCGACGATCACTACGTCCGTTTCGGCAAAGTTTTTGTCGCGGAGAGCGGAATCGGGTTTGGTGATGGCGCTAGTCTCGGCAACCGGGGCGGGTTAGTCTCGCCCGTCCGTCCGTTCGTCCTTCCGCTGCACGAGTCGCTCCCGACATGCACCGTTATTCCGCCTTCAGCCTGTTGCGCCATGCCCTCACCGGGCATCGTGGCTGGGCGCCGGCGTGGCGGGACGCGGAGCCCAAGCCGCACTACGACGTGGTCATCGTCGGCGGCGGCGGGCATGGGCTGGCGACGGCTTATTACCTGGCCAAGCTGCACGGCATCAAAAACGTCGCCGTGCTGGAGAAAGGTTGGATCGGCGGCGGCAATACGGGGCGCAACACCACCATCGTGCGGTCGAACTACCTGCTGCCGGGCAACGCCCACTTCTACGAGCACTCCCTCAAGCTGTGGGAGGGCTTGAGCCAGGACCTCAACTTCAACGTCATGTTCAGCCAGCGCGGCGTGATAAACCTGATCCATAGCGACCGTGAGCGCGACGTGCTGGCCGGGCGCTACAACGCCATGCGCCTCAACGGCATCGACGCCGAGGTGATCGACACCAAGACCCTGGCCAAGCTGGTGCCGTCGATCAACCTCTCGCCCGATATCCGCTTCCCGATCCAGGGCGCGGTGCTGCAGCCGCGCGGCGGCGTCGCCCGCCACGATGCCGTGGCCTGGGGCTACGCCCGCGCCGCCGACGCGTTGGGCGTCGACATCATCCAGGGCTGCGAGGTGACCGGCATCGTGCAGGACGGCAGCAAGGTGACCGGCGTCGAGACGACGCGCGGCACCATCGGCGCGGGATCGGTCGGCCTGGCCGTCGCCGGCCACACCAGCCACGTCGCCGCCATGGCCGGCCTGACCCTGCCCATCGAGACCCACCTGCTGCAGGCGACCGTGACCGAGCCGGTGAAACCCTTCTTCGACACCGTGGTCTCCTCGGCCCCGGCGCACGTCTATGTCAGCCAGACCGACAAGGGCGAGGTGCTGATCGGCGGCCATATCGACGGCTACAATTCCTATTCCCAGCGCGGCACCCTGCCCCGCATCGAGGACATCCTGGCCTCGGCGGTCGAGCTGTTCCCGCGCCTGAGCCGGCTGCGTCTGATGCGCCAGTGGGCCGGCGTCATGGACATGTCCATGGACGGCAGCCCGATCATCTCGAAGACGCCCGTCGAGAATTTCTTCATCAACGGCGGCTGGTGTTACGGCGGCTTCAAGGCGACGCCGGGCTCGGGCTGGGTGTTCGCCCACACCATCGCCCACAACCGGCCCCACCCGCTCAACGAGGCCTTCCACCTCGACCGGTTCGAAACCGGCCATGTGCTCGACGAACGCGGCGCCGGGCCGAAGCCGCAGGCCCACTAGGGGGATGACGAGATGCTGCTGATCCCCTGCCCCCATTGCGGCGAACGCCCGGAAAACGAATTCAGCTACGGCGGCGACGGCACGGTGGAACGCCCCACCGATCCCGCCGCCGTCAGTGACGCGGACTGGCACGCCTACGTCTACCGGCGCGCCAACCCCAAGGGGCCGCACGTGGAATACTGGTACCACCAGTTCGGCTGCCGCAGCTGGTTCAAGGTGCGGCGCGACACGCACACGCACGAAATCCTCCCGCTCGAGGATGAGACGTCATGAGCCAGGCGTTTCGGCTTTCCGAGGGCGGCGGGATCGACCGCGCGCAGTTGGTGACCTTTACCTTCGACGGCCGCCGCTATCAGGGCTATGCCGGCGACACGCTGGCCTCGGCGCTGCTGGCCAACGGCGTGCGGCTGGTCGGGCGCAGCTTCAAGTACCACCGGCCGCGCGGCGTGGTCGGCCTGGGCAGCGAGGAACCCAATGCCCTGGTGCGCGTCGGCCGGGGCGGCCGGGTGACGCCCAACCTGCGGGCCACCCAGGTGCCGATCGAGGACGGCCTGGTGGCGGAGAGCCAGAACCGCTGGCCGACGCTCGACTGGGACCTGGGCGCGATCAACAGCCGTTTCGCCCGTTTCCTGCCCGCCGGGTTTTACTACAAGACCTTCATGGCCCCGGCGGCGTGGTGGATGACCTACGAGAAGGTGATCCGCCGCATGGCCGGCCTGGGCAAGCCGCCCGAGCACGAAGACCCCGATGCTTACGAGAAGCGCCATGCCCATGTGGACATTCTGATCGCCGGCGGCGGTCCCGCCGGATTGGCGGCGGCGCTGGCGGCCGCCCGAAACGCCAAAGAGACCGGCAAGCGCATCCTCGTCGCCGACGAAAACCCGGCCTTCGGCGGCAGCCTGCTGAACGGCCCGGCCATGATCGACGGCCGGCCGGCGGCGGCGTGGGTCGAGGAGACCGTCGCCGCCTTGCAGGCCCTGCCCAACGTGACGCTGCTGACCCGGGCGACGGTGTTCGGCTATTACGATCACGACTTCCTGACCATCGCCGAGCACGGCACGTTCGGCGCCGCCCGTCAGCGCCTGTGGAAGGTGCGGGCGAAGAAGGTCATCCTGGCCACCGGCGCCATCGAACGGCCGCTCGCCTTCGCCGACAACGACCGGCCCGGCGTCATGCTGGCCGGCGCCGTGCGCGGCTATCTGCACCGCTACGGCGTGCGCTGCGGCGACACCATGGCCGTCCTCACCAACAACGATGCCGCCTATGCCTGCGCCGCCGAGGCCAAGGCCGCCGGCATGGCCGTCGCCGCCATCGCCGACCTGCGGGCCGAACCGGGCGCGGACGCCCTGACCCTGGCGCGGGAGGCCGGCATCGCGGTGTTGCCCGGTCACGCCGTCGCCGGCGTCTCCGGCACCAAGGCCGTGCAGGGTGTGCGCCTGCGCAAGCTCAACGCCGCCGGCGACGGTTTCGACGGCCCGGCCATGCGCATCGCCTGCGACCTGGTGGCTGTCTCGGGCGGCTGGACCCCGGCGGTGCACCTGCACAGCCAGGCCAAGGGCAAGCTCGACTGGGACGAGGACCTGGCCGCCTTCAGGCCCGGCCGGCGTTTCGGCGCCAACGTCTCGGCCGGCGCCTGCAACGGCACCCTCGACCTGGCCGGTTGCCTGGCCGAAGGCGCGGCGGCGGCCGGCGGCGGTATCGATCTGCCCGCCACCGGGTCGGACCTTTCCGGCGCGCCGCACATGCTGTGGCGGATCCCGGCCGGGCGCGGCGCCAAGCGCTTCGTCGACCTGCAGAACGACGTCACCACGTCGGATGTCGCCCTGGCGGCGCGGGAAGGCTACCGTTCGGTCGAGCACCTCAAGCGCTACACCACGCTGGGCATGGGCACCGACCAGGGCAAGACCAGCAACCATCACGGCTTGGCCCTGCTGGCCGGCGCGACGGACCGGGCCATCCCCGACGTGGGCACCACCACCTTCCGGCCGCCCTACACGCCGGTCACCGTCGGCCTGTTCGCCGGGCGTGACAAGGACGCCTTCGCCCATCCGGTGCGGCGCACGGCCCTGCACGACTGGCACGTGGCCCAGGGCGCGCCGATGACCGACGCCGGCCTGTGGAAGCGGCCCCAGGCCTATCCCCGCCCCGGCGAATCGCTCAACGACGCCATCCGCCGCGAGGTCCTGGCGGTGCGCGACAATGTGGGCCTGGTCGACGTCACCACGCTGGGCAAGATCGACATCCAGGGCCCCGACGCCGCCGAGCTGCTCAACCGCATGTACATCAACGCCTGGAAGAAGCTGCCCGTCGGCAAGGGCCGGTATGGTCTGATGCTGCGCGAGGACGGCATGGTGTGGGACGACGGCGTGACCATGCGGCTGGCCGAGCACCACTTCCTGATGACCACCACCACGGCCAACGCCGCCGCCGTGCTGCAGCAAATGGAATTCCTGCTGCAGACCCAGTGGCCCGACCTCAAGGTCTTCGTCAACTCGGTCACCGAGCACTGGTTCGCCGCCGCCGTCTCCGGCCCCAACGCCCGGCAGCTCCTTAACAAACTGACGACCGACATCGATATGTCCAACGACGCCTTCCCGATGATGGCGATCCGCCAGGGCACGGTGGCGGGCCTGCCGGCCCGGGTGCTGCGCATCAGCTTCTCCGGCGAACTGTCCTACGAGGTCAACGTCGCCGCCGATGACGGCGTGGCCTTGTGGCAGGCCGTCCTCGACGCCGGCGAGGAATTGGATCTCACTGTCTACGGCACCGAGGCCATGGGCGTCCTGCGCATCGAAAAGGGCCACGTCGCCGGGCCGGAACTGGACGGCCGCACCACCGCCGACGATCTCGGCCTGGGCCGCATGGTCAACGCGAACAAGGATTGCATAGGCAAACGTTCCCTCGACCGGCCCGGCCTCAACGAGACCGGCCGGCTGCAGCTTGTCGGCCTGGAGTGCGACGACGCCGACGGCCGCATCCCGTTCGGCGCCCGCATCGTCGCCGAACACAAGGACGGCGCCCAGGATCAGCTCGGCCACGTCACCTCCATCGCGCAAAGCCCCGTGCTGGAACGCTCCATCGCCCTGGCGCTGGTGCGGGACGGCCGCAACCGCCACGGCGAACACGTCTACGCCGCCTCGCCCACCGCCGACGGCGGCAAGGGCGCCTGGGCCAGGGTCCGGGTCACCGGCCCGGTGTTCTTCGATCCCGAGGGGGAACGGTTGCATGGCTGATCCGGCGACCAAACACAGCCCCCTGGCAACGCTTACCGTGCCCGACAGGCTGACCGGCGGCACGGCCGATGTGTCGCTGACCGAGCGGCCGTTTCTCGGCAAGCTGGTCCTGCGTGGCGGCGACGGGATCCACGACGCCGTGCGGCCCGTTCTCGGCCTTGACCTGCCGGCGCCGCTGCGATCGGCGGCGAGCGGCCGGCTTCAGGTTCTCTGGCAGGGACCGGACAGTTGGCTGATCGTCGGCGAGCGGGAGACCGTGGGATATACCGAAGAGGCCCTGCGCGTGGCCGCAAGCGGCCTGCATGCCGCGGTCACCGATGTCTCCTCGGGCACCACGGTCCTGCGCCTCGCCGGACCGGCGGCACGGGACGTCCTGCTGAAAGGCTGCGGCATCGATCTGGAGCCGCCGGCCTTCGGTACCGGCTCCTGCACGCCCACCCGCGTGGCCGCCTTCGCGGTGACGCTGGTGCAGATCGACGACGCCCCCACCTACGACCTCTACATCGCCCGCAGCCTGGCCCGCACGTTCGCCGAATGGCTGATCGACGCCTGCGGGGAATAGCGCGCTCGTCGTCACACGCGCTTTTTGCCGCATCGGTGACTGTTTCTCCAACGCCAAGGACGCAGCGTCATTCGGCGAACGCCAGCGGCACCCGGGTTTCGTTCTTTACGTGGGACAGGACGAACCAGCTTTCGTAGGACTTGATGTTCTTGTCGCTGGCAAACACCTCGTCCGCGAACTCGGCATAGGACTCGACGTCCTTGAGAACCGCCACGACGAAGAAATCGATGGACCCGGCGATCATGTAGCACTGCAGAATTTCGGCTCTCCCGTCCATCTTCCGCCGGAAGGCTTCCGTGGATGACTTGCGCCGCGTGGCCAGCGAAACGGCGACAACCACCTTGACCGACTTTCCAACCTGTTGCGGATCGACGATCGCCACGTCCCGAACGATGACCCCCGTTTCGCGCAGCCGGGCCACCCGCCGCGAACAGGCCGGCGGCGACAGCCCCACCCTGTCCGCCAGTTGGACGTTGGGAACCTGGTTGTCGGACTGAAGAATTTCGAGAATCCGATGATCGATACGATCGAGCATTGCCACGTGAATATCCTAATCAAATCAACCTTAACGAAGATACTTACTATTATTGCAATATAGCGCAATAATATGAAAGAAATATCTACAATTACGTACATTATTTGCAATCCCTCGATACCGGATATTGGCTAGCATCAAGACCGCAACCGAATGGACGAAGTGGAGGGAAACATGTCCGACCGAGCCGTTGCCAGCCACGCGGACGCGCCCGACATCGGCAGCGCCGATGCCTTCGGGCCACACCTGATCAACTACGGTTTCGAGTTCTTCCCCAACCTGATCGAATACGCCCGGGGCGCCACGTTGCGGGATGTGGATGGCCGCGAGATCCTCGATTTCACGTCGGGCCAAATGTGCGCCACCCTGGGCCACAACCATCCCGAAATCGTGGCCGCGATCGACGAGGCCTGCCGCAAGGCGCTCCACCTCTACAGCGGCATGATCAGCGTACCGGTCGTGAAACTTGCCGAGGAACTGGCCGCCATGCTGCCGGCCGGGCTGCAGAAGATGATGTTCCTGAACACCGGCGGGGAAGCGAACGAGGCCGCCCTGAAGATGGCCAAGCTTCACACCGGCCGCTTCGAGGTCGTCGGTCTGGCCGGGTCCTGGCACGGCATGACGGCCGGCGTGTCGTCGGTTACCTACGCGGCCGGACATCAGGGCTACGGCCCTGCGACTCCCGGCACCATGGCGCTGCCCGCGCCCAACTGTTACCGCTGTCCGGTGGGGCATTGCCGCGACACATGCGACATGGCGTGCGTGGATATCGGCTTCGCGCTGGTCGATGCGCAATCGGTCGGCGCATTGGCGGCCGTCGTGGCCGAACCGGTGCTGAGCGTGGCGGGCATCATCGTTCCGCCGCCCGGCTATTTCCAGCGCCTGAAAGCCGAATGCGAAAAACGCGGCATGCTGTTGATCCTGGACGAAGCCCAGACCGCCTTGGGGCGCCTCGGATCCGACTTCGCGTTCGCGCTGTTCGATGTCGAACCCGATATCCTGACCCTCTCGAAAACACTCGGCGGCGGCCTGCCGATGGCGGCCACGATCACCAGCGGCGAGATCGCCGATAACTGCGCCGCCAAAGGCTTCGTCCACGTGACATCGCACGTTTCGGACCCCCTGCCGGCCCAGGTCGGACTGGCCGTCCTGAAAGTGCTCGCCGCCGAAAACATCAATCAGCGGTCCCTGAAGATGGGGGCGCGTCTGAAAGCCGGTCTCGAAGACCTGCAGTCCCGTCACGAAGCCATCGGAGACATCCGAGGCATGGGAATGATGTGGGGAGTCGATCTGGTCAAGGACCGGGAAAGCCGCGAACCGGATCCGGAATTCGGCGCCGCCGTGACCCGCCGCTGCATGGAACTGGGTTTAAGTATGAACATTGTTTCGCTGAGCGGACTGGCCGCGGTCTGGCGCATCGCACCACCCCTGACCATTGAGGAATCAGAGATCGACCGCGGCCTTGAAATCATCGATCAGGCGCTCAGCGAAACGCGGGCGAATTCGGTCTCACGGTCGTCCTGACAATGAAAAAGGGCCGGAGTTCCGCTCCGGCCCGTTCCCGTTACGCCTGGTAGTCGACGAACGGCCGCTCTATCCCGTGGCCATGATGGTGATATTGGTGGTATCGCGCACCGGCTCGGAAAGCGAAGTCCATCAGCATGGCGAAGCGGTCGCGGGATATATAGAACCCGCCCCGGTCGTCATCGCCGTCGCCGCCGAAGCGTTCGTCGAGGCGCTCCTCGAGGCGTTCCACCTTGCGCTCGACAATGAGATCCTTGATGGCGTCGTAGTCGACGGTGCCGTCGATGCCGACGATGCCCTTGGCGTCGTCGCCGAACTTGTCGGTCAGCCGTTCCTGCAACGTCTCCAGATCGACCCGGCCCGCTTCGACCCGGCGTTCCAGCCGCTCGACGCGGCGTTCGGCCTGGGCCTCGAAGCGCTTGGTGCGGTGGGCGACGATCATGTCGCGCAGCAGGTCCTTCTCGACGGAGCCGTCGTCCTCGAAACGGGTGTCGATGCGGTTCTCCAGCCGCTCGACCATGCTATCGACGATCAGCGACTTGATGCGGTCGGTGTCGATGGTACCGTCGATGCCGACAATACCCTTGGCGTCGTCGCCGAAGCGTTTGGTCAGCCGCTCCTGCAAATCGGCCAGACCGGCCTTGCCCTCGTCGACCCGCTTTTCGATGCGTTCGACGACGCGGTCGGCGAAGGCCTCGTAACGTTCCTTGTGATGGGCGACGATCATGTCGCGCAGCTCGCCACGGCCGACAATATCGTCGTCGGTCCTCGGGGCATCGAGGCGCTCGTTCAGCCGCTCGATCATACGGTCGACGATCAGGCCCTTGATGGCGTCGTAATCGACGGTGCCGTCGATACCGACAATCCCGGCGGCATCTTCGCCGAAACGCTTGGTCAGCCGCTCCTGCAGGTTCTCAAGATCGACCCTGCCGGCCTCGACCCGTTTCTCCAAACGGTCGACGATGCGGTCGGCGATGGCCTCGAACCGCTTGGTGCGATGGCTGACGATCATGTCGCGCAGCATGTCCATGTCGATGGCGCCGCTATCGTCGAAGCGGGCGTCGAGCCGTTCGTTCAGGCGATCGACGCGGCTTTCCACATAGAGCGATTTGATGGCGTCATAGTCGATGGTACCGTCGATGCCGACGATGCCGGCGGCATCCTCGCCGAACCGGTCTGTCAGCCGCTCCTGCAGCTTGGCCAGGTCGATATCGCCGTCCGCGACCCGTTCCTTCAGCCGCTCGATCAGCCGGTCGGCGGTGCTCTCGTATTGCGCGGTTTTTCGCGCGACGATGAAATCGCGCAACATGTCCAGGTCGATGACGTCGTCGTCCTCGAAATACCTGTCGAGCCGGTTTTCCAGCCGTTCGGTCCGTTGCTCCACCATCAGGGATTTGATGGCGTCGTAATCGATGGTGCCGTCGATGCCGACGATACCCTTGGCGTCGTCGCCGAATTTGGCGGTCAGGCGTTCCTGCAACTTGGCCAGGTCCACTTGGCCCGCGTCCACCCGTTCGCGCAACCGGGCGATGCGGCGGTCGGCCATGTCCTCGAACCGTTCGGTGCGTTTGGCGACGATCAGGTCGCGCAGCGCGTCCGTGTCGATGGTGCCGTCCTCGTCGAGAAGACCCTCGGCGTCGTCGCCGAAACGGGCGACCAGGCGTTCGTGCAGCGAGGCGATACGATCGGTGGTGATGACTTCGACCAGCTTGTCGAAGTCGACCTTGCCGTCGTCGCCGACAATACCTTCGGCGGCATCGCCGAACCGTTCGATCAATCTCTTTTGCAGATCCGCCACATCGACGCGGCCCGATTCCACATCGGATTTCAGATGATCGACCCGGCCTTCGACCAGGTCGCGAATATCCGGCTGTCCCCCCAGCAGACCGCCCAGGCCATGGCCACCCAATCCCATGGCGTGGCCCGGCATCATTCCAATTCCACCCATCATGTTTCACTCTCCGTTGGCGCGACCGGGCGGTTCCCGCATGACCGCCCGTCTTCCCCCTGCAAGCGGCACGCCATTACGGGGCCGAAACTTGCTTAAAGGAATCAATCACTTGCGTTGAGCGGTCGTCGAACCGGCTACGGCACGATCCGCTCAGGCGGCAAAAAGTACCCGAGGCAAGGTTAATAAGCCGTTTGGGTTAATCCTTGTTCAGCAAGAATCCGGCGGTCTTGATCGAATGTCCGATGTCCGCTCTCATATCCAGGTTGCCGGGGTTCGATGCCGGATCCCCGGTTGTTGGACGAAGACAGGGAGCATGCGGGACATGGGACAAACCGGAAAAGGGCGGCTGGACCTGGACGGCGCGGTGCGGATCGCCGTCAAGTCCGAGTTGAAAAAGGTCAAGAAACTGAACAAGGCGCGAAGCTCGGTTCCCATCACCGCGTCTTCGCGCAGGACGTCGCAGATGAACACGCCGGACGCTCCCGTGGCTCTGCCCGACCGGTCTCCGGCGGCGCGCAGCCTGAAGCGTTCGGGCAAGCGTCTCGAGAAAGTCCGCCGGAAGGCGGCCAGGTCTTCCGTGCCATCCGTCGCCTACAGCCCGGGATCCAAAGTGACCGCCGTGGCAAAACGAAGAACCAAGCCGTCTCCCTGGATCCGGTCCGTCAAGAAAACCGCACCGGCCAAATCCGCGGCCGGTCCGGCGGCAAACAACGAACGCCCGTCATCCGATCCGTCTGCATCCGGCACACACCAAAATACGGCGACCTCCGATCCGGGGTCCGACCTCAAGGACAGGCTGAAGAAGCAATACCTGAAAAGCCGGCGCGATTCATGGAAGAGATACGTGCGCTAACGCCTCGACCCCTATCGCCCTGTTCCGGCAGCCCTGATACACTTGGCGTGCACCCGCACATCGTGGGAGGACAACCATGTCCGGATCGCGTACCGAAGGTCGTCGCAGGTTGAAGGTGCTTTTGAGCCTGACCGGCGGGCTCACCTGCGCGTTTCTTATGGCCATCGTGCTTCTGTCATACGGCCCGCCGTTCGAGACATACTGGTGGTATGTCATGGCGGCGATCCTGATCGCCGCCTTTCTCGGTCCGATGATCTACTCCCGCGCCATCGAATGGGTCATCGACGGATACAAGGGTTCGGAATCAAGTTAACCGCCTGACGTCAAGTCACGTCGTCGGCGGCCACGCTGTCCCGGTGACCACGCCAGCTCTGTGCCTCGATGAAGACGCGTGTGACTTCCGGGTGTGCGCCTTTGATGCCCGCCTCCAGTTCGCTGATGGCGGCCTCGACATCGGATGACGACAGCGAATCGGAGAAATCCACGCTGAGATTGACCAGCACGTCCTGCGGGCCGAAATGCAGCGTCAGAAGCTCGTTGGTCAGAATGATCCCGGGGCGGTCGTCCATCAGCTTGCGGATACCGGCGACGACTTCGGGCGACGCCGCCTCGCCGATCAGCAGTCCCTTGGTTTCGTAGGCCAGCAACGCCGCCGTCAACGCCAGGATGACGCCGATGACGATGGAAGCCAGCCCGTCGAATTCCGGAATGCCCCAATACTGCCCGGCGGCGATGCCGGCAAAGGCAACGATCAGGCCGAGCATGGCGGCGCTGTCCTCGAACAGGACCGTAAAGACCGTGGGGTCCTTGCTGCGCCGCACCTCCTCCATGAAACCGCGCTTACCCTTGATGCGGCCGAATTCCTTGAAGGCGATCCACCAGGCCACGCCCTCGAAGATCATGGCCGCACCCAGCACCACATAGTTGATGATCGGGTTGGTCACGGGATGGGGATGCTGCAACTTGGAGATGCCTTCATAGATGGCAATACCGCCGCCACCGGCGAAGATCAGGATGGCGACGATGAACGACCAGAAGTAGAGCTCGCGGCCATGGCCGAAGGGGTGCACGGCGTCGGCCGGTTTCTTGGCCTGGCGAATACCGTACAGGATCAATCCCTGATTGCCCGTATCGACCACCGAGTGGATGGCCTCGCTGAGCATGGCCGAACTGCCGGTATAGGCGGCGGCGAAGAACTTGGTGATGGCGATTAATCCGTTGCCGGCGAGCGCGGCATAGATCACCTTCTTGGAAGAGGCACTGGCCATAGGTATCCCGGATGATGTTGGCTTTGGTTACGATTGGACGGCGGATTCGTGCTTCGGCGTCAACGGTGTGACCGTCCCGGATTCGGACAAGGACAGATCCTTGAGGGTGGTGGAGCCGACGACCCGGTCGGCGGCGTCCTCGGCCGCCTCCATCAACGACGCCACGGCATTGTCCTCGGGCAGATGTTCGACGTGAACGCCATCTTGCTCCCCGGCGGTCCGCACGGCGGCGAGCACGTCGGAGACGGTGGTGGTGTCCAGCGGTTTGGCCGGCAGATAGCCGCTGCGTTCCACGCGCATGGGCGCCACCAATCCGGCCTGCTCGAGCGCCAGCATGACTTCATGCACCGGCTCGGCCGGCACGCGCAGCCGTTCGGCCAGGGCATCGGGTGTCCATCCCGGCCGGTTTTCGTACATGTGGCGGCCGATCAGCACGGCGATCTGCAGTGCCAGATGTTCCTTGACCCGGCCGCTGAGCTGGATGTTGCGCCGCTCCGCCGTTCGATAGGCCGGATTCTGGTGATAGAAGGCGATGGACGAGCCAACCAGCAGGATGACCCAGCCGACATAGAGCCAGATCATGAACAGCACCAGGGTGGCGAAAGCGGAATAGATCGCCGTGTACTGGGCCGACCCGACGATGAAGGACGCGAATGCCCAGCCCACAACCTGCCACAACACGCCGGCGACGGTGCCGCCGATCAGCGCCGAAGTCAGCCGCACCTTGGTGTTGGGAATGAAGATATAGATGAAGGTGAAGGCCAGGATGATCATCAGGAACGGCACCGATTTGCCGGCGAACGAGACCATCACACCGACGGTTTCGAACTCGGTCAGTTTGGCGACGACCCAGTTGGAGCGCACCGAGGCACCGACGCCAATGGCCGAAAACATCAAGACCGGACCGATCAGGATGACAGAGAGATAATCGCTAAAGCGCTGCATGAACGGCCGCGGCCGCTCGATGCGCCAGGTGTAGTTGAAGGCCCGTTCAATCTTCAGGATCAGCGTCACCACGGTGTAGATGAGGAAGACCAGGCCGATCGATCCGAGCACGCCCACCTTCATATTGTCGACGAAGCCGATAACCTGTTCGGTGATCTCGATGCCCTTCTCGCCCAGGGGCTCGAGGATTTGCAGCATGAAGGGTTCGATCTGGTTGTGCACGCCGAAGGCCTTGAGCACCGAGAAGCTGATGGCCAGAAGCGGCACCATGGACAGCAGCGTGGTATAGACCAGGCTCATGGCCCGTAGATTCAACTGCCCGCCCCAAATGTCGCGGACGAGGATATAGACAAAGCGGATGCCGTGCACGAAACCCGCCTGCCATTTCGGCATAGAGGCCGGATCCGCACGCCATAGGAACGCATAGGCCGCGTCCCAGTAGTGTCTCCAGTCCTTGGTCATGGTCATTGTTCGAAACCTTCGCGCGTGTCATACGTTACTCGAACCGAGTTAGTTCGTGAACCGGTTGTATGGCACCAGAGGGAAGCTTTATGCAGGCCATCGAACCTGCGCAATCGGTGATCTGGCCGCCGGGCGCCGAGGCCGCACCGGCCACCAAGCGGTTGTGGATATTCCGCGCACCTTTGCGCTTCTATGGCCTGGCCTTCGGCACACGCATGACCGTAGCCAAATTGAGCGACGGATCACTGTGGATGCACTCGCCGATCAATCTGACGCCCGAGATCAAGCAGCAACTGGACTCCCTGGGACCGGTGGCCCACGTCGTGTCGCCCAACAAACTGCATCATCTGTATCTGGGACCGTTCCAGCAGGCCTATCCGCGGGCGACGCTGTACGCGCCGCCGGGATTGGCGACGAAACGCCCGGACCTTGCATTCGACGAGGCACTCGACGACAAGTCCCTTCCTATCTGGGATGACGAAATCGGCCTTGTCATCGTGCGCGGCAGCGCGGTGATGGAAGAAGCGGTGTTTTTTCACCGCGCCGGCCGCACTCTGATCCTCGGCGATCTGCTGGAAAATTTCTCGGAAGACGACCCGTTGATGACCCGGATCGCGGCCCGCATCGGCGGCATGTACGGCAAACCGGGCATGCCGCGCGACTGGCGCTTTACGTTCCGCGACAGGGCGGCGGCCCGTCAAAGTATCGAACGCATTCTGGATTGGCCCTTCGAAAGCATCATCCTCGCCCACGGCCGTCTCGTATCGCGCGACGCACGACAGGCTTTCGAAAAAGCCTTTTCATGGTTGCTATGATTCTCCTCATGGTTGTTCTGATTCAATGCTTATCACGCATGGATCGGCAAACCGTGGACCAATTATCGTTAACGGGACGTCAGACTAAGGGCTTGTTAAGGAACGGTGTTTATTCATTTCAGTCCCTGAATTCTTGCGGGACGCACGAACAATGTCTGAAGCAACAGCCGGATTGGCAGAAGTCTTTTCTGCGGCACAATACAGTGACAGCCGCGACCGACTCACCAGAGAGTTTGTCGACTCGGCCCGTGACAATATCGACGAACTCGAGCTGCTGCTGACCAAGACCAAGGCCGGCCAGGAAACGATCGAGCATACCTTCTCGGCGGTGATGCGCTCGGCGCACAATATGAAGGGGTCGTCGAAAAGCTTCGGCTATGCCGCCATCAGTGTGATCGCCTACCGCCTGGAAGATTACTTGCTCGGATTCGAACAGCCGGATCCGCGCGCGCTGGAAGATATCCAGACCTATCTGGATCGCATTACCGACGTACTGGACGGCAAGATCGACAAGGATGGTTCTGAAATCCCGACAATGGTGCGTACTTTGCCGCACTCCTCGTCATTCGATCCCAGCGAAATCACCGTCAACGACATCGAGATCATGCTGGTGATGCCGTCGGGCGCCGCAACGAAGTTTATCGAGCGCGAACTGCGCGAATGCGGCTACCGCATCGTCAAGATGGACGACACGTTCGCGGCCCTGGAAATGATCATGCGCACCAAGCCCGACATGGTGATCTGTTCGGCCATCACGGACGGCCTTTCCGGCGTCGATCTGGCGTGCGCCCTGAAATCCATGCCCGCGTCCCAGGATATACCCGTGTCGCTGATGACCAGCCTGTCCAACGACACCGACATGCTGGACGCCATCCCCGACGTGGTACCGGTCATCCGCAAAGGCGGCAACTTCGCCGACGATCTGGCGGAGGCCCTGCAGAAGCTGGGTATAACCTGAGTTGACTGAATCAGGTATTAACAAAGAGAGCATCGCCAACGCCAATGCGGTTCTGTTGACTAGTCCTTCGTACAAGGACGCCACAATCTTGTGCAAGTTGGTGCCAACTTCGTTCAGCATCACTTCGCGAAATTGTCGATAAATGAATTGATATCGTAAAGTCAGATGTCCGACACATTGCAGTTGCGCAATAATTTGGGACCGCAATTCTGAACCAGCGAAAAAGCGATCAAACTGCTAATCTGTTATCGATATTCCGGTAACAAGTTGAGTTAGTTTTGAGCTAGTTAATTTCTTTAATTTCGACCGCCCATAACCATATTTGTCGTATGGGAAAGGTTGGCAGAAACGCTCCTTGTCCTTGTAGGAGTGGCAAGAAATATAAGAAGTGTTGTGGCGATCCGCTTAAACCTTCTCCATCGTCTGCACGCGAGAATTTTCAAAAACAATATGATTCACTACATCGCAAGCTGGAATCTGACGAGAAGATTCGTGAGCTGCAACAAGGGCGCGGACGTCCAATCATTTCCACAAATTTCCGCGACTACACTGTCGTCGCCAGCGGAAATACAGTCTATTTCTCGAAAAACTGGAAAACCTTCTCCGACTTTTTGATGGACTACATCAAAATCACTCTCGGTGAAGATTGGGGAAATTCCGAAATTGCCAAGCCGTGGGAAGAAAGGCATCCAATACTACATTGGTATGACGCTCATTGCCGATATTTAGTGACCAATCAGAAAACGAAAGGAGAAGTATTTTCAGCAACGGCAACTGGAGCTGTAAATTGTTATTTAGGGCTCGCTTACAGTCTTTATCTCGTCAAACATAATGTTGAACTTCAGGAGCGTTTGGTTGCACGCCTAAAAGACATCCAACAGTTTCAAGGTGCCTACTACGAACTAATGGTAGCCAACTGCCTGATAAGGTCTGGATTTGAACTCGAACTAGAGGATGAAACCGACTTAGAATCGAAGCATTGCGAGTTTTCTGCGCGTTCAAAACAAACCCGAAAACGCTATTGGATAGAAGCAAAGATGCGCAGTGAAGTGAATATCTTAGGTAAGACCAAGGAAGACGGATCAACTTCAAAAGACGTAACTTCACAACTTACCAAACATCTTCGCGAAGCATTAAGAAAGCCCGCAAAAGACGAACGAATGATTTTCATAGATCTCAACGCTGAGCCTAATAACCAAAGCGATTCACCCAAATGGCTAGATAAAGCCGTTAGACGTCTTGATGCTCGCGAAAGAGATCTTGTGGATGGCGAACAGGCATACGTTTTCGTAACAAATATGGCTTTTCACCGTGAACTGGAGAACACCGAGCAACGTCGAGAAGTTTTGGCCTACGGCCTAGGCATTCCAGACTTCAGCAAACCGGGCAATATCAGATTCTCGGACTGGTATAGGAACAAACAGAAACACATCGATGCTTATGATGTTATGGACGGGCTACGGTCATATCCACAGATACCGGATACTTTTGACGGCCAACCATCATCAGAAGCATACGGTGATTCGCAAAATAAGCGTTTGATTGTGGGGAAGACCTATTTCTTCGAAGACATCGGTGATGGAGGTGTCACAGGTATGATCTCATCGGTGGGTGTCGATCCCCCTGAAAAACTCGCATATGTTGGTGTATCTACGACGGACGGAAAAAATATTATTATTACAAGCCAGCTCTCGGATATTGAACTCGAAGACTACAAGAAATATGGAGATGCATATTTTGGGGAGCCAGAACCTGTTAGCAGTAAGGCAAAAGATGATACTGAGCTTTACGAATGGCTAGTTGACATACATATGAAGTATCCAAGAGAGAACTTGTTAAAACAAGCAAGAAACCATCCAGATTTGGAACGACTACGGCAATTGAATCATGAGGATTTTGTACTGGAATTTTGCGAAACAATGCTAGGTTCAATTCAGTCTAGTCGGAGTAAAAAGTAGGAATTATCGTTCAATCTGAACCCAACTTGCCGAATGAGAATTGGCTGATAGCTGGCCAATGGACGCGAACAATAATCGGCGGACATGTATTAAGAGGCGGCTGTATAAGTAGGTGCACCAGTTAGAATTTGGGTCAATCTGAAACTTTACGACGCGCAATTGCCAGTATTTGGTATAGGCGACAAATCGAATTTCACAGATCCGAGTTTGTTCATCAACTCAAATCCAGTACTTGGCTCGCGGCCAGGCGGTCGACGATTTCCGGCATCCGTTCCGTTTCCATATTGGCGAACGCAAGGCGCAGATAGCGTTCCTGACCGGAGCCGAACATGGTGCCCGGCAGGCACAGCAAATTGTGTTCCGCGGCCAGCCATTGGGCGACGTCCCAGTCGGTCCGGGATTCGAACGGGTGTTCCACATAGGCGAAATACGCGCCACTTGAAATCAAGCGATAGGTCAGCCGGTTGTCCCCTTGAAACGCCGCACGCAACGCGTCGACCCGCCCGACCATCTGTGACCGTTTTTCCCGCCGCCACGCCGCAAGATTGTCCAGGCCGTACAGGGCGGCGTCCTGACCGATGCGGGCGGCACAGATCGACACCGTATCCATAACCTTGGTGATGCCGTTCAGCGCCCTGTCGCCGGCAACGATCGATCCGACGCGGTAGCCGGCCAGGGCATAGGATTTTGAGAAACTGAACAGCTGAATCAGGGTTTCCTCCCAGCCGTCGCGGGAGAACAGGACATGGGGCGGGTCCTCGCCGGCAATGAAATCCTTGTAGGTTTCGTCGAGAATCAACGCGATGCCGTGACGCCGCGCCAATTCGTAGAAAGCGGCGATGATTTCAGGCGGATAGATCGCACCCGTCGGGTTGTTGGGTGAAACCAGAACCAGCGCCCGGGTCCTGGGCGTTATCAATCCCTCGGCGTCGGCCGGGTCGGGCACGCCGTCGCGGTCGGGCCGGAACGGCAACGGCACCGCCGAGATGCCGGTCATGTCCAGCCACATACGGTGATTGAAATAATATGGAACCGGCAGAATGACCTCGTCTCCCGCCTGGGCCAGGCCCATGACGGCCAGACAAAAGGCCTGATTGCACCCGGCCGTGATGAAGCACCGGTTCGCCGTAATCCGTGCGCCGTAATGATCCGACAGATGACGGGCCAGCGCATCACGCAGTTCCGGCGTACCGCCGATCTCCGTATAAACCGCGGTGACCCCGTCCATCACCCGCGCCGCCAGGTGTTCGCGCAAGGACAGCGCCGGCGGATAGCTCGGGACCGCCTGCGACAGATCCAGCAGAGGTTTGTCGGCCGGAAACTCCCGGCCGGCGATCCAGGCGCGCACGGCGGCGATTGGCGCGTCGGCCACATGATCGAGGTGCGGATTGAGGGAAAAGGTCACGGCGTTCGGTCCACGGGGCTTGGCCGGACGGTCAATCCGGCGCCGCACCCATCAATGAAAAGAAGAGCGCCGGATATTAGCGGGAATTTTCCGCAGTGCATCAATAAAAGCATCCAATTCCGGTACATGTCCGTCTCTCTACTCGGCCGCGGTCTTCCGGGAGTTGGACAACTCGGATTTGGCCACGTCCGCGATCGCTTTCCGGATCCAGCGGTGATGCGGCGAGTTATGGGTTCTGGAATTCCAGAACTGATGAATTTCGATCCGGGTATCGAACGGGCTCCGTAGCACTTCGAAATTGCCCCGGTAACTGGCCGCCAACAGGGACGGCACGGTGAGCACGAGTTCCGTGCCTTCGATGGTACGCAACAGGTCTCCCGATCCGGGCATGGCCACCGCGACATCGAGCGTCAAACCCTTCGCCTCGATGGAATCGAAATAGAGCGGCCGCCAATCGCCCTCGTACGTAACCGCCACATGTTTGTATTTGGCGTAGCGGGCCAGGGTGAACCGTTTCCCGATCAACGGGTGGCGCGGATCGACGACGCAGACATAGCGGTCTTCGAGCAGTCTTTGACGATAGAGGTTTTCGAAGTTGGCCTGGACCGGCGACAACAGAATGTCGCACTGGCCGCGGTGCAGTTGATGATGCCCCTGAACCATCGACTGCACGATCTGCAGCTTGAGGCCGGGCGCTTCGGCCTGTATGCGGCGGACCAATGGCGGCAGGAACACCGCCCGCTCCATGTGATTGCAGGAAATGGTGACGGTCGCCTCCGAGGTCGCCGGGTCGAACTCGGACGGACTGGCGATATCCTCCATCCGGTCCAGCAGTTCTTCGACCCCGAGAATGATCTGCTTGCATCGCTCGGTCGGATCGACCCCGCGACCGGCCCTGACAAACAGCGGATCGCCGAAGGCTGCCCTGAGCCGATCGACCGTATAACTGACCGTGGACTGGTTCTGCCCGAGCCTGTCCGCGGCGGCGGAGAGCGAGCCATAGTCATAAACCGATTTCAGAACGCGCAGCGCCTTGAAATCGATCGACGAATAATCAGTTTTTTCCATATATCAAATTAAATACATCTAATTGCTCGATTCAATCGTCTTGTGCATCCTGACCCCGTATCGGCATGCGGAGGCAGGACATTGGAACGCGCACTGACTGAGCAGGAAATACAGTTTTTTAAATCAGACGGGGTCGCCGTTTTGCGGCAGGCCGTCGACGGCACCTGGGTCGACCGGATGAACACGGTGGTGGACCGGCAGATGGCCGCGCCCAGCAAATGGGCCAACGACGCCAATCCCGGCGGCGCCACCAACCGGCACTTCTCGGACCGGTATCTGTGGAAACAGAACAGCGAAATCGACGCCTTTGTCCGGCACTCGGGGTGCGCCCGCCTCGCGGCACAGGCCATGGAAAGCGCAAGCGCGCGGTTCTATTTCGATCATCTGCTGGTCAAGGAAGCGGGCACCGCCAACCCGACGCCCTGGCACCAGGACATTCCCTACTGGCCGTTTCTCGGGAAACAGATCTGCTCGATCTGGCTGGCCCTGACGCCCTGCGACATCGAAACCAGTTCGCTCGAGTTTGTCAGGGGGTCGCACCTGGACGACAAATACTACCTGGCCGAGGCGTTCACCGGCGACAACGATGCCAACAAATCCTGGATTTCCCAGGGCGACGGCGAACCCTGCCCCGACATCGAGGCACACCGGCAGGATTTCGACATTGTCGGCTACGACATGGAACCGGGCGACGCCTTGATATTTTCGGCATGGACGCTGCACGGCGCGCGCGGCAACGGATCCGCCGACCAACGCCGGGCGGCGATCTCGACCCGTTGGCTGGGCGATGACGCGATCTGGAATCCGCACCCGGGCGCCGATCCGACGGTCGGCCGGGACGATGTTTCCATTGAGCCGGGACAGCCTCCGCACGACGACGCCGTTTTTCCCGAAATCTGGCGGTCTTGAGCCGGTTCGGCGCGGTTATGGTTAACAGTCGTTAAGGACAAACCCGTTGCCGAAGAGGCAAATATCTGAATTATGGTTGTTCAATACGAATAGGGAGGACTTAATGAAAATCACAAAATCGATCGTTTCACTGGCGGCGGGCGTCACCGTTGCCGGCGTCACCGCGTTTTCGGCCGCGGCCGCGGACGTCACCCTGACGATCTCCAGCTGGGCCCCGCCGAGCCATGGCATGAACTCGGTCATGTGGCCCAATCTGATCAAGATGATGGAAGACGCGACCGAAGGCCGGGTCAGTGCCAAGATCAAATACAAATTGGGTTCGCCGCCGGCCCAGTTCGACCTGATCCAGGACGGCGCCGCCGATCTGAGCTGGATTTTCCATGGCTACAATCCCGGCCGCTACACCGCGACCAAGGTCATCGAACTGCCGGGTTACGAGGGCAGCGCCAAGGCCGCGTCGATCGCCTATTGGAAGGCACACGAGAAGTTCTTCCACAAAGCCAACGAGCACAAGGGCGTCAAACTGGTCGCCTTGATGACTCACGGCCCGGGCCTGCTGCATTCCGACAAGAAGGTCACCAGCCTGTCACAGATCAAGGGCATGAAGCTGCGCATCGGCGGCGGCGTGTCCGGTGATGTCGGCGCGGCCCTCGGCGCAACGGGCATCCGCGTGCCCGCCCCCAAGGTCTACGAAACCCTGGCATCGAAGGCCGCCGACGGCGTAATGATGCCGTTCGAATCCAAGAAGGGCTTCAAACTGACCGAGGTCGCCAAGAACACGTTCGTCATGCCGGGCGGTTTCTATCGCGGCTCCTTCGCCATCATCATGAACCAGGAGAAGTTCGACAGCCTGTCGGCCAAGGACCAGGCCGCCCTGAACAAGGTCTTCGGCCTCGCCGCCTCGACCATGGCCGGTCAGGTGTGGGACGACATCGATGCCGCCGGACGGGCCGTGACGGAATCGGCCGCCGGTAATTCCATCAACGTCGCCTCGGACGCGGATCAAAAGGTGTTCGCCACCATGGCGGAGCCGATTACCGCCAAGGTTCTGGCCGAAGTCGGCGCCAAGGGCATCGACGGCAAAGCGGCGCAGGCCTTCATCGCCAAGGAAATGGCGGGCAACTAATCCGGCGTTCGCAGGCGAAATGGACTGAAAGGGATCGATGACGGATCCCAACGATAAGGGCACCACACCATGGGCCAGCTATGTGCTGGCCCATGGGCCGTCCTATTTGGCGGCGGTTGCCCTGTTTTTCCTCATGACGATGACGTTTTTCGACGTCGTTCTGCGCAGCACGGTAAACGATCCCATCGAATCGGCCACGGAGCTGACCCGCCTGCTGATGGCGATCATCGTATTCTCGTCGTTGCCCATCGTGACCTGGCGCGGCCAGCACATCGTCGTCGATTTGCTGGACAGGTTTTTCGTCCGCGGTTTCGCCCGAATCAGAAACATCCTGATCGACGGCTTTTGCGGATTGGTGCTGTTCTGGCCGGGATACCGGGTCTGGGAACTGGCCGCCCGCGCCCGCGCCTACGGCGATACGACGGAATATCTGCAGATCCCGCAATTTTACGTCGCCTATTTCATCGCGGTGGCCACGCTTCTGACCGCCCTGGTCCTCGTGATCCGGGCGCTGATATCGGTATTCGCGCCCGCCCGCCTGCGGGACCAACATTGACCGTGCGGTTCCGGGAAGGCACAGACCCTCAATGATCGAAGCAATCATCGGTTTCTTTGCAGTGTTGCTGTTGGTGTTGCTGCGCATGCCGATCGCGTTCGCCATGGGCATCGCCGGTATCGTCGGCTATTCCCAGGCGACCTCGCTCAAGGCGGCCATCTCCATGTCGGGCCGCCTGATTATCGACACGGCGCAGGACTACGGCCTGTCGGTCGTACCGTTGTTCATCCTGATGGGTCTGTTCGTCAACAAGGGCGGGCTGTCGCGCGAGCTCTACCGCGTGTCGTACGTCTTCCTCGGCCACTTCAAGGGCGGCCTGGCGATGGCGACCATCGTCGCGTGCGGCGGATTCTCGGCGATCTGCGGCTCGTCGCTCGCCACCGCGGCGACCATGTCGAAGGTCGCCATGCCGGAGATGCGCAAATACGGCTACGCCGATTCGCTGTCCACGGCCTCCATCGCCGCCGGCGGCACGCTGGGCATTCTCATCCCGCCCAGCGTCATTCTGGTGATCTATGGCCTGCTGACGGAAACCTCCATCGGCAAGCTGTTCATCGCCGGCATCGTGCCCGGCATGATCGGCATTCTGTTTTACCTGGCCGCCGTACGGTTCTCCGTCCTGCGCAATGCCGACGCCGGACCGGCGGGGGAGAAGTCCTCGTGGGCCGACCGGCTCAGGGCCTTCAAGGACGTCTGGGCGGTCATGGCGCTGTTCATCCTGGTCATCGGCGGTCTCTACGGCCTATTCGATTTCTGGCCGTTGAACCTGACCTTCTCGCCGACCGAGGCCGCCGGCATGGGCGCCACCGGGGCATTTATCATTGCCCTGAGCCGCGGCACCCTGTCCTTCGCCGCCGTCCGCGAGGTTCTGTTCGAAACCGCCCACACGACGGCGACGCTGTTCACCGTGCTGATCGGCGCCTGGATCTTCGCCAATTTCGTCAACATCGCCGGTCTGCCGGAAGGCTTGCTCGGCCTGGTGCAACAGACGGGCCTCGGCCCCATGGCGGTGATGATGATGATCCTGGCGATCTATATCGTCCTGGGCTGCGTCTTCGAGAGCCTGTCGATGCTGCTGCTGACCGTGCCGATCTTCTTCCCGCTGGTTACCAGCCTTGGCTTCGACCCGGTATGGTTCGGCATCGTGGTCGTCGTGGTCACCGAAATCTCTTTGATCACGCCGCCGGTCGGCCTCAACGTATTCGTTCTCAAAGGTGTGGTCGGCGACGTTTCCACCGGCACCATCTTCAAGGGTGTCACACCGTTCTGGTCCGCCGACATCGTGCGCCTGGCCTTGATCGTCCTGGTACCCTGGCTGGTCCTGTTCCTGCCCAATTCGATGCGCTAGAGTCAGGATAGAGACTTATAGAGCAATTCCTCTTTAGATGGAATCCATTCTGTTTCTCGAGCGGCCTGCCCATCCACCAGGAAGACGGGGCCGCGCGATGCCGGGCATCGCGCAAGCC
>JANQFL010000033.1 GCA_028277845.1 Sneathiellales bacterium
GCCGGCCTCGCCGGCACGGGCCGCCTCGATGGTGGCATTCAGGGCCAGCAGGTTGGTCTGGGAGGCGATGTCGTTGATCAGTTCGACCACGTCGCCGATCTTCTGGGCCGCGTCGTTGAGGCTTTCCACCGATTGGTTGGTGCGTTCGGCTTCGGTCGCGGCGTCGCCGGCGATCTTGGCCGAGTCCGTGACCTGGCGGCTGATCTCGGAGATCGAGGACGACAGCTCCTCCGCCGCCGAGGCCACCGTTTGAACGTTCGATGACGCTTCCTCCGAGGCGGAGGCCACGGTCGCCGACTGCTGCGACGTGTCATCGGCGATCTTGACCATGCTTTCGGCCGTCGACTGCATCTGGGTCACCGCTGTAGACACCGAATTGACCACGCCGCTGACGGTGGATTCGAAGTCGTCCGCCAGTTTGTTCATGGCGGCGCGCTTTTCGTCCTCGGCACGCTGCTCCGCGACCTTACGCTCTTCCGCGAGACGCTTCACTTCGATGGCGTTGTCCTTGAAGACCTGCACGGCATCGGCCATGTCGCCGACTTCGTCCTTGCGGTCGCCGCCGGGCACCTCGGCCTCGAGATCGCCGTCGGCCAGGGATTTCATGGCCGACGTCATGGCGACGATCGGTTTGGAAACACCCATGCCGATCAGCCAGGCGGCGATGCTGCCGAAAATAACCGCGACGATCGACACGACGATGCCGATCATCACGGCGCGCTGCATGTTCGCCGTAGCATGCGGACCGAGCGTATCCTGCTCCTGTTTGATGGACAGTTTCAGGTTTTCCATCTCCGTGGCGACCGCGGGGCCGATAACGTCCAGCGTGCCTTGAATGATGGTGTTGCGCTCCATGATCGTGTCGTGAACTTGTTGGAAGGCGTTTTGATACGTGCCGAACAGTTCCACCACTTCGGTTGCAAGCTTCTGCCGCTCCGGGTTCTGCAGTGAGGTGCGAAGGCTCTTGGCCGATTGGCCCAACGCCTGAGTCTCCTTGACGACTCGCTGGTAAGCCGCCTCGTCGTTGGTGACCAGAAACTTGGTGGCGTAAAGCCGCGCCAGCATCAGCGCGCGTAGCGTTCCACCGGCCAGATAGGCTGCCTCGGGATCGCCGTCCCGGTAGGCGCTGTCCATGATGGCGGTCAGCTTGCGTTCGATCTGCGGACCGACCTTGTCGAGCGTGTTATGGACCAGGTCGTTGCGAACGGCCTGCAGTTTGGTCACCTCTTCGAACGCTTTTATGTATTCGTGCAGGCGATCGTCCGCTTCGGCGGCAATCGTCTGCTTTTCCGGCGAGTCCACCATGTTTTCCAATTCGGTGACGAACTGAAGGGTCCTGTTGGCCCGCTCGTTCACGGTGGCGATGGCCTCGTCGGTGGCGGAGATGATGAAGTTCTTTACGGCCAACCGGGCTTCCAGGAGGTTGGCCTGAACGCGACCCGCCTGGTTCGTCTGCAGTGCGATGCCACGATAACGGATAAAATCGCTGTTGCCGATTTCCAGGCTGACGCTGCCGATGGCACCGACGGCCACCAGAAGCATCAATACGATGCCAAACCCGGCGAAAACCTTGGTTGTAATCTTAAAATTCTGCAATCCCACAAGAGTCATCTCTCGAGTCCTTAGATATGTTTCGACACTTTAACCAACCGTGCGGGCGTCGGCCCACCAAAGCCTCCCGGCACCGAAGCTGACCCTTGGACCAGATCGAAGATCGCCAGTTCGCTGCTGAGATGAATATCGCTCGGACACTCCGTTCCGATTCACCTATCCACTCTGTTCTTAGTCAAACTGAATAGTTCGAAATGGATAACTGAGTGTTAATTTCATCCCGGCCGCCCAGGAAAATTCGAACACATACGACTGTTTTCAGAGGTTTTCGTGGTGGATAAATCCGCATGGGAAATAATGCTTTTCAGGCGCGCTTTCCCTCACGCAGTGCGATTCCGTGTGCAAATCATATAAGATACAATCATATATAGATAAAACACGTTACATTTATCGCGTGTGGGTGGAAATATTGCCTGTAGCTTTATAACAATTTTGAATGCTCGCGCTGAGGGATTTGAATGTGCGGCATGCAAAATTTGTTTGCCGCATGTTTTTACATTCATGGCGGCTCGGCGCGCGGTCTTCCCACTTTCTCTCAGGCCGGCCGACCGGGCACGACGAACGAGATCGTCCGTGTTTCCAAAGCGATCTCGACCGGCAATGCGGTGGCGACGTCGCCATCCAACTGCACCGGTTCGCCCACCGGTCCGTGGACGGCAACCGCCCGTCCGGGAACGACGGTGACGTCGCCAAGCCGGGCCAGCCGTCCGCGCAGCAGACCCCAACCGTAGCGTAGCGCCGCCGTCCAGCCGTACGACTGCATCAGCACGACATGCAGCGCCGCGGTTTTCAGGCCGGCATCGCGAGTCAGGACGAAAGGGCCGCCATAGCGCCGTGCCCGGGTGACGATGACGGAACGGGCTTCGGTCGTCTTGCCGTCGACGGTAACGGTGTAGCGGGGCTCCGCTTGGCGCATGGCGGAAATGGCCGCCAGGAGGTACGCAGCACCGCCGATCACGCGTTTGATCCCGGGATTCAAGGCCGCTACCGCCCGGGCGTCCAGGCCGGCGCTGGCCATCAGCAGGAAGGGATGCCCATTGGCCCGGGCCGGTGTCGTTTCGATGCGACGATTTGCCTGGATCATACGGACGAATGCGTCCGGTTTGCGGGGCAGATTCAGTTCCCACGCCAGCACGTTGGCGGTGCCCATGGGGAAAAACGCGATTGCGGGTATATCGGATCCGGCACCCCGTTTCAGCAGGCCGGTCAGGACCTCATTGACGGTGCCGTCACCCCCGGCCGCCACGATGACGTCGATTCCGGCGGCGGTCAGCGCGGCGTCGCGGGCGTCGCCGCGCCGGGTCGTCGGCCGGGAGATTACCGAGTAGCCCGATCGTTCCAGCAAGGTATGCAGCTTTGTCAGCCGCTTCCGTTGCCAGCGGCCCGCCGCCGGATTGTGAATGATCAGGAATTTGGACGACATGCGACTCGGTTGGGCACCGTTTATTACAGATACTTTATAGTTTTATGTAAGTAAAATTAAATATCCAGATGTAGCAGTTATTTCACAATTCTATCTCAATATTTTGTGATAGCAAGACGTCGCGTGATTATCTTTCCTGCTTTGGAGAGTAGGGTATGAAATACGATCCGATTACGGCCAAGTACCGCGCCATATGGATCTCGGACATCCACCTCGGGACCAAGGGATGTCAAGCCGCCAAGCTCCTCGACTTTCTCAAACGGACGGACAGCGAATATCTTTATCTGGCCGGCGATATCATCGACGGCTGGCGCTTGAAGCGGACCTGGTTCTGGCCGCAGGAACACAACGACGTGGTGCAGAAGATCCTGCGCAAGGCCCGCAAGGGCACGAAGGTGATCTTCGTGCCCGGCAATCATGACGCGTTCGCCCGCGACTATGTCGACCATCATTTCGGCGGCGTCGCGGTCACGGACCGCGCCGTCCACGAAACCGCCGACGGCCGCAAGCTGCTGGTCATCCACGGCGACGAATTCGACGTGGTGGTGCGCTACGCCAAATGGCTCGCGGTGCTGGGAGACGGCGCCTACACCGTGCTGCTGGTGATCAACAACTGGTTCAACAGGATCCGCGAACGTCTCGGCCGGCCCTACTGGTCGTTGTCGGCCTACCTCAAGCTCAAGGTGAAGAACGCGGTGCAGTACATCGCCGAGTTCGAAACCGCCCTGGCCAGGGCCGCCGCGGCGGAAGGCGTCGATGGTGTCGTGTGCGGCCACATCCATCACGCCGAAATGCGCGTCATCGACGGCGTGCTGTACTGCAATGACGGCGACTGGGTGGAAAGCTGTACGGCGCTGGTCGAGCACCATGACGGCCGTCTTGAACTTCTCGATTGGGCGCGTCCCGCATCCGTTTCCGACGAACAACCGGTGCCCGAACCCGCGTGCGCATACTGATCGTGACCGACGCCTGGTATCCCCAGGTCAACGGGGTCGTCCGCACCCTGACGGCCATGCGCGACGAACTGGGCCGCCTTGGCGACGAGGTGCACATGCTGACGCCGCAAGGGTTCACGTCGGTGCCGTGTCCGACATACCCGGAGATCCGGCTCGCCATGGTCCGTCCGCGCCATATCGCTAAGCTGGTGGAGCGGTTCCTGCCGTGTGTCATTCATATCGCCACGGAAGGGCCGTTGGGATTGGCGGCGCGGCGGTTCTGCCGCCGCCGGGCCTTGCCCTATACGACGGCATTTCATACCCGCTTCCCGGAGTATATCGAGGCCCGGTTCCGTATCCCGGCCGGATGGATCTATCCCCTCATGCGCTGGTTTCACGGCCGGTCCAGCACCGTTATGGCGCCGACGCCGACGGTGGTCGGAAACCTGGAGGAGCGTGGTTTCAAGAACGTCCGGCTGTGGGGGCGCGGCGTCGACACGGATCTCTTCAAGCCCGGTCCCAAAGCGCCGGTTCCCGGGCCCGGTCCGGTATTGCTTTACGTCGGCCGGGTCGCCGTCGAGAAGAATATCGGCGCCTTCCTCGACCTGGACGTGACGGGCAGCAAGGTCGTCGTCGGCGACGGCCCGATGACCGGCGATTTGCGCAAACGGTATCCGGATACGCAGTTCGTCGGCGCCAAGCACGGCGCGGAGTTGGTGTCGTACTACAATGCCGCCGACGTGTTCGTGTTTCCGAGCCTGACCGATACCTTCGGCCTGGTCATGCTCGAAGCATTGGCCTGTGGCGTTCCCGTGGCCGCATATCCAGTGATGGGGCCCAGGGACGTCATCACCGATCCCGCGGTGGGGTGTCTGCACGAGGATCTCGCGACCGCCGTGCGAACGGCGCTGTCACTGGATCGCAAAGCCTGCCGGGTTTTCGCCGAACACCGTTCCTGGGCGGCGTGCGCGCAAACGTTCCGCTCGTACCTGCATCGGTTCGAGCCTGGCCTGATTGTTGAAACTCATCCAATGACCGAACGTCGGGCGGACTAGAGTTCGGTGTACTTCCGGGCGTTGCCGCGCGCCTTGTCCGCCGGATATTTGCCGGCGTTGGTCTGCATTTTCAGCCGTGTGACCTCGGCCAAATCCAGGCCTGCCTTGTCGCAAACCAACAGCAGGTACAGCAGGACGTCGGCTGCTTCCTCGCCGATGCGGTGGCGGAAGTCCGGGTCGCTGTCCAGCATCTCTTCCAGTTCGGCCTCGCTCTTCCATTGGGTGAGTTCCATCAGTTCCGAGGCCTCGATGCCGACGGACTGCACGAGATCCTTGAGCCGGTGAAACTGCTTCCAGTCGCGTTCGTCGCGGAAGGCGACGATGATGTCGGTCAGGTCCTGCAGATCGGATTTCGGTGCATCGGTCATGGTGCCGCCGACCCTACAGGTCGTCGCCGTTCACGCCAACCGAAATGGCGCGGCATGTCCATACGACCGGCAAGGTATTTGACAGGTCTTGGCCGGTAATATTACATTAGAAAATTGTAATATTACCGGATGTTCATATAATAAAATCCGCGAGCGGCACACTGCGAAAAAACGAAGCCGCAACCAGGGAGAGCCCATATGCCGACGTTTGTGCATACCGATAAATGCGATGGCTGCGCGGGCCGGGAGGTCGTTGCCTGCGTGGACATCTGCCCGCACGACCTCATGGCGCTCGATACCGAACGTATGAAAGCCTACAACCAGGAAGCGGAGCAGTGCTGGGAATGCCAGTGCTGCGTCAAGGCGTGCCCACAAGACGCCGTCGAGGTCCGCCCTTACCAGGACGTGGTGCCGATGGGGGGCGCGGTCATCCCGAAGCGCACCGATGAGTCCATTACCTGGACCATCAAGTTCCGCGACGGCGAGATCAAACGCTTCACGTTTCCCGTGCGCACGACAGCCGTCGGGTCGATCGACCCCTACGGCGGCAAGCCGCAGCCGGGTGATCTCGACAGTCCCAATCTGTTCACGGAAGACGGCAAGACCTTGCCCACCATCTGAACGGCCGGCCGCCGTACCCTGAGAAAGGCACATCATGAGCGCGGGAACCTTCGGTAACCCAGACATCGTCGAAGTCGACACCGACATCCTGATCATCGGCGGCGGCATGGCCGCCTGCGGCGCGGCCTTCGAGGTCCGGCGCTGGGCCGGAGACGATGTGAAAATCACCCTGGTCGACAAGGCGTCGATGGAGCGGTCCGGCGCGGTCGCCCAAGGCCTGTCGGCGATCAATACCTATCTCGGCGACAATTCGCCGGAAGACTATTGCCGCATGGTCTCGGCCGACCTGATGGGCATCACCCGCGACGACCTGGTGTTCGACGTCGGCCGCCATGTGGACGACACCGTGCACCTGTTCGAGGAATGGGGCCTGCCGATCTGGAAGGACAAGGAAACCGAGGGCGTGCCCCTGTCCGAAGGCGGCAAGCCGGTGCGCTCCGGCCGCTGGCAGATCATGATCAACGGCGAAAGCTACAAACCCATCGTCGCCGAGGCCGCCAAGAACGCCCTGGGCATGGAGAACATCTACGAGCGCGTCTTCATCGTCAAACTGCTGCTCGATGAGAACGAGGACAACCGCATCGCCGGCGCCGTCGGCTTTTCGCTGCGCGAACACAAGCTCTACATCTTCCGTGCCAACGCCATCCTCAATGTCTGCGGCGGCGCCGTGAACGTATTCCGGCCGCGGTCGTTGGGCGAAGGCATGGGCCGCGCCTGGTACCCGGTATGGAACGCCGGATCGACCTACGCCATGGCTGCCGAGGCGGGTGCAGAACTGACCATGATGGAAAACCGTTTCGTGCCCGCCCGCTTCAAGGACGGCTACGGGCCGGTCGGGGCCTGGTTCCTGCTGTTCAAGTCCAAGGCGACCAACGGCTTCGGCGAGAACTACATGGCCAAGAACGCCGACATGCTGAAGGACTTCGCGCCCTACGACACGGCGGCGACGGTGCCGACCTGCCTGCGCAACCACGCCATGCTGAAGGAGCTGAAGGAAGGCCGCGGCCCGATCATGATGGACACGCCCACGGCCATGGCCAATCTGGCCGAGACCATGACGCCCGAGGAGGTCAAACACCTCGAGGCCGAGGCCTGGGAGGACTTCCTCGACATGTGCGTCGGCCAGGCCGGCGTTTGGGCCGGCATGAACGTCCGGCCGGAAGAAACGCCGTCCGAGCTGATGCCGACCGAACCCTACCTGCTGGGCAGCCACTCCGGCTGCTGCGGCATCTGGGTGTCCGGCCCGGAAGACGTCAATTCGCCCGACGAATGGCGCTGGGGTTACAACCGCATGACCACGGTGAAGGGGCTGTTCACGGCGGGCGACGGCGTCGGCGCCTCGGGTCACAAATTTTCCTCGGGGTCCCACACCGAGGGCCGCATCGCCGGCAAGAGCATGGTGCGCTTCGTTCGCGACCATGGCGGCTTCACACCGGCCTTGAAGCGCGATATCTCGGAGATTGCCGAGGACATCTACAAGCCGGTGCGCAACTACTTTGCGCACAAGGACAAGACGACGGCCGAGGACGTCAACCCCCACTACATCACACCCAAGATGTTTCAGATGCGGCTGCAGAAGTACATGGACGAATACGTCGCCGGGATCGCGACCTACTACAACACCAATGCCAAGCTGCTGGAAATCGGCCTGCATCACCTGGAGATGCTCAAGGAGGACAGCGCCAACCTGCGCGCCAAGGACCAGCACGAACTGCTGCGGGCGTGGGAGAACTACCACCGTCTGCGCACGGCGGAGGCCCATCTGCGCCACATCCTGTTCCGCGAGGAAACCCGTTATCCCGGCTTCTTCTACCGGGCCGACTTCCCCGAGCTGGACGACGAGAACTGGAAGGTGTTCGTCAACTCGCGCATGGATCCCGACACCGGCGAATGGACCATGATGAAAAAGACGCACGTCGACCTGGTCGAAAAGCACTACGGAAACGCGCACTAGCCGCAGGAGCACGGCGGGAAGAGAATTCATGACCCGCGAAACCGAACTTGAAATGCTCGACGCCGTGCGCGGCCGGACCACCGGCCCGGTGGAACCGGTACGGCTGAAGCCCGATGATGGTTTCTGCTTCCACTGCCACAAGGGCGTGCCTTGCTGGAACGCCTGCTGTTCGGGCGCCGACATTACCCTGACGCCTTACGATATCCTGCGCCTGACCCGGCGGCTGAACATCACAGCCAAGGACTTCCTTGCCGAGTACACCGTGCCCGCCATGTGGGAACCCGCCGGCCTGCCGGTGGCCAAGCTGAAAATGTGCGGTGAGGCCGGCGAGGGGCCGTGCGCGTTTGTCGAGGACGAAGGCTGTTCGGTCTACGACGACCGGCCGGTGACCTGCCGCTACTATCCACTCGGCCGCGGCACATTCAAGACCAAGGACGCCGCCGCCGAGGACGACTTCTTTTTCCTGGTCAAGGAAAGCCACTGCCAGGGGCATGTGGAGGCCAAGACCCAATCGGTCGAGGAATTCCGCGCTGAACAAGGTGTCGCGGACTACGACGCCCTCAACCGGGGCTGGATGGATATCCTGATGAAGATGGCGTCGTGGAAAACCCTGGGCGGACCCTACGGCAAGGACGTCAATACCCGGACCAAGCAGATGTTCTTCCTGGTCTCCACCGACGTGGACGGCTTTCGCCGGTTCGTCTTCGACACCCGCTTCCTGCAGACCTACGACATTGACGACGCGATGACCGAACGGCTGAAGACCGAGGACGAGACGTTACTGCAACTCGGCTTCGACTGGCTCAAGCTGATCATGTTCAACGACTCCCACCTGAAAATGCGTGAGGACGTCCTGCACGAGGCCATCGCTGCTGCCCGCAGCGACATGGGCGCGATGTAAGGACTAAAGCCTTAGCCGAAGCCGCGGCCCGACCTCGTCGAACCCGTTGTGTTTGTAGAACTTCACCGTTCGCGCCCAGCGCGGCTGATCGGGCGCGCCGACTTCCAGCCGCGTCCACTGTTTTCCCCGGGCGAAATCGCGGGCGGCTTCGAGTAGCCGCTTGCCGGCCTGGGACGAGCGGTATTCGGGGAGAACGTAGAGTTCACTGATTTCACCGAACGTCCCGCCCGCGTAGATGGCGGCGCAGGCGTTGAGGGTGAGAACGCCTATGGCATTTCCATCGCCATTACGCGCCAGCAGTGCCCAGACGGCGGTGCCTTCGCCGAGCAGGTCCGCGGCCGTTCGTTCGATGGTCGGCACATCGACGGCCGGCGTGCCTTCCGGCGACAGTTCGTCCAGCAGCCGGGCTACCAGTTTTGCGGTGACGGCGTAGTCCGCACCATTGTCAGCCGTTTGAACGCATACGTCGCCTTGATATGCTTCCATAGTTCCCTCGATTGTCTCTCCATCGGGCGCGCCGAATGGATAGATTGTATTATTTTTGTATTTTGTACAATTGATTGGAATTTCAAGCCATGACCATCACCGTTTCCGTCATCGCGCCGGGCGCCATGGGGGCCGCCATCGGTGGGCGGCTGGTACGCCACGGCGCCACCGTGCAGACGCTGCTGGAAGGACGCGGGCCGGACAGCGCTGCCCGTGCGGAGCACTTCGGTTTGCGGCCGGCCGCCATCGGCGCCATTGCCGAGGCCGACTTCGTTCTCTCTGTCCTGCCGCCGGCCAACGCCGTGGAACTGGCCGAATCGCTGGTGCCGCTCCTGGCGGAAAGCACCGCCGATCCGGTCTACGCCGATTGCAACGCCGTCAGCCCGCAGACGGCGCAGCGGGTGGCCGCCATCATCGGTCCGACGGGGCGGCGTTTCGTCGATGCCGGGATCGTCGGCGGACCGCCGGGCGGCGACGGGCCGGGGCCGCGGATCTATGCCTCGGGTGAACATGCGCATTTGTTACAGCCGTTGATCGGGCTTGGCCTGGATATTCGTGTCATGGATGGCCCGGTCGGCGCGGCCTCGGCGATGAAGCTGTCCTATGCCGGCATCACCAAGGGCTGCACCGCCATCGGCAGCGCCCTGGCCCTGGCGGCCAGGCGGCACGGTACGTTTGAGGCCCTGGTCGCGGAATTGCGGCACAGCCAGCCGGCGCTGTCGGCCTGGCTCGCCGGCGTCATCGGCCGCATGCCGGCCAAGGCCTACCGCTTCGCCGGCGAAATGGAGGAGATCGCGGAATTCGCCGGCGACGATGCGGCCATGGCCGAGGCGTTCACCGGTCTGGCGGCGTTGTATGCGCGGATCGGCGAAGATGAGGCCGCCGACGGCGCCGAGACGGCCGCTTTGAACCGTTTCGTGGAGTCGCTGAAACAGAGTGCGTAGCGGTTAGCGCAGGTCACACACCATGCGTATGGACGGCAACGGTGTTTCGCCGATTTGGGCGTCGAAGGGGGCGATGGTCTCGAATCCCAGTGCCGCGTAGAACCCCTCCCCGTTAAGGCTGGCGTAAACCTCGAACCGGCCGACGTCTTCTTGTCGGGCCGCCTCCGCACACGCCTCGAACAAAGTGCGGCCGACGCCCTGGCCGACCCAATCTTTGTGGGTGGCGAACTGACGGATGTGGGCAAGACCCGTTTCCCGTTCTTCCGAGCCCGGCCGTTCGTGGGACCAGCCGCCGCAACCGACGGCCTGGCCGCCCGGTTCGAAGGCGATGTAGAACCGGCCGGAATCCAGTAGAACCGGGTTGGCCTTGGTCATCAGCGGCAGGGTGGCCGCCATGACGGCATCCGTGTAGGACCCGCTCATCAAGGCAGGATAGGATGCGGTCAAAACGGCGCCGATGGCGTCGCTGTCGTCGGGTGTCGCGATACGGACCAGGAATTGCGAAGACATAACCTTACTCGTAAGAAAAAAGGGAGCGCCGAAGCGCTCCCCTTCCGAACGCTATGGCCCTCGGTCTACCACATGGCGACCGGATTGATGATCATCTGTACCGTGCCCTTGATGCGGGCCTGGCCGAGAACGAACATGAACTCGTTCACGCCTTCCTTGGCCAGGCGGCCGGTGTTCATGGTCTCGAGGATGTAGATGCCGTTGTTCATCAGCAGATGCACGTGGCCGTAGAACACCTTGTCGCCCTTGGCCGGCGGCACCACGTCGACGCCCCAGGTATCGGCGCCCACCGCCATGGGATTGACGGTGGTGAGGTACTCGAAGGCCTCGTTGTTGAGACCCGGCTCGCCCGAGACCCAGGCCTTGGGGTCCTTCTGCAACATGCCGTCGGTCCAGCCGGTGTGGAACAGGATGACGTCGCCCTGGCGGAACTCGACGCCCTGGGCCTTGGCGGCGGCCTTGATGTCGGCCGACGAAATCACCTGGCCGGCGGCCATGGTCTCGACGCCGAAGTGCTTGGCCATGTCGACCAGCACGCCGCGCCCGACCATGGGCGGGATCTTGTCGACGCCCAGCTTCTTCAGGCCGGTGATGTGGACGATGTCCTCGGCCTTGTTGCAGTTGTAGTACATGCCGGCTTCGCCGAGATGGCCGAGGCCGTCGATCTGCGGCCCGGTGCCGAACCAAAGCTGGGCCAGATCGTCGTTGTAGACGGCGTCCCAGCCGAAATCCTGCGCCAGGCTGCGGCCGTTGTGCTGCCCCGGCGTTACCACCTGAATCGACGTGGAGCGGGGCGGGAAGGCGGGCATCTTGGGGTCGACGACGATTCCCAGCGGGTGGCTCTCGCCCTTCTTGACCAGCTTGACCGCGGCCAGTACTTGCGCCGGGGTGACGTAGTTGGCGGCGCCGATTTCGTCGTCGGCCCCCCACTTGGACGGTTTGCATTCGGCGGCCTGTGCGGCAGCGGCAGCAAAAACCAGACCGCCGGTCACAACGGCCGTGGTCGTAATCTTTCGCGCGATATTCACAGTGACTCCCCCCTTGTCTGTTATGGGTTTGGTGGGTGTTGGGAAAAAGCCGGACTCAAGTGCACTGTGCCGCCTGACACTACACGCGGTCTGAACACCCGCGGCGGCAAAATCGTATTACGGCTCACTGAAAGCTTAACGCATATCGTTCTTCTGCCAACAGTTGCATGTCTGCCACTATGGATGGCGCGAAAATAGGCAGGTAGCTGACGAGTTGACGTCGTGGAATGCTGACCCGGTCAGTTTCTATATTGATTCAATGACCCGGAATGCATGATCCGGCCGGCCAGGGGACGGCCGATGATTTCTTCCGCGTAGCAGGCGGCGTCGATCAATTTATCGAGATCGACACCGGTCTCGATGCCCATTTCATGACATAGGAAGACCATGTCCTCGGTGCAGATGTTGCCCGCGGCCGTGGCATGACCGTGACCGGCGAAGGGGCAGCCGCCGAGGCCGGCGACGGAACTGTCGAACAGATCGACGCCCATTTCCAACGCGGCGTAGACATTGGCGGCGCCGAGGCCGCGGGTATCGTGCAGATGCAAACCGATACGGGCTTCGGGCACCAGCTCGCGGACGGCGCCGACACGCCGTTTGATGTCTTCCGGGTTGGCCCAGCCCACCGTGTCGGCAAGGAAAATCTGCGGAAGGCCGATGCCGCGCCCAGTGCATTGGTCGCGGATCCAGACGACCAGGTCGGTGACCGCGGACAGCGGCACGTCGCCGTCGAAGTTGCAGCCGAATGCCGTCATGATATAGGCCGATTCCAGTTCCAGGCCGCGTTCCCGATAAAGGTCGAGCCAGTCCGCCTGTTCGTCCCGCATTTCGGCGGCGGACCGGTTGTTGTTGCGGATCGAAAAGCCGTCGGTGGTATAAAACAAAAGCCGGGGATCGAGAGTGACCTGCGGCACGGCGGCGGCCGACTCGAACCCGCGCTTGTTCAGCCAGAGCGCCGTGTACCGAACGCCTTCCCTGGGTTTGATGGCGGCGAACAGGTCCTTGGCGTCCGCCATGGTCGGCACGGCGCGGGGGCTGACGAACGAGGCGACCTGAATACGGTTCAGGCCGGTGTCGCTCAACCGGTCGACCAACGCCGCTCTTTGCCGGAGCGGATAGTGCACCTTTTCGAATTGAAAACCTTCCCGTGGGCCTTCTTCGTTGAACTGCACGCGCTTGGGAATGTCGCTCATGTTACCGAAACCTGTGCTGGTTGGTGGTACCGCTCTTGCCCGCAACCCAAATCCATACCCGGTGGCTACCAAACATTCCAAATTTCCACTACGAGATTTCGTCCGCGGAATTGTCCGCCTGGCCTGAAATTCGGCTGCGGGATCACTATGTTAGGGTAACGGTGCCAATTTCGGGGAACCGTATCGTGTTTTTCCGCGATGTCCAACATACGTCCCTCGGACCAAAGAGTCTGATCGCCGGTGCGCTGACGGTGTCGTTTATCGCATCCACCGATATTCTGATCGGCGGCCTGATCGGTGCCTCTTGGTGGGACAACCCCTACCGCGTGACCGGCAACGGGCTCCGCGCGGGCTTGCTCGTCGCTTGCCTTGGCATCTATCTGCTGCGTATTTACGCCACGCTGTTCGTGTTTTTCCAGCGGATCCTGATGTGGCGCGAAGCGGTGATCGTCGCCAACATCATGCCCTGGTGTTTTCTGTACGTTGCCTATTACGGCGGCCGGCATGGCGATCCGGTCGGCTTGGTCGAAGCGGCCGGTTTGGCGCTGTACGCCTTCGGCTCCTATCTCAACACCGCCGGCGAATGGGTCCGGCACCGCTGGAAAAAGGATCCGGCGCATGCCGGGCAACTGTATACCGGCGGCCTGTTTTCCCGCGTCCGGCACGTCAACTACACAGGTGATATCATACTGTTTTCCGGGATCGCCCTGGTGGCGCACGAATATGCGTTGCTGCTGATTCCGCTCGGCATGGCGGTGCTGTTCATCGTCGTGTTGGCGCCGCTGAAGGAGCTGTACCTGAAGCGGAAATATGGGCGGCAGTTCGAGAATTACGCGGCCCGGAGCAAAATGCTGATTCCCATGGTCGTATAGGTTCATCATGGACGCAGATTTTTCGTTTGCTCCCGGAGCGTTCGGTTGTTTGCAGCCGTCCGCGGCTTGCGAGGTCCGGTGATGGCTTTGATCGTCGTTGGTCTGGTTCTGCTGCTGTTTGTCCTTGGCCCCACGCTGTGGGTCAAAATGGTCATGTCCCGCCATGCCAAGGACCGGCCCGACCTGCCCGGCACCGGCGGTGAATTGGCGCAGCATCTCATCGACCATTACGGTTTGGAGGGGGTCCAAGTCGTCGTCACGACGGAGGGCGACCATTACGATCCCAAGACCCGCATGGTCCGGCTGCAGACGGACAACCATGACGGCCGTTCGGTCACCGCGGCGGCCGTTGCCGCCCATGAAGTCAGTCACGCCATACAGCATCACCAAAAGTATGCCCCGTTGATGAACCGTCACCGTGTTGTCGTCACGAGTATCGTCATCGACCGGATCGGTTCGGGCATTCTGGCGGTCATGTCTCTGATCGGCGGCGCGGCCTTGTCGCCGCGTTTCATCCTCGTCGGCGTGGTCGCGGTGGTGCTGATGGGCCTGGTCCGCGTGGCGGCGCAGCTCATCACCCTGCCGGTCGAGCTGGACGCCAGCTTCAACCGCGCCTTGCCCATCCTGCAGCAGGGCGGATATCTGAATGCCAAGGACATGGCCGGTGCGCGCCAGGTCCTGAAAGCCGCCGCCTACACCTACGTCGCTTCGGCGTTACTGCAGATTCTCAACTTTGTGCGCCTGCTGCGTCGGTAGGCGGTTGTATTCGGACGCCGGCGCGGACCGTTCAAGGCGCCGGACCGGCCCAGACATGGATGGATTCGGTAAAGCCCCGGATGGCGTGCGGTCCGAGCGGCCGAATATTGGATTTGTCGTCTAGCTTGTCCGCCACGGCCTGGTCCAAAAGCGTGGTTTCCTGCACCTCCTTGGCCAGTGCTTCCAGACGCGCGGCACGGTTGACCGTGTCGCCGTAAACGGTGAAGGCCTGGCGTTTGGAGGAACCCACGCTGCCGGCGGCGACCGGCCCGGCGGCAATACCGATGCGAAAACCGAAACTCCCGGGTGTGGCGGCGCCCGTCAGCCTTTCGGCGGCAGCGAAGGCCGCGCGCTCGGGTTCGGCGATGGCCAGGGGCGTGTTGAACGTCGCCAACAGTCCGTCGCCGGTGAAGCTGATGACGACGCCGTTTTCGCTCGAGATCACGTCGGCGCAGTGGGCGAGGAATTCGTTCAGGGCTCGGATCACGTCTTCCGGATCTTTGCCGTCGGCGAAGGTGGTGAATCCCCGGACATCAAGAATCAGCACGGCACCGTGGCGCACATGGGGTGCCAACGCCGACTTGTCGGCAATCAGGCGCTCGGCGATGGCGTGCGGAACGAACCGTCCGAGCGTTTCGGCGATTCGCTCGCGTTCCGCCCGCTCCGTTTCCCGTTGCGCTTCGGCGGAGATCTGGGCAAAAAACACGCGGCGGGCGCGGTAGACGGCGAGGGCGAGAATCACGGCACCGGCAAGCAGGAAACCGGTTTCCTCGACCCGGTTGCCGATGCCGATGAAATCGAACGACAGAAACACCGTCTCGTAAACATCCCGCGTGGCGTCGTCGGGCACGTCGCCCCACGACAACCGGCGGTCCATGCCGGCGACGACGGCGGCGAAGGCGCTCCACCAACCCAGCACGGCGACAGCGCCGGACCAGGCCACGAGACGCCAGGACAATGACAGGCAGGCCATGGCGATCAACGGGAACAGGTAGTAGATGCCGTAGGCGCGAAAGGCGATGATCTGCGGCACCTCGTCGCCGCGGCTGACCGGCAAAAGGGCGAAAAGGGCGCAGACGCCGAGGATGTCGGCGGCGTAGAGGACGTATTTGAGCCACCAGCGGTCGAACCTGGTGCCGATGGCCAGCAGGCTGAGAACGCCGAACACCGTGAAAGCCAACAGGGCGCCCAGTCCCCACGGGTTCGGTGCGTATCCGGCCAGCCACGACCCGCCGACGAGCCACAGAAACGCGGCGCCGACCGCAATGGTGCGGCACAGAATGGCCAGGCGCAGTCCTTGCCGTTCGGCTCTGATCAGGCGGACTTCGTCGGGGATCGGGTGCATCGTCCGGCTCGATCTGCAAAGTGGCGGCTACCGGCGAATTGTGCCCAATACCCGCCGTCAAGGGCAATGGGACCGTACCCTGTTACTTGAACTTGCGGAACATCTTGGTGCGGTCGAACAGCTCTTCGAGCGTCTTCATGCGGGCGCGGGTTTCCGACCAGTTTTCCGTCTGCACCGCGGCCAGCAGCGCCTCGACGATAAACAGGGTGACGACGGACGAATCCCAGGCCGACGGGGCCTCGATACGGGAATGGAAACTGTGGGCGGCGTGTTTGGCGGCGGGCGACCCCCATTGGTCGGTGAACATCACCAGGGTGACGCCCTTTGACGTGGCCATGTCGGCCAGGCGCAGAATGTCATGCTCGTAACGGCGGATGTCGAACGCCACCAGCACGTCGCCCTGGCGCATGTTCAGGACATAATGGGGCCAGGTGTTGGCGTTGGGGGCGATCAGCGTCATGCCGTCGCGGATGACCTGCATGTGGGTAAAGAAATAGTCCGCCAGCGACCGGGTTAGCCGGCCGCCGACCACGTAGATATCGCGTTTCCTGTCCGACAGCAGTTCGGTCACGGCATCGAAGTCGTCCGGATTCACCTGGCGCAGGGTCTGGCGCATATTGTCCATGACGGCGTCGGCGAACCGGTTCAGGATATGGGTATCCGGCGCGGTTTCCGTCCAGCGGTCGTGCTTGGCGATGGGGTTGGAAATGGTGGCTTCCACCTCGGACCGCAGGGCCGCCTGCAGTTCGGGGAAGCCGCCGAACCCCAGCTTCTTGGCCATGCGCGCGACCGTCGGCGTCGAAACATCCGACGCCTCGGCCACGGCCGTGATGCTGCCGAGCCCCGACACCGGATAGTTCTCGAGCATGGCGTTGGCCAGTTGCCGCTCCGCACGGGTCAACTGCTCGAACTTGCTGCGAATGCGTTCGGCGACGGTCAGGTCGGGCCTGGATGGCATGTGCGTGAGTCCCTAATCCTGATTTGTGGGTACCGGCATGCACGGAACGGGCAAATCTAAACACGAATGAAAAACATTTGTCATCACTTTCTCGTTTTGAAGAGAAAATTACAGAAAGTTGCTTGACAGTCTTTCTTCATCTGAAAAGATATGTTCAAGAATGGTTTTTTCGGGGGAGGGAGCACTTTGTGACGAGGGGCCAGGCGTCGGTGAGACACGATCCTTCGGACAATACTGCGTCGGACGAGGTCGTCGACCGTTTCAACCCGTCCGGCCGCGGGCCCTTCGTGCTGGTGTGCGAGCACGCCTCCAATCATGTGCCGGACGACCTGAACGGTTTGGGGCTGCCCGACGAGGTACTGCAAAGCCATATCGCCTGGGACCCGGGTGCGCTGCCGGTGGCGCGGGCCATGGCCAACATGCTGGACGCGCCGCTGATTTCGCCCCGTATCTCCCGGCTTGTCTACGACTGCAACCGGACCATCGAAGCCGAAGGCGCGGTGCCGGCAAAAAGCGAAGTGTACGACATTCCCGGCAATGCCGGATTGTCGGACGCCCAGCGGCGGCAGCGCGCGGACCGGTTCTATATGCCGTTCCACGATGTCATCGCGGCGGAAATCGACGGCAAATCGGCCGCCGGCCAGTCACCCGTCCTGGTGACCGTGCATACGTTCGTGCCGGTGTACGACGGCGTGTCGCGGGATCTGGACATCGGCGTATTGCATGACGCCGACAGCCGCTTTGCCGACAAGCTGTTGGCGCAGTTCGAAGACGACAGCGGCATGACGGTCCGCCGCAACGCGCCCTACAGCGCCGAGGACGGCGTAACGCATACGCTGCGCACCCATGCGCTGCCGCGCGGGCTGCTCAATGTCATGATCGAAATTCGCAGCGATCTGGTGACGGATGCGGCGGACCAGAGACTGATGGCGGAACGGCTGGCGCGCGCGCTGCGCGATGCCTTACCGCGAGTCGACGGATAGGAAAGGGAAGACCATAAGGACTGCGAGGACATATCGGCGAAAGACCCGGGAATTGCGTTTGAAACCGCATTTCTCCCTCGACCATTGGGCCTATTGTGCGCAACCTATGCAGCCAGCACGGCGCCACGCATTGCCTGGTCGTGACGATCCGTGCTTTGAAAAAAATGCGTCAAACACGGCTGCGCGCCCAGGGTGCCCCGGGCGTGCCGAAGGGATGGGAAGCGACTGATGCCGAACGCCATCAAAGTCTTCGTGAAGTATGTCGACAAGGTCAACTGGGCGCTGGGCCTGGTCGTCATGTACATGATTTTCGTCATCATGGGCATTTTGTTCTGGTCGTCCATTTCCAAGACGTTCTTCCTGCCGTCCCTGTGGACCCTGGAGATGGCCCAGTTCACCATGGTGGCCTACTACATGCTGGGCGGCGGCTATTCCATGCAGATCAACGCCCATGTGCGCATGGATCTGCTCTACAGCCGCTGGAAGCCGAAAAAACGGGCCTTCACCGACACGCTGACCTCGTTCTGCCTGGTGTTCTATCTGTGCGTCCTGTTGTACGGCGGTTATTCCAGCACCGAGTACGCCATTCAATACGGCGAGAAAAGCTATTCGTCGTGGGCGCCGAAGATGTGGCCGATCAAGGTCATCATGGACATCGGCATCTTCCTGATGCTGCTGCAGACCATCGCCACGTTCTTCAAGGACCTGGCCAAGGCCAGGGGCGTGCCCATCACCGATGACCCCGAGGACGAGGAGGCGCTGGTATGAGCGACTTCCTCGGACTGGGCGAAGTGAGCTACGAGACCATCGCGCTTTTGATGTTCTCGTCCATGATGCTCATGCTGCTGACCGGGCAGCGGGTGTTCGGCGCCATCGGCTTCGTCGCCGTGGCGGCGTCGTTGCTGCTGTGGGGCACCGGCGGATCGGAACTCGGCTTCAGTGCCGGCATCCGCTTGATGAAGTGGTATCCGCTGCTGACCCTGCCGCTGTTCGTCTACATGGGTTACATGCTGTCGGAATCGGGCATCGCTGAGGACCTCTACCAGATGTTCCACGTCTGGATGGGGCCGGTGAACGGCGGCTTGGCCATCGGCACCATCGGCCTGATGGTCGTCATCTCGGCCATGAACGGGCTCAGCGTCGCCGGCATGGCCGTCGGCGCCAGTATCGCCTTGCCCGAACTGCTCCGGCGCGGATACGACAAGGTCATGGTGACCGGCGTCATCCAGGCCGGTTCCTCGCTGGGCATTCTGGTGCCGCCGAGCGTCGTTCTGGTGCTGTACGGCATGATTTCCCGCCAGCCCGTCGGCCAGCTCTGGCTCGCCGGTGTGTTCCCCGGCCTGATGATGGCGGGCCTGTTCATTCTGTACATCGTCATCCGCTGCAAGCTCCAGCCGCAGCTCGGTCCGGCTTTGCCGAAGGAGGAACGCCAGGTCAGCTGGGGGCACAAGCTCGCCCTGCTGCGGGCGGGCATACTGCCGCTGTTCATCTTCTTCTCCATGACCGGCCTGTTCCTCATGGGCATCACCAGCCTGGTGGAAAGCGCCGCCGTCGGCGCCGTCGCCGCCACCATCGCGGCGCTCATCAAACGCCGCCTGACCCGCAAAGTGCTGCACGATACGGTGCGCAAGAGCCTGGGCATCAGCTGCATGTTCATGTGGATCATCCTGGCGGCCATGTGCTTCGGCGCCGTGTTCGACGGGTTGGGCGCGGTCAAGGCGATCGAGAGCTTCTTCCTCGACCGCATGGGCCTGGGACCGTGGGAAATCCTCATCATGATGCAGCTCTCGTACCTGCTGATGGGCATGTTCCTGGACGACACCGCCATGCTGGTCATCGTCGCGCCGCTCTATGTGCCGCTGGTCGGCGCGCTGGGCTTCGATCTGATCTGGTACGGCGTGCTCTACACCATCACCTGCCAGGTCGCCTACATGACGCCGCCGTTCGGCTACAACCTGTTCCTGATGCGCGCCATGGCGCCGCCGGAGATCACCCTGGCCGATATCTACCGGTCGATCGTGCCGTTCGTCGGGGTGATGATTTTCGGATTGGCCCTGGTGACCATCTTCCCGGAAATCGCCCTGTGGCTGCCCAACCACTTCTATGGAAAGTGACGTGCGTAACCAGATACCGCCGGCCAGGGGCCAGCAGAACAACAAGGAGGACGAAACATAATCAGAATATTGAAACCCTCCACTTTGGTGCGGGGTCAAACAGACTTTGACGTTGAGTTGAATGCAATTTGTAAAAACCAAGGGAGAGCGAGACTATGAATAAAAGACGCGAATTTCTGAAAAAAGCCGGCGCAACGGCCGGTGCCGTCGCCGCGACGGCGGTGGCCGCTCCGGCGGTACACGCCCAGTCCAAAAAGACCATCAAGTGGCGCCTGCAGACCTATGCCGGCGCGGCGTTGGCCGAACACGTCATCAAGCCGTCGATCGACGCCTTCAACAAGGTCGCCAACGGCGAAATGGTCATCGAACTGTACTTCGCCGACCAGTTGGTGCCGACGGGCGAGCTGTTCCGCGCCATGCAGAAGGGCACCATCGACGCGGTCCAGTCGGACGACGATTCCATCGCGGCGCCGGTCGACGTCTCCGTGTTCGGCGGTTATTTCCCGTTCGCCAGCCGCTATTCGCTCGACGTGCCGGTGCTGTTCAATCAGTACGGCCTGAAGGAAATCTGGCAGGAAGCCTACGGCGAGGTCGAAGGCGTCACCTGGCTCAGCGCCGGCGCCTGGGATCCGTGCCACTTCAACACCAAGGACCCGATCCGCAGCCTCGACGACCTCAAGGGCAAGCGGGTGTTCACCTTCCCGACGGCAGGCAAGTTCCTGTCGCGCTTCGGCGTCGTGCCCGTCACGCTGCCGTGGGAAGACATCGAGGTGGCCGTGCAGACCGGCGAGCTGGACGGCATCGCCTGGTCGGGCATCACCGAGGATTACACGGTGGGTTGGGCCGACGTGACCAACTACTTCCTGACCAACAACATCTCCGGCGCCTGGATCGGCTCGTACTTCGCCAATGAGGAGCGCTGGAACGCGCTGCCGGCCCACCTCAAGGAACTGTTCAACCTGTGCATGGACAGTTCGCACTACTATCGCCAGTACTGGTACTGGGGCGGCGAGGCCAAGCTGCGGGTGCACGGCACCAAGCTGAAGCTGACCTCGATCCCCGACGACGAATGGGCCAAGGTGGAGAACGAGGCGAAAAAGTTCTGGGAAGAAATCGCCGCCACCAGCCCGCGGGCCAAGAAGGTCGTGGAGATCTTCAAGCAGTACAACGCCGACATGTCCAAGGCCGGCCGGCCGTACCGCTACACATAAGCGCATACGCGACGGACTTGCGGCCGGCCACGATTGTGCCGGCCGGCAAACCGAACGGACCCCCGGTGGCGACACCGGGGGTTTTGTTATGCTTTCGGGGATGTATGTGTATGTCATATTATATGAATCCTCTGCACCGAGTTGACTCGGTCAGGCATTCTGCTAGGGTTTCATGGCATACAGCGATGCGGGCGGACGCCAGCAGACGCTGAAAAACGCGGGAAAACCGCACCGGGCATCGGAGCCTCGCAACCACTTCTGCATTAGGACGGGAGTGGATGTGGGGCTTTTTTCGTTTTGGTCGAACATAAACGTCGATGACCCGATGACAATAACAAGGGGATGGAACGATCGTCCGTCTCCGGGTGAAACGGGATAAGAATGGCGCGGCGTGAAGTTCCTCTCGGTTTACTCTATTCGGTGACGGGCACCTATGGAGCCATCGGCCGCGACGCGCAGGACGGCGCCATGCTGGCGTTGGAGGAAATCAACTCCAACTCCGACAGTCCGGTGGTTTTCCGGGTGTTCAGCGAGGATCCCGGCGGCAACATCGACGCCTATCATCGCATTTGCGAAACCATGCTGCGCCGGCAGGGGTGCCAGCATGTGGTCGGCACCATCACGTCCCTGGCCCGCAAGGAAGTCATCCCGATCATCGAAAAGCATGATGCCTTGCTCTGGTACATCCTGCCCTATGAGGGTTTCGAGGCGTGCGAGAACGTTATCTACACCGGCGCGGCACCGAACCAACACCTGTTACCGATGTTCGCCCATTTGCTGCCGACATACGGCAAGCGGGTGTACCTGACGGGGTCCAACTATGTCTGGGGCTGGGAAGTCAACCGCATCGCCCGGGAGCTGATCCAGGCGGTCAACGGCGACGTGCTGGGCGAACGGTATCTGGCGTTCGACGATACCGATGTCGGCCGCATGATCGCCGAGATCGAACAGAAACGGCCCGATTTCATTCTCAACAATCTGATCGGCACGTCGAGCTACGCCTTCCTGCAGGCCTATCATGAACTCGGGCTCAGGGACCCGGATTTCCTGCCCGAAAAACGCCCGGTCACGAGCTGCGATCTGACGGAATGCGAGCTGGCGGATATCGGCACCGATGCGGCAAGGGGTCACCTGTGTTCGTCGGTGTATTTCGAGGCGGTCGATAATCCGCTCAACCACGCCTTCCGTGCCAAACTGACGGAGAAATACGGCGCGGAGCGGCCGTTGTCCGCGTTCCTGGTCGGCGGTTATGCGGCCATTCATATGCTGGCCCAGGCCATCGCGGAATCCGGTACGGATGACATCGAGCCGGTCAAGGAGGCGCTGTTCAGCCGCACCTTCGATACGGCCATGGGTCCCATCAAGATCGACCCCAAGACCAATCACGCCGCGCTGACGCCCTACCTCGGCCGGATCAACGAACACCTCGGATTCGATATCGTCTTGGCCGAGGACGCGCCAGTGCCGGCCGACCCGTATCTGGTGGAGTTCGATGCGCATGAGTTCGCGGCGACGGTGGCGGCGAAACGGCGGGGTTCCGCGGCGTCGCATTTGAAGGTGGTGAAATGAGCCCGTTTCACACACCGCAATTCCGTGGCCGCAAGGCGCTGATCCTGCATCGCCACGGCGATGCCACGCGGCGCCTGACCCGGCAACTGGAGCGGCTGGGCATGTCGGTCGAATGCCATTGGCCGGACTTTCCCTCGGGCGGTGAAAGCACCGACGTCATATTCTTCGATGCCGATAATGGCTTCGACGGGTTGTTCCCATGGCAGCCGGGTACGGCGCCGATGCCGTTGATCGCGCTGCTGGGTTCGGAACTGCCCAGCCGTCTGGAATGGGCACTGGCGCAAGGCACGTCGGCCCATATCGTCAAGCCGGTGCAATCCAGCGGCGTGTTCAGCGCCCTGGTGATCGGGTTCGCCAATTTTGCCCGCTCCAACGAGGTGCAGGACACAATCGCCGGATTGCAGGGGCGGCTTGCCAGCCGCGCCGCTGTAGTGCGCGCCGTCGTGCGGCTGACCCAGGCCAGCAAGGTCGATGAAGACACGGCGTTTGCCTGTATCCGTTCGGCAGCCATGGATAAGCGCATCACAGTCGAGGACTATTGCGAGCGTCTGGACAAGACGCGGCTTGCCGAGCTGGTGCACCGCCTGCTCCGAACGACATCGGCCAACCAGCCCGACGTACCCGGCAAGTCCTGGTTTTCGGAATGACCGTTCTCAGCCAGCTGGCGCAGCGGCGCCTGACCCTTTTCAGCGTGATCCTGATTACGCTGATCATGTCCGCGGCCTTGCTGGCGCCGGTGATCGCGCCCCACGAACCGGATATGCAGTTCTTCGACGGCCTGACCATCGAGGGCGCGCCCCTGCCACCCAATGAACGGTTTTGGCTTGGGACAGATCTACTGGGGCGCGATCTGCTGTCGCGGCTGATCTACGGCGCGCGGACTTCGCTGATCATCGGCATTGTCGCCAACGGCGCCGCCGTCCTGATCGGTGCAATTGTGGGTATCACGGCGGGCTTCCTGCGCGGTGTCGCCGGCGCCGTGCTGATGCGCTTTACCGACTTGATGATGGCCTTTCCGGCTTTGCTACTCGCTATCGTCCTTGCCGCTCTGTTCAAGCCGAGCCTGTGGATCGTCGCCCTGGTCATCGCCATGGTGAACTGGGTACAGGTCGCCCGGGTGATCTACGCGGAGACTGTGTCGCTGTCCGAGCGTGATTTCATCGTCGCCGAGCAAAGCCTGGGCGCGTCGCCGTTGCGCATTCTGCTGAAGCACATCGCGCCGCACTTGGTGTCCACCATCGTGGTTTGGGCGACGCTGGGCATTGCCACGACCGTGTTGCTGGAGGCGACTCTTAGTTTCCTCGGCATCGGCGTGCAGCCGCCGACACCGAGCTGGGGCAACATCATTTTCGAAAATCAGACCTATTTCGCCACGGCGCCCTGGCTGGTGTTCTTCCCGGGCCTGGCCATCGTCATGCTGGCGCTCGGTTTCAACGTGGTCGGCGACGCCTTGCGTGACGTGCTCGATCCCACCCTGAAGGGGCGGCACTGATGGCGGCGTATCTCACCCGGCGCATCATGCAGGCCGCACTGATTCTGCTCGGTGTCAGCTTCATCACGTTCGTGCTGCTGTATCTGGTGCCGGCCGACCCGGCACGGCAGATCGCGGGCCGCAGCGCCACCGCCGAAACCGTAGCCAATATCCGCGAACAGCTTGGTCTGAACAGGCCGTTCTATGAACAGTACTGGATGTATCTCACCGCCCTGTTGCAGGGAGATCTGGGCCGGTCCTATGTGCAAAAAACCGGGATCGGAGAACTCATCGGCGCCCGCCTACCGGCAAGCCTCCTCCTCATGGCCGCAGCCATTGCGGCTGAGCTCGCCATGGGGTTGACCATGGGCGTGGTCGCCGCCGTGCGCCGGCGAAGCGCGGTCGACCAGTCCCTGATGGTCGTCTCCTTCGTCGGCGTGTCGGCGCCGCAATTCGTCGTCGGAATTTTGTTGCTCTATGTCTTTGCCGTGCAGTTGGGATGGTTTCCCATCGGCGGCTACGGCACCGCGGCGCACGTTGTGTTGCCGGCCCTGACTCTCGGTTTTCTCGGTGCCGGCTGGTACGCGCGCATGATGCGCTCGTCCATGCTCGATGTGCTCAATCAGGATTTCGTACGTACGGCGCGGGCCAAGGGGCTGGGCAAGGCCCGGGTCATATTCCGCCATGCGGTGCCCAACGCCGTCCTGCCCATCATCGCCATGATCGGCATCGACATCGGCATCTTCATGAGCGGCATCGTCGTCGTCGAAAGCGTATTCGGTTGGCCGGGCATCGGTCAGCTCGCATGGCAGGCCATTCAACGGGTCGACATTCCCATCATCATGGGCGTCACCCTGGTCGCCGCCACCGCCATCGTGCTCGGCAATCTGCTCGCCGACATCGTGTCGTTCTTCGTGGACCCGAGGATCAAGTTGCGATGACCCGGTCCCCTGTCCATCTCAACCCAGCCGTAGCGTTTCCGTTGTCGTTTCAAGCAACGAACCGGGGTCTCCATACCCACCAAATCCACAAGGGAGGATGAAATGAAAAAATGGTTGCTGACAGGCGTCGCAGGCGCCGCCGCGTTGGCCTTGGCCGGTACGGCCCAAGCCGACGTCAAACAGGGCGGTTCGATGATCGTCACCTACAAGGACGATGTGTCGACCCTCGATCCCGCCATCGGATATGACTGGCAAAACTGGTCGATGATCAAAAGCCTGTTCGATGCGCTGATGGATTACAAGCCGGGTACGACCGAACTGGTGCCCGATCTGGCCGAAAGTTACGACATTTCGGCCGACGGCCTGGTCTACACCTTCAAGCTGCGGTCCGGCGTGAAGTTCCACAACGGCCGCGACATGACCGCCAAGGATGTCAAGTATTCCCTCGACCGCGTGGCCAATCCGAAAACCCAGAGCCCGGGCGCCGGTTTCTTCGGTTCGATCAAAGGCTTCGACGAGGCATCCAGCGGCGCGGCGTCGGGTCTGTCGGGCGTCGAGGCGGTCGACGACCGCACCATCCGCATTACCCTGTCGCGGCCGGATGCCACGTTCCTGCATGTCATGGCCCTGAACTTCGCCAGTGTGGTGCCGCAGGAGGAAGTGGCCAAACACGGCACCGATTTCGGCACCAACCCGGTGGGCACCGGTGCCTTCAAGATGACCGACTGGACCCGCGGCCAGCACGTGGTGTTCGAACGCAACAAGGACTACTACCAGAAGGGCTTGCCCAAACTCGACAAGATCACCTTCGAGGTCGGTCAGGAACCGATCGTCGCTTTGTTGCGCCTCGAGCGCGGCGAAGTGGATATTGCCGGTGACGGCATTCCGCCCGCCAAGTTCCTGGCCACCATCAAGGATCCGAAGTTCAAGGACCAGATCGTCGAAGGCAAGCAGCTGCACACCGGTTATGTCACCATGAACGTGAAGATGAAACCCTTCGACGACGTGCGCGTGCGTAAGGCGGTCGCCATGTCCATCAACAAGGACCGTATCGTACGCATCATCAACGGGCGCGCGGTCTCGGCCAACCAGCCCTTGCCGCCGCTGATGCCGGGTTACGACACGCAGTACAAAGGCCAGACCTTCAACATCGCCGCCGCCAAGGAGTTGCTGTCCGAGGCCGGGCACGGCGGCGGTTTCACGACCGAGCTCTACGTCGCCAACACCGATCCGCAGCCACGTATCGCCCAGGCCATCCAGCAGGACCTGGCGGCCATCGGTATCAAGGCGGAAATCAAGGCCTTGGGTCAGGCCAACGTTATTGCCGCCGGTGGAGAGCCGGACCAAGCGCCGATGATCTGGTCGGGTGGCATGGCCTGGATCGCCGACTTCCCCGATCCGTCCAACTTCTACGGTCCGATCCTGGGTTGCGGCGGTGCCGTCAAGGGCGGCTGGAACTGGTCCTGGTACTGCAACAAGGAGCTGGACGAGCGGGCCAAGAAGGCCGATGCCATGACCGATCCGTCGCAGACCACCGCGCGCATCGAGGAGTGGAAGAAGATCTTCACCTCCATTCAGGACGAAGCGCCGTGGGTGCCGATCTTCAACGAGCAGCGCTTCACCATCCGCTCGAGCCGTCTCGACGGGCCGGCCGGCATCTTCGTCGATCCGGTGCACATCCCGGTGCACTACGACTATGTGCATGCCAAGGACGCGCAATAAACATGTGCGGACCAAGCGATTACACCATTCACGGTGTACATCATCACTTCGGGTGGGATCATTCGATCCCACCCGTTGAGACCGTGGCGCCGGGATCGACCCTGTTTTTCGAATGCAACGATTCGTCCGCCGGGCAGTTGACGGCGGACAGCACGGTCACGGATGTGGCCAATCTTGACTTCAGTAAGGTCAATCCGGTGACGGGCCCCGTTTACATAGACGGCGCCCAACCCGGCGATGCGGTCAAGATCACCGTGCATCAGTTCGAGCCGTCCGGTTTCGGCTGGACCGCCAATATTCCGGGATTCGGACTGCTGGCCGACCAGTTCACGGAACCGGCGCTGCATGTCTGGTCCTACAACCCGGATACCCTGGCGCCGTCCCTGTACGGGCCCGGCGGCCGGGTGCCGTTGAAGCCGTTCGCCGGCACCATCGGCCTGGCGCCGGCGGAGGCGGGTCTGCACTCGGTCGTGCCGCCGCGCCGCATCGGCGGCAATATGGACATTCGCGACATCGCCGCCGGCTGTGAGCTCTATCTGCCGGTCGAGGTCGAGGGCGCACTGTTTTCCATCGGCGACACCCACGCGGCCCAGGGGGACGGCGAGGTTTGCGGCACGGCCATCGAAAGCCCGATGAACGTGACCGTGACACTGGACTTGGTCAAGGACGCCGGCCTCAGCATGCCGCGCTTCACCACGCCCGGACCGGTGTCCCGGCACCTCGACGAAAAAGGCTATGAAGTGACCACCGGCATCGGCGAGGATTTGTTCGCCGGGGCCCGGGCGGCTTTGGGGCAGATGATCGAGTTGCTGGTGAAACGTCACAACATGTCGGCCGTCGACGCCTACATGCTGTGCTCTGTGTGCGGCGACCTGCGCATCAGCGAGATTGTCGATCAGCCCAACTGGGTGGTGTCGTTCTATTTTCCGCGTATCGTTCTGGAGTAGACTATGGGCCTGGCCCACACCCAACGGCTGGAGGAGCTTCTGGAAAGCGATACTCGGCAGACGGCGAGCGCGCTCGATGTCCGTGGCCTGACCATCGCCGTCGCCACGCCCTCCGGTCCGCGTACGGTCGTCGAGGACAGCAGCTTCGCCATCGGCGCAGGTGAGACGGTGTGCATCGCCGGCGAGTCCGGTTCGGGCAAATCGATTACGGCCCTGGCCATGATGGGCCTGCTGCCGGAAAGCGTCCGTGTCACGGGCGGTGAGATCATGCTCGGCGGGCGCGACCTGACCAAGTTGACGGAACGGGACATGCTGGCCGTCCGGGGTGGCGAGATCGCCATGATTTTCCAGGAACCGATGACGTCGCTCAATCCGGTGATGACAATCGGTTCCCAGTTGACCGAGGCCATCTCCGCCCACCGGACGCTGGCGGGCGATGCGGCGAAGGCAGAAGCCCTGCGCATGCTGGACGCGGTGCGCATATCCGATCCGGGGCGGCGCCTGAAGCAATACCCCCATGAGCTGTCGGGCGGCATGCGTCAGCGGGTCATGATCGCCATGGCGCTGTCGTGCAATCCGCGCATCCTCATCGCCGACGAGCCGACGACCGCCCTGGACGTCACCATTCAGGCCCAGATCCTGGCCCTGATGAACGATCTGAAGCAGGAACTGGACACGTCCATCCTGCTGATCACCCACGACATGGGCGTCGTCGCCGAAATGGCCGACCGGGTGATCGTCATGAACCAGGGCCGTATCGTCGAGGAAAACGATGTGACGGCCTTGTTTTCAAGTCCCGGGGACGCCTACACGCGGGATCTGCTGGCCGCCGTCCCAAGATTGGGGTCGATGGCGGGGCGGGCGATGCCGAAGGGCGCCGGCGGGATCGATGTCCCGCCGCGCTCCGATCCTGGCGATCCGGTCAAAGCGGCCGTGTCGGTGCGGGATTTGACGGTGCGTTTCGATATCAAAGGGGGGCTGTTGCGCCGGCCGGTGCGCCGGGTGCATGCGGTCGAACGGGTGTCCTTCGATCTTTTCAAGGGCGAAACACTGGCCTTGGTCGGCGAATCCGGTTGCGGCAAATCCACCATCGGCAAGGCGCTCCTCAACCTGACGCCGTTCGAGGGCCGGGTCAGCCTGTCGGGCACGCCGATCAATGGTTTGTCGGCGCGGGACATGGTGCCGCTCCGGCGCAAGATCCAGATGGTGTTCCAGGATCCGTTTGCGTCCCTCAATCCGCGCATGACGGTTGGCGACCTGGTCGCCGAACCGCTCGTCATCCACAACTTGCTGGAAGGCGCCGCATTGGATGCGCGCGTCGACGAACTGTTTGTCCGGGTCGGCCTGGAACCGTCCCACCGCAAACGGCATCCGCATGAGTTTTCCGGCGGTCAGCGCCAGCGGATTTGCATCGCCCGCGCCCTGGCGCTGAATCCCGAAGTCATCATCGCCGACGAAAGCGTGTCCGCGCTGGATGTTTCGGTGCAGTCCAAGGTGTTGGACCTGCTCGCGGAGCTGCAAGGAGAACTCGGCCTCTCCTATCTGTTCATTTCCCACGACATGGCGGTGGTCGAACAGGTCAGTCACCGTGTCGCCGTCATGTATCTCGGCCAGATCGTCGAAATCGGCCCGCGCGCCGCGGTATTCGAGAACCCCAGACATCCCTATACGCGGCGGCTATTGGACGCGGTCCCCATCGCCGATCCGACGCGCCGCCGGCCGGAACATTTGCGCCTGACCGGAGAGGTGCCCAGTCCCGTCCGCGATCTCGACTACGCGCCGGTGTACGCCGACCTGGTCGATCATGGCGGTGGCCATTTCGCGGCGGCCCAGGATTTCATGATGTAGCAACGGCCGCCGGCGGCGGGACGGTCTCAGTACGAATACAGCGGCGAGGTTTCGCGGTCTTCCGCCGGCTGTTCCGGCCGGACCGCGGCGACGCGGGGATGGTAGGGCAGTTCGTTGGCCAGCATGAAGCGGCGCACGTCGGCGTCCGACCAGCGCAGCAGCGGATTGACCTTGACCAGCCGGCCGTCCAGATCGACCCGGTGCTTGATGCCGGCCGGCGGTTTTTCGTGGTAGACCGCGCTGATCCAGCAGTCGAAGTCGGCCAGAGAGTTGTTCAGGTGCACCAGCTCGAACACCGTGCCGCCGCCCACCAGGTCGTCGGCGTGAATGCGTTCCACATGGTCGTGGTCGTTGGGTGCCGGCTGTGATTGATCGAGATTGGCCACGTGGCTGTCGACGTCGCGGCAATCTTCCAGCCCCAGCGTGGCGATCAGGCGTTCGCGGTACGAGATGCTTTCGGGATAGAGTTGAGCGGCGTGGCAGAACACGATCGGCGTTTCCGGCGCGATCCGGCTGATCAGTTTGAGCACGACGACGCTGCGGGCGCGCAACGACGCGGTGACCACCGTTCTGCCCACATAGCGCTCGGTAATCAGATGCCGCAGCAGTTCAACTGTCGACAGCGGGCTCGTGGTTTCCCACAGCGCGGCCAATTTCGACATGATTCCTCCTGATCGCGCGGTTTCCGCAATGTTTTCAATAACCTTATAGGCGAACGGGGCAACGAGTCATGGCTTTAATGTCGGCCTCGACAATTTGTCGCGGCGGCCCATATGGTTGCATATCAACCGCCCAATAACTGGAAATCGAGGTCGGCATGGCTAAGGCAATATTCGCGGCAGGATGTTTTTGGGGCATCGAATCGGCATTTCGCAAGGTCGATGGCGTGACGTCGACGGCCGTCGGCTACACCGGTGGCCACACCGTCAATCCGACCTACGAGGACGTGTGTTCGGGCCAGACCGGGCACGCGGAGGCCGTGCTCGTGGAGTATGACGAAGGCCGGGTGAGCTACGACGACTTGCTCAATCTGTTCTGGGACATCCACGACCCGACCACATTGAACCGGCAGGGGCCGGATGTCGGTACCCAATACCGTTCCGGCATCTTTTTCAATTCTCCGGAACAGGAACAAGCCGCCCGCACCTCGTATGCGGCGCAGGAAAGCGCCGGCCGGTTTCCGGATCACATCGTCACGGAAGTCACGCCGGCCTCGGACTTCTTCATGGCCGAGGACTACCATCAGCAGTATTTCGAGAAGCGCGGCGTCCGCGGCCACGGCCAGTGGTAGGCTGAAACGATCAATCTCGATCGCCCGCGCGAGGGACACCATCATCGACAACCAAAACGGGGGCGCCGCGATGGCGATTACGGGGGAGTGTTTTTGCGGCGCGGTGACATACCGGGTCGATGGGCCATTGCGGGATGCGCGGTCCTGTCACTGCTCGCGCTGCCGCAAGGCATTCAGCGCGCAAGCATCCGCCTACGCCTTGGTCGCGCCCGGCACGTTTCAATGGCTCACGGGCCGGGACATGCTGACATGCTATGAAAGCCAGGCCGGTTTTGGCCTTCAATTCTGCAGCCGCTGCGGTTCGACCCTGTGCGGCACCTATAAGGGCGACGTGCACGGGGTGACGTTGGGATGTGTCAACGGCGACCCGGGCGTCGAAATCGGCCGCCACATCTTTGTCGGATCGAAGGCGGCGTGGGAGGTTATCCCGGACGGGGTGACGCAGTACGAGGAAGGCCCGCCGAACGCGGACTGAAGACGTGCAATCTAGAGCAATCCCTCTTTAGATGGAATCCATTCTGTTTCTCGAGCGGCCTGCCCATCCACCAGGAAGACGGGGTAGCGCGATGTGGTGCATCGCGCAAGCCGTCTGACGCCGTGGGGGGCGGCCGCTCGGAAACCCCCATTGGGCACTTGGGGGACGGGCGTCTTGGCGCCAAATCCGGCGGCTGCCGTCTCCGCC
>JANQFL010000035.1 GCA_028277845.1 Sneathiellales bacterium
GTGCGTTCGGCCTCGGTGGTGGCCTCGCCGGCGATGCGGGCCGAATCGGTCACCTGGCGGCTGATCTCGGAGATCGACGAGGACAGCTCCTCGGTCGCCGCGGCCACCGTCTGCACGTTGGTCGATGCCAGATCGGATGCCGACGCGGCAGCGTTCGATTTGTTGGCCGATTCCTCGGCCGTGGTCGACATGGTCTGGGCCGAGTTCTGCATTTTGTCGGCGGACGACGAAACGGCATCCACCACGCTCTTGACGGTGGCTTCCAATTCGTCGGCCATGGCTTCGCGGGCAGCCTGGCGTTCCTCGCCGGCCCGCTGTTCGGCTTCCTCGCGCTCCTTGCGCAACTCTTCCATGCGTACCGCGTTGTCGCGGAAGACCTGAACGGCGCCGGCCATGTTGCCGATCTCGTCGGCCCGGCCGTTGCCGGTAACTTCGATTTCCGTATTGCCGTCGGCCAGAACGCGCATATTTTCCGCCATGCGGCGGATGGGCCGGGAGACCATCGGCGTGAACACCGCCAGCATGACGGCGACCTGAACGACCATCAGCACGGCTGCCAGACCGACCTGCATCCAGACGGAATCACCGATCCAGGTGTTGATCTTTTCCAAACTCCACGCAGTCGCAAAGGCGCCGATGACGTCATTTCCTTTGCCGTGCACCGGTGCGACGACAACGAAATGGGTCCCGGTTTCCAGCAGATACGGTTCGTCCCGGTCGAGCGACTCCTTGGCCCGTTCGAATACGCCGGACATGTCTTGCTGTGCCAGGCCGTCCGAATCGAACGCCACCAGTTCCTTGCCCTCCTTGTTGAAGACCCGGATGTTGGAAAGATCGGAATCTTCGTCGGCGACAAACTCGCCATAGGCTTTTTCGATCGCCGCGACCTTGTTCCAGCGCACACCGCCCGATACCTGTGTCGCCAGCAGCTTGCTGGTGGCGATATTGTTCTCGTAGGAAAGCTGATGCAGATGCCCCCGGCTGGTCAGCGCTTCGATCGTGACCAGGGCGGCAAATCCGAGGGAGACGCAGGCGGCGATAACCACCGCCACCTTGCGCCCGATCGTCCAGCGGCCCAATCCCGTTCGGGTTCGGGGTTGTGATCCCTCCGATTCGCCGTCAGTGGTGTCGCGACGAAAGATTGCTGGTAGCCGCATGATCGAATTCCCCGAACCTGTTGCGTGTTCTGTCAGTCAGTGTCTGCTCAGTTCATCAGCGCATCGACATTGATGCCGATGGTCACCGCGCCGATCACCTGGCCGCCGTCGGATATGGCGACGGAAACCTGGGACTGGAACTGCTGGGTGGACTCGTCCTGCTCGACCCCGTCGACAAAGACGGAACCGGCACCGGCACCGTAGGATTTTTTGAATTTGGCTTCGTCACCCTGCCAGTAGTCCGACGTCACGGCGCTCTGGCCGACATTGAGGCCCTTGTTGTCCATGACGAAGATCTCGGTGTAGAGACCCTGCGAGTCGTCCTCCACCTGCTTCAGATATTTGGACAGCGCATTGGCCAGGACCTTGTCGATCATCGGTTTGCTGGAGGCTTTGGTCTCCGCCCGCCACTTCTTGTCCAAGGCGTCGATGTCGCCCTGCGACAGTCCGGCATGCTTGGCGTTCTGCGCCTTGACGGCTTCCACGACTTGCGGATTGTTCAACCAGCTCTGAACCTGGTTCTTGACCAGATCCTGAATGGGCGCGACATGGGCGTCGTCGGCCATGGCGGTGGACGTCAGCGCGGCGAAAACCGCGATGCCGGCAATAAATTTCTTCATGAGATATCCCCTTGCACAATGAATGTGTCACTGCCCGGCCTGCGGGCAGCTTTGTCATGGTTCCGCGCCTCGTAGCCTCGTCATGACCGAAAACCGCAGAATTCATTGCCGGAAATTTATCGCGAATTCGTGAAGTAAAACTAAATAGACCGTTAATTATCAATGAGTTAATAAACATCAACGGGTGAAATAATCATACGAATATGTATTTTTGCGTGCATTCCTTAACCCGCGGTCATGCAGACGGTCCGGTCTGATCGGATCACGCATTCAATCGATGCCTCTTGCTTTCGCCCACCGCGGTCGCACTTTAAACGGATACAGATACCGAGGTTCCGTGATCCATCACCTCACATCCCTTTGCCGGCTGAGCACGGTGTGGGCCTTATTGCTGGGCACAATGGTTGTCTTCGCCGACGCGGCAGGTGAAACCGCCAAACCGCGTCGAACGGTCGCCACGCCGTTGCTCGTGGACCGGCATCTCGAACTGGCAAGACGGTATGCGCCGTTCGTGTATCACGAAATTCATCCCACCAAGGGGCGCCAGGATCTGCCCACCCGAGTGGATTTCGATGGCGATTTCCGCGGCGACAACAACTGGGAAAATTTCGAGCGGTATTCCCTGCCCCCGACCCTGTATTACGCTGTCGTCGAGACGGAAAGCCATTGGTTCGTCACCTACCACATCTTTCACCCCCGCGACTGGTCCTGGATCCGCATCGGAGTCCATCTGACCCATGAAAACGATGGTGAGAACCTGCAGGTCGTGGTCGACAAGGCTTCGGGTGACGTGGTCCTGTTGTTTACCCAGGCACACTACTGGGGACGGGTTCATGCGCCCGCATCGACCGGATTCGGATCCGGATCGGAACCGCTGCGCGACACGCTGGTCTTGGTGGATGACGCCGGACGACCGGACAATTCCGGCCGGCATGCGGCCGTGTACGTCGAGGCATATGGCCACGGCATCTATGCATTGGCGGACAGCGACGTCGTTCTGGACGATGACGGTCATGCCACGTTTGAGAACCACGGCCGCATATTTTATCCGGCCAGACCCGGTGACGTGATCCGCGAGCCGGACTTCGCCGGCAGCGGACCGGTGCCTTACCAACTGGCCTCCACGACCCGCATATTGTGGCCGGGACTGCGGGATGGAACCCTGGTCGGACAAGGCGGACTGATCGACGGTCCATTCCCCTACGAAGATGCTCGCGTTCGGATCGATGTCCCCGGCTATTACGAGGCAAACCGGTTCAGCGGCCCGTTCGGACCGGACCGGGGCATATCGCCGTTCGCCGTAGACTTTGATTTCGATGACGGTACGCTGGGCGCCTTGTTTTTCGATCCGGCCGGCCGGTATGCGGAAACTTTACGTGTCCCGCCGAATTGGTCGCGTACGTACGTGAACTATCCGTTCGGCAACAAGAACTGATCGGCAGCGAATAAGAGCAGTTCCTATTTAGATGGAATTGCTCTAGGCGCTCACGGTTTCCAGTTCACCGACCTTGATTTGCAAGGCAATGCCTCGGTCGCGAACCACAACGGCTTTCTTGCCGTTTCGTGGGATCGGAATGTTGTTCTCCATGCAAAATCGGATGAGCAGTTCGACAACCTGTTCCTTTTGCAACAGGATGTCGCCCTTCGGTTTGCCCGGCTGCGCCGTTCTTACGAAGCGGACACTGAGTGTCCCGTCCTTGCAGACATGAGTCGACGAAACCGAGACAGCTCCGACCAATTCGACGTTCACGCGGAGATAAGAATGGGTTGCTTTCAGTAGTTCGTCGGAACTTAAAAAGATACGCCTTAATTCCGTCGCCATGCGGACCCCTTATCCATTCTGGATTGCCAGATCGCTGGTTGGAACCCAAGTTTTATTTTCGCGAACTTACCATTAAGTTAAATAAAATGGTGATTATAACGTTATGGTTGACAAATCGGTAACCTAAAGGACGTCGACCGGAAGCAAGGAAACCCCGGCATTTCCGGGGCTCCCGGGGCTTCCATGTCGCAATACGCGCGATTTGCAATATGATTTATGCAGCGCGGATTTGGCTCAGGAACGTTTCTACCTGAGATTTCAAAGTTTCCGACTGCTTGCTCAGATCTCCGGCGGCGGACAACACTTGCGTTGCCGCTCCACCCGTTTCCTGGGCTGCCTGGGTGACACCGGTGATGTTCGACGACACCTCCTGGGTGCCGCGCGAGGCCTCCTGGACGTTGCGGCTGATCTCGCCGGTCGCCGCGCCCTGCTCCTCGACGGCGGATGAGATGGATGTCGCGATCTCGTTGACCTTGCCGATGGTCTCGGTGAT
>JANQFL010000066.1 GCA_028277845.1 Sneathiellales bacterium
CGTCTCGGCCATACCCCCGGTATGGCCGTCACCGCCAGCCTTGGCCTTGGCGCCAATACGCTCCGTCAGAATGCTTCCATCTAAAGAGGAATTGCTCTATGCCGCCAGGGCGTCGTCCGCCGACTGGTACTCCTCGTTCAGGTCGCGGGCGACGGCTTCGTAGGTCAGCTTGCCCTTGTGCACGTTGAGGCCGTTGCGCAGGTGGCCGTCGTCCTGCAGCGCCCGGACATACCCCTTGTCGGCCAACGCCAGGGTGAACGGCAAGGTGGCGTTGTTGAGGGCGAAGGTCGAGGTGCGGGCGACGGCGCCGGGCATGTTGGCGACGCAGTAGTGCACCACCTCGTCGACCACGTAGGTCGGCTCGGCGTGGGTGGTCGGCTTGGCCGTCTCGCAGCAACCGCCCTGGTCGATGGCGACATCGACGATCACCGAACCCCGCTTCATGCCCTTGACCATGTCGGCGCTGACCAGCTTGGGCGCGGCGGCGCCGGGCAGCAGCACGGCACCGACCACCAGGTCGGCGCCCTGGACGTGTTCCTCGATGGCGTCGACGGTGGAGAAGATGGTGTTCAGCGTCGGGCCGAACTGCATGTCCAGTTCGAACAGCCGGTGCAGGTTCTTGTCGATGACGGTGACGTGGGCCTCCAGTCCCATGGCCATGCGCGCCGCGTTGGTGCCGACCACGCCGCCGCCGAGGATGACCACCCGGGCCGCCGCCACGCCGGGCACGCCGCCGAGCAATGTGCCGCGGCCGCCCTGGTACATTTCCAGGCAATGGGCGCCGGCCTGGATCGACATGCGCCCCGCCACTTCGCTCATCGGCGCCAGCAGCGGCAGGCCGCCGAACTTGTCGGTCACGGTCTCGTAGGCGATGGCGATGCAGCCCGACTGCATCAACGCCTTGGCCTGGTCCGGATCGGGCGCCAAATGCAAGTAGGTGAACAGCACCTGGCCTTCCCGCAGCATGGCGCATTCGTTGGGTTGCGGTTCCTTGACCTTCACGATCATGTCGGCCCGGGCGAAGATTTCCTCGGGCGTGTCGACGATCTCGGCGCCGGCCTTGCGGTAGATGTCGTCGTCCAGGCCGATGGCGGCACCGCCGTTAGTCTGCACGATGACCCGATGGCCGTGGTGGACCGCCTCCCGAACCGACGACGGCGTCATGCCGATGCGGTATTCGTGGTTCTTGATCTCCTTGGGCACTCCGATGAGCATGGCGCGGTCCTCCAAAGTCTTCCGCCGGTCGCGAGCGGGGGCAGAGAAACCGGAGGCCGGCCGGGCGCCCCCGCACAACCCGGCCGGACCGTATGCGTGCCGCTTACGGCAGGGTCTTCAACACGTCGGCGATGGTGCCGAACAGTTCGTCGATGTTCTGCTTCGAGATGATCAGCGGCGGCGACAGGGCGATGATGTCGCCGGTGGTGCGGATCAGCACACCCTTGTCGTAGCAGCGCAGAAACGCCTCGAACGCCCGCGCCGTCGGCTGGTCGGCAATGGGTTCCAGTTCGATGCCGGCGATCAGGCCCATATTGCGCAGGTCGATCACGTGCGGCAGGCCCTTGAGCGAATGCACGGCATCTTCCCAATAGGAGGCCATTTCGTTGCAGCGCTCGAACAGGCCTTCCTCCTTGTAGGTGTCCAGCGTCGCCAGGCCCGCGGCCGCGGCGATCGGATGCCCCGAATAGGTGTAGCCGTGGAACAGCTCGATGGCGTTCTCCGGCCCGTCCATGAAGGCGTCGTAGATTTCCTTGCGCACCAGCACGGCGCCCATGGGGATGACGCCGTTGGTCAGGCCCTTGGCGCAGGTGATCATGTCGGGCATCACGTCGAACTTGTCGGCGGCGAACGCCTCGCCCAGGCGGCCGAAGCCGGTGATGACTTCGTCGAAGATCAACAGGATGCCGTGCTTGGTGCAGATTTCGCGCAGGCGCTGCAAGTAGCCCTTGGGCGGCATCAGCACGCCGGTCGACCCGGCCATGGGTTCGACGATGACGGCGGCGATGGTCGAGGCATCGTGCAGGGTGACGATGTTCTCCAGCTCGTCGGCCAGGTGGGCGCCCCATTCCGGCTGGCCCTTGCTGAAGGCGTTGTGTTCGATGCTGTGGGTGTGCGGCAGGTGATCGACGCCCGCGAGCAGGGAGCCGAAGAACATGCGGTTCTTGACGATGCCGCCGACCGAGATGCCGCCGAAGCCGACGCCGTGGTAGCCGCGCTCGCGGCCGATCAACCGGGTGCGGGTACCGTCACCCTTGGTGCGGTGATAGGCCAGCGCGATCTTCAGGGCGCTGTCGACGGCCTCGGAACCCGAATTGGTGAAGAACACATGATCGATGCCTTCGGGCGCCATGTTGGCGACCCGGGCGGCCAGTTCGAAGATTTTCGGGTGGCCCATCTGGAAGGCCGGCGCGTAATCCAGTTCCTCGACCTGGCGCTGCACGGCCTCGACGATCTTGGGCCGGGCGTGGCCGGCGTTGACGCACCACAGTCCGGCGGTGCCGTCCAGCACGCTGCGGCTGTCGGCGGTGGTGTAGTGCATGTCCTTGGCGCCCACGAACAGGCGCGGGGCGGCCTTGAACTGCCGGTTGGCCGTGAACGGCATCCAGAACGGTTCGAGGTCGTTGGGTGTGGTCGCCGTGACAGACATGTGCGCGCTCTCCGTGTTGGCCGCCGCCAATGGATGTTCGATCCCTTATCACGGCCGGCATGGGGTTTGGAATTCGTACCGCCGCCCTGGCTCCACGCATTGAAGAAAGCTGGTAGTGTCCCCGGTCGCGCTCGGTCCAGGGCGGTAACGAATGCGGAGGCTAACACGATCAAAAAAATAGACAAGCTGAATCATGAGGCGCAAAAAGACGTACCGTTTGCGCCTAGTCGTTTGTGCATGTATGTTTAATTTATTAAACGAATTTGAGGTACGGCATGTCTTTCGATTTGGGCGAGCGGCTGAAGACGGTGCGGCAGATGTATGGTCTGTCGCAACGGGAACTGGCCAAACGGGCCGGCGTCACCAACGGACTGATTTCCCTGATCGAACAGAACCGCACGAGTCCGTCGGTGGGGTCGCTGAAAAAAGTCCTGGATGGCCTGCCCATATCCATGTCCGACTTCTTCGCGCCGGACCTGCCGCTGCAAAGCCAGGTGTTCTTCAAGGCCACGGAACTGGTCGATCTGACCGAGGGCGAGGTCTCCTACCGCCAGGTCGGCAACGACCTGCGTGGCCGGTCGGTACAGATGCTGCACGAGCGCTACCAGCCGGGCGCCGACACGGGACGGACGCCGCTCAGCCACCAGGGGGAGGAGTGCGGTGTCGTTGTCAGGGGGCGGATCGAACTGACGGTGGGCGGCAAGAAGAAACTGCTGGGGCCGGGCGATGCCTACTACTTCGACAGCCGGCTGCCGCACAGATTTCGCAATGTCGGAGACGAGGACTGTGAACTGGTCTCGGCCTGTTCGCCGCCCAGCTTCTGAGATGCGCGGTCCATATGGTAATGGTAGAGATATCAGTCCAACGAACGCCGGGCGAAAAGGGAGCGGAACATGACCAGACAGGAAGGCGGTTGCCTGTGCGGTGCCTTGCGGTATGCGGTAATGGCGCCACCGCAACGCGTGACGTTTTGTCACTGCCGGTTCTGCCAGCGCGCGACCGGGTCCGCGTTTCTGGTCGAACCCATTTTCGCGAAATCGGATTTTGCGATCACCAGGGGTACGGCGGCGACCTACGACCACCAGTCGGAGGGCAGCGGCAAGCGCGTCACAATCCATTTCTGCGGCACGTGCGGTACCAAGATCCTGCTCTCCTTCGAACGGTTCGAGGATGTCGTCGGTGTCTATGGCGGAACGTTCGACGACCCGAACTGGTTCGAGCGGTCAGGTGAAGCGGCCAAGCATATTTTCCTGGATGCCGCGCAGCACGGGACCGTCATTCCTCCCGGCGTGAACACCTATCGCGAACACGCCATGACCAACGCGGACGAACCCGTCGACCCGGCGGTTTTTGAAAAGCCGCACGTCATCGGCTCCTGACCTGAGATCACAGAGCTGGCCGGTGCGGTGAAACGGGTGGTGGGTTAAGGGCTAGAGAATACCCGGCTGGTCGATGGCGTCGCGGTGGCTGGTCGCGGCGTAGGCGCTGGTCGCATGAGCAAAGGCGGCGCGCGAATGGTCGGGGGTTCCGGCGAAACTGTCGAAGATACCGGCGTTGTGACCGGCGCCGTTGCCAGAAGCGCCAATGTTGGAACCGTTGCCGGCGTTACCGAAGGTGTTTCCGGGCACGAACGGTTTGAAACCGGCATCCGAAGCACCAGCCGTCTGATCGGAGGTCTTGCCGGCGTCCGTCGAGCCGTCGGGCTTCCCACCGTCTTCCGGGCCGCCCAAGGCTTTCTGCAACTCTTCCGCCTGCTGCTTATTCAGCTCTGCCTGGGCTTCGGCCTTCTGCTTGTCGGCCGTGGCGGCCACCGCCCGATCGGCACCCGACGGATCGTGCGGCGCCAGGGCGGCGCGCTTGACCACTTCCATCTTCTGGATGGTGGCCCGTGGGTTGTCCGGGACCGGCGAGGTGTCGATGGACACGCTGCCGGCAACGGCATAACGCTTGCCGTCCGGTCCGGTCTCGTAAGTGTATTGCGGCGATCCGGCATAACCGCCGCCGGCGACGGCGTGGGCCTGTTCGTGGGCGCGCACCTCGCGGTCCACGGCGGCCAACTTGTCGACGACCTCCTTCTCCTCGTCGCTCAGCCCGCCGAGCGTCTTGCGGCCGGTCTCGCCCTTGCCGCTGCCCGGCACCGCGTCCTTGTCGCCGCAGCAATCGCAATTGGGGCCGTTCTCGCACTGGGCCGATTTGGTCTTGGCCGCGGGCTGCGCGGACTCCGCCGGCGCCGTTGCCGCCGCCTGTGCCGTGGTCAGGCCCGACACATCCACCAGCGGCCGGAACGCCATGTCCACGGCGCCCCGCTGCGGGCCGCCTTCATGGCCCGGGACGGCAGGCGTGTCGACGGCCGCGGGCCGCGCCGCGGGCGCGCCGGACGGGCGAATCGGAAACGCCGGTATGCTGTTGATAACCGGATTCATAGACCGGCGATTATCGGAAACCGGCGCTAACGAAGAGTAAACCGCCCGAATCGGCCGAAAAACCCAGCCCGCCGCTGGGTTGACCGCAGGGGAAAGCGCCGGTTTAATTCCACAAACAATTTAAGGTTAAAGATTAAAACGACCAGAAGGGGTGGAAATGGTCAACGAATTGTTCCCGTTGTTTGTCGCCATGGGCATCACCATTGCCGTAATGATCGGGTTGCTCATCATCTTCCGTCGCTGGATGGAACAGCGCGACAAGCTTCTGGAAGGGCGCGACTGACTGCGGGCTTGACCGGCGCCAATCAGTTTTTCTGTCGATGTGAGCGTCCGGTCCTGCCGCGTGACGTGCCCATGGCGTATTTCTGGGCAACACCCGGCGACACCGTGACCTATCGGAACAGCTTCCTTCTCCGGTCGTGGTATGAAGCGCGCCGGAAGTGGCGTTTGGTCCAGCTATGGTCCGGAGTAAGGAATGCCGCGCGGCCGGGATCGTTGCGACCTCTGCGCGCCAAGAGTTGTGCGATATGCCGAAAGTAAAAGTGGTTGAACAAGCGCATGAACTCGACCGTGTAGATGTCTGCAACGCGTTTGTCGCCCCGTATCAACAGCATGTTCTCGTCATTGCTTAGCAGTGATGCCGGAGAGAAATTTGCCGAGCCGGTGAATACCAAGGGATCGTCCGTCAGCGTATCGAGCAGCATGATCTTGGTATGCACATAGAATATGTGCCCTTTCTTGCGATAGTGCTCTTCGCGTTTATACCACTCATCGAGTTGATGGCCGTTAAGGCCGAGTGCCAGGGCGTCGCGATTGAGTGCCGCACCAAGCGCGATACGGGTGTCCCTGTCGCGAGTCAGCATGACTTGAGTTTCCTCGCTTCTGTTACGGCGTTCCATCAGCAGAAAGCGCAAATAGTCGCGATCGTTGTCGAACCGTTCGGCGAGACGACGGGTAACACCGAAGGCGGCCGTCAACATTACCGTCTGATTGGCATCCTCAAGCCGGTCACCGTACCAGTCGAGCATTTGCGATTTTTGTCGCGGGCTGAATATGGGCGTGATTCCCCGCGCCGGTGGACGGTCGCCGACATAAGGCGAGTACGTTGAGCACCAAGTCTGGAATTCTTCCGGGTCGGGATCACATGCCAATTGCTGCCAGTAGTCCAAAAACTGCGCAGCAACCTGCGTATCGCGCACGATGTGGCCGACATTGCTTTGACCGAGAAAACCGGACGGCGTGAAATTTGTCGATCCGGTCCACACTTCGAGGGGCCTGCCATCTTTCAACAGGATTATGAATTTGTTGTGCGGAATGGCGCGGCGTTTTTGCCGGGGTATCAAATTTAGTCCTGCTTGGCTCGCCAATGCGCCAACGCGGATCGCTCTACGGTTCATCCTCGTCGTCGACGTTAGAACAAGGCGTCCATCTTTTTTCTGCGATCCGTCTTCATAGACAACGGAGACATCGGCGCCGGACGCGGCCGCGCTTCTCAAGGCGTCCAAAATGGGAGGATAAGAAAACTCGTAGGCCGCGACCCGTAGCGCGTATCGGGGGCCGCGTGCCTGGAAGATGAATCCCAGCGCAGCTTCAAGCAGGCCACGCGATAGCCATGCGACGTCTTCGGCATCTGGGTCGTTCGGATCGTCCGGACCGCGATTGCCGAACAAGTCCGCAAATTTCTGGCTCGGAATAGCACCGCGGTTATGAAACACCGCGTGCTTACCCCGGTCCTCTGGTTCCGTCCTGACGGTGACGGAGACATCGGAACCATATGTCAGTGCCGCCGGTGTGCCGTAGACCGGCCGGATCGTAAATGTGTATCTCGTATTTGGGACGGCGCTGTAGTCTCCCCACAAGAAGGACTGGATGGGATGTTTGAGCGTGCTGCGCCGTTCACCCGGCTGCGGATCCGGCACGGTTTCCCGAAAGAATTTAAACCCTCGAAGCCATCGCGCGTCGCCGCCGCTGCGCGATTTTCTGATGGCGAAACCGAGAAGGCCGTTCCGACCTCTGGCGTTGGCGTCCAGGCCTAACAGAATCGCTCTGCTGCCCGATATGGCGTGGACACTGATACCGCCTCTTCGTGCTCTGACACGCATGGCTCACCCGATCAGTGAAGAATGATGTACACGCGAATATATTGAAGATTATCAAGCTTAAGTAGAAAATCAAAGAGAGGTGTTGGAGGGCACGCCAAGTTGGTCGACGGAGTGCAGAATTGCCCTCTAGTTGTTTGGTCCCAGGTTTTGATGGATTGGATTGAGTTTGAATCGTTGTGGTTGTGAAGTCCAGATTTTGCAGATGTATTCGTAAGGTGTGAGGCCTTGAAGGGTCTTGAGCCGCCGCGCGAAGTTGTAGGCGGCCAGGAAGTCATCGAGATGGCTTCGCAGTTGGTGGTGGGTGTCGTAATGGAAGCGCTTGACGGTGGCATCCTTGATGGTTCGGTTCATGCGCTCGGCCTGACCGTTGGTCCACGGATGGTTGGGCTTTGTCAGGCGGTGCTCGATCCTGTGTTTCCAACAGGTCCGGTCGAACAGGTGCCCTCTATACCGGGCCGTTGGGCCATTGCGGTTCCTGGGAATATCGGCGAATTGGATGCCATTGTCGGTCAACACTGTATGGATCCGGTAAGGAACGGCATCGACCAATTCATCCAGAAAGGCCGCGGCCGCCTTGATGTTGGCGCGTTCCACCAGCTTGGCGAATGCGAACTTGGAAGTACGGTCTATGGCGATGAAGAGATAGAGCTTGCCTTCTGCGGTACGTAATTCGGCAATATCGATGTGGACATAGCCGATGGGATAGCGCTTGAAGCGCTTCTTTGCCGGCTTGTCGCCGGCAACGTCCGGCAGGCGGCTGATGCCATGGCGCCGCAGGCAGCGATGGAGTGACGAGCGTGTCAGATGCGGGATCGATGGTTGCAATGCGTAGAGACAGTCATCGAGCGGCAGCAGCGTGCGGCGACGGAAGGCGATGATGATCGCCTCCTCGTCTTCACTGAGAACGGTCGAACGCGGGGTCTTTGGCCCCGTTTTGCGATCCTCGACCGTCGCCCGCTTGCGCCATTTCTGAACCGTCTTCGGATTGAGTCCGTAGGTCCGGCTCAACGCCGCGACCGAAGCTTTCGATCGCTGTATTGCCGCTCGGATGGCGTGCGTCGTCGTGGCGCTGCCGTGAAGTACCTGTCCCACAGTGCCTCCTTCCATTGCAAAGAAAAGATCGCACCATCAAAGCCTGGGACCAAACACCTAGCGTTCGTGTCTGCGAATCTCTTTCCAAGCATCCCGCAGGCCGTCCCGGAACTTCGGCGCCGCCAGGCCGATAACGGCTTGCGCGCGGGCCTCCACGTCCAGTCCACGCAGGCTGGCGGCCCCGTATTCGGTGACGATCCAGTCGGTATCGGTGCGCGAACAGGTGACGACGCCGTCCCCGATTCGCGGCACGATACGCGATATGGTGCCGCGTCCCGCCGTGGCGGCCAGGGCGTAGATCGCCCGGCCATCCGGGCTCATGGCGGCGGCGCGCACGAAGTCCGGCAAGCCGCCGGCGGCTGAGATCTGACGGCCCGCGACACTCTCGGCGTTGACCTGGCCATACAGATCGACTTCGACCACCGAATTGATGGCGGTGAAGCGGTCCATGTCGGCGGCGACGCGCACATCGTGGGTGTAGCTCACCGGGCGGAAGGCCACGTCCGGCCGGTCGGCGACGCGGCGGTAGAAGGATTGCGTGCCGAGGGCGATGCCGGTGACCACCTTGCCGGTGTCGCGCGGCTTGCGGCGGCCGGTCACCACGCCCTTGTCGAGCAGGTCCAGCACACTGTCCGCGATCATGCCCGAATGCACGCCCAGGTCGTTCTTGTCCCCCAATGCGCCGGCGATGGCCGATGGCAGCCGGCCGACGCCGATCTGAATGCAGGCGCCGTCGGGAATGTGTTCGGCGGCCAGCCGGGTGATGGTGGACAACGGCTCCTCGACGGCCGCGGCCGATTGCTCGGGCAGCGGATGGTCGGCCCGCACGGCATAATCGATGCGGTCCAGCGCGATCGTCGGGCTGTCCGGGCACCACGGCATTTGCGCGTTGACCTCGGCGACGAGGGTCAGGCCGTCGTGGCTCAGCAGGGCCGGCAGGAAATCCGGCGCCACGCCCAGGCTGCAGCGGCCGGCGTCGTTGGGTTCGGAGACCTGCACCAGGGCCAGGTCGGGCGCCGGGCCCGATTCCAGGTCGCGAAAGTAGCGCGAGTAATAGGTCGGCACGAACCGGGCCTTGCCCGCGTCCATCGAGGATTGCGATTCCGACGTGCCGAAATGCAGGGTCGAGCGGGCGCCGGCGGCCAATCCGGCGTAGTCGGTCGTGTTGACGCCGGGCAGAAAGACGCCGCTGTAGGTCACGCCGTCGCTGGCGGCGGGCCGGGCTTTCAGCGCCTCGACCAGGGTCAGCGGCTCACCCGTTACGCCCTGGACGTAGACCCGCATGCCCGGCCGCAAAAGGCCGGGAACGTCTTCCGGGACAATCCATTGGGTCGAAAGCTCGGACATGGGGCAGGTCTCGAATAAACGAATAGGTGCTATGCTTACCGCGCACCCCGATACCTGTTATCCTACGGGTAAGCAATGGATGGAACAGAAATGACTCAAAGTGACACCATCATGTCGTTGGACGCCTTGGTCGCTCTGGTTCAGGACGGCGACCTGGTGGCCGTGCCCCGCGACGGCGCGCCGATCGCCATGGCCGCCACACGGGCCTTGATCCGCAAGGGTGCGCGGGATTTGCGCCTGCTCACGGTGCCCACCAGCAGCGTGCAGGCCGATATGCTGATCGGCGCCGGCTGTATCGCCCGTATTGAGACGGCAGGGGTCAGCCTGGGCGAATTGGGGCAGGCGCCCCGCTTCAACAAGGCCGTGCGGGCCGGAGACATCGCCATCACCGACACCACGTGCCCGGCCGTGCATGCCGCGTTGCAGGCGTCGGAGAAGGGCATTCCGTTCATGCCGTTGCGCGGCATCATCGGCTCCGATTTGACGCGCCATCGCGACGACTGGCGGCTGATCGACAATCCCTTCGGCGAAGACGACGCCATCCTGGCCCTGCCGGCCATCAAGCCCGACGTGTCGTTGTTTCATGTCCCGCTGGCCGACCGGGACGGCAATATCTGGATCGGCCGCGACCGCGAACTGATGATGATGGCCCATGCGTCGGAGAAGACCATCGTGACGGCCGAGCGTATTCAGGACCAGTCCCTGCTGGCCGACGAGCAACTGGCGGCCGGCACCGTCCCGGCGCTTTACGTCACGGCGGTGGCCGAAGCGGCCTTCGGGTGCAAGCCGCTGGGCCTCGCCGGTCACTACGAAGACGATACCGAACATCTCAGGACCTACGCGGCCATGGCCAAGACCGACGAAGGCTTCGCCGAGTATCTCGACCAGTACGTGTTCGACCGGGTCGCCGCCGCCGAATAATGTCGTACAGCCAGCAAGAACTTCTGATCAGCGTCGTCGCGCGCATGCTCGGCGGCCTCGGCCACATCGCCGTCGGCGTGTCGTCGCCCATACCCGGTTCGGCGGCGCTGCTGACCCGGGAACTGTCGGGCGGGCGCACCCGGGTGTCGATCCTCGGCAGCCGCGACAACAACAGTTTCACCGACGGCGGCGTCGAACTGTTCGATTGCGCGGCGCAAGGCCGGGTCGATGCGTTCTTCCTGTCGGGTGGGCAAATTGACGGCCACGGCAATGTCAATCTGGTCGGCGTTGGCGATTATCCCACCTCAGACGTGCGCTGGTCCGGCTGTTTCGGCTCGGCCTATCTCTATCTGCTGGTGCCCCGTGTCATTCTGTTCCGCGACGAACACACACCGCGCGTGCTGGTGCGGGATGTGGATTTCATCTCGGCGCCCGGTTCGTCGGCCCCGAACACCTACCGCAAGGGCGGGCCGCATGCCCTGGTTACCGGCAAATGCCTGTTTCTATTCGACAAGGACCGCAAGCGCTTCCGGCTGGAGAGCGTGCATCCCGGCCACACCGTCGGCGAGGTCACCGATGCCACCGGTTTCGATTTCGATCTGCCCGACGGCGGCGCCGAAGCCGTGCCCGAAACGCCGCCGCCGTCCGACGACTGGCTGGCGTTGCTGCGCGGCACGGTGGCCGGCGCGGTGGCGGAAACCTATCCGGCCTTCGCCGCGACCGCGTTTTCAAATCCCCCCGCCGACACACTTTCCGCATAACAGGAGTATCTATGCCGACGGATCAGCAAGCTGGCGCCTTGGCGGGCATTCGCGTGATCGATCTTTCCCGTGTTCTGGGCGGGCCTTACTGCAGCCAGATGCTGGCCGACCATGGCGCCGAGGTGATCAAGGTCGAACCGCCGCAGGGCGACGAGACCCGCGACTGGGGCCCGCCGTTCAACGAGGACGGTTTGAGCGCGTATTTCTCCGGCGTCAACCGCAACAAGCAGTCCATCGGCCTCGACCTGCGTGTGCCGGAAGGCCGCGATGTGCTGCTGCGCCTGCTCGAAGGGGCCGACGTTTTGTTGGAAAACTTCAAGACCGGCACGCTGGAGAAGTGGGGCCTGGGCTATGACGACGTCCTCAAGGACCGCTTTCCCCAACTGATCCACTGCCGCATTTCCGGCTTCGGCGCGGACGGGCCGTTCGGCGGCTTTCCGGGTTACGACGCGGTGATTCAGGCCTGGGCCGGTCTGATCAGCATCAACGGCTCGCCCGACTCGGGCGCCATGCGCCTCGGTATTCCGCTGGTCGATCTCGGCACCGGGCTTTACGCCGCCACGGGCATTCTGATGGCGCTCAACGAACGCAGCCGCTCGGGCCAGGGGCAGTTTCTCGAGGCCTCCCTGTTCGATTGCGGCATTGCGCTGATGCATCCGCATGCGCCCAACTACTTCATGTCGGGCAACGCGCCCAGACTGACCGGCAATGCCCACCCCAACATCTCGCCCTACGATCTGTATTCGACCAAGGGCCGGCCGGTGTTTCTCGGCGTCGGCAACGACCGCCAGTTCCGCCGCCTGGTGACCGAACTGGGCAAACCCGAACTGGCCGACGATCCGCGCTTCCTCAAGAACGCCGACCGGGTAACCAACCGGGCCGAACTGCGCACGGAACTCGACACCCTGCTGGCCGATCACGACGGCGAAACCATCGCCGCGCGGCTGCTGGAGGTCGGCGTACCCGCCGGCGCGGCGCTGGCCGTGCCCGATGTCATGAGCCACCCGCACACCCTGCACCGGGAGATGGCGGTGGAGAAGGGCAATTACCGGGGCACCGGCATCCCCGTGAAGATGGACCGCACGCCCGGCGCGGTGCGTTCGGCCCCGCCGGCGTTCGGCGCGGCCAGCCGGGACGTGTTGTTGGAATACGGTTTCTCGGCCGACGAGGCCGACCGGTTGATGAATTCAGGCGTTGTGGTGGACAAAAGACAAAAACCACCCAAATAATTGCAAGCGACCCGGATGGCGCCTTTGCGTGCCATCCGGGTTTCGTTTTGCCCCCAATGGATCGGGATATCGCGCAGGAGGACCGTTCGAATCATGAAATTCGGAGTAAGCCAACCCGTTCGCCGCAAGGAAGACGACCGCTTCATCACCGGTGCCGGCAGTTACGTCGACGACATCAACCTGGACGGCCAGGTGTACGCCCACGTGGTGCGCTCGCCGCTGGCGTCGGCCCGCATTACCGGCATCGATATTGCCGATGCGATGACCGCGCCCGGCGTGCTCGCGGTCTATACCGGTGACGACCTGGAACGGGACGGCATGGGGCACCTGCCCTGCAACATTCCGGTGACCAACCGGGACGGCACGCCGCGCGCCGAGACGCCCCGGCCGGCCCTGGCCGTCGGCCAGGTGCGCCATGTCGGCGACCCGGTGGCCGTGGTCGTCGCCGAAACCAAGTTTCAGGCGGTCGAGGCCGCCGAGCTGGTCATGGTCGACTACGACGACCTCGATCCGATCATCGATCCGCTGAAGGCCGTCGAGGACGGCGCACCCCAGGTCTGGGACCACGCCAGGAACAATCTCTGTTTCGATTGGGAGATGTACGACGAGGCGGCGACCCAGGCGGCGTTCCAGTCGGCCGCCCACACCGTATCCGTTGACATCGTCAACAACCGGCTGATCGTCAACGCCATGGAAACCCGGGCGGCGCTGGCCAGCTACGACTCGGCCGAGGACCACACCATCTATCTCGAATCCCAGGGCACGCTCGGGCTGCGCGCCCAGTTCGCCAATGTTTTCCTCAAGGTTCCGGAAGACAAGGTCCGGGTGATCACGCCGGATGTCGGCGGCGGCTTCGGCATGAAGCTGTTCTTCTACCCGGAATACGGCATGGTGCTGTACGCCACCCGGAAACTGGGCCGGCCGGTCAAGTGGACCGGCGAACGGACCGAGGCGTTTCTGTCCGACACCCACGGCCGCAGCCACAACACCCGCGCCGAACTGGCCCTCGACGCCGACGGCAAGTTCCTCGCCGTGCGGGTCGATACGGTGGCCGAACTGGGCGCCTACCTGTCCAATGCCGGGCCGCTGATCCCGACCATGGCCTATGTGCCGATCATTACCGGCCAGTACGACATTCCCAACATCTACACCCGGGTGCGCGGCGTCTTCACCCACACCGTGCCGGTCGACGCCTACCGCGGCGCGGGACGGCCCGAGGCCACCTATGTCATGGAACGGCTGGTCGAGAAGGCGGCTGAGCAACTGGGACTGGCTGCCGATGATTTGCGGGCGCGCAATTTCGTCCGCCCCGAGCAGTTGCCCTACAAGACGCCGACCGGCCTGGTGTACGACAGCGGCGACTTCAACGGCATCATGACCACCGCCAAGGACAGGGCCGGCTGGGACGGCTTCGAACAGCGCCGCCGGGACGCCCTGGCGCGCGGCAAGCGGGCCGGCATAGGCATGGCCTGCTACGTGGAAATGACCGGCGGCGCGCCCGACGAGGCGGCCAACATCGTGTTCAACGAGGACGACACCGTCGATGTGTTCGTCGGCACCCTGTCCACCGGCCAGGGCCACGAAACCGCCTTCGCCCAGCTGGTGGCCGAACGTCTCGGCGTGCCTTACGAGCGCATCTTCATCCGTCAGGGTGACAGCAGCCAGATCACCATGGGTGGCGGCACCGGCGGCTCCCGCTCGCTGCATCACCAGGGCGGCGCCATCGTCGTCACCGCCGACGAGATCATCGAGAAAGGCAAGCAACTGGCGGCCCACACCCTGGAAACCTCGGCCGTCGACATCACCTTCGAGCAGGGCCGCTTCGCCGTCGCCGGCACCGATCTCGGCATCGACATTCTCGAACTGGCCCGCGTCGCCCGCGATCCGGCCAAACTGCCCGACGGCATGGACCCCGGCCTCGACACCCAGGCGACCTACACCCGGACGGCGCAGACGTTCCCCAATGGCTGCCATGTCTGCGAGGTCGAGGTCGACGAACACACCGGCGTGGTCGAGGTGGTGCGCTATACGGTGGTCGACGACTTCGGCAACGTGGTCAATCCCATGCTGGTGGCGGGCCAGGTCCATGGCGGGATCGGCCAGGGGCTGGGGCAGTCGCTGTTCGAGCATACGGTGTTCGACGACGACGGCCAGCTCCTGTCGGGCTCGTTCATGGATTACTGCCTGCCCCGTGCCGACGATATTCCGCACATCGACTTCGAGATGCGGAACACGCCGTGCCAGACCAACCCGCTGGGCACCAAGGGCTGCGGCGAGGCCGGCTGCATCTGCGCGCCGGCGGCTTCCATCACGGCGATCGAGGACGCCCTGAAGCCGCTCGGCGTCAAGGCCGGCGACATCCAGATGCCGGCGACGCCGCTCCGGGTCTGGCAGGCCATTCAGTCCGCCGCGTCGGCGTAGCCGGCGGGGTGACATGAGCAGCCGGGAATATCCCGCGCGCCCCATTCCCGCCGTCGGCGTCGTGGTTTTGCGGGACGGCGCGGTGCTGCTCATCCGCCGCGGCAAGGCACCGCGCCGCGGTGAATGGAGTCTGCCCGGCGGCGCCCAGAAGATCGGCGAAACGGTGGCCGAGGCGGCGCGGCGCGAAGTGCTGGAAGAGACCGGCCTGACGGTCGATATTCTCGGTCTGATCGACGTGGTCGATTCCGTCCTGCGCGACGATGACGGCGCGGTGCAGTATCACTACACGCTGGTAGACGTGGCCGCCCGCGTCACGGCCGGGGAGCCGGTGGCGGGCGGAGACGTGGACGACGTGCGCTGGGTGCCGTTGCCGGCGCTCAAGGATTACAGCCTGTGGGATGAAACGGTGCGCATCATCGCGGAGGCGCAGCGGCGCTGGCCTGACCGCTAAGAGTCGACGCGCTTGTATGTGATCGCGCCCACCAGGGTATCGGTGGACCGGCGATCCGAACCGAACGGCATCAATATGGCGCGGAACAACAGGTATCCGCCGTCCGTGTCGGACGCCTGTCCTTCCACGATCTGCGGCGCGCCGGACGCTACGACGGCGGGGACGGCGTTCAGGGTGCGCGCCAACGCCGTGTTGTCGGATATCTCCGTCACCGCCCGGCCCGTGAGGTCGCCGCCGCTGATCGAGGCCAGCGCGCTGCCGACGAAGTCAAACATCTCGGGCTCTCCGTCCTGCAGCGGCAAAATAAAACATTGCGTCCACGATACCGGCAGGTTGTCCGGGTTCAGGTCGTTCATGGACGGCATGGCTTTGCCGCGCCGCAGTCTGTTCCACAGAATGTTCAGCCGTACCGTCGCCCGGCGCTCGCGGCCCGTGGGAGAGGCCGTTTCCGCACTATCGGAGGAGATGATCGAAGTCATGGCGCGCCGCGCGGTGGTGTGAAAAATGACCCGGACATTGAGGCATCGGCGTTCCACCTTCGTTACACATGCTTTTGATCAAGGCCTTGCCGGCAGATCACCTATATCTGTGGCGTGAAGTCTAGTAGGAATTTCAGCGGTCGGCTTGCGGAAAGTTAAGGAAATGTCGCGTTTTCGGTTTGGAATATACGTTCTTCTGGCGTTGGGCCTGGTGATCGGCGCCGTTTCGGTCTGGTCGGTTTACGAGAACCGGCAATCCGTCCGGCAGGCGTCCGCGGTGCCTGAACTGGGCGGCGATTTCCGATTGACCGACCATACCGGGAAGTCCGTGACCCAAGCCGACTATGCCGGCAAGTATGTTCTGATCTTCTTCGGCTATACCTTCTGTCCCGACGTGTGTCCGACCGGTTTGCAGACCGTGGCGTCGGCGCTCGATGAACTGGGTGACGATGTGGACAGGGTGCAACCGTTGTTCGTTTCCGTCGATCCGCTCCGCGATACGCCGGACGTCATGGCCGAATACGTCGATGCCTTTCACCCCCGGATGATCGGACTGACCGGTACGGACCGGCAGATCCGCGACATCGCCAAGGCGTACCGGGTGTACTACGCGAGCGGCCGGGACCCGGACAGCAAGACGCCGGCGGCGGACGACGACTATCTGGTCAGTCATTCCGCGTTTACCTATCTGATGGGTCCGGACACGAAATTCCGGTTCCTGTTTCCGCATGGCACTACGCCCGAGCAAATGAGCGAGAAAATTCGCCAGACCATCGCCGCCGACTCGTGAACTTCGTGGCGATTCGCTAATCTCGCGCGATGGACGCGGTTTCGACAAAATCCGCTGCCGGCGGTCTCTCTGACGGCCGGCAACAGGCGCTGATCCACCGGCGGCAACGTGAATCGCATGCGACGGGGCGTCCCGGACGCCGGCACCGGCGGCTGAAACGTCTGCAAAAGGCGGCGGCCGTGATGCTGAAGGTGACCGGTCTGTATTATTGGGGCAAACGCAATGCCGCCCAGGTACGCTTGGTGGATGTCGCGGTCGACTGCCCCGGCCTGGCGCCGTCCCTGGACGGTTTTACGGTTCTGCAACTGTCCGACCTGCATCTCGACAATCACTCCGGGACGGCGGACGCCGTTCTCAAGCTGGTGGACGGTCTGGAAACGGACGTGTGCGTCCTGACCGGCGATTATGTGCACGACCCCCGGAAGGGAACGGCGGATCTGCAGGCGTTCGCGCCGCGCCTGACGCAATCCGTCTCCAGCCGTCACGGCGTCGTGGGCATCCTGGGCAACCACGATTCCATCCGGGTCGCCGAGATACTGGAAACGCACGGCGTGCGCGCACTGATCAACGAGAGCATCGTGCTGGACGGGCAAGGGCAGCGTGTTTGCCTGACGGGCGTCGATGACGTGCACGTGTACCGCACGCCGGCGGCCGAGCAAGCCCTACAGGCCGCGGCCGACCTGGCGCCAGGCGCGTTTCATATTGCGCTGGTGCATTCGCCCGAGCTCGCGGACGTCGCGGCGCAAGCCGGTTTTGGGCTGTATCTGACAGGCCACACCCACGGCGGGCAGATTTGCTGGCCCGGCGGCAAGGCCATCGTCACGAATCTGCGTGATCCGTCGTCCTACGTGTCCGGCCGGTGGCAGACCGGAAAGATGGTGGGATACACAAGCCGTGGCGCCGGTGTCTCCCTGCCGCCGGTCCGGTTCAACTGTCCGGCCGAAATCACCCGGTTCATGCTGCACCGGGCATGAGCCGCTTCGCGCCGCCGGCGGCCCCGATCCATAGCCGCACATTGAGTCAGGTCATTGCGTGAAGGGATTTGGGCGGCTAGTTTTGCCACGCACCCTGAAAGGCGGAGAAGCCGATGAACGAGATTCTGGCCACCTTGCATGACGACCACGTCAACATGTCGAAACTGATCGACTTGTTGGAGCAGGAACTGGCCGCCTTCAAGGAGGGCGACGCGGTGGACATCGCCTTGCTGCAGGACCTGATGGACTATATGAGCCACTATCCCGACGGCGTCCATCATCCGCGCGAGGACCTGATCGCCCGCAGGCTGGCGGAACGGGATCCGGTCGCGGCGTCAAATGCCGACAGCCTGATGGCGGAGCATGGCGAACTCGATGACCTGGCCCGCCGCGTTTACGCCGCCGTGAACGAGATCGCTTTGGATGCGGAACTGGACCGCGACGGCATCGTTCATTTGGTGGCCGATTATGTTGATCGGTTACGCAACCATATGAACCGGGAAGAAGTGACGTTTTTCCCGCTTGCCGAACGCACGTTGCTCGCGGCGGACTGGGAGGATCTCAAGGGTTCGTTCGGCGACGCGCGCGATCCCATGTTCGGTCCCGACATGCAGGAAAAATACCGATCCTTGCGGGACAGCCTGCTGTCCGGCCAATAGGACCGGCAAGACACCGGAATCGGGCCACAGATTTGTCATCCGCGGTTAACCTCTTGTTAACCTTAATCCCTTATGGCTGGAAATGTTCCTGGAACGTACTAGGAACATATGTGCATAACTTGTGAATGACTTGTGGGCAATTCTTATCGAGGGGCAGGAGATCATCATGATCAGTCCTTATCTTAGACGCCCCCTGCGTACCTTGGATCAGGCCCGGAGCGAACTGAGGCCTGGTGGGACGTCAGCCGAAGATCGGCCGCCGCTCGCCGACACCGCCGGCCAGGGCCGGCCTGTGGTTGTCGGCGTCTTGCCGGTGCTGCGCCGCCCGCGTCCGTCCAACGAGGATGGATTGGACCCGCGCCCGAAAGCGGCTTGATCGGGCCGTTTCCGTATTGTTGCGCGGTAACGCGCCATGGAAAACGTGCATTGGCCGCCGTGCGGCGGATGTCGGATTTTTTTACATATCCGCATCCCGGTTGCCGGGTGGGCGAAATCTCTATAACTTATTGAAATATATTAGAAAATTACCGGACAACGTGATCCTGTAAAGCCGTTAACCATAGATCGGGCAAACGGCCGGAGTGCTGCGGCGCAATGTACGCTGTTTCCGTTTACTCCCCGGATATATCGGGATTGCAGGATTAAATCCTTGAAATCATTATTATAATACGCCGTAGCCTTGCGATTTGGCGGCCCGGCCGGATTCCGTCCGCCTGACAGGGCCCATTCCGAGTCGGGATTTTTTACACCTGATTGACGTTTTCGCGTTAACTTCTTACCGGAACAGCCGTAAGTGCTTGAAAAACAACAGGTGGGATACAAATGGCGCGCTTCTTGCAGTGTAATTTCCCGTAGGCGTGTCATTTTGGTGGCCGCGGTTATAATATTGGCGTAAGTGGAGGCCCGTTGAACGAACCGCAATCCCGATCCCAGCAAGGCGGTTGTTCGGCGTACAGGGTCAAACGAGGTGGATATGATTAGCAAGCTTGGCGGATTTGGTGTTTCCCTCGGCGGCATTGTCGCCGCTTTGACCTTGATGTCCGCGCCGGCGAACGCCGCGAACCTGAGCTGGGACATTCATTCCGGATCCGGCGGCGACCCCGCAACGTGTATCGCCAACTGCAACAACTTCGGCAACGTATTGCGCTACACCGGCACGGGCGGCGCCCTGCTGGATACCAGTGCCTACAGCTTCCCGAATTCGGGCGGCGTGGCGACCGGGGCGGCGGAAGACGCCTACCTGGCCCGCTGGAGTTCCGGCGTCGGCGTCGTCAGCACCCAGGAAGACACCGGTAGCTGCGGCTACCCCTGCGTGGGCAGCCCTGAACATACCGTCAGCAACACCAATTGGAACGACTTCGTCTACTTCGACCTGCAGTCGGAAATGACCCTGACCCAGGTGGTCGTGACCGAGTGGGGCGATTCCAACGACTCCGATTTCACCGTCTGGATCGGCAACAATGCCATGGATCCGGCGGGCAAGACCGTGGCCGACCTGGATGCCAACTTCACCCGTTTGGACGAACTGTCCAACACCGGCGTCAGCGGCAACACGCGAACCGTCAACTTCAGCGACCCGAACCTCAAGGGCCGTTACATGATCATCGGCGCGGCCGTGGACATTCACGAGGGCTATGTCGACCGCTTCAAGATCAAATCGATCTCGACGAAAACCAGCAACGGCGGCACCAGCGTGCCGGAGCCCGCAACCCTGGCATTGTTCGCGGCGGGCCTCGCCGGTATCGGCGTCATGCGCCGGCGGTCGAAGAAGGCCCAAGCCTAATCGCAGCACATAACGGACGGACTGCCGTCCGCAACAAAAAAGGCCCGATTGTCTCGGGCCTTTTTAATGCGCCGGTTCGGCTATCCGCCAAGCTTTTTCAGCAGTTGCTTGGCGTCCTTCTCTTCCGAGAAGGAGATGTTTTTGTTGGCGAACAGCCGCTTCAAAACCTTTCGCGCCTCGTCTTTCTTTCCGACTTTGGCCAGCGCCCGGGCAAGATGATATTTCGGGTCGGGTGCGGCCGGTGCCAGCTTGACGGCGCGCTGCAGCAATGAAATCGCTTCCGTTTCCTTGCCCCGCGCGTACAGGATGACACCCAGCGTATCCATCACGCCCGCGTTGTTCGGCGCCAGCTCCAAGGCTTTTTCCGCGTGCAGCAGGGCAGCCGAATTCCGGTCCAGCCGGTGCAGCGTCCAGGCCAGGTTATTGCGGGCGAGCGCATTGTTGGGAAACGATTCGACCACTGCCTCCAGATGGCCGTGGGCTTCCTGATACCGGTCTTTCGTCAGCAGCAGGTTGGCGTATTCCAGCCGCACGTTCCCGTCACCGGGCTGCCGCTGCAGCCAATCCTTCATCGTTGCCAAGGCGCCGTCCTGGTCCTTCGACAGCCACTTCGCACGGCTGAGCTGAATGACGAGCCGGCTATTGGCGCCGAAGGTCAAGGCCTTTTCGAAAGCGGCAATGGCCTGCTCGGGTCGGCCCTCGGCCAGCGCGACGGTCCCGTCCAGTTCGGCGACGGCGGGCACGTCGGGGTAGGTTTTGATCAGTTCGTCGACCTGTGCACGCGCAACGTCGATCTTGGCTTCGGACAGATTGAGGCGTGCCCGTTCCACCAGCGACTTGAAATGGGCCGGGTCGACTTCGAGCGCCCGCGCGATTTCGGATTCATAGCGCGCCATGTCGCCCAGATCCCGGTAGGCGGTGGCCAGGTAAAAATGCGAATCCGGTGTGTCCGGCAGGACGTCCACCAGCTTGCGGAACGTGGCCACGGCGTCGGCGGGTTTGCGTAACGCCAGTTGCGACCGTCCGACGACCTCCAGCAATCCCGGATTGCCGGGATAGTGATCGAGCACGTCCGATGCAATCGACAACGCCTTCTCCGGCCGGTTGATGCGGAACATGACCTGGCCGAACACGATACGCGGCTGTAGGGCGGTCGGGTACTTGAAGACGGCTTTCTCGAGATTGCCCACCGCGTCCTGAAAGCGGCCCATGGAAAGCTGTACCATGGCCATGCGCAGCAGGGTCTGCAGCCGGTCGGGCCGCAGTTTCTGCGCCTTCTCGAAGTGTTGCAGCGCCCGTTCAAGTCGGCCCAGTTTCCGTTCCAGGTTGCCGAACGCCATGACGGCGGGCACGAAATTGTTGTCGAGCGTGATGGCTTCGTTCAAGGCTTCGCGGCTGCCGTTCAGGTCGTTCAGCGCCTGGCGGGCGATACCGATCAAGGTCGGCGGCAGGGGGTGCTGCGGCATCAGCATCTTGAGCTCGCGGGCGGCGGAGATTGCGTCGATGAATTCGCCCGACCGGTAGGCCGACAAATAGGATTTGATGCCCTGGGCCTGGGGTGTCGTGCGCCCTTCGAGGACATTCTCCAGATCCTCGAGACCATCCTCCGCGTTGCCCAGCGCGATCTTGGTGATACCCAGCCGGGCGCGGTCGGCGGTGCCTTCCGGCCGTTTCTCGACCGCCTGGCCGATGAACCGGCGGGCCTCCTGCAAATCCCCGCCGGCCAGCGCCGCGGAACCCAGGAGGGACAACAGTCCGGCGTCATCGGGGATTTTGTCGGCCAGGGGGCGCAGCACTTCGTAGGCCTCGGGCGAACGGCCCAGTTTGATCAGAGCCGCGCCGTACAGCTTGCGGGACAAAATGTGGCCCGGGTTGGATTTGAGGAACCGCGCCATATGGCCGCGCGTGGCTTCATAGCCGCCGGTCGCGTAATGCGCACCCGCCGCCAGCAGCATGGCGACCTGGTTGTCGGGATCCAGACCCAGAACCTCTTCGCTATAGTGTTTGGCCAGGTCGAAGTTCTTTTCCTGGAACGCTGCCTGGGCGCGCAGCAGAACCCGCCCGGCGTCGTTGGGGTTGGGCAGAAACGCCTCGTCGAGATTGGCGACGGCGGCACTGAGCTTGTTCTGCGCCAGCAGGGCGCGGACCAGGGACATGCGCAGGGGGGCATTGTGTTCGTAGAGCTCGACGGCCTTGAGCAGGGCCGTCTCGGCCTCGGCGTAGTTCTTGCGCAGATAAAGCATGTCGCCCTGCAGGTGCAGGGCTTCGCGGCTGTTGGGATTGACGGCGAGCGCCTTGTTCAGGAACTCGTTGACCCGTTCGTAGTTCTTGTTGTTGCGCAGCGCACTCTGGCCCAGACCGGCGAGTGCCGGCACATAGTCCGGTTGGACTTGCAGGGCGTCCTTGAACGCCGTGTCCGCTTTGGAAAAATCCTTGAGGCCCATATAGGCCCGGCCGCGCAGAACATGGAAATAGGCCATCTGGCCGGCCGGCAGGGATTCGGGGTCGCCGATTTCCGTCAGCGCCTTGACGAAATCCCGTTTCAGGATCCACGTCAGTGCAAACGGCGCCTTCAGCTTCTTTTCATCGACACCCAGTTCACGGGCCCGCAACAGCGCGTTCTGCGCCGAGTCGCCGTCGCCGACATCCTCGGCGTGGATCGCGCCCATCAGGAAGTGCGCTTCCGCGCTGTCCGGGTCGTTTTGCAGGGCCGAGCGCAGCTCGATTACGGCGGCCATCAGTTCGCCGCTTTGACGATAGGCGTTGGCCTTTTGCAGCGCTTCGATCGACGCGTTTTGATCCTCGCAGGCGGCGACACCGAATGCCAATACGACGGGTAAGAGCGTCCGGATGGGACGGAGCCTGCGGAGGAGGAGACGCAACGTCATCATGAGAAGAACCCGAGTCCGATTGTAAGCAAGGCCGGAAATGCGAACATTTGCGGACCATAGCACGAAATTTTGGTTACTTTTTGTCTAACGGTACCGGATTGCTCACAATCGATTGACCGCCAGAACCGCCAAATATGGCATTGGCTGGCGTTATATCGCCGGATCTATGATCAGTTGGTCGTTTTGCCTGCGCCGTTCGGCGTTCTTGATCAGCGTCGTGATCGTGATCGAACGCAGCGTCGCCTGGGTCAGATCGTTGATTTCGTCGCGCACGTCCTGCAGCGCGCCGCCGATGTTGGTCGGCGGCACGTCGGACGCCTCTTCCAGATCCAGTTCGGGCTCCAATTCCTCGAACAGGGTGATGATATCCAGCAGCGTGGTGCGGTTGGCGTTGCCGCAAAACCGGTAGCCGCCGCCGGCGCCGCGCGCCGACTGCACCAGGCCGCCGCGCACCAGACGGCGCATCACCTTGGCGAGATGATGGGTGGAAATGCCGTAGCGGTCGGCGATTTCGTTGGTCGAAAGCTGTTTGTCGGGGGCGCTGGCCAGTTCCAGCACGGCGTAGAGTGCGAAAACGGTCGATTTCTGCAGTTTCATGTCCGAATTCGTCTCTTCGTCACTCCCAAATCCCTGTTGTCGCGGCGAGGAAGGGGGGCTGGTGGCCAATAATGGTATTATCGATCCTTAATATCGATTTTAAGGATTTTTGCACCTTGAGCAAGGATTTGGGCCGATTTCCCGCTCCATGGAATGGCGCGCGCATCAACCGTGCGGGCCCGCTCAATCCAGTTGCTTCTCCAACTGGATATAGCTGCCGGCCGTCAGGCCCTGGCTGCGGAAGAAGGCCAGATTGAGGGTATCGCGCCGCGAGTGCATGGTACGCAGGGTGTTGATGCCGGCGGCCTTGAACCGGTTGCTGATGTCGTCCAACAGCATGCTGCCGATACCCTTTTCCCGGTATTCCGGCTCGACATTGATGGCGAACACCCAGCCGCAAGGCGGCGAACCGAATTCCCAGGCCCGGATTTCACCGACGATGAAGCCGATGACCCGGCCTTCGGCCTTGGCGGTCAGGACGAAGCGGTCGGGCTGGTTGTTGGCCACGTAGCGGTTGAACACGTCGGTCCAGTAGTCCGGTTTGGCCAGGCCCGTATCCATTTCGTCGAGGCGGATCACCGTGTCGATGTCCGCCATTTCGGCGGGGCGGATGACGATGTTGTCGGGACTTTCTGCGGGCACGGCCATTCCCTATCGATACTGCGTTTGCGGTGACGGCACATTATACGCGTCATCCGGGAACGCCAAAGAAAATGCGGCCGGAGACACGTTCCAGGACTTTCGGCATGGCTTGGAACGCCTCTCCGGCCGTCGAGGGCAGTGTGAACGGACGTGCCCTTTACGCGGTACTCGTACGCTACGAAACGGGACCATGTGCGGCGACGCTTACGGGCCCCGAAACGGGGCCGTCACTCGGGGATGACCGCCGTGGCCTCCAGCTCTATCTTGCCCGGCTCGTCGAGCAGGGCGGACACGAACACCATGGTCATGGCGGGGAAGTGCTTGCCGATCTTCTCGCGCCAGATACCGCCGATCTCACGGCGTGCCGCCAGGTATTCCGGTTTGTCGGTGCAATAGGCGGTCATGCGGCAGATGTGCTCGGGCTTGCCGCCGGCCTCGGCCAGCACGGCGATGATGTTGTCGAGCGCCTGGGCGAACTGCGGCGCGATGTCCTCGCTGTGGAACACCTGCTTTTCGTCCCAGCCCACCTGGCCGGCGACGAACACGATGCGTCCGGCCGGGACGGTGATGCCGTTGGAATAGCCGATGGGCGGATCCCAGCTTTCGGGGTGTAATACGGTCATGATACCTCCTGTTTTACGGACTGCTTCGCGGGCGGCGCACCGGGCCGTCAGTGGGCCACGGCGTCGTCGGGGTCTTCCGGAATGTGCGGATCGATGTCGGGATAGTCGGCCATCCACTTCTCGACCAGGCTGACATGTTCGCGTTCCTCGGCGGCGAATTCCTCCGCCAACGCCCTGACGTCGTCGGGCGGCGACCCGGCCAGCAGGGTCTCGTAGAACGCCAGGGCCCGCTTCTCGTTGTGCAGGGCCAGTTTGAGGGCTTGCGGCGCGGTCATCAGATAATGGGCTTCCTCGACCGGCGTGACTTCGGGTGCTTCCGGATCGAGCCAGCGGTATTCCCACGGTGGCCGCCGGGTAACGCCGCGCTCGGCGCACATGGCGGCCAGCTTGTCGGCATGGATCTGTTCGATCCGGGCCATCTTGTCGAACACCTCGGCCGTTTGCGGATTGTTGTGGATCTCCATCTGGTCGGCCAGTTCGTGGTAGCGGTCCGCCGCTTCCGATTCCATGGCGTGGGCGTGGGCCAGCACGTCATCGGGCGAGGCGACGCCGGCGGCCAGCGCCTTGATGGGATCGTCGCCTTTGCTGCTGGGGCCCGGGCTCATACCGCGAACTCCCTGTCGAACTGCTGCACGTCGGTCAGGTTGGCGTCGACCGGCGGCATGTACGGCGCGCGGTTGTCGTAGAACAGCACGCCGGTGTTGAAGCCGTCGTCGGTGGCCAGGCGCCGGGCGGCGCGGCCGCGGTCGTTGGTGGCTTCCACCGGGGCGGGATGGGTCTCGTGTTTCCAGTTGCGCTGTTCCGGACGGAACGTGACGCACGGGCTCAGCACTTCGACGAACGAGAAACCCGGATGCCGGATGGCTTCGGCGATCAGTTGGGCCGTGCCGTTGGGGTCGCCGGAAAACCCGCGGGCGATGAAGTTGGCGCCCGAGGCCAGGGCAACGACCAGCGGCATGAACGGCCGGATGCGGGTGCCGCCCGGCACCAGGCCGCTTTCCCAGTCGGGTTCGGTTGTCGGGCTCGGCTGGCCCTTGGTCATGCCGTACACCTGGTTGTCCATGACGATGTAGGTCATGTCCACGTTACGCCGGCAGGCGTGCAGGAAGTGGTTGCCGCCGATGGAATAGCCGTCGCCGTCGCCGCCGGTGACGATCACGGTCAGGTCGGGACGCGAGACCTTGAGGCCGATGGCCAGCGGCAGGGCACGGCCGTGCACGCCGTGAAAGCCGTAGCAGTTGGTGTAGGCCGGGATGCGCGACGAGCAGCCGATGCCGGACACCACGGCCACGTCTTCCGGCGGCGTCTGCAGTTCGGCCAGCGCCTTGGTGACGGATGAGAGGACCGAATAGTCGCCGCAACCGGGGCACCAGACGGGTTTGATATCGGACTTGAAGTCCTTGGCCGCGAAGGCCGGTGCAGATTCGGCGGTCATTGTCGGGTCCACTCCCTGATTTTCGCTTCCAGCTCGGCCGGGCGCAGCGGCAGCGGGCCGGGCCGGTGGAAGGGTTCGGCGTTGGTGTCCAGGCCGAAGTGGCTGTAGAGGTAATGATAGAATTGCGCGCTGTGGGTCTGTTCGACGACCAGGGTGCGCTCGACCCCGTCCAGTGCCTCGGCCAGCCACTCGGGCTTGGCCGGTGCCAGCAGGCGCAGCGACACGACCCGCACCTTGGACCCGTCCGGGTCGACCCGCCGGGCGGCTTCGCGCACCGGGCCGGTCATGGAGCCCCAGGTGACCACGGCGACGTCGCCGTCGCCGTCGATATCGGCCCAGTGGCTGCCGTAGTCGAACTCGACGATCTTCTGCAGGCGCTTTTCCATCTGCGCGGCGTGATCTTCCGCCGTGCTCGACGGCGTGCCGCGCGGATTGTGTTCCAGGCCGTCCGCCGTGTACTGGCCGCCCGGCGTGCCCGGCAGGCTCATGGGCGAAACACCGGTGCCGGTCAGGGCATAGCGGTTGTAACTTTCGTCCACCGTGTCGGCGACCAGGCGCCGGGTGGCGAAGGCGATGTCGGCCGGCTTGTCGATGACCGAGATGGTCTGGCCCAACGCCTGATCGGACAATACGATGGCCGCGGTCTGCATGCTCTCGGCCAGATGCACCGCCCACTGGGTGGTGAACACGCAGTCCGATATGGAGGTCGGCGCCACCACCACGTGGGGCGCGTCGCCGTGCAGGCCGAACACGGCCAGGTTCAAGTCGCCCTGTTCCGATTTGGTCGGGATGCCGGTGGACGGCCCGCCGCGCATGACGTCGACCACGACGACCGGGGTTTCCGAGGCGATGGCCAGGCCGATGGATTCGGTCATCAGCGCCAGGCCCGGACCCGACGTGGCGGTCAGCGACGGCGTGCCGCCATAGGACGCGCCGATGGCCATGTTGATGGACGCCAGTTCGTCCTCGGCCTGCACCAGATTGCCCCCGACCTTGGGCAGGCGCGGCGACATCCATTCGAGGATCTCGGTGGCCGGGGTGATCGGGTAGGCGGCGACGAAACGGATGCCGCCGCGCAGCGCACCCAGGCCGGCGGCCTGGTTGCCGGTGATGACCCAGTGTTCCGGTCCGTTCTGCGCCGGCGTCGACAGCTTGGGAAAGGACGGCAGGTCGCGGGCGCACTTGGCGCCCAGTTCTGCGGCGGCGGTGGAGGACTCGATCGCCATGGCGCCCTTCTTGCCCAATCGGCTTTCCAGCACGTCTTCCACGGCGTCGGGCTGAATGCCCATCAGGGTGCAGACGACGCCCAGGGCCAGCATGTTGGGCCGGCCGCCGGAGACATCCTTCAGCAGCGCCTTGACGTCCAGTTCGGCTATGCGGGCGCCGCCCTTGGTGAAGGCGTCCGGCACCGTGGCGCCGGCTTCGCCGCTGACGATCAGGCTGGCCGTGTCGAGCGGGATCTCGGCCGAGAAGCGTTCGGCGTTTTTCCAGTCGATGGCATAGAGCATGTCGAAGCGGTCGCTCGGCGCATCCACCGGGCGGCTCGACAGGGTGACATAGGCCGCCGCTTCGCCGCCGCGGATCTGCGGCCCGGACGAGCGCGTCATCATGCCGTACCAGCCGGCTTTCGAGGCGGCCCGCAGCAGGAAGTCGCCGGCGGTCATGACACCGCTGCCGCCGCTGCCGACCAAGGCGACCGTGATGGTCTCTGCCGCTTGCGCGGCCGGGTCCGAAGTGTTCATTCCGGCTGTCCTCCTGATCGCGAAATCAAATCCATACTGAAATTGAGGAAATTTGTATTGACAGCAATTATCGTAATCCAGTACGGTAATACCAAATTAAAACGGATCGACACGGTTCGTCAACAAAAAAATCAAGTTCGATCAAGGGTTTCTGGGCAGGGTTTTGGTTTCAAAGGGGCTTTGATAATGGGTATCGACGCTTACCGATGGATGATGACGGAGGCCGGACAACCCTTCCAAAAGGAGGCGTTTGATCCGTTCCCGCTGGCCGCCGGCGATGTGCTGGTGGAAATCGCGGGCTGTGGCGTCTGCCATACCGATCTCGGTTATTACTATGACGGCGTGCGCACCAATTCCGCGCTGCCGCTGGCCTTGGGTCACGAAATCAGCGGCCGCGTGGTGGCCACCGGCGACGGCGCGGAAGACTGGACCGGCGCCGCGGTGGTCGTGCCGGCGGTCATGCCGTGCGGCGAATGCGAACTCTGCAAAAAGGGCCGCGGCTCCATCTGCCGCAGCCAGAAGATGCCGGGCAACGACATCCAGGGCGGTTTCGCCAGCCATATCGTCGTGCCGGCCAACGGCCTGTGCCGGGTCGATGAAGGCAAGCTGGCCAATGCCGGTTTGGCCCTGGCCGATCTGTCGGTGGTGGCCGATGCCGTCACCACGCCCTATCAGGCGGTGACCCGCGCCGGCGTCAAGCAAGGCGACGTGGCCATCATCATCGGGGTCGGCGGGGTCGGCGGGTATGCCGCCCAGATCAACGCCGCCTTCGGCGCCACCGTGATCGCCATCGACGTGGACCAGGCCAAGCTCGATGCCCTGGACGGGCAGGGCGTGGCCCTGGCCCTCAACGCCCGCGAATTCGAGGGCCGCGAGCTGAAGAAGCGCATCCAGGGCTTCATCAAGGACAACAACCTGTCGCCGTTCGAGTGGTTCATCTTCGAGTGCTCGGGCACGGCCGCCGGCCAGAACACGGCGTTCGGGCTGCTGACCTTCGGGTCGACCCTGTGCGTCGTCGGCTTCACCATGGACAAGCTGGAACTGCGGCTGTCCAACCTGATGGCCTTCGACGCCCGCGCCATGGGCAACTGGGGTTGCGTGCCGGAGCTGTACGGACCCGCCGTCGACATGGTGCTCGACGGCCGCGTCAAGCTGGCGCCGTTCGTCGAACAGCACCCGCTCGATTCCATCAACGACATTTTCGAAGCGGCCCACGCCCACAAGCTGACCAAGCGGGCCGTCCTCGTCCCGTCACACACCTGATCATCCGGCCGTGACGACGGCCGAGGGAGCAAGACAATGACCGAACTGTTTGATTTCAACGAACACGACATCACCCCCGCCAGCGACGTAGCGGGTATCGATTACGAACTCAAGCCCGCCACCCTGCCCGACGGATCGGTCGCCGAGGGCCTCTACAACGCCTGGATCACCCTGAACAATCCGGGCCAGTACAACTCCTACACCACCGACATGGTGAAGGGTGCCATCCTGGCCTTCCGCCGCGCCTCCAACGCCCGCGACGTGGTTTCGGTGGTCTTCACCGGTGCCGGTGACAAGGCCTTCTGCACCGGCGGCAACACCAAGGAATACGCCGAGTACTACGCCGGCCGGCCGCAGGAATACCGCCAGTACATGCGGCTGTTCAACGACATGGTCTCGGCCATCCTGGGCTGCGACAAGCCGGTGGTCTGCCGCGTCAATGGCATGCGCATCGGCGGCGGCCAGGAAATCGGCATGGCCTGCGACTATTCCGTCGCCCAGGACCTGGCCCGCTTCGGCCAGGCCGGCCCGAAGCACGGCTCCGCCCCGATCGGCGGCGCCACCGACTTCCTGCCGATCGTCATGGGCGCCGAGCGGGCCATGGAATCGGGCACGCTGTGTGAGAGCTGGTCGGCCCACAAGGCCTACTTCAACGGCATGATCATGAACGTGGTGCCGGCCCTCAAGGTCGACGGCGAATACGTCGCCAACCCGCTGGTCGAAACCCAGACCATGGTCGACAAGTACGGCCGCCTGGCGTTCGGCGAATCCAAGACCGGCGACGACCTGGCCGCCGGCAAGGCCATGCTGAAAAGCGGCGAGGTCGATCTCTCGATGCTGGACGCCGAGGTCGAGGCCCTGTGCGCCAAGCTGGTGCTGACCTTCCCCGACTGCCTGACCAAGACCATCGAGGAACTGCGCAAGCCCAAGCTGGAAGCCTGGAACCGCAACAAGGAAGACGCCCGCGCCTGGCTCGCCAACAACATGATGACCGAAGCCAAGGCCGGCTTCCGCGCCTTCAACGAAGGCACCAAGCAAAGCCGCGAGGTCGACTTCGTCGCCCTGCGCCGCGACCTGGCCAAGGGCGTGCGCTGGACCGACGACTACATCGACTCGCTGATGCCGGCCAACCGGCAGGCGGCGGAGTAGGGCCAGGGCCATGAACGAAGCGGTCCCCGCAAAGGTCTGGCTGGAGCACGAAGGTACGCTGCTGCGTATCCGTCTGGCCCGGCCGAAGGCCAACGTGATCGACGCCGCCATGTGCAAGGCGTTGTCCGAGGCCTTCCACAACCACGTCAACCAGCCCGAGCTGCGGGCCGTCATCCTCGACGCCGACGGACCGCACTTCAGCTTCGGCGCCAGCGTCGAGGAGCACCTGCCCGACCAGTGCGCCGACATGCTGCACGGCTTCCATGCCCTGATCCTGCAGATCCTGGCGGCCCCCGTGCCGGTGCTGGTGGCGATCCGCGGCCAGTGCCTGGGCGGCGGGCTGGAACTGGCCTGCGCCGGCTCCATCTTGTTCGCCGAACCCGGCGCCATGATGGGCCAGCCCGAAATCAGCCTGGCGGTGATCGCGCCGGCGGCGTCGTGCCTGTTGCCGCAGCGTATCGGCCAGGCCCGCGCCGAGGACCTGCTGTTCTCGGGCCGCAGCGTCAAGGCCGACGAGGCCCTGGCCATGGGTCTGGTCAACTTCGTGGCCGACGACCCGGAAGCCGCGGCCGTCGCCTATTTCGAGAAACACCTGGCGCCGAAAAGCGCCAGCTCCTTGCGCCACGCCGTGCGTGCCGCCCGCAAGGGCGAAATCGGCGGCATCAAGCGCAAGCTGGAAGCCGTCGAGAGCCTGTATCTCGACGACCTGATGAAAACGCACGATGCCGTCGAGGGCCTGCAGGCCTTCCTCGAAAAACGTGCCGCCCAATGGCAAGACCGGTAAGTGGGGAGATTAACGCCATGTCCACGCAAGAAATCGTCAATCGCTGCCAGGCCCTGTTCGACGACCTGGACTTCACGGCGATCAAGGAATGGAAGGACGCCGAGCCCGGCCGCAAGGCCATCGGCTACATGCCGGTCTACGTGCCGCGGGAGATCATCCACGCCGCCGGCATGCTGCCCGTCGGCATCATGGGCGGCGGCGACCAGCTCGAGGTCATCCACGGCGACGCCTACTACCAGTCCTACATCTGCCGCATCCCGCGCTCGACCATCGAGCTGGGCGTGACCGGCCGGCTGGACAGCCTGGACGGTATGCTGTTCCCCAGCATCTGCGACGTCATCCGCAACCTGTCGGGCATGTGGAAGATGATGTTCAAGGACAAGTACGTCCGCTACTTCGATGCGCCGCAGAACTACGACGACGAGGTCGGCGGCAAGTTCTACATCGAGGAACTGAACCACCTGCGCAACGACCTGGCCAAGCTGGCCGGGCGCGAGGTCACCGACGACGACATCCGCAACTCCATCGCCATCTACAACGAGAACCGCGAGGCCATCAACGAGCTCTACCAGTTCCGTGCCGAGAAGCCGTGGAAGGCGTTGAGCGCCGAGGTCTACCTGGTGGTGCGCGCCGGCATGGTGCTGCCGCCCGAGGAACACACGAAGCTGGTGCGCGACTACATCGCCGCCGCCGACGCCGAGGACCGGCCGCTGCGCGACAACTGCCGCGTCGTGGTGTCGGGCGTGTTCTGCGAGCAGCCGCCGATCGGCCTCATCAAGTCCATCGAGATGGCCGGCTGCTACATCGTCGACGACGACTTCATGCTGGTCACCCGCTGGCTGCTGGACGCAGTGCCGACCGACGGCGACCCGGTGAAGAACCTGGCCGACGCCTTCCTGCACTATTCCAACGAGACCGCGGCCAAGTACGTGGACAAGAAGGAAAACAAGGGCGTCTACCTGGTCGACTCGGTGCGCAACAACGCCGCCGAGGGCGTCATCTTCGCGGCGCCCAGCTTCTGCGACCCGGCGCTGCTGGACCGGCCCATGCTGCAGCACGCCCTGGCCAACCAGAACATTCCCTACACGGCGTTCAAATACGCCGAGAATTCCGGGCAGATGCAGCCCATCCGCGAGCAGGCCGGCACTTTCGCCGATTCCATCAAACTCTGGAGCGCATGACATGAACGCCAAAACAAAAGCCCCGCAGGAGGTCCTCAAGGAGGACTCCATGTGGAAACAAAAAGAGATGATCAACGCCAACTACCGTGGTTTGGCGCGCGCCCACGAAGACGGCCGCAAGGTGGCCTCCACCTTCGTGCCGGGCAATCTCAACGAACTGCTCATGTGCTTCGACTTCGCGCGCAACCTGCCGGAGACCAACGCGCTGCAGAACGGCATGCGCAAGAAGTCCGGCCGCATGATCATGGAAGCCGAGCGCGCGGGCCATTCGGAAGACGTCTGCACGTATGTCAAGGCGGACCTCGGCATGATGGCCCAGGGCAATATCGGCCCGACCGGCGATCCGCTGCCGACGCCCGACGTCTTGCTGCTGTCCTACACCGGCTGCTTCACCTTCATGAAGTGGTTCGAGCTGGTGCGCGAACAGTACGACTGCGAAACCGCCATGCTGCACGTGCCCTACCAGGGCGACGGCACCATCACCTCGACCATGCGCGATTACGTGGTCAAGCAGCTCAAGGAAGACATCATCCCGACGCTTGAGCGCGTCTCGGGCGTCAAGTTCGACATCGACCGGCTGCGCGAGTATCTGAAGGAATCGGCCAAGGCCGAGGACGATCTGGTGTGGGTGCTGCAGAGCGCCAAGAACACGCCCTCGCCCATCGATGCCTATTTCGGCGGCGTCTACTATATCGGCCCCATCTTCACCGCCTTCCGCGGCACCAAGGAGGCGACCGACTATTACGCCACCCTGCGCAAGGAGATCGAGGAGCGCGTGCGGCTCGGCAAGGGTCCGATCACGCCGGACGGCGAGCTGACCGAAGAGAAGTACCGCATCGTCGTCGAGGGCCCGCCCAACTGGACCAGCTTCCGCGAGTTCTGGAAGATGTTCTACGAGGAAGGCGCCGTCGTCGTCGCCTCGACCTACACCAAGGTGGGCGGCGTCTACGACCAGGGCTTCCGCCACGACCCCGACAACCCGTTGGAGAGTCTGGCCGACTACTGCCTCGGTTGCTACACCAACCTGAACCTGCCGAGCCGCGCCGACATGCTGGCCAAGTACGTCGAGGACTATCAGGCCGACGGCCTGCTGATCAACTCGATCAAGAGCTGCAACAGCTTCTCGGCCGGCCAATTGCTGCTGCTGCGCGACGTGGAAGAGCGCACCGGCAAGCCCGGCGCCTTCATCGAAACCGACCTGGTCGACCCGCGCTACTTCTCGGCGGCCAACGTCAAGAACCGCCTGGAAAGCTACTTCCAGATGGTCAACCAGAAGAAGCAAGGAACGGGAGTTGCGGCATGAAGTGTTTCATCGGCATCGATCTCGGCTCCACCACCACCAAGGCCGTGGTGCTGGACGAGAACTTCAAGCAGTTGGGGGCGGGTATCACCAACTCCCGCTCCAACTACGACATCGCCGCCGAGGTGGCGAAGCAGGAAGCGCTGGTCAACACCCGCATGAACCTGGTGCGCCAGTCGCTGGGCGAGGTCGCCGGCCTGGAAGGCAAGCTCGACGACTTCCTGACGGCGCTCGAGCGCAACTTCCGCCTCGAGCAGTTCCTCGAGCAGCTCGACGATCTGGAAGCCACCTGTAAGGGCAACGCCACCGGCGACCGCTTCAAAGGCTATGAGAAAGCCATGGACGAGGCGCTGACGGAAACCTTCGTGCGCCTGCGCGAGGAGGCGCCTGCGCTCTTTGAGCCGGGCGCCCAGCGCAAGTCCGACTTCTTCCGCGACATCGCCGGCTCCCGCTTCATGGCGGTCGGCGAAGCGGTGGCGAAAGAGGCCAAGCTGGCCTTCGACCTCCTGCTCAACGTCTACGACCGCTCGATCATCGAGGTGGAAAACCGCATCACCGGCGAGAACCTGGGCGGCCTGGTGCTCGGCGCGCTGGACCGCGCCATCGACACGCTGGGCCAGGTCAACGGCACCGGCGACGTCATCCGCGCCTCGGTCAAGGACACCCTGGCGCTGGACATGGAGGAAACCTACGTGGTCGGCACCGGTTACGGCCGGGCGCGGCTGCCGTTCTCGAAGGATCACATCCGCTCCGAGATCCTGTGTCACGGCCTCGGCGCCCACGTCATGTATCCGGACACCCGCACCGTGCTCGACATCGGCGGCCAGGACACCAAGGCGATCCAGGTCGACGATGCCGGCATCGTCGAGAGCTTCCAGATGAACGACCGCTGCGCCGCCGGCTGCGGCCGTTATCTCGGCTACATCGCCGACGAAATGAACGTCGGCCTGCACGAACTGGGCCCGATGGCCATGAAGGCGACCCGCACGGTGCGCATCAACTCGACCTGCACGGTGTTCGCCGGCGCCGAGCTGCGCGACCGCCTGGCGCTCGGCGAAAAGCGCGAGGACATTCTCTCGGGCCTGCACCGGGCGATCATCCTGCGCGCCATGTCGCTCTTGTCCCGCTCCGGCGGCATCCGCGACCAGTTCACCTTCACCGGCGGCGTCGCCAACAACGAATCGGCGGTCGACGCGTTGAAGACGCTGGTCAGGGAAAACTACGGCGACAAGGTTCTCAACATCGACCCCGGCTCGATCTACACCGGGGCCCTGGGCGCGGCCACCTTCGCCCGCCGGGCAGTGGAGGAATAAGACGATGACGTACACAGTAGGAATCGACATCGGCACCGGCGCGGTCAAGACGGCCCTGTTCCGGGTCGAGAACGACGAGACCGAATGGCTCGGCCGCCACACCAGCCGCATCCGCCGGCGCGATCCGCTCAAGCTGGCCGAGGACGCCTACCACGACCTGATCGCCGAAGCGGGATTGTCCGCCGACGACATCGCCTACGTGGCGACCACGGGCGAGGGCGAGAACGTGCCGTTCCGCACTGGCCACTTCTATTCCATGACCACCCACGCCCGCGGCGGGGTCTACCTGGAACCGGAAGCCCGCTCCGTGCTCGACGTCGGCGCCCTGCACGGCCGCGCCATCTCCATCGACGACCGCGGCAAGGTGCTGAGCTACAAGATGACCAGCCAGTGCGCCTCGGGCTCGGGCCAGTTCCTGGAAAACATCGCCCGCTATCTGGGCGTCGCCCAGGACGAAGTGGGCAGCCTGTCCAAGGAAGCCGACGATCCGGAAAACGTCTCCTCGATCTGCGCCGTGCTGGCCGAGACCGACGTCATCAACATGGTGTCGCGCGGCATCTCCACGGCCAACATCCTCAAGGGCATCCACCTCTCCATGGCCGGACGCCTGGTGAAGCTGCTCAAGGCCATCAAGGCCGGCGACGGCGTCGTGCTGATGACCGGCGGCCTGGCGCTGGACGAAGGCCTGGTCAACGCCATGCGCGAACAGGCCGAGGAACAGAAGGTCGAGCTCAACGTCGCCAACCACCCCGACAGCATCTACGCCGGCGCCATCGGCGCCGCCCTGTGGGGCGCCTTCCGCTACGAGAAGCTGGCGCAGTTGGAGACTCTGGCGAAGGCGAGCTGATGTTCACGGTTGTCGCGCTCTGACATTCGGACGGCCCGCTCCCCCGTCCCAAACGCCCTCACAGAATCGCGGGTGGTTGGCCAAAGATTAGATTTGGGGGAGCGGGCCGGCCAGGCCGCGGAACGCGGATAAACAGAAAAGCGCGGCAACGGGATTGATTGGACGCAATTACGGGGGGTGATTTTTTACGTTTAAGGTCACCGTGAAGACCCGCGATTGAGGAAGACAAGGAGGCTTAAATGGCCCTGATGATTACCGAAGACTGCACCAACTGCGATGCGTGCGTCGAACCCTGCCCGAACGATGCCATCACGGCCGGCGACGACATCTACGTCATCGACGCCTTCAAGTGCACCGAATGCGTCGGCGCCGAGGACGAGCCCCAATGCATGCTCGTCTGCCCGGCCGACTGCATCGTGCCCAACCCGGAATTCGAGGAAAGTGAAGACGAGTTGATGGCCAAATACGAATCGCTGCACTGACAGCGATATAGACGTCTGCCCGGCGCAGGGATGTCATGCCCTCTGCGCAGGATGCAGATTGCGGTGTGCCGCTCGAGTCTTTCCGAAGCCCCGGAATCGACGCACACCCGGTGCTCCCGGATCCCTCAGGATTCGGGAGCATTTTTTAGTATGTCGGTGATTCTTGGATATTTCATACCGTACGGATATCGGACGTAGCTCCGACCGAAGAATGTCGTCGCAAATCCCCGATAAACGAAATCATAAGTGAGGTGTTTCGATACGTACGAATCGGGTTCCCTTACATCTCTGATAGTTCTTTTTGTCTTGGCCGTTTTTACAAAGAAGTTCTCTTCAGTCTCTTCAGTAATAGTGACTTCATAGTCGGACTGAAATTCGTCTATTTTTGTCGTTGCGATACAGTAGTCGTTCACTCTCTTTTTTGTCCTTTCCGTCGGCGTGGTGCGCAGCCACAGGTCATAGGCGTTGCAATCCTTGTCAGGTTGTTTCGTCAATGAAAAACGAAAATTTCCTTTCCCTTCCACGAGATCGACGATGCTGTGTCTGGTCGATTCGTTTTCGACAAATCGATAGGAGCCATCTTCAAGCAAGAGCTTGCAAGTCCTGCCGCATCCCGATCCTTGGCGGAGAATGATGGATTCGACACCAGTTGCTGTGCGCATCGTCTCAATTATGGGTGCGTCTCCTGCCCGTTCGATGTAGGCCGGGTAAAATTCACTCATGCCGACGCGTTCGAGGAACGGATAAAGAAACAACATCGTGCCGATCAGCATTCTGATCCACGTTCGTCTGATAAAGATTTTCAGTATCGATGTGATGAAAAAGATGACGGCGAAATATAGAACAAAAAGCAATGTCATCAGTCAGTCCACGAGCAGAAGGCCGGCGGCATCGTAGTCGTTGCGCGCGCCGTCCGTCAAAGCCGGTTGTAGGCGTGAGTGCTCGCACTTGACTGAGTAACTAGTGGGCCGCGATGCCAGCTCATCTGCCCGGCAGACTGCATCGTGCCCAACCCGGAATTCGAGGAATCGGAAGACGAGTTGATGGCCAAATACGAGTCGCTGCACTGATCGCAGTGTAGAGAATTTCTGCCCGGCGCCGGGAAGTCATGCCCTCGGTGCACGGATGCAGATTGCGGTGTGCCACTCGAGTCTTTCCGAAGCCCCCGGTATCGATGCATACCCGGTGCTCCCGGATCCCTCTGGATTCGGGAGCATTTTTGTTGGGGGCAACAACAAAGGAGGCTAGGAAATCAAATAACAAGATTCACCGATTAGCGAGTGTTTCTCAATTTGAGAAGCGGTAACGCTATCGTTCATTTTCTGTTTGCGCCACTCCGTGCATCGGAAACATCGTTTGAAAATAGTTCTCTTTGCCGAGGGGCCGTATCAATCCGGTTCAGCATCTTATCAATTCTACGAATTAGATGCCTGATCTCCCGCAGATCATTTCGGTCAAACTCCACGTGTCTCAACGGCCTTGTTTCCTTCACTTCACGACTTACACGAAAGTGGCCCGAAATCAGTGGAAAGATTTCAATAGAAACCAAATTGCTGTACTCAGTTCGAAATCCGATATCGCGATGTCGGTCTTGGTGAAGTAACTCAAGCTCGTGGAATCCAATGTCTCGATCCAGTGAATTTATCTTTTTGTTCGGGGCCTCTATGTAACGAGCAAGTCGTCTTCCTAAGCAGTTGCCGGCTGTCAAAACATCTGTTTTTTTATGAAGGCCGCTGAGAAAGCCATACCAAATAACGGCTCCAGGAAATCTCTGTGCCGCTAAGTTTGCAAGTGGCATGTACAGTATTGATCCTTCACCTATCTTGGCGAGCAAGAATGCAACAAAAAATTCTGCAATTTCCTGACTAATCGATGTGGCCGAGTGGAAATCCAATACGATTTTGTTGAATAAGTTGACCCTCTCTTCTTTTGCGCCGCTCATCAGTTCGACAATTTCGTATATGTCAGCGACATCTTTTGAAACTATCTGTTTAATCTCTTGGCCCAATTCTTTGTGTTCTTCAAATTCATATATTGCCTCAAGAATTGTCGGATTTACAGAAACAGAGTTTCTAGCTCTCTTTGAAGAATTTGTTCTAGATAGATCAGCGTAGGCCATAATATTTGACCATACGTGGAAGCTGTTTTCTGGTCGTATATTTAGTTTGCTGGGGAGCAATCCAACTAGCTCCCTAGATCTAATCCAACGCCAGGATAGTTCCTCGGATACTTCATGATGATATCCACTGTATATTGCCTGTGCCATGCAATATGAGAGTGTCGCAAAGCAGCTCTGGAGAGTGACAACTTCGACTCCACCGTCACGAAGTCCCGACTGAACATACGCTTCCGATAAAACTGCACCTGTGGCTGCGTTTAGTACGTGTTCGTTGCTCGGTGAGGAAGAAAATCTCTTTTGAAGAGAATCAAATTCATCTGTGCTAATGACGTTAAAGAACGCACTAAAAGGAAAATGTGTTCCAATATATGTCGCTGTATATGAGAGGAACTCGCGAATAGACTCTTCGTCTACAACGAACGCATCTGGGCGGACGCTGTTATCTTTGGGATCATTTAACCAAACAGCGCCAATAATGGATGCTGATAACTTTAGACTCTTCGAGGTTGCATTTTTTTGTAAGCGCTTAGGTTCAGGGTAAACTTGGTGCGCAATCAGATTTACAAATTCGTCTCGGTTTATTGGGGACCAGTACATCATGAGCCTGCTTTAAATAGGTCGTTGAGAGATGGTTTGACTGGAACTCTTTCGACCGAAGAGACGGCGTTTTCAATATACCCTGGCAGACTGCCACTATGGTGCAATGTGAGAGATGTTTTAGCCCGTGTAACACCGGTATAAATCAACCTTTTTTGCTTGGCTTTGAATTTTCTGACTTGTTCAGCCCCGGCTATATGCAAGGCTCTGAATTCCATCCCCTTCGTTCCATGTAATGTTGTCACGTATATTTTCTTTTCTGGATCCAACTGGGAATATCCTGTTTTGAAAGTCTGAAGCTGAGCACTGTTAGCCAGTGGCGAGTTACGAATAACTTCCCAAACCGCCTCCAATTCTCGATGCCTGGGACAAGCAACTCCAATTAGTTCGCCGGGATAGGCCAGTAACTGCGTCTCCAATTGAGCGATAATTTTCTCAGCTTGTTCCTCGATTGTATCTGATTGCACTGATTCAACGGAGGAAGGGTTTGAAGTCTCGTCATATTGTGAGGTGCTTTCCAAGCCATTTGGTGAATCAAGGTTATTACGGATTGAATCCGCTACTCGACAAATCTTGCGCCCGTTCCTGTAATGATATTTTAGCGGAGGAGCCTCTTTGCAATAGTTCTTTAGTTGATCGATTCCATCTTTTTCGTCGTATATTTGCTGCTGGTCGTCTCCAACGGCGAATATTCTTTTACCTAAGCTCCTAAATATGTCTATTTCTTCTGAAGTGTAGTCTTGTGCTTCATCAATTAATAGGCAATCGTATCTATCAATGGCTCCTTTTTCGGCAATCAACTTCTTGACTTTTTCTGTTGCATCTTTCTGCTGTTCTTGGAAGCTGCCGCTACTACTAGTGAATGATTCACCATTCTCCTGAATCACCCCTATGCACCAATGTAGGTATGTCTGAATTTTTTCACTTGCGAAATCGTAATGTCTAACCCCGGATGATAAAAACTCCTTTAGTGTCCTGTTATAAGTAATAATCGCAAGATTATGCTTTCCATTTAAATGAAGGTAGGTCGCACGTAATATCAGCAAATTGGTTTTACCAGAGCCGGGTGGTCCGGCGATTAAATGATCTTCTTCTGTAGACAAGTCGTTAATAATTGCCTGTTGATCTTCATCTAATTCACTAGGATCTGTCCACCAACCGCTATCCACTGTTCACACCTCTTATATGCAACCACTCCGTTTCGCTATTTTCAACTGCTGATCGATTTTGGACCGCGTCAATCAGCTCGAAGATGTACGACTCTAAACTTGAAAATATTGCGTCACCATCATACGGCCCTTGAAAAATCTGATCTGCGACATCCGAGTTAAACTTAGATGGCCGAGTTCCCCGAGCCGCACAGGCCGTGATAGTGATTATTTTTGCAGCAATGTCTTCTAGAACGACACTCAATATACAGTTCACGGAATCAAATACTAATCCGCGTTCAAAAGCATCAAAGGTAATGAAAATTTGACATTCTGGATCAGCTGTTCGGTTGACGAACACTTGACCTCTCGGTAACGCACTTGAACTCGCCCTTATTGAACTTACTGATGCTTTTATAAATTCGGTTGTTTCGCGCAGTAGTTCTTTGTCGACCTCATCACTTTTGTTCTGGGATTCGTCAATGTCTTCAGAAATTTCTCTAGAGTCACGAATTCGATTCAGTACGCGCTGCTGTGCGGATGATGTCTCCTCAACTGTTTCCTGTTTTTCGAAATCGGACCAGTTCACTAGTTCCAAACGTTTTCGCCAGTCTTTTAAAAGGCATCGTGCAGCAAGACTTTTCAGTTTTTGTGAAACTAGTTCATTTGCTATCGCCGGACTTTCGTTTTGTACTGCATTGACGAGGCGGGCATACGGGATCTTGTATTCTTCAAATAGCGGCTTTTTAGTAATTAGGTCATGTAGTACTCCGCCGATCTGATAGAACGTTAAAGCGCGCCAACCTTCTGTGCTGTCTTCTTCTTGGCGCAGAAGAAATTCGGGTGAGCTATATTGCAAAGTGCCAACAAATTCTTGTACACCACCATCATCTGTAAGACTTCCGTCACCAAAAGGCCTTAATACTCCTAAATCCAAAAGAACTAGCTTTTGGAAGTCGTCTAGCACAACAATATTTTCGGGTTTGATATCTCTGTGACAGATTTCTAAATCTTCAAGAAATTGGGCGGCAGAGGCTAACTGATTCAACAATATCGGTATGCGATCATAAGGTATATCTTTGAGCGCTTGAGCAATGTTCGGGCCTCGCAGATATTCCATTGCTATGAAGTAGTAGTTTGTTTTTTCGTCCAATCCTCCATCGAATATCTTGACAAGATTTGGATGGTCCTGGCCAACAAGCGAACGTTCTCGTTCAATGCGACCAATTTGAGTGTCGTCTCCATACTTTTCGATCAGCTCATCATCAAATATCTTTATCGCTGCGTTTTGCCCTTCTTTTGAAGCTTCAAATACTGCAGCGGATTTTCCGCAGTTGATGTATTTCTCAATCGTCCATCCATCAACGTCATTGCCGACCAACTTGTTTGTCAGTTCTGCTGCTTTGACCTTATCCATGGCTCATTATCTTGCAGAGGAGTTCTGTGGCAAATTTAACGCGAATAAACGCCGCTATCTACATCTGTATGTGCTGCAGAGGTTGAGAACACACTTGTGTTGAATACCGTGTCGCAGATTGGTGTCGTCGCGCTCTGGATTTGGAGGCTCCTTAGTTCCTGCATTTGGTCCTGCAAATCGAAGATGGACGTCGCATTTCCCCCAAAACAAAACCCCCGGCCCACATGGATCAGTGGCGACCGGGGGAGTTCGAGGGAGGAAAGAACGCTACGGGTACGCGGGGGATGGGTGCCCCTAGACCTCGCGGGCGAAGACCAGCCGTTGCGAGGGTTCGAAGCCGCAGGAGTAGAGGAAGCCGAGCAGATCGAAGTTCTCGCGGGCGACCTGGCCTTCGCCCCGACGAAGCGGCTCTCGCCTCTGCGAAGCCTCCGGCGGAGCCTGGGACGGCCGCGCAGGCTGGGTCTCCAGCGTCTCCACCTGCAGGCCCGAGAGGTTGACCATGAGCTGGCTCAACAGCGCGTGGCCGATGCCCTTGCTAACGGAGATTTCTCACGCCCTTTTTGCGCGTTTCTTTTCATCGTTTTCCATGGCAGCAAGACCGCTTAATTCGATCGGCGGACGGTCGGGGAATTCTGCGACGAAATGCAGCTTGCCGCCCATCGCCTCGACATAACCCCGCAGAGTTGAAATCAGCAGATCGGACCGTTGTTCGATACGCGAAACGTTTTCCTGTTTGATGCCCAGTTTCTTGGCGACGGATTGTTGCGTGCGTTTGCGGGCCTTGCGCAAATCCCGCAGGGACAATTCCTCGGCAATCAGTTCTTCCGCCCGCGCCTCCACGGTCGCCCGGCGCTGCTTGGGCAGGTCCCGCATTCTTTGCTTCAATGTGCTCATGTCTTTTTCCCGCCTTTCGGCTTCAATCTCTCAAGGTGCGCGGCGTATCGGGCATCGGCTTTGCCGATGAGCGCCTTGTAGAAACGCTTTTCGCCGCCGCCCGATTTATCTCCCGCCACCAGCAGCACCGCCCGCCTTTTCGGATCGAAGGCGAAGGCGACGCGCCAGGCGCCGTTCGCTGCCTGGAACCGTAGTTCCTTCATGTTCGCATGGCGCGAACCGTTCAGGGTGTCCACCCGGGGCCGTCCGAGCGTCGGTCCGAATTCCTCCAGAAGCCGTGCATGGGCGAGAATCTCGTTCTGTACGGTCTCCGGCAACGCATCGAACTCCGGATCGAACGCCTCGTCAAACGCGACGTCCCAACTCACGACATATTTTCCCTCACTACAAATATGCAGTCAAGCGCATATGCGTTTGGAATCATAATTCTGATTGATTGACGCTATCCTAAGCCACTCGCCGAATCGATTGAATTGGGTCTATTTTACTCGCGTTTGAGGGCTGGGTCACGGATTGTCCCATCTTGGACCAATCGCCCAGTCTTCCACCAGAAACAAAACCCCCGGCCCGAATCATTCTTCGGGGCCGGGGGAGTTCGAGGGAGGAAAGAACGCTACGTGTACACTTGGGAACGGGTGTCATTTAATTGAGCGGCAATGATCGGGATCGATCATTGCCTTACCTCAGACGCCGGGCGCGGCCCTCCGGGCCGCTTGGCTCACGCCGCATAAGCGGCGCGGCGCAGTCGCGCCGGCCAAGCTTCGATGCAACGAATACATCGAAACTTGGTTAGACCTCGCGGGCAAACACCAGCCGTTGCGAGGGTTCGAAGCCGCAGGAGTAGAGGAAGCCCAGCAGGTCGAAATTCTCACGGGCGACCTGGGTCTCCAGGGTTTCCACCTGCAGGCCCGAGAGATTGACCATGAGCTGGCTCAACAGCGCGTGGCCGATGCCCTTGCCGGCGAAGCCGGGGTCGACACCGACGGTGTCGATGACGGCGTTGGTTTCGGCCCGGCCGTAATCGCCGAAGTCGACCTTGGCCATGATGAAGCCGACGGGCTCGCCGCCCGGATTGCTCGAGCCGTCTTCCGGCGGCAATGCGACCAGGGAGACGCGCACGGCCGAGTCGTTCATGGCTTCGTCCAGCTTGCCGGCCAGGTAGGCCGAGCGGTCGTCGCCGGTGATCTTGCGGTCGATGCGGGCGACGGCGGCCAGGTCGCCGGCCTCCATGGTGCGCACCGGCACTTTATCCCTCGAAAGGGCGTCGAAGTCGTCGCCGTCGGGATCGGAATAGTCGGGTTCCAGTTCGGCGTCGGCCGGCATGGGGATGTGCAGGGATTTCTTGTCGGTCATCTTTTTGGCTCTCGTTGATCGCAAATGAGCCGGTGGCTCATTGAAGGTGCCGGGGGCCGGCCCGCTCCCGCATCTCCCGTCTTTGGCCAACCACCCGTGAGTGTACCCTAGGGGTGGTTGGGCCATTGGGTTCTTGCGGAGCGGGCCGGCTGAGGCGTCATCAGACAGACAACCTCAAAACTCATGCACGCGGGCGACGGGGATTTCGACCACGGTGCGGCGCGCCAGGCGGAAGCCGTTGGCGTCGAAGAACTTCAGCACCTCGTGGTCCTTCCACGACGCCTGGGTCTGCAGTTCCCTGATGCCCTTGTGGCGCATGACCTCCTCGATGCCGGACATCAGCGCCTGGCCGGTGCCGTGATGCTGCTGGGCCGGGTCGACGCTCAGCGCCTCCAGCACCACCGCCGGTTCGGAGCGGCCGAACTCGCCGTCCTGGATGCGGGCCAGGGCGAAGCCGGTCAGGGCGCCGCCCCCCGATTCGGAAGAGATCTCGGCCGCCACCTGGATGTGGCGGTCCGGGGTTCTTAGTGCCGCCGCCAAGCGTTTCTCCATGAAGCCGCGGCGTGCGCGCCCGGCGATGGCCTTGTCGATCTCGACGGCGGCGTTCAGGTCGGCTTCGACCAACGGCCTCACCGTCACGGTCTCTGTTGTCATGCTCTCCTCCCTCAGGGTTCGATTCTACTGCCGCCGTGACCGGAGCCGGTCACGGCCGCAACTTCAAACGCCGGGCGCGCGCCTCCGGAGCGCTTGGCTCACGCCGCCCGGGTCCGGCCTCTGGCCGGTCCAAGAACAGGCTATGGCGCGGCGCGGCCCCAAACTGGTTTCCGGCGCGCCGGCCAAGCCGGCATTGCGTTTACACGCCCTGCCGCTTGGTAATCTCGCCAACTTCCCAACATCTCTATGCGTCATCCTCGTTTCGTGTCCCTTGTCGCGCCGCAGGCAACCCGCCCGGGCTGCCAGCCCCTAGCCCGCCATGGCGTATTCGGTGGCCAGGTCGGCGTCGACGTCGTCGTCCAGCAGGTCTTCCAGGATGGGCAGCAGGCCCATTTCTTCCTTCTGAATGTGCGCCACCTGGCGTTCGACCAGTTCCATGCCGTACTGGTGGAAGTCGCGCCAGGCCTCGACCGAGAAGCCGTCGCTTCGCGCCGTACGGGCCATGGCGGCCAGGGTGTCGGCGAGGGGCCGGATGGCGTTGTGTTCCTCGGTCAGCAGTTCGGCGATGAAGCCGTCGCCCATCTCGTTCAGGCGGGCGAACAGGTGGCCTTCCTCGAAGTCGAAGTGCCGGCCGGTCTCGTTTTCCAGGTTGGCGGCCAGCTCGCCCAGCAGGCGGTGGATGTCATTGTCCGAGGTGTCGGCGGGGGTTTTCGGGCCGGCCTTGGCCAGCACACCCTCCAGCCGGTCCAGCAGGCTGATGGTGGCGGCGTGTTCTTCGTGCAGAAGGCGCGGTACCTGTCGCGAAAAGTCCACGAAATCTCTCCTTTATGCGGGTACGCCCTTGGTCCTCACAGCGCCGCACGGCCGCTAAATAAGTATTCACGTACCAAATTACCTTAATTATCCGTGCGAGTCAACAATGGCCATAAAACGGCAGGGGTCTTTCTAGTTTTGTAAGGCCCGGCGGCCGTCCGGCGTGATGCGGGCCGGCGTCCACGGCGGGTCGAAGGTGACGGCGATGTCGACGGCGGGCGCACCGGGCAGGGCCGCCAGCACGTGTTCGGCCTCGGCCAGCAGCGCCGGGCCCACCGGGCAGGCCTCGGTGGTGAACGTCATGGTCACGGCGACACGCTTTTGTTCCGCTTCAATGGCATAGACCAGGCCCAGATCGACGATGTTGATGCCGGCCTCGGGGTCCAGCACGTGTTTCAGCGCGTCCTCCGCCTGGCGGTCCAGCGCGCTCATTCCGCCGCCTCTTTTCTGAGATTATGCAGGCGCCACAGCACGCCGCCGAAGAACAGGGCGAAGGCGCCGGCGCCGAACAGGCCGGTCAGGGCGCCGGCGCGGATGATCCAGGCCTCGTCCAGCACGATGCCGATCAGCAGCAACGCCAGTGCCCCCAGGTGACAGTAGGCGTGCACCTTGGCGGGCTGCTCCGGCGTCAGGGCCGACACCAGCGGCGGCGCCCGGTTCGGCTTGGCGGCGTGCATGGAGGCGAGGAACGGCGTGATGCGCTGCAGGATGCCCATGACGAAGGTCAGCAGCCAGCCGAACAACATGGCGAACCCAAACAGCGCCGGCGCCTTGTCGGGCAGCAGGCCGAAGGCGAGCACGACGCCGGCGGCGATGCTCAGCGGCAGGAAGCTCCAGCTGACGCGGATGAGGATGAACGCGGTGCCGAGGCGCTTGCGCATGCGCCGGCGCAGCACGTCGGCCATGGTCCAGACATAACCCGCCGCGCCGGCCAGGCCGGTGAGAATGGCGGCGGTGAACAGGACCCGGTCGCCGCCGGTCAGGGTCGCCGCCGTGGCCAGCACGACACCGCCCGCCGACAGGCCGAGCGTCGCCACGCCGTGCTGGGTTTTCGGCACCGGCGACAGGGCGAACATGGGCACCAGGATGTGGCTGAAGCCCATGGCCAGCAGGCCCATGAAACCGTACCCCGCCAGGATCATGTGGGCGGCGCCGATGGCCAGGGGGTCGTCGAGATAGCCGTGCTCGTAGTCGAAGATCAGGGCCAGCGCCAGGCCGGCCAGGGCGAGCAGCGCCACCACCGCGCCCCAGGCGTGGCCCGTGACCACCACCATGCCCTTGGTGCGCCACAGATTGTCGGCCAGCACGGCGGCATAGACGAGGATGCCCAGGCCGACCAGGACGCCGCCGATGCTCATGACCAACGGCAATGCGTGGGCCATGCCGCCGGCCAGCACCGCGGTGCCGGGGATGAACAGCCACGACGCGGCGCGGGCCGGCCAGGTGGCGCGCAGGGCCTGCTTGGTGGCGACGGGCAGCAACTGGAACGCCGCGCCCATGGCCGACATGGTCAGCACACCGAGGGTGAGCAGGTGAATGGCCGCCAGCACCGGGCCGGGACCGCCGCCGAAGCCGGTGACGCCGTCGGCGCCGAGCAGCAGGATGATCCACAACGCCACGTGAAACACCGCCGCCGCGCCGAAGAAGCGCAGCGGGATGGAGGGCGGCAGCAGCCGCGACTTGGCGCTGCCGAGGAAACTGCTGGCGGCCAGACTCATGGGTTCGGCTCGATCAGTCTTTCGTCAGCCGCAGGCGCACTTCGTCGCCGTCGGTGAACAGCACCTCGTACGACCAGCCGCGCTCGGCCAGTTCGGGATAAAGGTACAGCGGCTCGCGCTCGTGGTGCACGATCACTTCGCCGCCGGTGCCGGGCCGTTCCAGCAGCGCGATCACGGCGATCATCGGCATGGGCGCGTCCAGCCCGCGCACGTCGATGTGGGCGATCGGCCCGACCATCCAGTCGACGGCTTCGTCCTTCACCGCGCCCGCCGGGAACTGCTCCCCGCCGTCGCGGCGGAACCAGATGCGCCAGTGCTCGTCGTTCAGGGACTCGCCGTAAGACGAGAAGCCCTTGCGGCCCAGCACCCGGCGCAGCGGCGCGGGATCGAACGGCGCGTCGATGACCAGGGCCGCGCCGTCCGCGACGGTGGCGGCGAGGGGCATGATGGTGGCCAGCGGGTCCTGGCCCGCGTCGATCATCGTCCGCACGTCGAGCCGGGCGCAGCCGTCCAGGTCGATATCGTCGGCCCAGCCCGGGCGCGGTTCTTGTGCCGGTGACGTCGTGTTCTCAGGCATGGCGGCAGTCCCCACGGACGTGGCGCAGTTGGCCACGGCCAGCAAATCGTCCAGCGTCACTCCCGCGACCCGCGCAGCATCGCCGAACGTGATCAGCTTGGCCATGGTCTTGCGCAGCACCGGGTTCTTCAGTTTGGCGAAGGCCGGGCGGAAGGCGGCCAGCCGGTCGACCAGGCCGGGGTCCCGGGCGATGGCGGCGGCCACCGTTGTGTCGGCGGTAATGTGCAACGCGTTCATTCAGGCATCCATTCACTCGCAACGAACTGCAATGTGAGAACGGATATCAAGTGCCCGGCGGCGAGGCTTTGATACCGGTCAACAGCCCGTGCCGTCGCGCCGTCCCGGCCATCACGTTTTTGTGAGACGCCGGCGCCGAAGATGAAAAGCCGGGATTGCCGGACCCGTCTACTTGTTCCGCAGGTCGCGCACCCGCACGGCCTTGCCTTGCGAGCGCGGCAGTTCGCCGGGTGGCATCACAGACGCCCGGCAGGAGACGCCGATCATCGACTTGATGTGATGCACCACCTCCTTGGCGATGCGGTCGTAGTCGGCTTCCGGCGTGTTGGGCACGGCTTCCACTTCGACGGTCAGGGTGTCCATGGTGCCCTCGCGCGAGACCACCAGCTGATAGTGCGGCGCGATGTTGGGCAGGCCGACCAGCATGGCCTCGACCTGGCTCGGGAACACGTTGACGCCGCGGATGATCAGCATGTCGTCGTTGCGCCCGGTGATGCCCATGATGCGCACGTGGGTGCGGCCGCATGCGCATGTCTCCCGGTTGAGCCGGGTGATGTCACGGGTCCGGTAGCGCAGGATCGGCAGGGCCTCTTTCGTCAGCGTGGTGATGACCAGTTCGCCCGGCTCGCCTTCGGCCACCGGCTGGCCGGTTTCCTGGTCGATCAGCTCGAACAGGAAGTGATCCTCCCAGCCGTGCATGCCGTCCTGGGCGACGTCGCATTCCACCGCGACGCCCGGGCCCATGATCTCGCTCAGGCCGTAGATGTTGAGGGCCTTGATGCCGAACAGGCTCTCCAGCTCCTCGCGCATGGCCTGGCTCCACGGCTCGGCGCCGAAGATGCCGCGCTTCAGATTGGTCTTGCGCAGATCGACGCCCTGCTGCTCCGCCACCTCGGTGATGTTGAGGGCGTAGGACGGCGTGCTGCACAGAACCGAGGCGCCGAAATCCTCCATCAGCATGACCTGGCGCTCGGTGTTGCCGCCCGACATGGGCACCACGGCGCAGCCGAGCCGCGTGGCGCCGTCGTGGGCGCCCAGACCGCCGGTGAACAGTCCGTAGCCGTAGGCGTTGTGTACCACCTGGCCGGGACGGGCGCCGGCGCAGGCCATGGACCGGGCCATCAGGTCGGACCACATGTTCAGATCGCCCTCGGTGTAGCCAACCACGGTCGGCTTGCCGGTGGTGCCCGACGAGGCATGGATGCGCAGCACCTGGTCCTGCGGCACCGCGAACATGTCGAAGGGATAGTTGTCACGCAGATCGGTCTTGACCGTGAACGGCAGCTTGGTGATGTCGTCGAGGGACTGGATATCGGCGGGCGAGACGCCGGCGGCATCCAGCGCCTTTTTGTAATGGCCTACGTTGGCATAGGCGTGGGCGACGACCTTTTGCAGCCGTTCGAGCTGCAGGGCCGCAAGCTGCTCCCGGGGCATGGTTTCCGCCTCGGGCTGGTACATGTACGGGTCAGAAGTCTCTTGTTTGATCGCGTGGGCCATCGGCCGTTCCTCCGGGGGTCTTTTCTTGTTTGCTCGCCGGCCAAAATACCGTGCTGGCACGGGAATTCTTTGACCGGCGTCATCTCGTAAAGACGCCGGCCGGCGGCGGGGTGGTGCTGGGCGCGTGACGTGGGGTGGTTACTGGCTCCCCTTGCTCCAGCCCGGCTTGATGCCGGGGGCGGGCGTGCCGACACCGCGCACCGGCAGCTTGGGCAGGGCGAAGCCCTGGTTGTAGGCCGAGCGGGCGATGACGGTGAATTTCAGGAACCAGCCGCCGAGCAGGGCGACGGCGCCGGCGACCGTGGCCGTCAGTGGCCCCTGTTTTGCCGACCAGATCACCAACAGCACGGCCGGCAGGGCATTGCCGATGTACAGCACCGGCCGGTCGGCGGTGGTCAGCACGGCCAGCGCTTTCTCCGGCGCACCTTTGTCGTTCAGGGCATTGCGGTACATCCACCACGAGACGGCGCGGGCAATCACCAGCACCAGCAGCACCGCGCCCTGCCAGAACGCCGGCTTGGTGTTGAGAACGGGCATGGCCAGGATGAGGAAACCGAGCCCCTCGGTCAGTCCGGTCAGGCCGGTTACCGGCATGAAGGCGTTGTCGCGCCAGGTGGGAATGCCTTTCGAGGCCTGCAGGATTTTCATCTGGCAGAACAGGTAGGCGACGGCGATCAGGCCGGCGAGCCAGAACCAGATCGCGTCGCCCAGAACGACGGCCAGGAAGCCCGCGCCCATCAGCGGCACCGACATGTAGGCCTCGCGGGTCATCCACGAGCGCTTGGGCTGCCGGAACACGTTCATGAAACGCAGGGGCTTGCCGATTTCGGCCCACACGCAGAGCAGGCCAAGGCCGACGAAACCCAGGGCGAAGAACGCCATGATACGGGCCGAGATGGGGTCCAGCGCGCCAGCCGCCAGGCTGACGGTGGTGGCGATCATCAGTCCGGTACCGGTGCCGCCGCCGATGAAGTTGCCGGCGGCGCGCCAGTCCCAGTTGGTCTGGTGCCAAGGTTCGACGCGGCTCATTTCTTGTCATCCACTACGTAGTAGAAACCAGGATCGGTGCCGAGCTCCTCGTGCATGCGGAAGTGCTCGGTTTCGCGCAGCATGACCGAGACGTTGCTGTCGGGGTCGTCACGATCGCCGAAATGCAATGCGCTGGCGATGCAGGAATTGACGCAGGCGGGCGTCACCTCGGGGTCGACGCCCGGCGTCTGCCCCGTCTCCTCGGCCAAGTCGATGCGGTCCTTGCAGAAGGTGCACTTGGTGGCCACGGAAATGCGCTTCTCGTCGAAACGCTGGTTTTCGTTCTGCGTCGCCTTGCCGTAGGCGAACTCGGCCCGGTGCACGATGTGGCGGGCCTGGTAGGGGCAGGCGACGGCGCAGTAGCCGCAGCCGATGCAGATGTCGTAGTCGATGGTGACGAGGCCGTCCTCGCGCTGGCCCGTCGCGGTCGATGGACAGACATGCATGCACGGCGGATCGGCGCAGTGCTGGCAGCCCACCGGCACGAAGGTGCGGTTGACGTCCGGGAACTCGCCCGATTCGATATCCAGCACCTGGCGCCACTGCACGCCGGGCGGCGTGGCGTTGGCGTGGCGGCAGGCGGCGGTGCAGGTCTGGCAGCCGACACAGCGCCGCAGATCGGCAATCATGACATAGCGTGTCATAGCGTCAGGCTCCCACGCGGCGCAGGCCGACGCGGACAAGGTCGGCGGACGACCCCGTGGCGTCGGTCAGTTCCATGTTCATGGGCGTGACCGTGTTCATGCTGGGGATCTTCAGGTCCTTGGCATGGGGCGTGGCCCAGTGTTCGAATTGGCCGATGATCAGCAGCGTGTCGGGGCGGATGCCCTGGCGCAGGATGGCCTTGCCTTCGGTCGAGCGCAGCGTCGACGTCACTTCGACCATGTCGCCGTCGGCAATGCCCAATTCCCTGGCCTTGCCGGTGTTGATGACGACGCCGTTCTGGCCCTTGACGTTCTTGGCCACCTCATTGATCAGCTGGATGCCGACATTGTTGCCCCAGGAATACTGCATGCTGTGGGCCGTGATCAGCCAGAACGGCATCTCTTCGAGCGAGCCGCCGGCGTTGACGGTCGCCTTCTCCCAGATGCCGGGGAAGTCCTTCCACGGCGGCAGGGGATTGTATTCCTCGAGCTGGGTGTCCCACCAGTTGATGCCCTTTTCGTGCAGGCGGTTGCCCAGTTCGCGGCCGACCCGGGTCAGCTGCTCCTGATAGGGCAGTTCGAAGCGGACCCCGCGTTCGCGCATGGTCGGGAACAGGTACCAGTGTTTGCGGGAATACGGTTTGACCATGAAACCGTTTTCCTTCCACCACGCCAGGTCGTGCACTTCCTTGCCGTCGCTGACTTCGGCGCTGGCCGCCTTGCACGAGGCGTCCCAAATCTCCTCCGACGAATGCGGCACCTTCGGATCGAGACTGAAATCGTAGTTCTCGCCGCTCAACGGCACGCCGCCGGCGCCGCGGTTGAGGGCCGCGTTGTACTTCTCGGTCAGGCCGAGGCGCTCGCACAGTTCGGTGGAGATGTCGGTGAATTCCTTGGTGTCGCTGGGCGGCTTGGCGGCCGGCTGGCGCAGGGCGAAGCCGGTGTAGTCCCAGAACTGTTCCTGGAACTTTGTGCCGCCGATGCGGATGAGCTGCGTCGCCTCCAGGTCGGTGCATTCGGGCAGCAGCACGTCGGCCATGTGGTTGGTTTCGTCGTGGGTGTAGGCGAAGCATACGGTGAAGGGGAAGTCGGCCATGGTCTCGGCCACGGTCGGCGCATCCCACTGGGAGATCGCCGGATTGGTGCGGTAGACGAACCAGACATCCGGGCGCGTGGTCTTGGGGAAATGCTCCGGCTGTTCGCGCTGGAACAGCCAGGCCAGATGGGTCGGACCCAAGGCCGGGCTCCACGGCGACGATGCCGACAGGGGCACCAGGGTGTTGTAGGCGTTGCGTATGCGTGGCTGTTCCTGCCAGTCGTCCTTGCCCGTCGGGTTCATGGGATAGACCATGAAGCCGTCCGGGCCCTGGCTGACGCTAGCCTGGCGGCTGGTTGCCGGGCGCACCAGGCGCACGGTGGTGCCCAAGGTGCCGCCGGGGACTTCGAGGGCGCCGACCAGCACCGCCAGCATGGTCCGGGCCCAGCAGCATTCGTAGCCGCCCCAGCCGTTGTTGACGGTCTTGCCGAGCGCCACGGACACCGGCCTGAACGGCATGGTCTCGCCGTCGATCTCGATGGTTTCGCCGACACAGGCGTGGTCGAGGAACTCGTTGGCGATGCGGCGCACCGTCTCGGCCGGCACGTCGCAAACGCCGGCCGCCCACTCGGGCGTGTAGTTGGTCATGTGGACCAGCATCTTGGTGAAGCCGGTCTCGGCCTCGGCGCCGGAATGAGTCCAGATCTCCTCGTCCGGGCCGACCTCGATGCCGTCGACGGAGAACGTGCCTTCCAGCGCCGGCACGATGTCCTCGGTGTCGAAGGTAACGGCCTGGTTGCGCTTGGTGTCCCACAGCAGCGGCTTGCGGCTTTGTGGGTCGCGCATGTAATAGCCGTTCGGGCCGACCAGGTAGGGCGACGCCGTGTGGTCGCGCAGGAATTCGACGTCAAGGCGGTTGCGCTCCGCCTCGTGCAGCATGACGTTGATCAGGGCGTACATGAACGCCGCGTCGGTCTTGGGCTTGATCGGCACCCATTCGGCCGAGCAGCCGCCGGTGACCGACAGGTGCGGTTCGATCTGCACCCGCTTGGCATGCTGTTCGACCCGTGCGTTGGCGTGGCGGTACACGCCGGCGACGCCACCCGACGATTCCACGTTCATGCCGAAGGACAAGATATATTTGGTGTTGGGCGTGTCGGAACACACGGTGAAGCCACGGTGCCACAGCTCGCCGTACAGATGTTCGGAGTGCACGCACTTGACGCCCTGGCCCGAGCCGAAGCTGAGATCGACCGGCCCCCAGGCCGACATGAACGCGGGGAAGGTGCCCATGTAGTAGGTCGAGGTGCCGCCGCCGCCGAAGCTGGCCGCAACCCGCGGAAAGCCGGATTCGTCGATCAGTCCCTTGCCCTGCACTTCCTTCAATTTGTCGGCGACGATATCGAGCGCTTCGTCCCAGGAAATCGGCACGAATCCCGGATCGTGCTCACGGCCCTTTTGCGGGTTCGTCCGCTTCATGGGCGTTTTCATGCGGTTGGGATTGTAGGACTTCTGCACCAGGCCGAAGGCCTTGACGCAGACCTTGCCCGCACCGGGGTGGACGTCCGCTGCCTTGAAGTTCGGTTCCACCTCCGTGGCGACACCGTCCTCGACCTTGACGGTCAGCAAATCCGGGCCGGCCACACACTGATAGCAATAGACAGGGACTTTTTTGGCTTCCGCGGCCATGGGGCGTTCCTCCGCCTGTGGTCTCTAGAACATGTCTTGCCTACTGAGCCTTACATTGGCCTTGCCGGGGCGCTTCTTGGCTCCTGTCGGGTGATACATGCTCCAGCCGTTTGCGAGTTTGGCTCTCTCTAGCCGTTTGCGAGCTTGGCCTTCTTATCGGCTAACTTACCGCGCAACATGCCGACGTCCACGACAAAGCGGCTGTGCTTGCCTTTGCCGACCTCTTCGAGGGGATCGCGGGCGGTCACTTCGAAACTGACCGCGCGGCCGTCCACCGCCGTGACGGTCGCCGTGATTTCCACCCATGCGCCGAGGGGCGTCGCCCCGGTATGGGCGACGGAAATGTGCGTGCCGACGGAATCCTCGTTGTCGTCGGTGTGCTGCAAAATCAGATCGCGGCAGGTGATTTCGATGTCGCGTACCAATTCCGGCGTAGCGTAGACCCGCAGTTCATCGCCCATGAAATCGATGGTTCGGGCTTCGTCGATTTCGACGCGGTTGGTCAGCGAAACGCCGGGTTGCAAAGTGTCTTTCATGAATCTTCCCCCTCGAACAGCGGGCCAAAGGCGCGGTTTCTTGATTGATTGACGGAATTCATCCGCTTTTCCATTGCGGTAAATTCGTACTTTAATGCGACTTAATTTGGAGTCAACAGGGTACTGTATGAACGTTCGTTCCTATTATGACGGACAAGGACGCGCATTCAAACCCTTCTCGAACGAGGGGAATAATCGAGGCAGAATAATAGACGCATATACACATTACTAATTATCGAACAAGTAAAGTCGTATCTCTTGTTAATAGTGTAAAATCCTATGTTTGACCGATACAAAAGTGTCGCGTTCCAAACGCTTCGATGGTGCTCCGAACGATTCATTGGCAGACTTCTGTGATTCAAAGGCAAACATGTTGCATCTCGGCAACTGTGGACAGGTATTCCAGTAGTTCCAAGGATTTACAGTTGCTCGGGTTGTTGGTGATCGTTAATACTGCCCATGAATTTGATGCTGGAGTGGAATCTCTGGCAGTGCGCGTTCGGGCAGAGATTGATTGGTTGCCTTGAGCGCGTGCACACATTTTTCGAGGGGGCACAAAGCGTAGTCAGTGAGTTTGTGCGCTATAAAAATTGAATTGCGTAGTTGAGAGAGGGTTGTACCAGTGAATTGGGAGCTGATGATGGGGATCAAAGCCGAAGCCTCAGTGTTGCGTAAAGGTTGCTTGGCCACAGCGGCGGCGCTGATTGTGGCGACGGCCGGCGCAGCCAGTGCTGAGACCCTGGAAGGCGCGGTGGATGCCGCTGTCCGGACCAACCCTGAAATCACCGAAGTGGCGACGGACCGCCGCGCGGTGGATCAGGAAAAGCGGCAGGCGCGTGGCCTGTTCTATCCTTCGGTTGATGCCCTGGCCAATTGGGGTTTTCAACGTACGAAGTCACCGTCCACCGGTGGTGGTTACGCCAGTGAGTGGCCTTGGCTGGGCTCTCTGACGTTGACTCAGATGCTGTATGACGGCGGTGCCGCACGCAGCGAACTGGAACGCCAGTCGGCCCGTGTCGACTCGGCGGCGGCGCGCGTGCTGGAAGCTTCCGAAGTGATCGGCCTGCAGGCCGTCGAGGCCTATCTCGACGTGCAGCGCCAACGTGAACTCGAGAAACTGGCGCAGGGCCTGGTCACCGTGCATGAGCGCACACTGCGGCAAATGGAACAGCGTGCCCAATCGGGCCGCGGCCGGGCCGCCGACGTGCAACAGGCCGGCGCCCGTCTGGGCTTGGCCCGGGCCACGTTGGCCTCCACCCGCGGCGCCTTGGCAGACGCCGTCGCCAATTACATCCGTGTCGTTGGGGATACGCCCGATACCCTGGATCCGGCTCCGCGTCCCGATTACCCGATGCCGTCCAATCTGTCGCAGGCGCTTGCCGACGGCGTCGACCGCAACCCGACGCTGAAGATCTCGGCCGCCGACGTGCAGGTCGCCGAAGCGGAACACCGAGCCGCCGACGCGCCGTTCCGTCCGCGCTTGGATCTGGAACTGAACAGCACGTTTGCCAGAGATCAGAACGGTGTGAGCGGCGACAACAATCAGATGAGCGCCCTGCTGGTCGCCCGTTGGAATCTGTACCGCGGTGGCATTGATCAGGCCGCCAAGCAGGAAGCCCTTGAGCGCGTTTCAGAGTCCCGTGCGGTTATGGCCAAGAACCAGCGCCGTATTCAGGAAGACATCCGCCTGTCCTGGAACGCCGTGGAAACGGCCCGCGCCCGTCTGGCCGCCGAGCGTGAACACGCCGAGCGTCAGGAACAGGTGCGGGACGCCTACCAGCGCCAGTTCGATATCGCCGCCCGGACGCTGCTCGACGTTCTGGATGCCGAGAACGAACTGTTCAACGCGCAGTCGAACGTAACGACCCTGGCATACACCGAACTGTTCGGCATGTATCGCGTGCTGGCCTCGATGGGCAAGCTGCTGGAGACCCTGGCAGTCGATCCGCCCTCCGAAGCGATGTAAGCGGACTTTGACAATCGGCCGGTCACCGACCGACCAATGAAACGCCGGCCCTCGGGCCGGCGTTTTCGTTTGCGGCGATGCGGTTGTTTTTCGACGCATCCGGCCGTGCCGTCTCACCACGTCACATCGATCATCACCATGCAGGAGAAGTCTCTGGGCGACTTGATGCTGGCGGCACAGATCGTCGCCTTCGCGACCACCACGCGGCCGGGCGCGAGATAGGTCAGTTTGGCCGGTATGGGCCGGTCATAGCCCTGCCCCAGGCGGCGCCACACCTCCGCCATCGGCGCGGCGGCGGCAAAATTGAAGAACCGGTCAAACGGCCGGCCGATGAGATCCTTGCGGGAAATGCCCGACCAGCGGGCGAACGCGCCGTTGACCCGCAGGATGACGTGGTCATGCGAAACCAGAAGCGTGGGCGCCGGGCTGGCCTCGACAATGACCGGCAATTTGGTCAGGCCGGATGACAATGTCAGGTCCAATACCCGGTCTTCCAAACGCATGATTCTGTGGCCGGCCTCGGCCAGGCAATACTGCCGCAACGCCGATGCCAGATTGCCACCGTCCGGTATTTCGCGGGCGATCTCGGCGATCAGGACATTCAAGCGCATGTGGCGGGCCGCCGCCAAACCCTCCAGCCAGACCCAGAATTCGGGCTCGAGCTTCAACGAGTACCGCCGGCCCCGATGCTGCACAATGCGTTGACGCATGGCGGGAACGGCCCCGGCCGGCGCCTGGTCCATCGTTTGTGTCTGAGCAGTTCGGTTTTTCACAACACACACCCTAGTGTATTGCTTTATGCTAGCGAAATTTCGTTAACAGGGATATGCCTTGCCGGAAATATGTCTCGGTCTGGACCGCGGGTGCAAACGGGCCGGACAACACGATGGCGCACGTTTAACGGCTCTAAAATCATTTCCCCGTTAAAGTCCGTGGCGGCATGGCAACTCGTCCGTCGCGTCCGGGGGGCGATCGTTCGCCGGTCATCGGCGGCCGGATGAAACTTTGGGAGATTGAGGGGCGGGATATGTTTGTTGCGCCGGGGATTTTGGGCTCGATCACGGATCTGGTCGCTGACCGTCATTGGCGGGGTGGCGAGCTTGATCGCGAGATCGCCGTACGCCATAACGCGCTGCGCGGACGCGGCGTGGGTCCCGGCCAGAAGGTGGTCATCGCGCACGGAAATTCCCCGTCCTTTTTCGCCGACCTGTTTGCGGTCTGGGCGGCCGGCGGCTGCGCCGTCTGCACCGACGCGGGTCTGACGCCGGGCGAACTCGAGAACATCGTCTCGTTCGTTTCCGCCCGTGTCGTTTTGTCGGGGCCCGAGCAGAACAACACCGGTGGCCTGCGGGTCCCGGTCTATTGCGGCGATGACTTGAGCGCCCAGGACGAGGCCCGGCCGCCGTTGCAGCCGCGGTCCCAACTGGACGACCCGGCGCTGATCCTGTTCACCTCGGGCACGACCGGAACGCCCAAGGGGGTGGTCCACAGTTTTCGTTCCCTCGCGGCGCGCGTCGCGCTCAATCAGGCGCATATCGGCCGGGACACGTTGCGCAATTCCTTGTGTGTTCTGCCGACGCATTTCGGCCATGGACTGATCGGCAATTGCCTGACGCCCTTGCTGGCCGGCAGGCATCTGCTGCTGATGCCCGGCATCGGCATCCGCGGCGCGGCGGAACTCGGCCAGGTCATGACCGACCATGACATCACGTTCATGAGCTCCGTTCCGGCATTTTGGAAGCTCGTGCTCAAGGTCGGCGCACCACCGGGTGAACGGACGCTGCAGCAAGTGCACATCGGGTCCGCGCCCCTGTCGTTCGATTTATGGCGCTCCGTCGCCGAATGGTGCGGCATCGATCGTGTGTTCAACATGTACGGTATTACCGAAACGGCGAATTGGCTGGCGGGCGCATCCGTGACCGAAGACGGCGCCGGAGACGGCCTGCTGGGCGACATGTGGGGCGGCGTGGCCGCGATCGTGACCGAGGACGGCAGTGTCTCCCGGTCCGGCGAGGGGGAGATCGCGGTGCAGAGCCCGGCCCTCATGACGGGCTATTACGAGCGGCCGGACCTGACCGAGGGCGTGTTGCGCGACGGCTGGTTTCTGACCGGCGATATCGGCCGCATCGACGGCGCCGGACGGTTGTGGATGACGGGCCGCCAGAAAAACGAAATCAACCGGGCCGGTATGAAAGTCCATCCCGAAGAGATCGATTTGCTGCTGGAGCGTCACGACCAGGTTCTCGAGGCGTGCGCGTTCGGCGTCCCCGACGATATCAGCGGCGAGGTCGTCGGCGTCGCCATACGCTTGTCCGACGGCGCCGACGTGGATACAAAGGCACTGCGTACCTGGTGCCGCGAACGCCTGCGGCGGGAAAGCGTTCCCGAAAAATGGTTTCTGGTTCCCGATATACCGAAAACGGACCGGGGCAAGGTGAACCGGCAGAACGTCATGGCGTACTGCCTCAATCAGGATAGGTAATAGGAATGGCTGAATCGGACGCGCAAGCAACCAAGCCGGCGGCCGCCGGCGCGGGTGGCGAAACGGACTCACCGCAGTCCCGGCAAGGCCAGGGCGCCAGACGGGCATCCTGGAAACCCGGCAATCCGCTGGTCCTCGTGACGAAGAATTTCCTGCTGCGTTCCGTGCCGCCGGAAAAGGTCGGACCATGGTACGTGGGATGGCTGCAGGACCCCGAACTGATGGCGTTCCTCAACATGGAACCGCGCAAGGACGATACGCCGGAAAAGGCGTTGGAACGCATGCGCCGGTATGTCGCCCGCGCCGACAACCGGACCAATTTCCACCTGGGCGTCTTTCCCAAGGACCGGGCGCAGCAGATCGGCTTTTTCTCCGTCGACATGGATTTCCGCAACGGTACGGCGCAAACGCGTGTGGTCATCGGCGAAAAGGATTACTGGGGCAAGCACGTGGTGCGCGAAACCCGGGCGGCAATCATCGAGTTTGTTTTCCGCACCACGAATTTCGTCAAAGTCTGGGGCATGACGTCGTCGCGCAATGTCCCGTCGGTCTACAACTACAAGGCCCAGGGGTTCCAGAACGAAGGCGTGATGCGCCAGCACATCCGGACGGTCGATGGCGACCGCATCGACGTCATTCTGTTCGGGTTGATGCGGGACGAATGGACCAAGCGTAAGGAGCAGGGCCTGTGAGCGATACATTGACCGCGGCCAAACAACTGGTTGCCGAAGCCCTGGAAGTCGAAGTGACGGAGATCGAGGACGAGTCCAATTTGGACAATCTGGAGGCGTGGGACAGCCTGGCCCATATGCGGGTCGTCCAAGGCCTGGAGGAAAAGCTCGGCGGCACGCTTTCCGCCCACGATATCGTCAGCATTTACGGCGTGAGCGACGTCGTGGAGATTCTCGGGCGGGGTCAGGCGGGCTAACGTTTCATGCTACCATGAGTAGCATCCCAAAGGGGCGGACGCATGGTCCCGGCCGCACGCGATTCCGGCGTTGATAGAGTGTAGCCGTAGCATTGAATTGCAACGCATTGTTATGGTTAACAAAAATCTTGTATCGATGCCCATGAACAGGCTTCCGCCGCTGTCCTGGCCGTGCTATGGTAAAGCCCTGTTAACGATCATGACGTGTATCGGTCGGCCATGGCTACCAAATCGGACAAATCAGACGGCACCGTAGCTGCGCAGGATCCTGCGGACGACGCGATTGAATTCGCGCCGTTCGGCGATCTGTTCGAAACCGATCTCGACATCGACTGGGATTCGTTCGGCGAGTTCGCGGCGGCCGAACCGGACCCCGCCGGCGAAGTGGAACTGGCGCTGTCCGATCTGATTTCGGACGACAACAACGAAGTCGTGCTGACCAGCGATCCGTCGTTCGAAACCCTGAAACTGACCGTCGACTCCGAAGTCCTGTCCAGCGGCATCGCCGCCGATCACGTGACGGCCGGCGGGCAGGACGTCACCGGATACCATTATCTCAGTTTCGAGTCCGGACTGACGCTGTACTACGGCGACGGCATCGATCTGCAAATCCACTCGACGGATATTTGATCGCCGCGCCGGCCGCGCTGAACGGCTCTCTCTTTCCCGAATACCCGAACGAGTGCATCCGCACCCGGATTTGTGGTGTGCAATCAATCCGCTAGGCACCGCTCGGGCGCCCGATGAGGGGGTGACAGAACGCGGCGGGCAGGTCAATATAACGGCCATATTAACCATAAAATACGAGGGCGGTATTCGGGCAGGCGTGGGCCGTTCACACACGTGGGTTGTAAAGGCTTTGGTAAAGCTTTGACCGTAGCCTGCGCGCAGTGGACGGGAGACGTCGCAGTGTTGCGGCCTTTGCTGGGATTATCATGACAACAACCCAATCCGAGGCGGTCCAACCGAACGCCGCCGAAGAAGAGTCTATGCATTCTGATCGCGAGTCCGGGCAGGCCCCCAAGTCGTCTTCGGACGGCGCGTCTGACGCCCCCTCGGAAGTCGAGGCCATCGACAAGGCGGCCGGCGAACTGGGTGCGATCGGCGCGGAAGGGGACGGCGACGAGGCCGCCGAGGACAAGCCCGAATGGGGCATCAATTCGCGCGAGCTGGCGGCGGAATCGCAGGACCCGCTGCTTGGGTGCCTGATCGTCCTGACCAAGATTTTCGAGCGCACGTTCTCGGCCGACGCCCTGACCGCCGGCCTGCCCAAGGTCGACAACCGGCTGACGCCCGACCTGTTTCTGCGGGCCGCCGAGCGGGCCGGCATGTCGGGACGGGTGGTGCGCCGCGACCTGGCCGATATTCCCAAGCTGGTCATGCCGTGCGTCCTGTTGCTCCACGACCTGAAGGCGTGCGTCGTCACTAAACGGCTGAGCGCCGACCGCTATGAAGTGATATTCCCGGAAACCGGCACCGGCGCGCAGCAGGTCAGCGCGCAGGAAATGGCCGAGCTCTATTCCGGTTACGCCATCTTCGTGCGGCCGGAATATCAGTTCGACGGACGCACGGTCGATTTCGAGGCCCCCAAGTACCGGTCCTGGTTCTGGGGCACCCTGATCAGTTTCTGGCCAACCTATTCGCAGGTGTTGCTGGCCTCGGTGCTGATCAACATGTTCGCCCTGGCCAGCCCGCTGTTCATCATGAACGTCTACGACCGCGTCGTGCCGAACAATGCGGTGGAGACCCTATGGGTCCTGGCCATCGGCGCCGGTACGGTGTTCCTGTTCGATTTCGTCCTGCGCAACATGCGCGGCTACTTCGTCGACGCGGCCGGCAAAAGCGCCGACGTCATCCTGGCCAGCCGCATCTTCCAGCAGGTGCTGAACATCCAGATGCAGGCACGGCCGGAATCGTCCGGCGCCTTCGCCAGCAATCTGCGCGATTTCGAGACGGTACGCGATTTCTTCACATCGGCCACTGTCACCACGCTGGTGGATCTGCCGTTCGCGTTTTTCTTCATTTTCATCGTTTGGATGCTGGGCGGGCCGGTGGCCTACATTCCCCTGGTCGCCGTGCCGCTGATCGTCATCGTCGGCTATTTCATCCAGATCCCGCTGAACCACGCGGTCGAGAAGATCCACGGCGAAGCGTCGCAAAAGCACGGCATCCTGGTCGAGGCCATCGGCGGCCTGGAAACCGTCAAGACCCTGGGCGCCGAAGGCCGCATGCAGCGCCAGTGGGAGCGCTTCGTCGGCCTGACGGCGGAAACGGCGCGCAAGTCGCGGCTGCTGTCGTCGGGGGCCGTCAACTTCTCCATGCTGATGACGCAACTGGTCACCGTCGGCGTCGTCGTCATGGGCGTCTTCATGATCAAGGAAGGCGACATGTCGGTGGGTGCCCTCATCGCCTGTGTCATCCTGTCGGGCCGTGCCATGGCGCCGCTGGGCCAGTTCGCCGGACTGCTGGTGCGCTACCATCAGTCGAAGGCGGCGCTCAAGACGCTCAACCAGATCATGACCATGCCGGTCGAACGGCCGGCCGGCAAGACCTTCATCAGCCGGCCCATCGCCCAGGGCGAAATCGAATTCAAGGACGTCACGTTCAAGTATCCGCACCAGGAACTGGCGGCGCTGACGGAAGTGTCCTTCAAGATCAAACCGGGCGAGCGTGTCGGTATTATCGGCCGCATCGGTTCGGGCAAGAGCACTGTCGGCAAACTGATCGTCGGCCTGTTCCATCCCGAGGAAGGCTCGGTGCTGATCGACGGCGTCGACTTGCGCCAGATCGATCCGGCCGACCTGCGCCACGGCATGGGCTACGTGCCGCAGGACACGTTCCTGTTCTACGGTTCGGTGCGCGACAATATCTCGATGGCGGCGCCCTATGCCGACGACCGCATGGTCGTCAACGCGGCCAAGCTGGCCGGGGCCGATGACTTCATCATCCGCCACCCGCTGGGTTACGACATGCCCGTGGGCGAACGCGGCGAGGCCCTGTCGGGCGGCCAGCGGCAGACCATCTCGGTGGCCCGCGCGCTGATGCTGGATCCGCAGATCATGATCCTGGATGAACCGACCAGCGGCATGGACAACTCGTCCGAGCAAAAACTGAAGGCGCGCCTGACCGAACTGTTGCCGGGCAAAACCCTGGTGCTGGTATCGCACCGGGCCTCCCTGCTCACCCTGGTCGACCGGGTCATCATCCTGGATGCCGGCCGCGTCGTCGCCGACGGCCCGCGGGAACAGGTGCTGCAGCGCCTGAGCCAGGGCAAGCTGCGCGTGCCGCGGACCTAACGGGGGCGCGCGGCGAGATGAATCAGGAAGGGTCGATGTCGGAAGGCGGAATGTTGGACAGCGTCAGCAAATGGTTCGCGGAGATCGCGGAATTGGGTGTGTTCGGCATGGTGCCGGCCAGCGTCTGGATGTGGGGCCTTGTCGTTGTTTTGCTGATCACCGCTCTTTTCCTGTTACGCCGGGCTTGGTCCAAGGGAACGGCCATCGAGGCGGGCGGACAGCTGGCGGCGGCCGGTACCGCCGAAAAAATCCGCAGTTGGGGCGACGCCGACTTTGTTTCCGCGGTGCACGCCGAAACGGTCTATGGCCGTCACCGCAGGGTCAGCTATCTGTTTTTCTCGATCGTCCTGTTCTTCATCGTCATGGTGGTCTGGGCCGATCACGCGGTGCTGGACGAGGTCACGGTCGGACAGGGCAAGGTCATTCCGTCCAGCCAGTTGCAGGTGGTGCAGAACCTGGAAGGCGGCATCGTCAAGGAGATCCTGGTTTCCGAAGGCCAGATCGTCGAACAGGGCCAGGTGCTGGTCCGCATCGACGACACCGGGTTCGCCTCCAGCGTCGGCGAAAACCAGGCGCGCCAGGATGCCCTGATGGCCGCCATTGCCCGGTTGACCGCCGAGTCGGAAGCCAAGCCCCTTTCGTTCGGCAAGAAACTCAAGGCCCGCGCCAAGGAACAGGTGGACGCCGAACGCGACCTCTACCGCCTGCGCAAGGACGAACTGACGTCCCAGTTGGCCATCCTGCAGCAGCAGGTGACGCAACGGCGCCAGGAACTGGCCGAGTTGAAACGCCGCCTCGCGCAGTTGACGGGCAGTTACGGTTTGCTGGCCAGGGAGCTTGAACTGACCCGGCCGTTGATCCAGGAAGGCGCCATTTCCGAGGTGGAAATCCTGCGCCTGGAGCGCGAAGTCAACGACCTCAAGGGTGATCTGGAAACCACCAAGCTTGCCTTGCCGCGGGCGGAAGCGGCGTTGAAGGAAACCCGCCGCCGTATCGGCGAGCGCAAGGCGGCCTTCCGGGCCGAGGCGCAACGGGAGCTGAACGAGCGCAAGGCGACCCTGTCCGTGGTGTCGGAGAGCATGTCGGCGGCCAAGGACAAGGTGACCCGTACCGACGTGCGGTCGCCGGTCCGGGGCACCGTCAAACAGCTCATGGTGACGACGATCGGCGGCGTGGTCCGTCCGGCCATGGACCTGGTCGAAATCGTGCCGCTCGAGGACAACCTGCTGGTCGAAGCGCAAATCCGGCCGACGGACATCGCGTTCCTGCGGCCCGGCCAGCAGACCATGATCAAGATCACCGCCTATGACTTTTCCATCTACGGCGGCCTCAAGGGCAGCCTCAAGCACATCAGCGCCGACACCATCACCAACGATCAGGGCGAGAGCTACTACCAGATCCGGGTGGAGGCCAACCAGAGCTTCCTGGGGACCGACAACGAACCCTTGCCCATCATTCCGGGCATGACGGCGTCTGTGGACATCCTGACGGGGCAGAAATCGGTCTTGGATTACCTGCTGAAGCCGATTCTCAAGGTCCGCGACCGGGCGTTGCGGGAACGCTGACCGCCGCGCCGTCTTACGGTGCGGACGGGCTATTCTTCGCTTTTGATCAGATCGCGCAGGGCCGCCGTATCGGCGATGTGCACTTCGTGGCGTTTGCTGGTCACGCCCAACGGACGCAGCTTCGCCAGGGCGCGCGAAAACGTTTCCGGTTCCATACCCAGGCGTCCCGCCACCAGCGATTTGTCGTAGGGCAGGGTGATGGTGATCTCGCCGTCCTCCGGCGGGCACAGTTTCAGCAGAAATTCCGCCAGCCGTTGCGCCGTCGTGCGCATACGGAACTGTTCGCCCAACTGGACGTGATAGCGCAACCGGCGCGAGACGGAGGCGAGCATGTTGAGGGCCAGATTAGGGTCCGTCTGCAGTTGATGCAGGAACGGCTGGGCGCGGATTTCCAGCAGCCTGGCATCCTCGACCACCTCGGCGCAAACCGGGAAATCGCCTTTGTCGAATATGGCCGCTTCGGCGAAGGACTCGCCGCGCGTAAAGACCGCGAAAATGAACTGATCGCCGTCGGGCGTTTCGCGGAACAGTTTCACCCAGCCGGAAAATATCACATAGAAGCGGTCGGCGTCGTCGCCCTGCAGAAACAAGACCTCGCCCCGCGGGTGTTCGCGGATTTTGGTCCCCATCAAGAGGGCATCGAGCGAATCCGGGGACAGGCCCGAGAACATGGGCAACTTGCACAGCAAGTCCAGGTCTTCGAGATTGAGGGAAGACATTCGGGCCCCGTCTGAACGTTGTTACGCCTTGGCCGACCACATCAACGCCTTGATCGCAATCGGCTTTCACGCACCCAACATCGCCTTGCACGGGCTAATCTGTCAATGCCAACTTTGTGACCGGGAAATTCCGCCGCTTGCGCCGCACATTGACATTGGTCAAGGTTGGTAAATGGGGTGCTGACTACCATCGAGGCTCCGACGATCCGCCGTTCCCTTCGCCAGGATTGACCAAGAGTCCAGCACGCGCCCGATGACCGATACGACCTCGCCTTTTGAGATAGATACCGCTCTGCTCGACGATCCCATCAGCTTCATGGAAGCGGATCACGGCCGTATTGCGGCGGTGTGCGACCGGTTGCAGGCCCTGATCAAGGACCTCAGGCATCAGCAGTCGCACGAGGAAGCGACCGCGCTTGTGACCATTCTCACCCGGGACTTGCTTGATCACATCGCGGACGAGGAAGACCTGTTCAATCTGCTGGAAAACAGTGGCAAGGCGGACAAGAAACTCACGGATATCATCCGCGTCCTGCGCGCCGAACACGCAGCCGACCACGGGCCCATCAGTGCCATATCGGCGGAACTGAAGCGGTTCGTAGCCGGCGACGACATGCACGCGCCGGCCAAGTTCTTCGTCAACGCCGCCTCGTTCGCCGAAAACCAGCGACGCCACCTGACCTGGGAAAACTGCACCGTATTGCCCATGTCGCGCGATCTGCTCAGTACGGAAGAACTCGCCGGCCTGAGTACACAAATGAAGAACCGGCGTAACCGCTGACCGCCCTCCGCCGGCCCGTCCGTCCTCTCCTCCGTTGAATCACTCTTGCCCGAAAAGCTGTGCGTCGAGCCGGAACAACTCCTCCTCGACCCGGTACATGCCGAGGGATTTGTAGAACGACTGGGCACGGGTATTGCCCGGCAGCACCGTCAGGTCGATGCGTCCGTAATCCCGCTCGCGGGCGATGGCGGCGGCGCACCGCATGAGGGCATTACCGACGCCAAACCGCCGGAAATCCTCGGCCACATAAAGCGCATCGACGAACATGCAGCGCCGGCCCTGATAGCACGAATAAATTTCATAGAACTTCAGCATGCCGGCCGTGGTGTCACCGTGTTCCGCCAGTACGACCTCGAACGCCGGCGCGGGGCCGAACCCTTCGCGCCGGATATCGGCCGGCCGGGCCAGGAACTTCTCGCCCGCGCCGTCATGGTCGGCCAGATCCTTGAGCAGGCGCCAGATGGTGTTCGCGTCGGCCTCGGTCGCCGTTCTGACCAGAATTTCTCGGTTTCCGGTCTTTGTCATGGTCGATACCGTCCGTTCATGGCGCGTTGCGGTGCATCGTCAGTGCCGCCAGGCGTTCGTCTATGTCGCGCACAAGGGCTTTGTAGGCACGGCTGTCGGCATTGCCGAAACGTTTGGCAAACTGTTTCTCGTCGAGCCATTCCGGCAATCCGTCCAGCCGGGGAAAGAAGAGCCGTTCGGTCAATCCGCCTTTGGCGGCACGGCGGACATAGCGGGCCGAGCGTGCATTGGACGCCGCCAGACGGGCGAAGCGGATTCCGGCCCGGTCCGCCGCCAGGTCGACGAAGCTGAAGCCGCTGCCGCCGCGGGTGTCGATCAATTCCTTGAACTCGCCGGCGACAAACGAGGCCCGCGCGCCCGCCGCCATCTCCAGCACCGCCGACAACAGGAAGTGCTTGGCCAAATCGGTCCGTCCCGCCAGCGTCGCCGGTCTGTATGCCGGCCGCCGCCAATACAGATCACCGGTCCGGACGTCTCCCGCCAGGCGTTCGACGCGCGGATCCACGAACGCCATGGTCAGGGCAAGAACGATGGCTCTGTTCTCCGCCACAATTTGCGCATCGCTCGTGTCCCCTTGGGCATGGTCCGGCGTCAGGCGGAACAGCCGGTTGAAATGCCCGGCGAGCGATGCCGACTGGGTTCCGCTGGCTCCGGCCGGTTTGGTCAGGGCTTCGTAGTAAAACCGCACCAGCGCGGGATCGGCAATCGCGACGGTTTCCGCCAGGCGCGCCTTCAGGATATCGGCCATGTCCGTGATGGGGCGGATCCGCACCAGGACGGCTCCGCGGTCGACTTTAACCTCCCGCACCGCGTCGATGAGCGCCCGTCCCTGGTCGGCGCCCATGACATAATCGGCGGCCTGTTCCAACACATACCGGACAACGGCGGGCGGCACCGTGAATCGTCCGATGCGGGCGTCCGACATGTCCAACCCGGCCGCGGACTCGCGCACGCGGACGGCGAGATTGAGAAACCGCCCGGGCCAGACCGGTGCCAGTTCACCACTGACGTTCAACGCCACGGACCGGTTGTCGGTTTCGGCCGCCGCGGTGATCATGGGCAGGCCGCGCACGGCCAAAGCCAGGACCGTATTGATGTCCTCGACCCTGGCAACCAAGGTCACCCGTCGGCGGTTGGACGTCAGCATGCGGCCGTAGGTGCGGGCCAGTGCGCGGGCCCGGTCGGCATTGGCCGGCGTGATCGTCTTGACGGATTGCACGGACGGCTGGTCATCGGAGGCGACGATGACCATCACCACCAGCGCGGCAATCAGCAGAAACGGTAACAGAAGAACGCGGTACAAGCGAAACCCGAACATTCGACAACGACCCCGCTACCTGGCGGAACGCCGCATCGGCCGCCATGCCCCGATTGAGCGGCATCCGGTCCCGGTTATACTTGTCTCAACAGTCATATCGATCCCGGGAGGCCGTTATTCTCATCGGAACTTTGTTAAGCAATCATGCGGCGTACCGGCCCGGCGAGCAGGGCTTTGTTCTGGACGAACACCGCCTGACATTTGCCCAATTGAACCGGCGGGTCAACCAGGTCGCCAACGGACTGCTGCACGCGGGGCTTGGCAAGGGGGACAAGTTGGCGACCATTCTGCCCAACTGTCTCGAACTGGTCTTGTTGTATCTGGCGGTGGCGAAGACCGGTGCGGTCATCGTGCCCATCAGTCCGCTGCTTCAGGCCCGCGGATTGCAGTCGTTGCTGAACAATTCCGATACGGTTCTGGTGGTTGCCGACCAATCGTTCATCGGCGTTCTTGATTCGATTCGGAGCGAACTGCCGAATATCGCCCAGGACGGGTACGTCCTGGTCGGGGCGGACGACGCGCCGCCGCAGTACCGCAGGTTTGACGAATTGATCGACGGCGCCGCGGACACCGAACCGCCGGACGCACGGATCGCCTACGACGACCCGTACAACATCATGTATTCCAGCGGCACGACAGGGGAACCCAAGGGCATCGTGCACAGCCATCGCGTCCGCGGCCAGTATTGCACCCAGTTCGCATCGGCGTTTCGCATGACGCCGGAAAGTGTCGTGCTGCACGCCGGTTCCCTGGTGTTCAACGGCGCCATGCTGGTGTTCCTGCCCTGGATGTTCCTGGGATGCCGCTTCGTCCTGCACCGGGCCTTCGACCCCGGCCGGGTCATGGCCGAGATCGAGCGCCAGCGCGTGACCCACATGATCGTCGTGCCCTCCCAGCTCATGGCGATCCTCAATCATCCCGACTACGACCCGGTGCGGCTGCAGTCGCTGGAAATGATCCTCAGCCTTGGTGCCCCCTTGTTGTTGGATTACAAGGCGCGGCTGAACGACACGTTGCCCGGCCGGTTTTACGAACTTTACGGTTTGACCGAAGGTTTCATGACATTGCTGGACAAAACCCAGTCCGTGCGCAAACAAGGCTCGGTCGGCGTGCCGATGCCGTTCCTGGAAATGCGCATCACCGATCCCGACAGCCGTCCCGTCCCGGTGGGCGAGGTCGGCGAAATTTGCGGCCGCGGCCCGATGTGGATGTCGGGCTATTACAAACGTCCCGACCTGACGGAAAACGTCATCGTTGACGGCTGGCTGCACTCCGGTGATGCGGGCTATGTGGACGACGAGGGCTATCTCTATCTGGTCGATCGCATCAAGGACATGATCATTTCCGGCGGCGTCAACGTGTATCCCAAGGACATCGAGGAAATCATCGTGCAGCATCCCGATGTGGCCGAAGTGGCCGTGTTCGGCGCGCCCGATGAAAAGTGGGGCGAGGCGCCGGTGGCTGCCGTTGTCGCCTGCGCGGGCCGAACGCCGGATAGCGGTGCGGTCATCGCATGGACGAACGAACGGGTCGGCGCCAAGTTTCAGCGTATCCGCGACTGTATCGTGCTGGAGGATTTCCCGCGCAACGTCGCCGGCAAGACCCTGAAACGGGAAATCCGGGCGACCTATGTGCAGGCGACGAAACCGGGATCAGTCTGAGCCGTAATAACGATCACGGATCCGTTCGCAGAACGCCACCAGATTGTCCCGCTTCTCGACTTCCGCCTTGACGCCGCCCTTGACCGGAGTCCACAGGAATTGCGCCAGCATGCCGTACGCACTGGCGTCCAGCGAACAGGGCGCATCGCCGAAGAAATAGGGCCGGTCTTCCAGCAGGTCCGACAGGGCGCCGACATTGCGTATGCCGATGGCCTCGATCTCCTCCGGCGCGTGCCGCCCGGTACCCTGCAGCTCCACGGTCTTGCGCGCCGTTCTGCGCAGCAACTCGGGCACGAAAAGGCGCAACGGCGCCGGCATGCTTTTGAAGAATTCCGCCTTGGTCACCGGCCAGTTGCGGTCATCGACCCAGCGCTGGTACACGGACACGAAGTAGAGGCTTTCCTCGATCAGGCGCTGTGCCGCCAGGGCGACGGCGCGGTCATGGCCGGTCAGATGGTCGTCGAGTGACCGGCCGCGGGTACGGTTCAGATAGTCAATGATCGCGCTGGAATCGGCGACGACGGTGTCGCCGTCCTTGATGAACGGCAGTTTGCCTTTCGGTGCCTTGCGCGGATCCAGCATGGACTTGACCTGAAAAGGCTCGCTGGACATGCGCAGATAGGTTTCCAGCTTCATGCAGAACGGACTGGCGTTGGGCAATCCGAACATCGCCGGGTACTGAAAGAGTGTGATCATGAGTATGATGTCCCCCTGCCGGGCCAAGCAGGCCCCGATACGGCCTGTCCTAGCACAACCGGGGCGAAAATGCGGCGTTTGCCGTCTTCACGTCTGCGCGAAGGCAGGGTGCTCTGCGGCGTTCACGCCGTAACGGCATTGATTCCCGTCATGGGACAGCGTTGCCGTGACGCGGTACACAGGTATCATTGCATCACATCCTTCCTCGCCATTGCGGGAGCACGCCGTGTCGGATACGGGTTCACCCACCACTGAGCATCCCTTCGCCCAATACGTCAAGATTCTGGCGCGGGGGCGCACCAAATCGCGGCCGCTGACACAGGACGAGGCCCGCGACGCCATGGCCATGATCATGCGGGGCGAGGTGCTGCCGGAACAGCTCGGCGCGTTCCTCATGCTTCTGCGCTTCAAGGAGGAAACCGCTGAGGAAGTGGCCGGGTTCGTGGAAGCCGTGCGAACGCATATTCATGCCGCCGTGCCGCTGCAGGCGGCCGTCGACCTGGATTGGCCGTCCTACGCCGGAAAAAAGCGGCAACTGCCCTGGTTCCTGCTGTCGGCCCTGCTGCTGGTCCAGGACGGCGCGCGGATCGTCTTGCATGGCGCCTCCGGCCATACGCCGGGCCGGATCTATACCGACGACGCCATGCGGGCGATCGGGTTCCCTGTGGCCGGCAAACCGGCGGACGTCGAGGGTCATTTGCAACACACCGGGTTGACCTACCTGCCGTTGGACACATTCGCGCCGGAACTGACCGATCTGTTTGCCCTGCGGCCGGTCCTGGGGCTGCGCTCGCCCGTGCACACGATCGCACGCATGATCAACCCTTTCGGCGCGGTCGGGTCGATCCAGGGCATTTTTCATCCGGGTTTCCTCGGCACCCATCATCTGGCCGCCAACCTGCTGGGGGATTCCCACACCGTCGTCTTCCGCGGCGAGGGCGGCGAAGGCGAACGCCGGCCGGGCAAGCCGGTCGAGATCTATTCCGTGCATCATGAGGTCGCGACCCGGGAGACGTGGTCGCCGGTGATGGACGAGGCCCGTGCCCCGGCCGACCAGGACCTGTCGCTCGACCGCCTGCGGTCGCTGTGGGACGGAACGGCCACCGATGATTATGGCGAGGCCGCGGTCATCGGCACGGTTGCGATTGCCCTGGTTGCCATGGCCCGCGCCGCCCATGAGGAAGCCGCCCTGGCGGTCGCCCGGCGCATGTGGCAGGCGCGCGACAAGACGGCCTGGCCGGCGGCCTAGGGCGAAGGCTTGCGGGGCTCAATCCAGGTGATGCTTGCCGATCGGGGTGACGCTGCTGGCTTGCGGGCCTTGATTGCCGACCTCCTCCGAGAACCGTACTTCCGAGCCCACCTCCAATTTTGAAAAGGCATCGTTGGCGACGCTGTTTTCGTGGAAATAGATGTCCCGGCCGTCGCTGCTTTCAATGAAACCGTAGCCCGATTCGGCGAACAGGCGGGTCACCCGTCCGTGCGGCGGCGCTTCGTGGGATTTGGTCATGTGGCCGCTGCGCTTGCGCCCATGGTCCTGCAGCTGGCGCCGGGCCGCGTTGAAGGCGTCGCGCAGGGCCACGTAGACGTCTTCGTGGGCGTGTTTGTCGTGATTGTTGTGATTGACGTTGACGTCGCCGCCGCCGGGCAGGGTTACGTGGATGCGGACGTGAAACAGTTTCCCCTTGCTGTGATGGCGGTGCGGTTCCGATACGACCACGCGGCAGCTGGTGATCCTGTCGTTGAATTGTTCCAGTTTTCTGATTTCGTCGTGAATGCGGGCTTCGACGAATTCCGAAGGCTCCATGTCTTCGAATACGATTTGCGGAGCGATTTCCATGTTGGACCTCTCAAACCTACGCCTCGGGATGCTCCCGAACTCTTTAATCCGCACCGGCGTCGACGCCCGGCGCGCCCTGATATTCTAGCGTCCGGCGGCGCGCCCGACCATTGATTCGCGTCAATGAGGGGGCGTCGGATGGGCTTTTCACCATATGTTGCTCCGCGCCTGCTGTGCTGTAAAATATCGCCTCGAAGCACAATGGGTGGCGGACAACCCGCCCGGTTCTGGGACATCAGGGGATCGCGGACACATGCCTCGAAATGAGCGCCAGGAACGGATCCTGGACCTCGTGCGCCGGCACGGCTTCGTGTCGATCGATGATCTCGCGGCACAATTCGACGTGACGCCGCAGACCATTCGCCGCGACATCAACCAACTGTCGAACAAGGACCTGCTCAGGCGCTATCACGGCGGCGCCGGCATGACGTCGTCGGTCGAAAACGTCGCCTATCAGACGCGGCAAATTCTCTGGCAGGACGAAAAGCGGCGGATCGCCCAGATGCTGGCCGAGCACATCCCCGACGGTTCGTCGCTGTTCATCAATATCGGCACCACGACGGAGGAAGTGGCGCGGGCGCTGTTGCGGCACGGCCAGCTCAAGGTGATCACCAACAATCTCAATGTCGCCTCGATGATGAGCTCGAACGCCGATTTCGAGGTCACCGTCGCCGGCGGCGTGGTGCGCAGCCGCGACGGCGGCATCATCGGCGAGGCCACGGTCGATTTCATCCGCCAGTTCAAGGTGGACTACGGCATCATCGGCATCAGCGGCATCGATGTCGACGGCTCGCTGCTCGACTTCGACTACCGCGAGGTCCGGGTCGCCAAGGGCATTATCGACAACGCCCGCCGCGTCTGTCTGGTGGCGGATCACTCCAAGTTCGGCCGCAGCGCCATGGCCCGCCTGGCCAATATCGCCGACGTGGACGCGGTCTACACCGACCGGCCGGTGCCGCCGCAAATCGAGACGATCATCGCCGACAACGGGGTCGATCTGTACGTCGCCGACCAGGCGGCGGATGGTGTCATTCCATTGGATCAGGCGGCCGCCGGCGACTAGGACAATTCTTCTGGCGGCGGTTGCGCGCCGCCAGGAACATGCCGCTGCCGATGATGACGGCGGCGCCTGCCAGGGTCCATGTATCCGGGAAGTCGCCGAACAGCACATAGCCGCCGATCGTCACCCAGATCAGCGGCGCGTAGCCGAACGGCGAAATGACCGATGCCGGCGCTTTTTCCAGGGCCTTGATCAGCAGGAAATGGCCCGTGCCGCCCATCACGCCGATGGCCGCCATGGTCAGCCAGTCGGCCGGCGACGGCGGAGTCCAGAAGAACGGCGCGATCAGCGACGTCCCGACGGTGCCGGTCAGCGCGGTATAGAACAGTGTCGTCACGGCATCCTCGGTGCTGGTCAGCATGCGGGTGACGATCTGAAAGAACGCATAACTGACGGCCATGCCCAGGGCCAGAAACGCACCCCAGTGCACGATGCCCATACCCGGCCGCAGCACAATCAACACGCCGATAAATCCGGCGGCCACGGCGATCCAGTGTTTGCCGTCGATGGATTCCTTCAGCAGCACCACCGACAATACCGCGACCAGGGGCACGTTGGCGAAGGCCAGCGTGGTCGCCTCGGCGATCGGAATGAACTTCAAGGAGCCGAAAAACAGCAGTGTGATGATCAGCAGCAACGACGAGCGCAGCAACTGCAGCCACGGCCGTTTCGACCGCAACAGACCCAGGCGCCGCCGCGGACCGAGGAACACCACCATGAGCAGGGCATGAAACATGTAGCGGGCCCACGCCAGTTGCGGCACGGAATAGCTCGCCGTCATGTGCTTGACCGTCAGGTCCATGCACGCGAACAGGACCGTCGCCAGCAGCATCAGGCCGATGCCGTGCAGTTGTTCGGTGCGGGTCAGGGTGCGCAAATCCATGCCCCGGACTACCTTGGCCGGCGTCTTTGGTCAAAGCGGAAATGCATGTCATCTATTCCGGATCACGCCTTGCCAGAATATTCGCGACGATGAACACTGCCCCCTGGTAAGCGTCATCACCGGAGCCATGTCATGTCCGAATCCCCGCTGATTGTCGACCGTCCCGGCGACGGCATTCTGCGCCTTGCATTCAACCGTCCCGACAAGCGCAATGCCCTGTCGCCCGAAGGCATCGCCGCGCTGACCGAAGCCGTCGACGGTGCACTGATAGACGACACCGTCAGGGCGGTTATCCTGACCGGCTCGGGCGGCCATTTCTGCGCCGGCGGCGATGTCGGCACCATGGACGATATCGACGGCGTCAGCGGCCGGGCGCGGATGAAGCGCAATCACAAGCTGGTACGGGCGCTGGTGGAAGCGGACAAACCCATCGTCGCGGCGGTCGAGGGTTTTGCCGCCGGCGCCGGTGCCGGGATCGCGCTGACGGCCGATACGGTCGTCATGGGCACCGGGGCGCAGATGATCTTTCCGTTCCTGCGGCTGGGACTGGTGCCCGACTACGGCCTGGCCTACAGCCTGCCGCGGCGGGCGGGCGACGGTCTGGCCCGGCAGCTCTTGTTGTATGGCGGCCGGATCGCGGCGGAAGAGGCGGAGCGCAAGGGCCTGGTCGACCGGGTCGTGGCCGACGAGGCGGTCCAGGCCACGGCGCTTGAATGTGCCACCGAACTGGCCGGCCGCGCGCCCTTCGCCATGCGCATGGCCAAGCGCATGCTGGCCCAGGCGCCGAGCGGCCTCGATGCCGTGCTGGAACTGGAGGCCCTGTCGCAGACGCTGGCCTTTACCGGCGATGAACTGCCGGAAGGACTGGCGGCCTTCCGCGACAAGCGGCCGCCTCGTTTCTAGGTCAGGTCCGTTCGCTTACGGGCGCAGGACGACGCGGCCGACGATACGGCCGGCCCGCAGGTCTTCCAGGGTCTGCGTCGCCTGCTCCAACGGCCGGGTCTCGATCGGCATCGGGGCGACCACGCCGCTGCGGACCAGCGTCAGCAGTTCCTTCATTTCGTCCAGCGTGCCGACATAGGAGCCTTGAACCGACACCGAACGCATGGGGATCAACGGTAAAGGCAGCGTCACCGAACCGCCGAACAGGCCGACCACCACCACCTTGCCGCCCTTGCGCAACGCCCGGTCGGCGAACTTGAACGAGCTTTCCGCGCCGACGAAATCGATGGAGGCCGCGGCGCCGCCCGTCATCTTGAACAGGCGCTTGCCGGCGTCGTCCTCGCTTGAGTTGAGCACGTCGGCGGCGCCGGCTTCCCGGGCCGCCTCCAGCTTGCTGTCGTCGATGTCGACGACGATGGGCTTCTGGCCGGTCACCGCCTCGGCGAAGCGCACGCCGGCCAGGCCGACGCCGCCGGCACCGACGATCACCAGCGGGTCGCGCGGCCCCAATGCGCCGACTTTCTTGAGCGCGCTGAACGCGGTCAGGCCGGAACAGGCGTAGGTGCAGGCCAGTTCCGCCGGCAGCCCCTCATAGTCCAGCAGATATTTGGCGTCGGGCACGAGAACATGGTCGCTGTAGCCGCCGTCGATGGTAATGCCCGGCGCTTGGGGCTTGTTGCAGAGGTGTTCGTTGCCCGCCGCGCAGATGGCGCAGGCGTTGCAGCCGATCCAGGGAAAGACAACCCGGCGGTCGCCGACGGACACGCCGGCGGCATCGGGGCCGACGGCCACCACCTCGCCGACGATTTCATGCCCCGGCGTGATCGGCAGCATGTCCGGGCCGCTGCCGAATGGTAGTTGCCGGCCGTTGCCCAGGTCGAAATGCCCTTCCCACAGATGGATATCGCTATGGCATACGCCGCACGCGTCGACCTTGACGACGGCCTGGGCGCCTTGCGGTTCGGGCACCCCGCCGTCTGCCGGCGACAACGGTGCGCCGAATTCCGTCACTTGATAGCTGTGCATGGCGATACCCTCCACTGTTCTGAACTGTTCCGATGGTTTGTATTCTAAGCCCGGTCGGTCCGGTAGCGGAAATTGCCGAGACCCGTGGCCAGGAGTGTGCCGTCGGCGTCGAACACCTCGGCGTCGCAAATGACCGTCTTTCTGCCGCCGCCCCGGACGCGCGCGACGGCCTTGATACGCGGGCCGCGGGCGGGCGCGATATAACTGGTGGTCAGCGACAGGGTCATGACGCGCCGCTCTATCTGGCCGTCCGGCACCCACGTGGCGGCAACGCCGCAGGCGCTGTCGATCAGGGACGCGATGACGCCGCCGTGGGGGATGTCGCTGACGTTGAGAAACTCGTCCTTGATATTCAGCTCGATGGCCGCCCGGCCTTCGGACTGCTCGATAATTTCCATACCGAGAAACCGGAAAAACGGGGAGCGGGCATGAACGGGTGACGGTTGATCCATGAGTTAATCGCTACCGGTGAAATGCTGCGGTGCATGGTCATCGCATTCCACGGTAGAGCGGTCAATATGTTGTTCTGCAATGGTATGCTGCCAGACCAATTTCCGAGGGTTTATGCTGATTATTCGACACGGTCGAGTTTATCCGTCCTTGTTCGCGTCACCCGTCTGCTTGACACCTTGTAAAGGGGGTGGTTCCCTATTTGAAAAAAGGGCGCGGTCCAAGGCCGAAGAATTGCACCATAAGCGGCCGATTCGACGAGGAATTGTCAAGTTGGCGCCAATAGCAAACCTTGAGGGAGGAACGAATGGTCTTTAAGAAATTGGCACTTACTCTGACCGGAGCGACGGCGCTTGCGTGCGTGACCTGGTCAGCGCAAGCCGCGGAACCGGTTCGTCTCGGCTTCATCGAGCCGCTGTCCGGGCCGATCGCCGGTATCGGGCGCGACCAGCTCGAACAGTTCGAATTCATCGTCAAGCGAATCAACGACCGCGGCGGCGTTCTGGGTGGCCGCAAGATCGAAATCGTCCAGCTCGACAACGCCATGAATGCCGAAAAGAGCATTCAGCAGTTGAAGAAAGCCATCGACCAGGGCATCAAGTACGTGACCCAGGGCATCGGTTCGAATCATGCCTTGAATATCATCAAGTTCCTGGAAAAGCACAATAAACGGAACCCCGACAAACGCGTGCTGTATCTCAACAGCGCCGCGGTGACGACGGCGTTCACCAACGAGCTGTGCTCTTATTGGCATTTCCGCTTCGATGCCAATGTCGACCAGAAGGTCGCGGCGTTGACGACTCAAATGGGCCGCGATTCTTCAGTCAAGAACGTCTATATGATCAATCAGAACTACGCCTACGGTAAATCGTTTCAGGCGGCCGCGCGCCGTCTGTTGAAGGAACGCGCTCCCAACGCCTCGCTGGTCGGCGACGAGCTGATCGCCCCGTTCGGCAAGGTGCAGGATTTCACGCCCTATATCGCCAAGATCAAATCGGCCGGGGCCGATACGATCCTGACCGGGAACTGGGGACCAGACCTGTCTCGTTTTATTAAGGCTGCGGTTGCCGCCGGCCTAGATGCGCAATTTTACACTGTTTACGCCGGCATCCCGAGCGGCATCCCGGCGATTGGTGCCGATAGCTTCGGAAAGCTGACAGTCAAGCAGGTCGGCGAATATCACGGCAATGATGCCAACAACTCGGCGGAATCCAATGAGGCCGCTGCGGCATTTGAGGAATCCGCCGGCAAGACTTGGTATGCTGATCGATTCCGCTGGCTGCTCAACATGTTCGCCGCTGCACTGGACAAGGCCGGCAGCGACGATCCACAGGCCGTCGCCACGGCTTTGGAAGGAGCAACCTTCAAGGGGCCGAACGGTGAGGTCATGATGCGGGGCAAGGACCATCAACTCCAAATGCCGCTGGTCATCAGTACTGGAGTTCTCGATGCCCCCAAGAAGTTTGTTTACAATCGAAAAGAACTGGGCATGGGATGGAGAACCGATGCATGGGTCGCCCGAAGCGACGTAGAGGTGCCCACTACATGCAATATGAAGCGGCCTAAATAAGCCGGTAACGCCAAACGGCCGATCATGACCTCCGCCATAAAACTGTGGCGGGGGTCGTGTGGCCCTTATTGCAGGCTACCAATCACCGTATTGACATTGTCGCAAGGACACCATCGCTCCGTGTGAGCGACGGGGGGACGTCTTGGAAACATTCGTTTTTTCCGTTTTTAACGGCGCGCTGTACGGCATGCTTCTGTTCATGCTGTCCAGCGGATTGACGCTCATTTTCAGCATGATGGGCGTGCTCAATTTCGCCCATGCCAGCTTCTTTATGCTGGGGGCCTATTTTTCCTACCAGATCAGCCAGTGGACCGGGTTTTGGCCGGCCCTGATCATCGCGCCGCTGCTCGTCGGTTCCGTCGGCGCGCTCATCGAGCGCTTCGGATTGCGTCAGGTGCATAAATTCGGTCATGTGGCCGAGCTTTTGTTCACCTTCGGCCTGGCGTTCCTGATCGAGGAAGTCGTCCAGCTGATCTGGGGCAAGGTGCCGGTCGACTACCGCGTGCCCGTTTCGCTCGAGTTCACGGCGTTCTCCTGGCTCGGCCTCGACTACTC